>NZ_BAAILM010000048.1:78459-139669 GCF_054589175.1 Pseudomonas sp. 3A(2025) | reverse complement strand
GAAGATGGCCAATGGTCTGCCCCAGCGCCGCGTCCACCGCCGGGTGCAGCGGCTGGCCATTGAGCGGCCGCCGCTGCACGGCGATCCGTAACGGCCCCGGCTCGCGTTGAGCCTGCTGCAAAAAAGCCGTTGCTGGCGCGGCAATCTGAAAAGGATCACCGCACGCGGCGCCGTGTACGGCATCCAGTAACCGCGCACTGTCACGCACCGAGCGCGTCAACACGCCGTGCACCGCCAGCCCGCTCCAGACCTCATCGACCTCCGGTCCCATCGGCAGCCGCCCGCGACTGGGTTTAAGACCGAACAGTCCACAAACCGACGCCGGCACCCGGATCGAGCCGCCGCCATCGGTGGCATGCGCGATGGGCACCATGCCGGCCGCCACTGCCGCTGCCGAGCCGCCACTGGAGCCGCCAGCGCTGCGCTCAACGTCCCATGGGTTGCGGGTCGGTCCGCATAAACGGCTTTCGGTGGTGGTGCTGGCGGCAAACTCCGGCGTGGTGGTTCTGCCCAGCGGCAACAAGCCGGCCAGCCGCAGGCGGTTCATCAGTTCCGAATCGGCCTGCGCTATGCAACCCAGCGCCAGCGCGCTGCCCAGTTCATTGCGCCGTCCGGCGGCCGTAATGCCCAGGTCCTTGACCAGCAGCGGTACACCCTGCAAAACGCCAGGCCCCGCAGCGGGCTCATCGGCCCAGGTTTCGACCAGCGCATTGATCTGTGGGTCGAGCGCTGCAATTGCCTGCAAGGCCGCAGTACGCACCTCCTGCGCAGTGACCTGCTTGTCCTGAATCAGTTGCGCCAGCCCGGTGGCATCGTGTGTGGCGTATTCGTACATCACCCGCGTCAGCGTCGACGCCATTGCCGCGCTGGCGGCGTCGACCAAAATGACCGTGTACCGCCATTTCGAAAACAAGGATTCGCTGATCCTGGAATGGCTGGAGCGGCTGGCCGAAAGCTACAGCGATGTGCTCGATCAACTGGCTGCCGAGCACTCCGACTCGCCGCGTCAGCAACTGCTGGGCTTTGCCGATTTCATCGCACAAGACCTGCAGCGTGCGGGCTATCGCGGCTGCCCGTTCACCAACACCCTGGCCGAACTGCCGGAAGCCGATCACCCGGCGCGGGCGCTGATTCAGGCGCACAAGCAACGCCAGTTTGCCCGGCTGACGGCGCTGTGCGTTCAGTCAGGTGTCAGCGAACCGGAGCTGGTGGCGCAAGAGCTGACCTTGTTGCTGGAAGGCGCTCAGGTGGTGGCGCAGAACAAGGGGATCGAGCAAGTCGGTGAGCAGTTGAGCCGGATGGTACGGCGGCGGTTTGAAGCCATGCCGTAGCTGGCGGACGCGCTCGATGCCCTTCCCGCACTAACGCATGAAATACCGTGACCGTTGCCATTTTCGCAATAAAGCGCTTTTCATCCGCGCATTTGTAGCCGCTTCGTTCATGGACAAGCCGGTAAATTAGACCTCAATGGTCCCACAGAGCGACCGACAACAAAACCTAAAGGGCACCTCTAAAAACTACCTGCGTTGTCATCGCTGCGTTAAAAACAGGCTCAGAATGCTCATTTACAACCCGTAAAGTCGAACGCGACTCCGACCGTTCCTCGCCTGTTTTTGCCTTGCGCTGACTGCCTCGCCTACGTTTTTAGAGGCACCCTAAAGCTCGCCTCAGAAAACTGCCAACCATTCGGAGTCTTTGCATGAACATAGTGCGCACCACAGCTTTCAAACTCGCGAGCCTGGCCCTGTTGATCGGTGGCGCTACCCAGGCCATGGCCGAGGACATCACGTTCGTTTCCCAGGGCGGTGCCTATCAGGAGGCACAGAGCAAGGCGATTCTTGAGCCGGCCGCCAAAAAGCTCGGCCTGACGCTCAAGCAGGACAGTTCACCGAAGGCCTACCCGATCATCAAGACCCAGGTCGAGAGCGGCAAGGTCACCTGGGACGTGGTCGACCTGCCCACCGGCGATTGCATCCGTGGCCAGGCCGAAGGTCTGTTCGAGAAGCTCGACCTGGCGCTGATTCCCAATGCCGCGCAGATCCCTGACAACCTCAAGGACGAATACAGCGTCGGCTACATCAGTTACTCCACGGTCATGGCGTATCGCACGGACGCCTTCAAAGGCGACAACGTGCCCAAAACCTGGGCCGACTTCTGGGACACCAAAAAGTATCCGGGCCAGCGCTCGCTGCGCAACTTGCCGCGCCCGACCCTGGAAATCGCATTGCTGGCGGACGGCGTGCCGCTGGACAAGCTCTACCCGCTGGACGTCGAGCGTGCGTTCAAGAAGCTTGAACAGATCAAACCCGACATCGCCACCTGGTGGACCTCCGGCGGGCAGTCGGCGCAGCTGATCAGCGACGGCGAAGTGGACATGATTCAGGCATGGAACGGCCGTATCACGGCGGTGCAGGCCGCCGGCGCGCCAGTGGCCTTCGATTACAACCAGGGCGTGCTCGAAACCAACTCACTGTGCGTACTCAAGGGTTCCCCGCATAAAGTGGCGGCGATGAAGTTCGTCAACGAAGCCATCGATGCCAGACTCCAGGCGGCACTGCCGATGATCATCGACTACGGCCCGCTGAATCCCGAGGCCTTCAAGACCGGCGTGATCCCGGCCGAGCGCGAGGCAAAGCTGCCGTCCTCTCCCGAGAACATCGCGCGCCAGGCCCTGCTCTCGGCGCAATGGTGGGCATCGCAAGAAGGCGTCAAGGCCGAAGAACGCTGGCTGGCCTTCGTGCAGAAAAAGTAACGGCCGCTTATCGCTGCGCCGCAGGCCAGACGCCTCGGCGCAGGACATGCCGTCTGCCTCCCCGAATTCGACATAAAGCACTTCGGCACCGGCCAATTCCACCCGCTTCGTTCGTTGCCATCCCGGTACATTAGGCCTGAGGGTCCCGCAGAGTGACCTGTGCAGATCACTCGCGCTTGCCTTAAGTACCTGCCCACCCTTGGGAGTTCTTCACCTATGTCAAACGCCTATCTCGCCAAATCCATGCCCGACTCCAGCAACCCGCGTCAGCCGCCGTTGACCAGCGAACACGCGCTGGCGCGTGAAGAGCGCAAGGAACACACCTCGATGCTGTTGCTGCTCACCCCCGCGCTGGTCATGGTGGTGGTGCTGTTGATCATGCCGTTGTGCTGGCTGGCCTTGCAGTCGGTACAGACCGAGGAAGGTTTTTCCCTGGCCAACTACATCAGGATTTTCCAGGAAACCATCTATTGGGACACCTTCGCCCTGACCTTCAAGATCAGCTTCATGGTGACCGTCCTGTCGATCCTGATGGGCTTCCCCATCGCCTACGCCGCTTCGCGCCTGCACGGTTTCTGGGCCAACCTGATTCTGATCTGCGTGATCCTGCCGTTCTGGACCAGCGTGCTGGTACGGGCCTATGCCTGGCTGGTGTTGTTGCAACGCCGCGGTCTGGTCAATCAGACGCTGATGGACCTGGGCATCATCGACCAGCCCCTGACGCTGATGCACAACACCACCGGCACCGTGATCGGCACCTTGCACGTGATGCTGCCCTTCATGGTCCTGCCGCTGTATTCGGTGATGAAAAAGATTCCCCAGGACCTCATGCAAGCCTCGGAAAGCCTCGGCGCCAAACCCTTCTACACCTTCCGCCGGGTGTTTTTGCCAATGGCTGCACCGGGGATCATGGCCGGTTCCATCCTGGTCTTCGTCATCTGCCTGGGCTTCTTTATCACCCCAGAGCTGCTCGGTGGCGGTCGCACCATCCTGGTGTCGATGCTGGTGCAACGCAACGTTGAGCTGTATCACGCCTGGGGCGCGGCCAGTGCGGTCGGGCTGGTGCTGCTGTTCGTGGTGTTCCTGATTTTCTGGGGCATCAACCGCTTCATTCCCATCGAACGTATTCTGGGAGCTCGCTAAATGAACCTGTTTGCCATCCTGCGTCACCTGCGTCTGTCCCATGTGCTGTTCACCGTGCTGGTCGCATTGATCCTGCTGTACCTGATCATTCCGGTGTTGATCGTGGTGCCGATGTCGTTTTCCGAAGCACGCTTTCTGCAATTTCCGCCCAAGCAATGGTCCTTCCATTGGTACGAAGCGTTCTTCAATAGCACGGAGTGGATGTCTGCGGCGCGAGTCAGCCTGATCACGGCCTTTTTCACCATGGCGATCAGCCTGCCGATCGGTATGGCGGCGGCCTACGCCATCAACAACTCAAGCTTGAAGGTGGTGCGCACGCTGCAGATCATTCTGCTGTTGCCGATGATGGTGCCGATCATCCTGATTGCCGCCGGTGTGTTCTTCGTCTATGCACGGGTCGGCCTGATCAGCACGCTGACCGGGCTGGTGCTGGCGCACATCATGCTCGCGCTGCCCTACGTGATCATCGCGCTGCTGGCCGGCTTGCGTAACTTCGACATGTCGCAGGAAATGGTCGCGCGCAGCCTGGGCATGAATCGCTTCCGGGCGTTCATGGCCGTGACCCTGCCGCAGATCAAACCGAGCGTGGTGTCGGCCACGCTGTTTGCCTTCATCACCTCGCTGGATGAAACCGTGGTGGCGCTGTTCATTTCCGGTGGCGACAACCAGACCCTGACCAAACGCATGTTCACCGCGCTGCGTGACGAGATCGATCCGACCATTGCCGCCATCAGCTCGATCCTGATCCTGGCCTCACTGATCCTGGTGGTGATCGCCGGGCGCAACAAGCAGTAAACCCTTAGCGCCGTAACGCCTTTGCCCGCCCATGCGGGCAAAGTCGTTCAAGGGGCTGGCTCCAGCCCAGCACAGCCTGCCGTCACGCGCCGCAATTCAGCATCTATCACCCGTGCGCAGGCTTATCTCGGCATCGGCCACTGGACCGGGCTTTTTACAATGGGCTCATCGTTCGCACCCTCAAGGCCCTGATCATGTTGAAAAACCAACTGCGTGACCCTTCCCTGCTTGTCGAACGCGCCTACGTCAACGGCGCCTGGATCGAAGCCGATGACGGCGCGACGATCGAGGTGACCAACCCCGCTGATGGCAGCGTGATTGCCCGGGTCCCGGCGCTGCAGGCCGCTGAAACCCGCCGCGCGATCGAGGCTGCGCAAGTGCGTTTCACCACCTGGCGCGAAGTGCCCGCCGCCGAACGCGCGCGCTATCTCGAAGTCTGGTTTGGCCTGATCATGGAAAACCAGGAAGACCTGGCGCTGATCATGACCTGCGAGCAAGGCAAGCCGCTGACCGAGTCGCGTGGTGAAATCGCCTACGGCGCCAGTTTCGTCAAGTGGTTTGCCGAGGAAGCCCGGCGCATCTATGGCGACACGATCCCTTCGCCTGCAACGGACCGGCGCATTCTGGTGCTCAAGCAACCCATCGGCGTGGTCGCGGCGATCACCCCCTGGAACTTCCCGAACGCCATGATCACCCGCAAATGCGCCCCCGCACTGGCGGCCGGTTGCACGGTGCTGGTCAAGCCGTCGGAGATGACCCCGCTGTCTGCCCTCGCGCTGGCGGTACTGGCCGAGCGCGCGGGCATCCCGGCCGGCGTGTTCAACGTGCTGACCGGCCTGCCTGCCGGGGTCGGCGGCGAAATGACCGCCAACCCCGATGTACGCAAGCTGTCGTTTACCGGTTCCACCCGCGTCGGGCAGGTGCTGATGAGCCAATGCGCCGCCACCATCAAGCGCTTGAGCCTGGAGCTGGGCGGCAATGCGCCGTTCATTGTCTTCGACGACGCCGATCTTGACCTGGCCATCGCGGGCGTCATGCAAAGCAAATTCCGCAACGCCGGCCAGACCTGCGTCTGCGCCAACCGCATTCTGGTGCAGGACGGCATTTACGACCGTTTCGCCGAGCGTCTGAGTGCGGCCGTGGCCGAGCTGAAAGTCGGCGACGGCCTGCAAAGCGGCGTCACCATCGGCCCGCTGATCAATGCCGCTGCCGTGGAAAAAGTTGCACGCCACATCAATGACGCCCTGGACAAAGGCGCAAGCATCGCCATCGGTGGCGCGCCTCAAGGCGAGGGGCTGTATGTACAGCCGACCGTGCTGCGCGATGCCAGCGCCGACATGCTGCTGGCCACCGAAGAAACTTTCGGCCCGGTCGCGCCGCTGTTCCGCTTCAAGGATGAGGCCGAAGCACTGACCCTGGCCAACGCCACGCCCTACGGGCTTGGCGCGTATTACTTCACCCAGGACATACGCCGCGCCTGGCGCGTGGGTGAGCGCCTGGAGTTCGGCATGGTCGGGCTGAACACCGGGATCATCTCGATGGAAGTGGCGCCCTTCGGCGGCATGAAGCAATCGGGCACCGGCCGCGAAGGGTCCAAATATGGCCTGGACGAGTTTCTTGAAGTCAAAGCCTGGCACATCGGCGGCCTGGGCTGATCGGCCAGACGAAACAGGGCTGCCGGACAGCAGATCCTGTTGGTCCGGCACTGCAAAACGGCACGAATCAGACCTGCGCCTGTGATCAGATAACCCACAGGCTTATTTGGGCAATCCCTGGTTCTACAGAGGACGACGCTTCATGAATTTCACTGAAGGTTTTGAATCGGTCAGCGTTAACAAGGTGTGCAAGCACTACGGCAACCTCAAGGCTTTGAACAACGTCGACCTCAAGGTCGAAGCCGGGGAATTCATGTCGTTGCTGGGCCCGTCCGGCTCGGGCAAAACTACCTTGCTGAGCATTCTGGGTGGTTTTATCCGGGTCAGCTCCGGCAGCATTTTATTCGGCGAGCGCGACGTCACGCTGATGCCGCCGCACAAGCGCGAAATCGGCGTGGTGTTTCAGAACTACGCGCTGTTCCCGCACATGACCGTCGGCGAAAACGTGGCCTTTCCGTTGCGTGCCCGTGGCGAAAGCGCCAGCAAAAGCCGCGACCGGGTCAAGAGCGCTCTGGCGACCGTGGAACTGTCCGGCTATGAAGACCGCAACATCGCGGCACTGTCTGGCGGGCAGCGCCAGCGCGTGGCCCTGGCCCGCGCCATCGTCTTCGAACCCAAGCTGATCCTGATGGACGAGCCACTGTCGGCCCTGGACAAGCAACTGCGCGAAATCATGCAGATCGAGCTGCGCGCCCTGCACAAGCGCCTGGGCGCCACCATGATCTACGTGACCCACGATCAGCGCGAAGCCCTGACCATGAGTGACCGCATCGCAATCATGCGCGGCGGCCAGTTGGTGCAGGTCGATACACCGCGCCGTCTGCACGATCACCCGGCCGACGATTTCGTCGCCAGTTTCATCGGCGAGAGTACCCTGGTGCCGCTGCAACGCAGTTCGAACAACGGCCTCTCTCTGGGCGCCACGCCCCTGCGCACCACCCGCCCGGTACCTGCCTCGGGCGATGTCTTCCTGGCCCTGCAATCGGAAAAGCTACTGCTGGACAACGACAGTTCGGGACCGGAATGGAATCGTCTGCGTGGTCGCGTGGCCGACATCGTTTTCCAGGGCGAAAGCCTGAAGGTGTTCGTCGACCTCGAGGGCGGGCCGACGGTCAGCCTGCGTCAACCCAGCCACCACGAAGGCAACCTCAGCCTGCCCCCGATTGGTTCGCCCATGATGATGCGCCTGCACCCGGAAGACACCATCGTCGTACCTCGCGCTGGGGTGTGATTGCGCCGATTCACAACCCATCGGCCCGTTGCGACACGGGCCGATGTCGTTTTCGGGCAAGCACACACCTTGGCGCCCTGCGCAGCGAAATATTTCGTCATACCCCTGCAAAACAGTCGATCAAAGCGTCCGATGCCCCAAGTTCAGCGCTTGTGATTCCGGGCAGTCCTTATCCTGATGACATCACCCGCCACCTTCGGCGTTCACGGAGATCGAGATGAATTCTGCACTGACTGAGAACCAACGCCTGCTGGCCCTGCGCGAACAACACGTACCGCGCGGTATCGCCACCGCTCACCCGGTCGTCGCGGCACGCGCCCAGGGCGCCGAGCTATGGGATGTCGATGGCAAGCGCTACCTGGATTTTGTCGGTGGCATCGGCGTGCTCAATGTCGGCCACAACCATCCCAAGGTGGTCGAGGCCGTGCGCCGGCAGGTCGGTGAGATTTCCCACGCCAGCTTCCAGGTGGTGGCCTATGAGAACTACATTCAGGTGGCGGCCCGCCTGAACAAACTGGTCGGCGGCGACGCCCACTACAAAAGCGTGCTGTTCACCTCCGGTGCCGAAGCGGTCGAAAACGCGGTCAAGATCGCCCGTGGCTATACCAACCGCACGGCCGTAATTTCCTTTCGTGGCGGTTTCCACGGCCGTACCCTGCTCGGCGTGACCCTGACGGGCATGAGCCAGCCCTATAAACAGAACTTCGGTCCCTTCCCCGCCGAGATCTATCACGCCACCTACCCCAACGCTTATCGGGGCATCAGCAGCGACGACGCTCTGGCCCAGCTGGACGAGCTGTTCGCCACCGACGTGGCGCCGGACCGTGTCGCCGCAATCATCATCGAGCCGGTCCAGGGCGATGGCGGCTTCCTCGCAGCGCCCAAGGAATTTCTGCAGGCCCTGCGGGCTCGCTGCACCGAGCACGGCATCGTGCTGATCCTCGACGAAATCCAGGCCGGTTTCGGCCGTACCGGCACCATGTTCGGGTTTCAGCATGCCGACATTCAGCCTGACCTGGTGACCGTCGCCAAGAGCCTGGCCGGTGGTATGCCGTTGTCTGGCGTGGTCGGTCGCGCCGAGATCATGGATGCGCCGACGCCGGGTGGCCTGGGCGGCACGTATGGTGGCAACGCCGTCGCGTGTGCGGCGGCGCTGGCCGTGCTCGACCTGTTTGAACAGCAGGATCTGCTGGCTCAGGGCGAGGCACTGGCGGCGCAACTGCAAGAGGGCTTGCTGGTCCTGCAGAAACGTTACCCAAGAATCGGCGACGTACGTGGCCTGGGTTTCATGCAGGCAATCGAAATAGTCGCCGACGATGCCGCTCACAGCCCCGATGCAGCCCTGGCGCAAAAGGTCATCGATGAAGCCCGGCACGCCGGTTTGCTGGTGATCAAGTGCGGCGTGCATCGCAACGTGGTGCGTTTCCTGGCGCCATTGGTGACCACGCCGGCGCAAGTGGCAGAAGCCTTGCAAATGCTCGAAAAAGCGTTGGCTGCAGCCTGCTGAACGCAGTGACGGTAACACCCGGCTCGACCTGCCCCGTCCGCGTCGAGCCTTGGGTTGAATCATCATGGAATCGGCATGGACCTACTCAGGAGCACGTCATGAGAGTCACCCATTACAAGGCCTTGGGCCTGTCGTTCGGCACATTGGTTGACCGCGAACGGGGCATTCTGGAAGGCCTGCGACCGCTGGCAGTGCAAAGTGAATCCCGTACCAGCGACGCACAGTTGCTCAGCGCTTACCGACAGGTGGCGCAGGAGCTTGCAGGCCGCGCTGCGCAGATCAGTGCAGCGGCGTTTCACGGCCAGTTGTACCAGCGTGTGGCGCAACAATTGCAAATCATTCCAGGCTGGGATGAAAGTGTGGCATTCAGTAGCTCTTCGTCGCTGTGGCCCATTTTCGAAGATGCCCCCGGTGCCCTTCAGTACCTGGGCAAGTTCTACCGTTTGATACTGATCGCCCCACCCCAGGGTATCGATGTACTGGCCCTGACCCGTCGTCTGCCGGTCGAATTCGATGCCGTTGTCGAACCCAGCGACGAGGACTGGCACAACAGTCTGGAAAGCGAGCTGCATCGCCTGGGGCTGGAGCGTTCGGAATTGTTACCGGTGCGCAGCACGGAAAGCGATGACCCGTGGAATGAGCGGGTGGACTTTCCGGTCTGCACACTGCGCCGCGGCCATGAGCAGCCGTGGAACCATTCGCCTCAGGCAATGGACGGCAAGCGCTGTGAATACGCCAGCCTCGCTGACCTGGCCCATGCCCATCAAAAGGCATTGCACGCCTGAGCACGACGGCCCTGATTTGACATTGCGAGGACTGATCCATGGACGCTGCAACCAAGCTCGACCGAATCGACATCAACATCCTGGTTCAATTGCAGAAAGACGGGCGCATGACCAATGTCAGCCTTGCCGAAGCGGTAGGGTTGTCGCCCAGCCCGTGCCTGCAACGCGTCAAACGCCTGGAATCCGCCGGCTATATCAGCGGCTATGAAGCCCACGTCAATCTGGCCAAGTTCGCCAATTCGGTCACGGTATTCACCGAAATGACCCTCTCGGACCACAAGCGTGCCGACTTCGTGAAATTCGAATCGAGCATCCGCAACATCGACGAAGTGCTGGAGTGTCACTTGATCAGTGGCGGCTATGACTATCTGGTGCGCTTTTTGTGCAGCAGCATTCAGCACTATCAGGAGCTGATGGAGTCGATTCTCGACAAGAACATCGGCATCGAAAAGTACTTCAGCTACATCGTGATCAAATCGCCCGTGGTCAAGAGCACTGTGCCCTTGCGCAGTCTGGTTCGGGCAATATAAAACAAGACCTGTCGCCCAATGGCGGCAGGTCAGAGCAGCATCTTACGAAAAAATGCAGAACACCTTGCGCACGGTCTCTTCGCTGGTCCACGCATTGGTGGCGCCCTTGGGCACGATCACCGTTTCTCCCGCCTGCACACAATAGCTATCGCCTTGCTCGGCCTGCAGCGTCACCGAGCCTTCCAGAATAAACATGAGCTCGGTGTAATTCGGCTCGACCTGTTTGCGCGCGTACGCCTCGCATTGCCACAACCCGATGCGCAGGTTGGCGACACTGAACAGGGTTTCGCTCCAGGCTCTCGGCGTGGCGGTCAACAGCACACTGGCCGCCGGCGGATTGGTCGGCGCCAGCGACTGCGACAGGTCGATGCTGACCGGGCTTGCGGGCATGCTGCCTGAAAGCCCCGGAAACGCCATGAACAGTCGACGCAACTGGCCGTGATGTTGCCAGCGCACATGGGCCCCACGCGGCACGATGAAACAGTCCCCAGCGGTCAGGTGCAGATCGAAACCCTTGCCCTGCACATGCAATTCGCCAGCTTCGATCACGCTCAGTTCAACCCAGGGAAACGCCTCGATCAGCAGGTTCGCGCCCGTGCTGACACTGCTGCCGGCGGCATAGCCTTGCACAGGGTCATGAAGATTGATGACCCGTCCCGTCGCCAGCGGGTCGTCCGGCAGCGCGAAGGGCGCACAGGGCAACTGGCTATCGGTGTGGGGTTGGGGGTAATGCACAATGGTTGACATGGTCTTAATGCTCGCTCATCGGCCGATGATGTCCAGAAATTGCTGCCAGCCCGCCGCCAGGCGAACGCCCGGCGCCCGGAAGGCATGCAGCGGAATGGGATTGAAATGCTCGCCCGCCAGCAAGCCGAGTTCGACCTTCTCGCCCGCCGTCATGGCTGCCAGTTGCCGGCCCATCCACGTCGACATCGCCACCCCGCCGCCGTTGTAGCCGATGGCGTAATAGCTGCGCTCATCGAGCTGCCCGGCGTGGGGAAGGTAATCGAGGGTCATCGCCACCAGTCCCGACCAGCGATAAGCAATGGCCTGGTCACGCAGCACCGGGAACACCTCGACCATGCTGCGCTGCAAAGCGTCGAATGCGGCTTGTGAATCGCCTTTGCCGAAAGCGCCGCGCCCACCAAAAATCAGCCGATCGCCGATGACGCGAAACCAGCGCAACATGCGCTTGGTATCGCCACACACCTGCCCGCCCGGCATGATCGCCGCAAGGATGTGCGCAGGCAGTGGCTGCGTGGCGATGATTGCGCTACGGAACGGAATCAAGCGTCGATGCAGCGTATCGGTGGCTCGGGTCTGGTCGGAATAACCGTTGGTGGCGTAGATCACTTGCCGGGCGCTGACCCGCCCTTGCGGCGTCTGCACGATCACCCGGTCACCTTCGCGGCGCACCTGCCCGGCCGGGCTGTTGATGAAGATTTTCACGCCACGATCAACCAGGTGGCGAGCCATGCCGCGCGCGTAGTTCAAGGGATGGATGCCACCGGCTTTGGGGGTCAGCAGGCCGCCGGCAAAAATCGTCGAGCCGGTCATTTCTCGTACCTGATCGGCGGAGATTATCTGCGACGAAGTGCCGCCGGTTTCACGCTTGATCCAGCTCGCGGTGGACTCCAGCGCGCCCAGCGCATGAACATTGTGCGCCGCCGCGATATGCCCACCCATGTGCAGCTCGGCGCCGCTCAGGCTCAGCGTGTCGACCATCTCCACCAGGCTGTCGACGGCGGAATAACCGGTGCGGTACATGTGCAACGCGGTATCACGGCCAAAACGCGCCATGAGCGTGGGGAAACCGACCCGAAACTTGGGTGACACCACGCCACCGTTACGTCCGCTGGCGCCCCAGGCCAGGGTATTGGCCTCGACGATGATCGGCTCGCGACCACTGTTGGCAATGTGATGGGCTGCCGAAAGACCGGTGTAACCGGCACCGATGATCACCACGTCGCACTGCTGTTCGCCTTCCAGCGATTGCAGCGCGGGCGCCGGTTGGGCGGTGGCCGCCCATAAACTCTGAACAGTCATGCCAGCCTCTCGACTCAATAGGTATTGGCGCCCGCGCCAGGGCCCGAGCGCCGAGGGGATCAGCCCAGCTCTTTCTCGACGGCGTCAGCCAGTTGTGCCAGCGAGGTGAAGTGGTAATGCGGCTCGGTGCGTTCCGATTCCAGCGTGCCACCGGTGCCTTTCTGGGCAAAGCGACGCTCGATCCAGCAGGTCTGATAGCCCAGGCGCATGGCCACGCCAATGTCGTGGTACTGGCTTTGAGCAACGTGCAGGATGTTTTCGAACAGGATGTCCTGGGTGGCCAGCACCCCTCGGGTGTAGGCAAAAAACTGCGGGTCTGGCTTCTCGAAGCGCACGTCGTCGACGGTGACGCGTACGTCGAACGGCTGGTCGAGGGTTTCGGCCATGTAGTTCAGGGCCCAGATCTGCGAGTTGGTGGTGGCCACCAGCTTGAAGTGCTTGCGCAGGCGCTTGAGAGCTTCGACCGAATCAGGGAACGCCGGGAAGTTCTTCACCGCCTGCGCCAGCCCCTTGGCATAGTCGTCGTTGTCCGGCAGCCCCAGTTTGGCGGCGATGACGTGATAGCAACGCTCCAGGTCATCCGGCCACCAGCCGGACTCGGTGGAGGCGCGGGCCTCGCGATAGGCCTTGAGAATGTCGTCGTCGCTGCAGGCCTTGCCCGCTTCACCCGCGACTTCGCGTACATGGGCCAGGATTCCGGCTTCGAAATCGATCAGGGTACCGACAACGTCAAACGTCAGGGCTTTGAACTGCTTGAAGGACATAGGGCGCTCCGCAAGAAAAGTCATAAGGGTGAAACTGACTGGACAGGCCCATTATCTGCCCGCCTTCTCGCGCAATATTCTGTTTTGCCCTACCCCAGAGGCATAACCTACTGTTTTTTTACTCGACGTGCCGCACCTGTGCTCAATGGGTCGATTGCAGGGTGGCAAGCAACCGCAGATCGGGGTAGAGCGCGTCGATTCTGAGCATGTCCTCGCGCATTTCTTCGATGATCCAGTCGCGCACGCTTTCGACGACCGGGCGTACCGGACGATTGGCCGGTACGACCAGGCAACACCGTCGTGAATGGACCCGAAGGGTGTCCGTCGCCGGCACCAGTTCACCCTTGCACAGCGAGTTCGACACCACGTTCAACCACCCCAGCGCCATGCCCTGGCCCAGCAATGCCGCCTGCACCACCACGGCATAATCGGAGAACACCAGCGCATTGTCGGCGCGCCCCGGTGTTTCGAAATCAGCGGCCCAGGCACGGTCCTGATTGTCCATGCTGATCAGCGTCGGCACTTGATGTTTACCCTTGCCGCGCACGACATCGGCCAGGTACTGGGCGTTGCACACCGGCAGGGTTATTTCCGGAATAACCAGTGTATCCGTGGCTTTTAGGCTGCCGGCTTCCAGATAGCGCATGCCCAGATCGACGTCCACCAAGGGGCCGCCGATCCTGCCGGACATCAACTGATAACGCATGTCGACGGTGGGAAATCGCTGGCTGAAACGACTCATGCGCGGCATCAGCCAGTGGGTGGTGAACGCGGTGGATACCGACAGCGTCACCGTCTCGATGCCCGTCGCGCGGGCTTCGATTTCACTGATGGCCGATTCGATGGTGCTGAAGCCTTCCTGCACTCGGCGATACAGAATGCTGCCGCTTTCGGTCAGTCGCGCCCCGCCGCGAACACGCTCGAAAAGCTGCACGCCGAGGTGTTCTTCAAGACGCGACAACATGCGACTCACGGCCGGCTGGCTGACACACAGCTCATCCGCCGCCCGGGTGAAGCTGCCACACCGGGCGGCTGCTTCGAAGACGAACAAAGAGCTGGAACTGGGAAGCTTGCGACGTAGATTAGACATGACCTGAGTTTATGCCTGGCACAACTATTAGTAAATTGTCCCGATCAAAATACCCCGCCTATTCTGGTGAGCGTCCGCGTAAGGCGACCCACGAATATTCAGCGCTGGACTTCTCCCCTCACGAGACTTTCCTTTTCTATGAAAAACAACCTGAAGTTTTATATCGATGGCCATTGGGTCGAGCCTCACAGCGTTGATCGCCTGCCTGTGATCAACCCTGCCACCGAACAGGCATTCAGCGAAATTGCCATGGGTGACCTGCACGATGTCGAGTCCGCCGTCATGGCCGCGCGACGCGCGTTTCCAGGGTTCTCAAGCACGTCACCGGCGCAGCGCAAGCAACTGCTGCAACGGGTTCTTGAGGTGTTCATGGCGCGCTACGATGAAATCGCCGAGGCCATCGTTCAGGAAGTCGGCGCACCCAAAGCCTTGTCCCATGCCTGGCAAGCCGGGATCGGCAAGCGTCACCTGGAGCAACTGCTGCGCACACTCGACACTTTCGAGTTCCAGAAAACCCGTGGCACCACGCTGATTACCCAGGAGGCAGTGGGCGTGGTGGCGCTGATTACCCCCTGGAACTGGCCGATCAATCAGATCGTCTGCAAGGTCGCGCCAGCCCTGGCCGCCGGTTGCAGCATGATTCTCAAACCGAGTGAAATCGCGCCCATCAATGCCTTGCTGTTTGCCGAGGTCATGCACGAGGCCGGCGTGCCGGCGGGCGTATTCAACCTGATCAATGGCGATGGCCCTACGGTCGGCGCCGCACTGTCGGCACATCCGCAGGTAGACATGGTTTCGTTTACCGGCTCGACCCGCGCCGGTACGGAAATCGCGCGCCTGGCAGCGCCCACGGTCAAGCGTGTGCATCAGGAACTGGGCGGTAAATCGGCCAACATTCTGCTCGACGATGTCGACCTGCAAGCAGCCGTGACCAGCGGCGTCGACAGCTGCTTTGGCAATAGCGGCCAGTCCTGCAATGCGCCGACGCGCATGCTGGTGCCCGCCGCGCTGCACGATCAGGCCGTGGACATCGCCCGCCGCGCCGCGCAAAAACACATCGTCGGCGCCCCGGATGCAGCCGCCACGACCCTGGGGCCGGTGATCAGCCAGCGTCAGTTCGACAGTATCCAGCGGATGATTGCCATCGGCATCGATGAAGGCGCGCAACTTGTGTGCGGCGGACCAGGGCGCCCTGCTCATCTGCCCCAAGGCTATTACGTGCAGCCGACGATCTTTGCCCGTGTCACCCAGGACATGACCATCGCCCGCGAGGAAATTTTCGGTCCGGTGCTGGTCATCCAGGCCTACGAAGATGAAGCGCAAGCCGTCAGCATGGCCAACGACAGCGTGTTTGGCCTGGCGGCCTACGTGCAATCGGCAGACCGGGCGCGCGCCCGCAACATAGCCCTGCAAATGCGTGCCGGCAGCGTCTATATCAACTATCCGGATTGGGATTCCGGTGCGCCATTTGGCGGCTACAAGCAATCGGGCAATGGCCGCGAATACGCCGAATGGGGGCTGGAGGCATTTCTGGAAGTGAAAGGCATTGTCGGCTGGGGGGCTTGAGGCCCCCGTCCTCTACAGTTGAGGCGCCACCTCGACCACACGCCCCGACACTTTCGCCCCGGCCTTGATCAGATCGGCCATTCGTTCGGCGATCATCAAGGTGGGAACGTTGGTGTTGGCGCAGGGAATCGACGGCATCAGCGAAGCGTCACACACACGCAACCCTTTAACACCGATCACCCGACCGTCGCCTGTAGTCACCGCCAGTGGATCGTCGGCGCGCCCCATGCGGCAGGTGCCTGACGGGTGCCAGGTGCCACCGACATTGCGCTGCACGAACGCGGTCAGCGCCTGGTCATCGGCGAGCAGTTTTTTCAGGGTGACGCCTTGGGTCACCAGGCCATGAATCAGCAAACCGCGCAACGGCCCGGCGATATCCAGCAGCAGGCTCAAGGCACCGCGCTGCAAGGCATTGATCGTGCCCGGCATCGCGACTCTGGCCACTCGGGGTGAGTAGCTCGATGCAAAGACCACGCTGCACTCGCGGTTCAAGGCTTGCGCCGATAAGGTCTGGGCACCGAAACGTAATGCCTGCTTCAGCCGCTCCAGGTCACGGCCATCGCTGAGCATCTCGAAGCGCACTTGCGGTTCGTCATGCGGGTCGCTGGAGGTCAGGCGCAGGCGCCCTCGGGAACAGGATTTGTTGACCCAGAAAAACATCGTGCCCAATCGATACCCAAGCGAATGCCAGCCCGACCTGGAAAGGATTGCACCGTGCATATCACAAGGCACCGTGTCGGCCAGCCCGGAGGAAAAACGCACAATGGCCTGTTCATGGTGCTCGTCGGGAAACGCCGTGCGGCCTTTGCGCTTGAGCAGTGCAGACACCGCAATCGAAGGGTGTTCCATCAGGTTGGCGCCCACCCCCGGACGATCGGCCACCGGCACGATGCCCAGCGCCGCCAGATCGTCGGCCGGGCCGATGCCACTGCGCAGCAACACTGCAGGACTGTGGATCGCACCGGCACAGACGATCACCTCACGCGCACTCAAGGACTCGACGAGGCCTTTGGCATTGATGATCCTGGCGCCCTTGGCATGACCGGCCTCGATCAGCACGCGGTCTACCACGCAATGCGTGCGCAGGGTCAGGTTCTTGCGCTGGCGCACCTCATCGGTCAGATAACACACCGATGTTGGGATTCGCTCACCCTGCTCGCTGACGCCAATGGCGCCTACGAACACGCCCTCCTCCCAGAGACCATTCTGGTCGGCCTTGTGCGCCAGGCCACGATCTCCCAGCACCTTCATTACACCTTTGACGAAAGGCGACAGACGCTCCGGGGGCGTACGCCGGATCCTCACCGGGCCGTCGCTGCCATGCAGCACCTTGTCGTGCGGGCCGAAGAAGTCGGTGTCGTTTTCCAGTTTGCGAAAATACGGCAGGCACGTTTGCCAGCTCCAGCCCTCGGCCCCCAGCGCCTGCCATTCGTCATAGTCGGCCGGCGCGCCACGGTTGGTCATCAGCGCGTTGATCGCCGAGCCCCCACCGAGAATCCGCGCCTGCTCATAGCGGCGCGGTGCACCCGCACGATTGCTCATCAACGCCGTCAGGCGCTGCCAGATATTGCCGGTATCCAGATAGGCCCGCCCCGGGTAACGGCTACGTATCTCGGCGGGCATCGTGTGCCTGGAAATATCGCGCCCGGCTTCGATCAGGCACACCTGCTTGTCGGGGTCTTCCGAGAGCCTGGCGGCCAGCGCGCACCCGGCCGATCCACCGCCCAGAATCAAATAATCGATCATGCCGACACCCAGCCTTACTGAACGAACTTGAGCCAGCGATCCTTGGCGGCGATGCCTTCGGCGGAGGCCCACCATTCTTCCGACATCAGCGCTTGCCTGGCCGCGTTGTCCGGCGAGCTTGGTAGTTCTTTGGCCCGCTCGGCGGTGATTTTCCCTGTGTCGAACGCTGCCGGGTTACCCGGACCGTAGTCGATGTAAAGCGGCAGGTTGGCTTGCAGCTCGGGCGATACCGCCTCATTGACGAACTTCACCGCCGTTGCATAGTTAGGGGCGTTTTTCAGGATGCACAGCTGGGTGTTTTGCAGCAGGCCGTCGTTGTAGGTGAAGGCCACGTCCGGATTGCTTTTTTGCACGGCACTGGCGCGGCCATTCCAGATCATCAGCATGTCGACCTCGCCATCAGCGAGCAATTGCGCCGACTGACCACCCGAAGTCCACCACACGGCGATGTCCGGCTTGATCTGCTCAAGACGCTTGTAGGCGCGATCGACATCCAGCGGATAAAGCTTGTCGCGCGGCACGCCATCGGACAGCAGTGCCGCTTCCAGCGTGCTCATCGGGTCGTTACGCAAGGCACGCACGCCGGGAAAGCTCTTCACATCCCAGAATTCGGCCCAGGTCTGCGGCACTTTTTTCAGGTTTTTCTTGTTGTAGCCAATGACCGACGAATAGAACTCGTAAGCCACCGAATACGGGGTGCGGTAGGCCGCCGGCATGCTTTGCACATTGGGCAGCTTGCTCAGGTCCAACGGTTCGATAAGCCCCTCCTTGCCACCACGCAAGCAGTTGGAAGGCGGGGTATCGATCACGTCCCAGACCGGTTTTTTCGCCTCGCCCTGGGCCTTGACCATCGGCCAGGCATCGGGGGCGCTGTCCTGTTTGATGGTGATATTCAGCCGCTTGGCCGCAGGATCCAGAATGGCTTTGGTCTGGGCCTCCTGATAAGTACCGCCTTGGGACACAAAGACGATTTCATCGGCCACAGCGGGCATGGCGCACGCCACCGAAAGGCTCAACAGGGAAATGACGGAACCGAACGCTTGAGCAACAGACAAGGTTTTCATGGCAAATCATCCTGAGCGTAGATTAATTCGGCAGCGTTAAAACCTCGACTGAACACCCTGCACCGCGTGCGTTGCTCAGGTTTGATTTTATTGTTGGACCGAGCGGGACCTTTTGACGTTACAAGAGCGTGATACCCCCGGCAATGCATAAATAGTCAGAGAAGCCATAACCTGAGGGCATGCTATTTTTCGAGGCAATTGCTATTGCAGGACTGGATCCGTTCCCCTTATTAACCCAGGCATAGCCTCAAGGTATTTTTAAGCAGCGCAAACCGGCAAAACTATCACCTCTGCGGTCCGAGCCGGAAAATAGTGCGTAATCTTCCGTTCACAGCCGGTGATACGGGAGATTGTTGCGCGCGAATCGGGCATCGTGTGAACACCTTTTTCCAGCGCCTGCGAGAGCCGCCATGACCCTGCTGTTCAAAGTCGACGATACCCGTGGCGTCGCGTGGAAATCACTGTTCGAGCAGCACGCGCCAGACATAGAGGTGCGCTTGTGGCCGGACCTCGGCGACCCGTCGCAAGTCCGTTATTTCGCCGCCTGGCAACCGCCCCGGCAATTGCATGAACGCTTCCCGAATCTGGAAGTGATCTTCGCCACCTCGGCAGGTGTCGATCAATTCGACCTCGACGAACTACCAGCGCACATCCAGGTGGTGCGCATGCTCGACCCCGGCATCGCTCAAGGCATCGTCGAGTATGCGTGCTGGGCCGTGTTGAGCCTGCACCGACAGATCCCGCTGTACCTGCATCAACAACAGGCCGGGCACTGGCAAGCCCACCTCCTGACCCCGGCAGCGCAACGTCGTATTGGCGTCATGGGCCTGGGCAACCTGGGCGTTGCGGTGCTGCAGAGCTTGCGGGCGTTCAACGTCCAGTTACATGGCTGGGCGCGCTCGCAGAAGCACATCGACGGCGTACACTGCCATGCCGGCGACGACCAGCTCGAACCTTTTCTCAACCAGTGCGACATCCTCATCTGCCTGCTGCCCCTGACCGACGACACCCGCGGCCTGCTGAACGCCAGAACCCTGGCGGCACTGCCAAAAGGTGCCGGCCTGATCAACCTGGGCCGAGGTGGACATCTCAAGGAAGACGACCTGCTTCAAGCGCTGGAATGCGGGCAACTGAGCCACGCCATTCTCGACGTGCTCAACGAAGAACCGCCCTCGCCGGGTCACCCGTTCTGGCAGCACCCGCAGGTCTGGCTGACCCCGCACATTGGCGCTATGACCGCGCCGCACAGCGCTTTTCCGGGGTTACTGGCCAATATCAGGCGGCATCAGGCCGGCGAAGCCATGCATGGTTTGATCAAGCGTGATCATGGCTACTGAAGGAATCTGTTGTCGCCTGTACCCGCAACAGCAGTCTTGATGCGCTCTGCCCGCCCATATGCACGGTGTTGAGTGCGACCCGCTTGTGCTCGGCGTGCCCCTCTGGCTCCCCGCTATTAGGGTTCACATCGAAGTGCGGGAAGTTGCTGCTGGCAATGTCCAGCCTCAGTCGATGCCCCTGCCTGAACAGGTTGCAGGTTGCGAAAGGCTCGATCACGACCTTGAAGCGCTCACCGGGCACCAATGGCTTGGGCGCGCTCCAGCCATCACGGTAGCGGCAGCGAAAGATGCCGTCGGTGATGTTCATGCAATAGCCGTGCGGGTAATCCGCGCTCGGCGGATAGACGTCGACAAGCTTGGCGGTGAAGTCGGTATCGAGCCCGTCGCTCTCAACCCACAACTCGATCTGTACCGGCCCGACCACCAACAGATCGTTGGCCAGCGGTTCGGTTTCAAAACTGAGTACATCGGCGCGCTGGCTGAGCGGTGTGTTATCGCCTTGAGTACCGAAGAAGTCCGCAGACTCACGCTGATCAAACGCACCGCCCACGAATACAGGGGCGCCAGAGGTCAGTGCGCCACCGATAGTGGGCACTGGGTTGTCTGGGTCTGCGCGGTACTGCAACTGGCCGGCAGCCACGTTGCTTGCCTCGGTTTCCAGTGAGCCCTGCGGCGTGAGGTAGAACGCTTGCGTCACGGTTTGCGGCAGCGGCCACTGATTGGCGTCGAGCCAATAGCCGCCGTGGTCGATACGCTGCTGCGCGTTGCGCTGGCCACTGCCGCCGCCCATGACGAAAACCTGCACGCGGTGCTCAGGCGTTGCAGGAGCCGCCTGGTCAAGCAAATGCTGCTCGAACCAACGCAAACGGCAGGTCAGCCAATTGTCGTCGACCTGGCCATCAAAGGCCGCTGAAGGGCCGAATTCGGCATTGCCGCTGTGGGTGATATTGCGGTCACCATGCAGCCAGGGGCCCATGATCAGGCGTTGCGGCGCCTTGCGGTCCTTGGTGAACGCTGCGTAGTTGGCCAGCGTGGAGCTGACATACGCGTCATACCAACTCGACATCAGCAGCACGGGGATATCCGGGATCCGGTCGTAGTAGCCCTCGGCGTAGAGGCCCAGTTGTTGCCAATACTCATCAAACGTTCCGTGCCGCCACTGCTCGAACAGATAGTCTTCGTATTCCGGCGCGTGCTTGAGCGGCGAGTCGCCGGGACGCCAGGGCATGCGCGCGAACCAGCCACGGATATCTTCCAGCTCCAACGCCTGGCGCACGACGGGGTCGGCGCTGGCTGCCGGGCTCTCCTTGGCTTGTTTGTAGGCCCAGGTGGCCTGCTTCAGTTCAAATGCCCCACCTTGACGGATGCCGCACTGGAAAGCGTTGGCGAACCCTCCAGAGTCCAGAACCATCGTCACCAGCCCGGGTGGATCAAGGCAGGCCATGGCCAATTGAGTATGGGCCGCATACGAAAGTCCCATACTGCCGACACGGCCATTGCACCAGGATTGTTCGACCAGCCAACTTAGCGTGTCGTAGCCATCTTCGGCTTCATTGATGTATTTGACGAACTCGCCCTGTGAAGCGTAGCGCCCGCGACAGTCCTGAAATACCGCAATGAACCCACGCGACGTAAAAGCCTCGGCCATGTCCTCGCGGGACAAGTGTCGACCGTCCAGTTGTTTCTCTGAACGGGAAGGTTTGGACTTGTCATACGGCGTGCGTTCTATCACCACAGGCTTTGGCTGGGTAACGTTGTCGGGAAAATAAATATCGGCGGCCAGCCAGATACCGTCCCGCATGGGCACTTCAATGTTTCGAATGATTTGCATACGCCGGGTGCTCGAATAGTGAAGGGTAAAAAACTCAGTAGCCCGAAGTGACGGCGAACGTCAGAAGGCCCAGGGCAATCACTGCAAAGATGACAAACAACGGCCAGATGAACCGTGCCCACTGCCCCCAGCCTACTTGCGCGGTGGCGAGCAATACCAACAGGCCGCTGGATGTCGGCGTGATCAGGTTGGTCAGACCATTGCCCAGCAGGAAGGCGAATACCGTACTTTGCGGGCTGACCCCGGACAGCTGGCCCAGCGGGCCGAAGATCGGCATCGTGACAGCGGCTTGACCCGACGTTGAAGGAATCACCACATCCAGGCTCAACTGGGCGAAGAACATGCCGTAGGCAGAGACCAGCGGGCCGTGATCGCCAATCAGGTTCGACAAGCTATTGACGATGGTGTCGAGCACCTGGCCGGTGCTGAGGATGATCTCTACCGCCGTGGCCAGGCCAATCAGCACGCCAGCCATCAGTACTTTTTTCATGCCCTCGATAAAAGCCCCCGCCGCCTCACTGGCACCCAGACCGGCTACGACCGCAAACACCATGCTCAAGGCCAGGTAATAGGAGGAGAGTTCCGGGTACTTCCAGTGCCAACGGTTCGAGGCATACACCAGAAAACCGACACCGACGGCCAGGATCAGCAGGTTGATAGCGTGGCGCCAGGGCAGCCGGGTTTTCTCGAAGGCAAACTCGGCACCGGCGTCAAAACCGAAGCGACGAATGCTGTAGAGCACGAACGCAATGCCGGTCAGCAGAAAGACCACATAGGCCACTACGCGCATGCTCAAGCCACTGAACATCGGGACGCCCACCAGCGGCTGGGCCACCGCCAGGGCGATCGGATTGGTGATGGAACCCAGGTAGCCGACCTTTACCGAGATGGCAACGATCGCCAGGCCAATGATATTGGGCAGGCCCAGCCGCGTGGTCATCGCCACCATCAAGGGCACGATGAGGATGAACTCCTTGGCCAGCCCCATGAAGGTACTGCCGGCCGAGAACACCAGCATCAGACAAGGCACCAACACATAGATATTGCCGCGTGTCAGGCCCAATAGTCGCTCCAGCCCGGCATCGATCACTTTTGCCTTGTTCAGAACACCGAACATGCCACCAATGAACAGCACCATGAAAATCAGGCCGGCGCGTTTCTCGATGCCTTGTGGAATGGCCATTACCGCCTCGACCAGCGACACCGGCCGCGCCTGCGCGCTGTCTTTGGCTCGCGCTTGCAGGGCAAATAACTGAGCGGGCGACGTCTGTTTCTCAAGCGTCGTATAAGACCCCGGCACCACGGCAATGCCGGTGCGCTGGAACTGGCCGGAGTCGACAAGGTACGTGACGATCAATGCGAGAAAAACGATGGCCAGCAGGATCAACGAGGGATTGAGCTGCCTGGGCTGGCCCTGAGGCAGTTCGCCGGTGCTTGCAACGGCAGAGTTTCGGGTGAGTTCGGACATTCAAATGGCCCTGATAAAAGCGCGACTGAGCGTGCTGGTTGTGGCAGAAGGTAACGTGCTTCTTTCGTATTGTTTTTAACGTTGCGCCTGGCAACGGCCGAGACAGTAGTTCAAACATACGGCGCTCACAACGCTATGAAGAATCTCGATTGCCCTATGCGTTAATTGATTTAAATGGTCCATTGCACATGAACTAATTGCATAGAGTAATGCAGCCTTGTCATAAGATTGCGCGGTCATCCACTGCCCGCTACTGTCCGCCGAAAAGCGCACTGCTTCAGCCCTCGCGCCCCGATTTCAAAGGCGTCGTGCCCCTTTATTCGCACGCCTGTTTGCTGCCAATAACATAATATCCAGCCAAGGACTCTTTATGCGTGAACGTCTCCCCACCGCCTCGCTGGCGTGTGCCAGTGCATTGTTTGTTATTTGTCCGTCTGCCCAATCCCAGGGCTTTATCGAGGACGCCCACGGCACACTCAATGTGCGCAACTATTACTTTAACGATGATTACCGTGATGGCGGCAACGACCGTCGGGAATGGGCACAGGGTTTATTGCTGAATCTGCGTTCGGGCTTCACTGAAGGCACGCTAGGTGTTGGTCTCGATGCGCTGGTGCTTGCAGGCTTCAAGCTTGACTCGAGCGCTGAGCATGCGGGCACCGGCCTGTTGCCGGTGCATGATGATGGTCGCGCCGCCGATGACTTTTCCAGCGCTGGCCTTACCGCCAAAATTCGCTGGGGCGATGCCTTGATCAAGACCGGCACACTGCTGCCGAAGATTCCCGTGCTGGTCTACAACGATGGGCGTTTGCTGCCCCAGACCTTCCAGGGAACCCAGGTGGAATACACCGGCATCGACAAGCTGTATCTGAACGCCGGTCATCTGGACAAGCTCAAGGCGCGTAACTCGACCGACAGCGTGGATATTTTTCCTCAGGGCTACAGCGGCTCCCAAGGCACGGATTTCGATTTCGCCGGGGCCACTTACACCTTCAACAAAAGCCTCAGCGCCAGCTATTACTACGGTGAAATGCGCGAGTTCTATCGTCAGCACTTTCTCGGCCTGGTGCATAGCCTGCCGATAGGCCCCGGCAAGTTGACCAGCGACCTGCGCTATTTCAACAGCCGTGACAGCGGGGCTGCACGCAATGGCCCGGTCGATAGCGACATGTTCAGCGGCTTGTTCACCTATCGTCTGGGCGGCCATGCCGTGGGCCTGGGTTACCAGAAACTGTTTGGCGACACTGCCCTGCCCTATACCAGTGTCAGTACCGTCTACTCGTTCAGTAATGCCGGCGTCGGTAAATTCATCCAGGCCGGTGAACAGACCTGGATGCTGCGATATGACTATGACTTTTCCGCGTTGGGCGTACCGGGGCTGAGTTTCATGACGCGCTATTACAAAGGTGATCATGGTGAATATCGCGGCACCGTGGCGCGCGAGCACGAGACCAATACCAGCATCAAATATGTACTGCCGGATGGGACGCTGAAAGGGCTGGGGGCCGAATACCGTTATGCCAATTCGCGCTCTAGCTACGCCAGTGATCGTGACAACAACCGGTTGTATCTGACGTACACCTTCAACCTCTGGTAAGCCGTCCGGCCAGGGAATTGCTGTGGGTCATTCCCTGGCCGCTGCGTCAGCTAATCACGGCTCATCGACTCCACCAGCCGCTGCCTGAGCAACTCGGCGAATGCGCTGGCAACCCGTGATCGCGGTACATCGTTACGCCACGCAAGGCCAAAGGCGTAAGGCAGCACGGGCCTGAACGGGCGTCGCTCGATGGGCAAGTAAGAAAAGTCACTGGCCAGCAGGCCATTGATGATGGAAACCCCGATCCCCTCTGCCACCAATGCACACGCCCCGCTGACCGCATGCACTTCTACCCGGACGTTGGGCGTGATGTGCGCCGCTCGAAATACCTGGTCCAGCTCGTTGCGCAAGTTGCGCTGCCGCCCCAGCAGCACCAGCGGTGTATCTCGCAAGTCTTCGGGTGTAATGACCTCTTTCTCGCACAGCGCATGACCCCGTGGCATCACACAGACACCCTCGGTGTCGAGCACTGGAATGATGTCGAAATCCTGCTGTTCGGTGGGCAGACGCACGAAGGCAAAGTCCGCAGAACGGTCAAGCACCGCCCGCTCCAGTGCGTCGTAGGAGCCTGTCAGTAACTCGACAACCGTGTCCTCGCGGTCGCGCAGAAACTCGGCAATGATCCTCGGCAACAGATGCTGCGCCATGCTGGTCGGCACCGCCACACGCAACAAACTGCGCGCCGAGCGGCCCAGCCGCAGCTCCCCGGCCAGGCGCTCGACACGCTGCATATTGTCGACCAGCGTGTCGACTTCGTGCAGCAACTCCTCGGCTTCAGGCGTCGCCGTCAGACGCCCCTTGCGGCGCAGAAACAAGGCAAACCCCAAGGCCTCTTCAAACTGGCTGAGCAAGCGACTGACCGCCGATTGCGACAGCCCCATCCGGGTCGCGGCACCAATGGTCGAGCCGGTGGCCATGATGGCCTTGAACGCTTCTAACTGCTTGAGGTTCATTCTGGTATCCAACGCACTTGCAGGTTCTGGATCGAGCGGCAAGTTTCCTTATCGGCCGTTACTGCGTCCAGTATTACTGCTCGATGGGCATTAGCTCACGGCCTGAAAAAATTTTCACGCGACCTCTTGAAACCTGTTTTCCCGATCCTAAATACGGGATTACGTGATGCCGAAAACGGGTCACGCCTTAAATCATCTGGAGAAACTCAGGAGATTTCGCAATGGCTACTACTCTTTCGCTGGCCCCTCTGTTCCGTCAGTCCGTTGGCTTTGACCGCTTCAACGATCTGTTCGAATCGACGCTGCGTAGCGAGGCCGGGAACACCTATCCGCCTCATAACGTCGAGAAGCACGGTGACAACCAGTACCGAATCGTGATCGCTGCGGCCGGTTTGACCGAGCAGGACATGGACATTCAGGTCGAGAAAGGCGTGCTGACCGTTTCCGGTGGCAAGCGTGAATCCGAAAAAGCAGTCACTTACCTGCATCAGGGCATTGCCCAACGCGCGTTCCGGCTGTCGTTCCGCCTGGCCGATCACATCGAAGTCCAGGGCGCATCGCTGACCAACGGCTTGCTGAGCATTGACCTGCTGCGCGTGGTGCCCGAGGAAGCCAAGCTGCGGCGTATCGAGATCGGTGGCTCATCGAAGCCCGATCTTGACACCGTTAGCTTGCAGTAACGGCTAACAGGAAAACGCGCCATAGGCACAAGAGGCGCTCTACGGAGCGCCTCTTTGGTTTCAGGCGGGACTCGGTATGCCTTGCACAATAAACACGCGGTATTGCGCCCCTTTCAATCGGTGCTTGAGCGCATCCTGGTAAAGAGGATCCTCATAAGCGGCCCTGGCTTGGGCCATTGTCGGGAATTCCAGAATGACGGCGCCATCGACGGGGGCGCCTTCCAGTGTTTCAACTGCGCCATAAAAGGCAAGCGGCGTCATCGAGTGTCCGGCAGACGCTGCAGCAGCCTGTTCCTCGTAGAGTCTGAATTCGTCAGGGTCAGTGATTCGATCTCGAACGTAAACCAGATAGGCACTCATGTTGATTCATCTCCCGCAAGATCACCTAGTCGCTCGGCCATGTTCAGCTCGAAGTCGCCCACTTTGCCGAAGCCGGCATCGAGTAGCCTGGGGAATGCATTTTGTGCTTCTGGCCAGAGGTCGACGCCTTGAAGGGTGTGGTTCGACATCCATAAATCGCCTTCCGACGGCACGCCTGCACGTGCGTTGACCATTTTCTTGCTGGTTTCCAGAGCCCGTTTTTCAAAGCCGCCAAGGCGCCTTGCAAAGGCATCAACGAAGCTATCAAGCTCGGCGTCTGGAATGGAGCGGTTCACAAAGCCATACCGTTCACCGATGTCCGCGTCAAAATCGTCAGCGCTGCACACGATCTCCAGCGCCCGCGAGCGGCCTGCCAGGGCCGAAAGCCATTCAACGCCGCCACCGCCGGGAATCGAAGCGCCACCTACCTCGATCAGTGCGAATTTCGCACGCTCTCTGGATGCAAAGCGCATATCGCACGCCAGCGCAAATTCAAAACCCTGTGCCCTCGCCCGCCCGCGTACTTTGGCGATGCTGATGACCGATGATTGCGCAAGGCGTGTCACGAACTTTGGCCAGTTGCCGAAGAACGGCATGGCGCCAGGCTGATCGGGTACCGTTGTGCGGTTTTCGACATCGTGATGGTTCATGAAAAAATCTTCGTTCCCGCTCTCGAAGACCACAACTTTCAGATTGCCGTCCTGTTCAATGTCATCCATCAGCACATTCAACTGCGCAAACAGTGTCGGGTCGAAAAGATTCAAGGGTGGGTTATCGATAACGACGCGCCAGTAGGCTGGCGACTCACGCTTGATAATCAAACGCCGGGGAGCAGTCATGAGCAGTTTTCCTTTGAGCGAGTGGTTATGCTGGATTACGCAGGTCGTGTCCGGCCTACCAGCCTTGTGCAGATACCGAGACATCGCGCCATGCATCCCACGTGGCAAGCCTGGCGTTGTAGACGCTGGAAACTTCGTTCACCGCCGTGCCGCCCAAGGCAATGCGCAGGGGCGGTTTGTCACTGTCAACGACGCTCAGTATTGCCCTGGCCGTCGCCTCCGGGTCGCCAAATGCATAACCCCCGAACGCCTCGGTCAATGCATCACGCACAGGCTGGTAGGCAGGGATCGCTTTGGAGTATTTCGCTGAGGACGGGTTGTTGAAGTCTGTTGCATAGCCTGCCGGCTCGATCAGTGTGACGTTTGCTGCAAACAGGCCGGCCTCTTGAGCAAGGGCTTCAAACAAGCCTTCCACTGCAAATTTTGAAGCACTGTAAATACCGAAAGTCGGTGCAGAGAACACGCCGAGCACACTGGACACGGCCAGTAGATGGCCGGATTTCTGCTCGCGAAAAACCGCCAGGGCGGCCTGTGCCAGCCACAGAGTGCCAAAGAAGTTAGTGTCCATTTGGGCACGCGCTTCGTGCTCGGAAACTTCCTCAACGGCGCCTTGATGACCGTAGCCTGCGTTACTCAGAACGATATCCAGACGGCCAAATCTGGCCCTGGCTGCCGCGACCGCCTCACGTACGGCTTCACGATCTGTGACATCCAGGCGCAAAGGCAGCACGGCATCACCGTATTGCGTGACCAGTGGTTCCAGAGAAGCCAGGTCACGCGCCGTGACGGCAACCTTATCGCCTCGTTGCAAGGCGGCACTCGCCCAGATCCGCCCAAAGCCCCGGGATGCGCCGGTGATGAACCATATTTTTTCAGTGGCCTGCAAAGACGTCATGTGATCTCCATCATTAACAGTGGCTCAGTCCGAGCGACTTATGCGAACCATGGTAATGCGTTGACCCTGCTCGATTAAGAGGGCTAACTTGCACAACAGCAGTGACAGAAAAGTCAACAATCGGAGGGTGATGTGGAGACATTGAGCGGACTTGAGATCTTCGTCGAAACGGCGCAGACCCAAAGTTTTATAGCCACCGGCCGAAAGATGGGGATCTCTGCCTCCGCCGTCAGCAAAAGTATTTCCAGGCTGGAACAACGCGTGGGCGTGAGGCTTTTCCAGCGCAGTACCAGGACTGTTCGTCTTACCTCAGAGGGCGAGGTGTTCCTGGAGCGATGCCGACGCATTCTCAATGAAATCCAGGCCGCCGAGGACGAGTTGTCGGCGATGACGGCGTTACCGCGTGGCCGTTTAAAGGTAGGCCTGGCTCATGCAGCGGGCCTGCCGATGCCCGCTATTTCTGCCTTCATGCAGCGTTTTCCGGAGATAGAACTCGACCTGGACTTCACTGATCGCATGGTCGACGTCATCGATGAAGGATTCGACGTCGTCATTCGAGGCAGCGAACTGACGGACTCTCGCTTGATGTCACGGCCGCTGGGGCGTTACCGAACGTGCCTTGTTGCATCGCCAGGTTATTTGCAAGCGCGCGGCACTCCAGCCAGCCCCACCGATCTTTTGCATCACGCCTGCCTTCACTATCGCTGGCAAAACTCAGGAAAGATCCACGAGTGGCCATTCAGGAAAGCTCCGTTCAAAGACCCTTCTGCCTCTTTGCCGGTCTCGATGATTTGCAACCATCTCGACGCATTGCTCCATCTCGCGCAGTCAGGTCGTGGCGTAGCGTGCGTGCCTGATTTTTCGGTCAAGGAAAGTCTGGCGAATGGTCAACTTCAAACGGTACTGGATTCGTTTCTGACCGGTGGTAACACGTTTCATGTCGTCTGGCCGAGCAGCAGACTCATGGCGCCCAAGGTTCGTGTATTCGTTGATTTCATGCTTGAGCATTTCTCTGCCGGGCTGACATCCCGAACAGCCTGATTGATGACAACCTGTCACGAGTGCGCTGACTCGTTACCGGCTTATTCAAACGGTTCAATCCGCCTAACATTCGCCAACCATTTCTTGGAAAGGAGTCACCATGACCAACAAGATTCGCGTCGGCATCATTGGTACGGGTGGATGGGCACGTTACGGCCATATCCCTACGCTACAGTCGCTGGATAACTTCGAGATTGTTGCAGTGTCAGGCCGCACGCTGGAAAAGGTTCGGGGCTATGCCTATGATTTCGGAATTGCACACGCTTTCGATAATGCTGACGACCTGATCAACCACCCTGACGTCGACCTGGTGGTCATTCTGGCCCCGACGCCAGAGCATGGCCGGTTGGCGATGAGCGTCATTGACGCCGGCAAGGATGTTTATGCCGAGTGGCCGCTATCGACCCACACTCAGGAGTCCGAAAAGATACTGGCAGCAGCCAAAGCCAAGGGCGTCAGGCATGTGACAGGCCTGCAGCGCCGGTATGCGCCAAGCGCCCGTTACTGGCATGACCTGGTCAAGCAAGGTTACGTCGGCAAAGTCCGCGCAGTGAACATGTCGGTGGGTGTTGGCGCCTTCTCGGCGGTCATGCCGGAGTCTGTCAAATGGGCGGTAAACCCTGCGAACTTCACTCATTTGCTGTCGATTTATGGCGGCCATTTTCTCAATATGCTTTTCCACGGAGTGGGCTTTCCGGAAAAACTGACGGCCGTTGTGGAAAACCAGTTGCCCGTCACCACCATTGCAGAAACGGGCGAAAAAATCCCGTATGACGCCCCGAATCAGGTAATGTTGATCGGCACCCTGCCCGGTGGTGGTCTTTTTTGCGTCCAACTTGAAGGCGGCCAGACTCACCCGACAGGTCTGCACATAGATATCACCGGTACTGAAGGTGCCTTGCGCATCACCAATACACGTGGGTTTCAGAATCCTGAAGATGCCGTTTTGCAGGGCATGAACGACGGCGCGCAGGCCTTTATAGAGCTCCCGGTGCCAGACGAGTACATATCGTCGGCGGTGTCGCACCTGGACGCCAGCGCTCGCGAGGTTGCTTATCTGTACCAGGCGTATGCGCGTGACAAGGCAACCGGCTCCACGCAAGCCAACAGCTTTGAAGACGCCGTACGTATGCACCGTCTTATCGACCGGATCGTTGAGTCCTCGAACCGCTTTTTCAGCTACGCAGATCGTTGATAGCGGGAACCCATGCGCCGGACGCCACTCAGAAATTGACTACCTGCTACTGGTGACCGCAATGAGTGACGTCAATACCCGCGACAACCTCCTGCTCGACAACCCTTCAGCGCCCGATGAACGCGCCCGCGCCCTGGTGGCGCAAATGACGCAGGACGAGAAGTTTTCCTGGATCTCCGGGCCGATGGCGATCCCGGTAATGGGCACCGAAAAGCCTGAAGGTGCCTTGGGTTCAGCGGCGTTTTACCCGGCCATTCCGCGCCTGGGCATCCCGGCCATGCAGCAGTCCGACGCCAGCCTCGGGGTCGGTAATCTGGGCAATGTCAGGCCGGGCGACCATGCCACTGCCCTGCCCAGCTCTTTGTTGCTCGGGGCGACGTTCAATCCCGAGCTGGCTCATGAGTCCGGCGCGCTGGTGGGCCGCGAAGCCCGGCAAAAAGGCTTCAATGTGCAGTTGGCGGGCGGCGCCAACCTGATTCGCGAACCGCGTGGCGGGCGCAACTTCGAGTACATCTCTGAAGACCCGCTGCTGACCGGTGTGCTGGCCGGCAATTCTGTGGCAGGCATCCAGTCGCAAAAAGTCGTTTCGACCGTCAAACACTTCGTGGCCAATGCTCAGGAAACCGGCAGGGTCATGGTCAGCTCGACCATGAGCGAAGCCACGCTGCATGAGTCGGACTTGCTGGCCTTTCAGATCGCCATCGAAATCGGCCAGCCAGGTTCGGTCATGCCGGGCTACAACCTGATCAACGGTGACTACGCCTGCGAGAACGCTTACCTGCTCAACACCGTGCTCAAGGGCCAGTGGGCCTATCCCGGCTGGGTGATGTCCGATTGGGGCGCGACGCACTCCACCGTCAAGGCCGCGCTGGCCGGGCTGGACGTTCAATCCGGCGCCAATCTGGATGACGCGCATTATTTCGGCGAAGCGCTGCGTCAGGCGGTGGCCAGCGGACAAGTTGCACAGGCGCGTGTCGATGACATGGTCACCCGGATCCTGCGCAGCCTGATTGCCGTCGGCGCGCTGGACGATGCCGCTGCTCCGGCATTTCCTGTCGATTACAGCCTGCACAAACTGATCGCCCAGCGGCAGGCCGAGCAAGGCATCGTTTTGCTCAAAAATGCCGATCAGGCATTGCCGCTGCCGCAACGGGCGCCGCGGTTGCTGGTGATTGGCGCGCAGGCCGATCACGGTGTGTTGTGCGGCGGCGGTTCGTCGTCGGTGACGCCGGTGGGCAGCGTGTCGTTGCCGGGCCTGGACCTGATGGGTATGAAGGTCAACAAGGTCTATCAGCCCTCTTCCCTGCTTCAAGCCATCAAGGAAGAAAGCGGCGCGCAACAGGTCGACTTTCTTGACGGCACTGATGTAGCGCTGGCCGTCGCGCAGGCGCGGATCTCAACGGCGGTCATCGTCGTGGCCCAGGAATGGCGCTCCGAAGGACTGGATGCCGAAGGCCTTGGCCTGCCAGACGAGCAGGACGCCTTGATCAAGGCGGTCAGCGCGGCGAATAGCAAAACCATCGTCGTGCTGCAAAGCGGCGGTCCGGTGCTCATGCCCTGGCTCGATGCCGTTGCCGGCGTGCTGGCCGCCTGGTATCCGGGTTCGGGTGGCGCACCGGCAATCGCCGGGGTGTTGTTTGGTCGGGTCAATCCGTCAGGCCGCTTGCCCCTTACCTTTCCGGCCAGCGAAGCACATCTGCCGCGCCCAGAGCAGATCGACCCGCAGACCACCACCTCCAATCCCGGCATGCCCCGCAAAGGCAAGATCATCCCGATCGACTACGATATCGAAGGGTCGGACGTCGGCTATCGCTGGTATGCGCGTGAAGGCCTTGAACCGTTGTTTCCTTTCGGCTTCGGGCTGTCCTACACCCGGTTTGAAACCCGTGACGCCTACATCACCTCCGCTACGCAGTACCAGGTGTCCGCTACCGTGAAAAATACCGGCGAGCACGCCGGCGCGACCACGTTGCAAATCTATGTGGCCAAACACGGTGAAGACGGTTTTGCCAAACGGCTGGCCGGTTTTCAGAAAACCTTTCTGCTGGCCGGTGAACAGGCCCAGGTGGATGTGCTTCTGGAGTCGCGGATTCTGGCACGCTATCAGGATGGACGTCTGGTCATCGCGCCGGGAGATTATACGGTCTGGGTGGCCAATGACGCTTCGGACGAAACCTTGGGGCTGAGTCTGCACATCGCCTGAACCGGGGCTGATGCCTCGGCGTTTGACCAGGTTCAGGACCTGCTGGCCCGCACTTAACCGGTCATGCGCTCTACCCGCGCCGGGCTGCGCTGCATGATCACCTTGCCCGCCCGAATCGACATCAATACCTGGCCCTGGCTGCGAATCATCTCGTAGTCGTCCGGTGCTGAAAGGATCAACAGATTGGCCGGGCGTCCGACCTCCAGCCCGTAGCGCTCGCCCAGGTTCAAGGTGCGGGCGCTATTGTCGGTGATCAGGTCGAGGCAGCGCTGCAGGTCTTCATAACCGAGCATGTGGCAGATGTGCAGGCCGGCCTCGAGGATGCGCAGAATGTTGCCGTTACCCAGTGGGTACCACGGGTCGACGATGGAGTCCTGGCCAAAGCAGATGTTCATGCCGGCACGATCGATTTCTGCAACACGGGTCAGCCCGCGACGCTTGGGGTAACCGTCATAGCGCCCTTGCAAGTGGATGCTTTCGGTCGGGCAGGAAATGAAGTTGATCCGCGACTGTTTGAGCAGGCGGAACAGCTTGTAGCAATAGGCGTTGTCGTACGAACCCATGGCCACGGTATGGCTGGCGGTGACCCGCTCGCCCATGTCGCGCGCCCTCGCCTCTTCGGCCAGCACTTCAAGAAAGCGCGACTGCGGATCGTCAGTTTCGTCGCAATGCACATCCACCAGGCAACCGGTGCGCTCGGCCAGGTCCATCAGGAATTTCACCGATGACTCGCCCTGCGCCCGGGTGTTTTCAAAGTGCGGAATACCGCCCACCACATCGGCGCCCAGCGCCACCGCCTCGGTCATCAAGGCCCGACCATTGTTGAATGACTCGATGCCCTCCTGAGGAAACGCGACGATTTGCAGGTCGATCAGGTGGCGGGTTTCTTCGCGCACTTCAAGCATCGACCTGAGCGCCGCCAGACTGGGGTCGGTGACATCGACGTGGGTGCGCACATGCTGAATACCGTGATCGACCAGCATGTCGATGGTCTTGCGCGCACGCCGCTTGGTGTCTTCATGGGTCACCAGGGCCTTGCGCTCGGCCCAGCGCTCGATGCCCTCGAACAGCGTGCCGCTCATGTTCCAGCTCGGTTCGCCGGCCGTCAGCGTGGCGTCCAGATGAATGTGTGGCTCGACAAAGGGCGCGGTCACCAGGTTCTGCCCGGCGTCCAGATCAGCCGCATGGAGTGCTTTGATCACGTCTGTTTGAGCGACGATGGCCTTGATCTTTCCGGCGTCGAGTTCAAGACGATACAGGCCGGTCTTGCCGCGCAGGCGGGCGTTGATGATGTTCATGGTCATTCCTTGCTATTGGGCACTTTATGGATGGGGGTCATGCGCCAGACCAGCAGCGCCACCGAGGCGTTCATGCGAAACAGCGGGTCGTCGAGCGACTGTCCACTCTGTTGCTCGATGCGCTGGATACGTTGGTTGAGGGTGTTGCGATGGATCGACAGACGTGTGGCAGCCTTGAGGGCGTTGCCGTTTTCCTGAAGCAGCGCATCAAGGGTTTCGATCAGCACAAACGGCTGCTTGCGCGACGGCTCGATCAGCGCACCGAGGGTCTGCCTGACGAAGTGGTCGATCACCGAGCGGTCTTCGATGCCTTGCAGCAGTCGCAGCACGCCCAGTTCACTGAAGTCGCAGAAGCCGCTGGCCGGGTGCAGGTTTTCCGCCACGTCCAGCGCCTGACGCGCTTCATTCAGCGCCTTGCGATAGTGACCGCAGTCCTCGACCCGGTTGGCCAGCCCCATGAACAGGGTCATGTCGCCGGTCAACGAGGTGAGTGCCTGGTAAAGACTCAGCAGGTCGGCCCGCAGGCTGTCGCTGTCCGGCAGTAACAGGATGAACAGGTCGCCCTGGACGATCACTGGCAGCGACGCAGGCAGGTCGCGGTTCCAGGCTTCGAGGTGGTCCTGCAACGCCTGGCGCACGTGCTGCAACATCTGTTCAGCCAGGGCCGGGGCATGGCGCTCGAACAGCACACTCACCGACGACAACCGCAGTGCCAGCAGGCGGCGTGGGCCGTCTACCGGCAAGTTCGCATGCTCGGCGCGCTGGCGGGCGATGACCAGACTGGGATAGTCACCGGTCAGCAACTGACTGAGGATATCGTGCCGCGAGCGCCGGGCCTGGGCCATGTGCACCAGCGCCGTGCCGATCGCATGGGTGACGATGATCATCTTCAACAGGTACGGCTGCTCGATCAGCGGTAAGCCCAGCACGTCGGCGCGTTCGATCACGGCCTTGGGAATGCGCTGGATGAACGTGCCGCCGGTGAGAATCACCAACCCGGCAATGCCCACTGCAACGCCGTCTTCGACCAGGCTCAGCAGGTTCGCCTCATCGCGGGCGTGGTTGATGCCGGTGACGAACACCAGTTCGCCGCCCATCACCCACTCGGCGATGCCTTCGTTCTCGGCCACATACGGCCAGCGCACGCTGCGGTGCAGTTGCGCGCCGCCGGCACGCACCGCCAGCTCTTCAAGCCCAGGCAGCTTGAGGATTTCAGCAACGCTCAGGCTCATTGTTCGCCCTGCACCTGGCCAAGAGCTGCCCGGCGGCCACTCAGTTGCAGCAGGCCGATGTAGCAGATAGCGGCCACCGCAATGCCTACCAGCGGTGCAACCCATGGCGAGCAGTACGCCACCAGCGCGCCGACCGCGTATGAAAACAGCCCGATAACGTTGTAGCGCGGCAATGTGGTAGTGGCCAGCAGCGGGTACTGGCCGCGATGGCGATACCAGAAGTCCGCCATGATCACCCCGCCCACCGGCGGAATGATCGAGCCCAGCAGCACCAGAAACGGAATCAGCATCTCGTACATGCCGCCGATGGCCAGCAGCACACCAATACCCGCCGACACCAGGGTCATGGTCCGCCGGCGCTGGCTACGCAGCAGGTGGCAGCCAGCGGCCGCCACGTTGTAGATCGTCGGGCCCTGAATGGTCCACAAGTTCAGGCACAACATGACCACCGCCGCGAACGACAAGCCCTGCAGGATCATCACCTCGACGATATCGGCCTGCTGATAGACGATGGCGCACCAGGCGCCGGCCACCACCATCAAACCGTTGCCCAGCAGAAAGCTGACAACACTGGCAATGATCGCCACCCGCCCAGTGCGCGACAGCCGCGTCCAGTTGGTCGCCTGCGTTGCACCGCTGGCAAAGGTGCCAAAGACCATGGTCACCGCCGCCGAGAACGTCATGGTTTCATGCGGGATAACCGCCGCCAGGCCTCTGAAACCACCGATATCGCGGGTGGCGATAACCATCGAGATGACCAGCAGCACGAACATCAACGGCACCGAGATTCGCGACAGCACATCGAGGCCTTTGAAGCCAACGATGGCGGTGATACAGAAACCGAAGCCGAACAGGATCATCAGGGGAATGGTCAGGCCTTCACTCAGGCCGAGGATTTTTACCAGCACAATCGCCACGGTCGCGGTGCCCCAGGCGTACCAGCCCAGTTCGGCGAAGCCAAGCAGAAAGTCCGAAAGCCGGCTGCCGGCCTCTCCAAAACAGAAGCGCCCCATCAGCACCGTGTTCAAACCGCTGCGCGAAGCGATAAACGCCAGTGCAGCGGCATACAGCGCCAGCAGGCTGTTGCCGATGGCCGCGATCCACAGCATGTCGACGAACGAAAACGCCATGCCCAGCTTGCCACCGGCAAACATGGTGCCGGTAAAGAAGGTGAAGCTGAACAGCACCATGGAAATGGGCAACAGCCCCTTGCGGGCAGAGGGCGGGGCCTCGGTTAACGGAAAGTCACCGGTTGAACTCATGTGTGTCTCCTGCTGGCGTGCGAAGTAGATAAAGAAGCGCACGACAACAAGAGCAATTACCAGGCCCGTTTCAAACAGGCTGGAAATGAAGGTAAAACGGGGCGTGAGTGATATTCAGCGGTGTTCACATTGCACATTTAAGCGAGAGAATGCCTGACATAACTGTGCGAAACGCCCTTTATTCAGGCGTTGGCGCACCAGATGGGTTCAACCATTCAACAAGCGATACAGCGCTTGAGTATGGGAAATTTTCAAGCCCGCACGTTGCAGATTGCGCCGGCTTTGCGAGTTGGCTAACGCGGTGGCTGCAACCGCGCGACACCCCAGTTTTCTGGCTTGCTCGATTCGATGCGCGATCAATGCCCCGTGATAACCGCGGCCCCGATCCGCTTTACGGGTAGCCGCAGTGCCCAGATAAGCAATACCGTTACTGGCCAGAAACATCACGGCGCCGGCAACCACTTCACCCGCCTCTTTGATTACATAAACTTTCAATGAATCCCCTGCCGCCGCACCTGAAAACGACGCCTGATTCAGTGCCCGCTGTGCAGGTTTGGTATGAAAGCCACCGGCATGAACTTCGGTAAATGCATCCAGCGTCTGTGTCGTTGCCTCTTCAATGTTGAAGGAGTGCGGGTTGATCACCGTCTGTTCAAGCGCACACGCCAACTGCACATGCGTCCAGCCTTTCAAACGCTCAAGCTGGCAACCCGCGATAACAATCAGAGGTTCAAGCGTCGAGGGAGAACCGATCAGAGGCGTTACGCTCACATTGTGTTTAAGCAGATCCAGCATGGCCTGGGGATCAGCCAAAGGCTCACCGTAGATACGATTGAGCATCGGACTGGGCGACGCGGCGACTTGAAAACACGGCAGCGCGCCATTCAAAAACACCCGCGCGCCATACGGATTACCGTCCAAGCGCAGCAGATTCTCCACTCGCGCGTGCAAGTACTCGCGCTCGGCGGCTTCAATCTCAAGGGCTGATTCAATATCCATGTACATTGTGGTTTTCCTGCCTGCATTAGCAGGTAGTGTGACGCTTTTTACTCAAGAAGGCCCCGGTAGGAGGTTAAAACCCTCTTGTAGGAGGCAGCTCTGCTGGCGATGAGGCCGGGGTAGGCAAAGACAGTTGCTGCCCCATTCGCAGCGCATGATGCGCCAACGCTCTAAACCTTCAGCCCCGTCATCCAGCCATTTACCGCCTCCATCGTTCTCCTCTCCTGCGGCCCTTCCATCACAAATCCCTTAACGACCCTGGCTCCCGGCGCGTGCCGGGCGACCACCTCAAGGCTATTGCCCAGCCCATAACCGCCATGGGTTACAAACGGCACGATGGTTTTTCCGGACAGGTCATGGGCCGATAAGAACGAGCGGATCACCGGCGGCGCCGTCGTTCCCCAGATCGGAAAGCCGAGAAACACCACGTCATAGCGTTTGATATCGGTGACCGTTTCTGCCAGCTCAGGCTTGAAGCCATCGGCGGTCTCGCGGCGTGCTTGCTCGACCGTTTGCAGATAGTCCTCGGGATACGCCGTCGCGGGCCTTATCTCGAACAGGTCGGCGTGTTGCCCGCGCTGGATCAGGCCGGCCACGACGCGGGTATTGCCTGAGCGTGAAAAGTACACGACCAGCGCCTTGGCCCCGGATACCCGCGAAGTAGGCTCGTCAGCGCTGACGTCGGTGACCAGCAGTGGCAGGCTGGCAATGGCCGCGATGACCTGGCGACGAAGCGGATCGTGTTCAGCCATACCGTTAACTCCCTGCTATCGATCAATGATTAATGGCAGAGGCTAGTTTTATAAGCGCGGCTCAACAATCGGCAAACGGCTTTATAGGCCCATGAGTAAAACTCACCAATCATTCACTCCTGCTCGCGTGCCCAGGTGCGTACCGCTTCGGCGAACATGCGCAAGGCCATGGGCGGGTGTCGATTGGCCGGGTAATACAGGCAGGCGCCCGGGTAACAGGGGCCCCACTCGGGCAGCAGGTGCACCAGGCGGCCGGCCTGCAAGTGCTCGGCAACCTGATGATCGGGAACCCAGGCAATGCCAACCCCGGCCAGGGCGGCTTCGGTCATCAGATTAATGTTGTCCATGGTCATGGGACCGTCAACGTCGATGCTGGCTGAGCGGCCTTCATGGTCCAGGTCCCAGCGAAACAGCGTGCCACTGGCAAAGCGAAAGCGAATGCACCGATGCGCCTTGAGGTCGTGGGGCGTTTGCGGCGCCGGGTGCCGGCTCAGGTAGTCCGGCGAGGCCACGGCAGCAAAGCGCACATCGGGCCCGAAGCGCACGGCGATCATGTCACGCGGCACATCGTCATACAGCCGGATACCGGCATCGAAGCCGTCGGCGACGATGTCGATCAGGCGGCTGTCGGTCACGCATTCGATATGGATCTGCGGGTTGTCCTGCAAAAACTGTGGCATGACATGGCGCAGCAACAGCTTGAATGACGATTCGGATGCGCTCAGCCGGATCGACCCCGAAGGCGTATTACGCGCCGAGGTCACGTCATTGACAGCACATTCCAGGTCGCCCAGCAGCGGCTGCACCCGCAGAAACAGTTGCTCGCCCGCCTCCGTCAGCGCCACTGAGCGGGTGGTGCGATTGAACAGGCGCAGCTCCAGACGCGCTTCAAGCCCGCGCATCGAGTGGCTGAGCGCAGAGGGTGAAACGCCCAGCGCCCTGGCCGCGCCGCTGAAGCTGCGTTGCTCGGCAATCGCGACAAAGGCAGTCAATTCTGGAAGGCCTGCACGAATCATTAGTGAATTAACCTCAATTGCCCATGAAACAGAGTGCCGATTGTTGAGCCGGACACAGGAATTTAGAGTGTACCCATTGACCACAGCATCAACCACATCACTGCGAAGGAGACACAGCATGCAAAAACGTCAGCTAGGCAACAGCGGTTTGCACGTATCTGCCCTCGGCCTTGGCTGCATGGGCCTGAGTTTTGGCTACGGCCCGGCACAGGAACACAAGGCGGCGGTCGCCCTGATTCGCGATGCCTTCGACAAGGGCGTGAATTTTTTCGACAGCGCCGAGGCCTACGGGCCGTACACCAACGAGGAGTTGCTGGGCGAAGCGCTGGCACCGATGCGTGAACAAGTGGTCATCGCGACCAAGTTCGGCTTCAGAAATGGCAAACCGGGCGACGGCCTGGACAGCCGCCCGGAAACCATCAAGGCGGTGGTCGAGGCCTCGTTGCAGCGCCTGAAGACGGACCGTATCGAGCTGCTTTATCAGCACCGCATCGACCCGCAAGTGCCGATCGAAGACGTGGCCGGTGCCGTCAAACAACTGGTCGAAGAAGGCAAGGTGCGGCATTTCGGGCTGTCAGAAGCAGGCGCCGATGCCATTCGCCGGGCACATGCGGTGCTGCCGGTCGCGGCGCTGCAGAGTGAATACTCGCTGTGGTGGCGCGAGCCAGAAGAGCAGATTTTGCCGGTGCTTGAGGAACTGGGCATCGGTCTTGTGCCGTTCAGCCCGCTGGGCAAGGGCTTTTTGACCGGTGCCATTGATGACCGCACGCAGTTTGCCGAAAACGATTTCCGCAAGGTAGTGCCGCGTTTTACCGAGGAGAACCGCAAGGCCAATGCGCAACTGGTCGAGGTACTGGGCGGTATTGCAGACGGTAAAGGCGCCACGCGCGCGCAGGTCGCGCTGGCCTGGTTATTGGCGCAAAAGCCGTGGATTGTGCCGATTCCCGGAACGACCAAGCTGCATAGGCTGGAAGAAAACATCGGCGCCGCCAACCTTGAGCTCAATGACGTCGATCTGGCCGCTATCGCCACGGCGCTGGAGCAGATCAAGGTGGTCGGGGACCGGTATCCAGCGCATTTGCAGAAGAACGTTAATCGCTGATTACAACGCATCACGTGCGATGCCATTGGACACCCGGAGGCGGCCCGCACGCTGCCGGGCCGAGGGTGAGGCCGTTGAATGGTTCTGTCCTTACTCAAGCGGTCATCAACTTTTCCTTGGTGATCGGCAGGCTGCGAATGCGTTTGCCCGTAGCGTGGTACACCGCATTGGCGACCGCTGCGGCAAGGCCGGTCACGCCGATTTCGCCGATGCCACGCGCGCCAAACTCGCTGAGGTTGTAATCCGGATAATCGAGCAGGGTGATTTCGATATCGGGCAAATCGGCGTGCACGGGCACCACGTATTCGGCGTAGTTGTTATTGACCGGCAGGCCGCTGCGCGGGTCGTTTTCCGAGGCCTCGAACAGCGCCATGCCAAGGCCCATGATGATCGCCCCTTCGACCTGGTTGCGCGCCGCCAGCGGGTTGACCACCTTGCCGACATCGATGGCGCTGACCACTCGCGCCACCCGCAGGCGGGAAATGCCAGGGTCCCAGCGCACCTCGACAAAATGCACGCCGAAAGAGCGATAAGAAAAGTCGCCGCCCTTGGCGCCGCTCTGGAAATGCCCTTCGGCACGCGACAGCCTTTGATGCTTGAGCACCTCAGCAAAACTGACACCGCGCTCGCCGCTGACCAACTGGCCGCCTGCAACCGTCAGGCTGCCGGCCTCGCTGCCAGCCAGCAAACCGCCGTTCATGACCGCGTACTGGCGCAGTTTTTCGAGTGCGGCGCGGGTGGCGCCCGCCACGGCCGGCAAGATACTGGCCGTGGCCCAGGAACCGCCCGCCAACGCGCCGGGCGGAAACGTCGAGCTGCCCAGTTGCACCTCGATACGCTCGAACGGCAAGCCGGTCAGTTGTGCCACTGTCTGCGCCGCCACGGTGTAAGTGCCGGTGCCGATGTCCTGCTGGCCGCATTGCACCAGCGCGCTGCCATCGGAACGAAGAATCACCCGGGCGTCGGTCGGCACCTGAAAAGCCTCCCAGTTGCAGGCGCCCATGCCATAGCCGATCAGTTCATCACCGTCGCGCATGCTACCCACTGCCGGATTGCGCGTGTGCCAGCCAAAGCGTTCAGCGGCAATGTCGATGGCCTCGGGCAGATGATTGCTCGACCACTCCAGGTTCATGCTTTCGTCGCGGGTGGCCAGGTTCAGTTTGCGCAACGCCAACGGGTCAATGCCACGCAGCAAAGCCAGCTCGTCGATAGCCGACTCCAGCGCAAACAGCCCAGGCGCGGCGCCCGGTGCGCGCATTGAAGTGGGTGTGCCGCGATTGAGCGGGCTGTTCTTGTGGTTCACCAGCACGTTGGCGCACGAATACAGGCTGCGGGTCACGCCACCGCAGGCTTCGGTGTAGGCATCGGTGGTCGAGGTGCTGTTGAACGACTCGTGACGGATCGACACCAGCTTGCCCTCGCCGTCGGTTGCCAGGCGAATACGCTGCAGGGTTTCCGGACGGTGACCGGCGGTGGTGAACATTTGCGCGCGCGGCAGCATCAGTTGCACCGGGCGTTTCACCACTTTCGCGGCAGCGCAGGCGGCAATCGAATGGGGCCACGGCCACAGCTTGCTGCCAAAACCGGAACCGATAAACGGCGCATGTACTTCAACCTGGTCTTCAGGCAGGTCGAACACGTTGGCCAGCACATTGCGGTGGTTGACCACGCCCTGCGTGCCTTCGTAGACAAACAGCTTGCCGTCGCGCCAGTACGCTGTGGTGGCGTGCATCTCCATCGGGCTGTGGGTTTCCACCGGCGTGGTGTAGGTCTGGTCCAGGCGCGTACTTGCGGTGTGCCAGGCGGCATCGGGGTCGCCGCGTTTGTGCCCTCGCCCGCCTTCGCGGGCACCTTTTTGCCGCAATGCATCGGCCAGGCTGGTGATCGGCGCGGTTTCGGCGTATTCAACCTTGACCTTCAGCGCCGCGGCACGCGCCTGCTCGAAGGTGTCGGCCACCACCAGCGCAACGAACTGCCCTGGATAAGAAACCCTGTCATCCTCAAACGGCAGCCGGCGCTCGTCGACCTTGGCCGCACGGAGCATGTCCTTGAAGCTCAGGGCCACGTCGGGCGTGCGGTGTAATGCGGGAAAATTGCCATGATGCAACACCGCGACCACGCCCGGCATGCCGCGTGCGTGTTTGTCGTCGATGGCGGTGATGCGGCCGCTGGCAATGCTGCTGTAGACACCGTAGGCATAGGTCATGTCGGGCAGCGGATGGTCCGCCGCGTAACGTGCGGCGCCAGTCACCTTGAGCCGGCCGTCAATACGTTTGTAGGGGGTGCCGATAATCGATTGGCTCATCAAGTGCACTCCTGTGTTGTCACGTCAAGGCGGTCAGATCGCGAAGATTGCGCGTCACGACCTGCTGGCCGAGCGGAATCTTGAAGCCGTTGTGTTCATAAGCCCGGGCGCCTTGCATCGCCCGCGCGCCAACCTCAGTGAACAGCGCCATATCGACCTTTTGCCCGATCAGTGCGCGCTCGGCGTCAATTGCCCGCCAAGGCTTGGTGCCCACGCCGCCCTGGGCAATTCGCGCCTCGCGGATACGCTGACCGTCCAGCACCACAATGATGGCGCTGGACGCCAGCGCGAATTGATACGAGGTACGGTCGCGCAGCTTCAGATAGCCCGAACGGCTGTTGGCCAGCGGCGCATCGAGGGTGATGTGAGTGATGAGTTCGTGCGGCTCAAGCGCATGCTCCAGCCACGGCGTATTGCCCGGCAGCCGGTGAAAGTCGGCGAACGCTATCTCGCGTACACCGCGCGGCCCTTGCACCGTGACCTGCGCGCCAATTGCAGCAATGGCCACGCACATGTCCGAAGGATGGGTGGCGATGCAGTGTTCGCTGGTGCCGAGCACCGCATGGACGCTGCGATTCAGGCCACCAATCGCCGCGCAGCCCGAGCCTGGCTGGCGTTTGTTGCACGGCGAGACACCGTCGCGAAAGTAATTGCAGCGCACCCGCTGCATGACGTTGCCCGCCGTGGTGGCCTTGTTGCGCAGTTGCGTCGACGCCCCGGCCAGCAAGGCTTGCGACAACACGGCATAGCGCTCGCGAATCAGTGCATGGCTGGCCAGCGCGGTATTGCTCACCAGTGCGCCGATACGCACGCGACCATCGGCCAGTGGCTCGATCTGCTTGAGCGCAAGCTGATTGATATCGACCAATCGGTCGGGTTGCATGACATCCAGCTTGACCAGGTCGAGCAGCGTCGTGCCACCGGCCAGATAGAACGGCTGACCCGGTGCCACATGGCTGGCGATGGCCTGGGCCGGCGATTGTGCGCGGGCATAATCGAACGTACGCATCAGACCGCCCTCGGCATCTTGCCGCGCGCCGACTGGATCGCCGCGAGGATGTTTTTGTAGGCGCCACAGCGGCAGATATTGCCGCTCATGGCCTCTTTGACGCTAGCATCGTCGGAGCCAATGTTGGGATCGTTGAGAATCGCCACCGCGCTCATGATCTGCCCCGAGGTGCAGTAACCGCACTGATAGGCATCGTGATCCCAGAACGCTTCCTGCACCGGGTGCAAATCGTCACCCTGGGCCAGGCCTTCGATGGTGGTGATGCTGTCGCCATCGTGCTGCAAGGCAATCGACAGGCACGAGTTGATCGCCACACCGTTGACCAGCAGCGTGCAAGCGCCGCACTGGCCGTGGTCGCAGCCCCTCTTGGTGCCGGTCAGTTGCAGCCGGTCACGCAAGACATCCAGCAGAATCGCATTGGCCGGCACATTGAGCGCGTGCACCTGGCCATTGACGGTCAGTTTGATGCGCTGCTCGCCCGCCTTGGGCGCCTCCTTGTCATCGATAACTGCTGGCGCAAGCTGGGCCGCGACCACTGAATCAGGAATCCAGGTCGAGACCGTCGCAGCGGCAATGCCCGAGACACCAAATTTCAGAAAGTTGCGGCGTGAGGGTGCAGCCCCTTCAGGAGGCTCTGGTTTTTTGCTGTCGGTCATCAGGTTTCACCTTTAGCGGATGCCGTTACGGCTACAAATCGAGCAAGCGGCGCAGTTGTGCTTCAGAGGTGTTGGCCCGGAATCCCGGCCCGCCGCGCTGGAAGCTGATCGCCTGGGCCAGCGTACCGACCACGACCGGTGCGCAGCCGGCGTCACGCACCAATTGCGAAACCACCTGCAAAGCGCCTTGGTCGTCGCTGGCAATCGGCACGCCCAGCGTTTCGCCAGAGCCTTCGAAAGACGCCTCGACCGAGGTCGCATCCACAGCGCTGAACGCACGCACCACGCGGGCGCCGGCCAGGTATTTGGCGGTGGTTACGGCGGCGCCGTTGGCCAGTGCCTCCTGAACCAGCGGCGTATTGCTCGAGGCGGAAGGGTTACAGGCATCCAGCACGATCTTGCCGCGCATGAACGTGCCCAGGTTTTGCGCCAGCTCTGGAATGGCCTCGTAAGGCACCGCAATCAGCAAAATATCGCCGAACTCGGCGGCCTGTTGCGGCGTGCCGAACGAGGCGCGAGCGCCAAGCGGCTTGACCCACGACGCCAGCTCTTCGGGATGCCGGGTTGAAAACAGCACCTCATGCCCGGCCTTGACCCAGCAACGGCCAACGGTGCCGCCCAGCCAGCCCGCGCCAATCACGCCGATGCGCAGCGGTTTGCTCATAAGGCTACCGCCGGCACCGTTTGCAGCGGCAAAGCCAAGTACAGGCATTGCCGCCAGCGCGCTCATGGCGACCAATACCGTGCGTCTTGTCGGGGTCATGCGGGTTCTCCTTGAGAGACAAAACTGCCAAAACTCAGGCTGGCACCCGCCTCGATCAGGCCATTGAGCAAGTGCGCCATCGGCGCGCTGTCGAACGATTCGGTCATTAGTTGCTCGCTTTCCCAATAGCCGCTCAGCCACCACAGGCCAGGCTCTTGCGTGCTGGGGCTGAGCACATAATCAAGGCAGCCGGGAGCACGTCTGAGAGGAGCGAGACAGGTTTTAGCGATAGCGGCGAAAGCCGGCTGCGAAGGCTCGACCACCCGGATTTCAATGGTATTGACGCATTCGATCGGCATAGGCACACCCTGCTTGTTTCGCTTGGCGCGAATCTAGCCGCGCTCAGGCAGCGCGACTACATCAGCAAAACGGGATGGGGTTATGAGTGTGGTTCATGAATCAGCGGCAAGCCCCGATGGACGGGGTATTGGCATTTGTACGCGGGTCGTGTTGATACAATTTGCAATCATTGCCGCCGGTAATCACTGGGGGAAAAACCACTGTCCTTGCGAAAGATCCGGGAGAAATGGCTCGCATTGCTGTAGCCAACCTCGTTGGCCACTGTCACAACGGTCATTTGCGTCTCTCGTAACAAGCGGCGCGCCTCATCCATTCGCAGCTTGATCTGATACTGCGAAGGCGGCATGCCTACCGCCCGCTTGAACAGCCGGTTGAAATGGAATTCGCTCATTCCCGCCTGATCCGCCAGGGTTTTCAGGTTGAACGCCTGCGCCAGGTGTTCTGCCATCCAGGCGGTAATGCGCCGTAGCTTGAAGGCCGGCAGCGCGGTGGCCGCCTTGCTTGCGCCAGGGCCAATCTCGACATAGTGCCGGGCAAGGTGCACGCACAGGGCCTGAGCGATGCCTTGAGTGAGGAACCTGCTGGCGTCGCTACGCGCCGCTTCTTCGCGCAAGCGTTGCAGCAGGCTGACAAGCGCCAGGTCTTCACCTGCCGAGACATCCTGCAAGGTGGCGCAAGCCGCATGCGCACCATGAATGTCTTGTAGCACCTCCTCAAACAGCGCCAGATCCAGCAGTACCATCACCACTTCCAGCGGTTCGGCACTCAGGCGCGTCCAGCAAAACTCGTAGGGTGCACCGCCAGCCGTCACAAACAGCGCCCCCGGTTTTATCCGGCTGCTCACCCAAGGTCCGTTCTCTTCGCGCTCTCGGGTTTCAGCCTCTCCTGAGGTGACCCACACGATCAGCGGCTCTGCCACCGTCGGCATCTCGAAACACTCAGAGGCGGTGGCCAGCGAAAAGACCGACAACCGCACATGCCGCCAGGACGGGCCGCCGGTGGTGATGACTTTCTGCCCGGCCGGATAACCATCAAGGCTCTCGACCGAGGTCATCAGCGGAATTGAGTCGATGTCCAAAGTGCGCTCCAGCGTCTTGTCAGGCGAAAGATAAAAGCAAAATCACAACAGGTCGCGCAAGCCGCAGGTAGAGCCGCAAGAGCGGTCGCCCCAGACTGACGGCATCCGATCCTGGTACAACCCAAAGGTGAAAAATGATCAAACGTCAATTGGGCAACAGCGGCCTTGAAGTGTCGGCTCTGGGCATGGGCGTGATGAACCTGAGCTACGGCACCGGCCACGCTGTCGAGCAACGTGAAGGTGTCAGGGTGATTCATGCCGCCATCGAGCGCGGGATCAACTTCTTTGATACCGCTCAAGCGTATGGGCCTTACACCAATGAACGACTGCTGGGCGAGGCGCTGGTCGAGCACCGCCAGCAAGTCGTTATTGCCAGCAAATTCGGCTTCAGGCTTGAACAGGGCGCAATCGTTGGCACCGACAGTCGACCGCAAACGATTCGGGCGGTGGCCGAGGCTTCGCTGAAAAGCCTGAAGACCGACTACATCGACTTGTTCTATCAGCACCGGGTCGACCCTGGCGTGCCCATCGAAGAGGTTGCAGGCACACTGAAAGACCTTATCGGCGAAGGCAAGATTCTGCATTACGGGCTGTCGGAAGCAGGCGCCTCGACGATTCGTCGGGCGCACGCCGTGCACCCGGTGACGGCTGTGCAAAACCAATACTCCATCTGGACGCGAGAGCCTGAAGACGAAGTCATTCCGGTGTGTGAAGCACTGGGAATTGGATTTGTACCGTGGGGCCCATTGGGTACCGGGTTCCTGACCGGCACCCTCGATGCGAACAGCACCTTCGACAGCGCCACGGACCTGCGGGCGAACTTTCCTCGCTTCACCCAGGCGGCGATGCGCGCCAACATGCCGGTGGTCGACATGCTGCGCGCCGTGGCGGCGAAGAAAAACGCCACGCCCGTGCAGATTGCACTGGCCTGGCTGCTCGCCCAGAAGCCCTGGATCGTGCCGATTCCAGGCATGGATAAAATCGAATACCTGGACGATAACCTCAAGTCGATCCAGGTCGAGTTCACCCCGACCGACCTGCGCGAAATAGACGAGCAATTGTCGGTCATCAACATTCAGGGTGGCCGGCTGGATGAAGGGTTGCTGTCAATGTCCGAGGACTAATGGGCAATGGCAGCGCGCGCCTGAAAATCCGCTATCCGCCGCCACATCTCGATCGGATTCGAATACATCGGAAAGTGTCCGCATTCAGCAATCCTGGCCAGTTCGACGCCTTGCGCCTTGATATCGGCCAGGTACGACAGGTGACTGTTCTGATCGCCGAACATGAACATGCGCGGGCATGGCAGGCCAAGAAACTTGCTCATCAGTTCGCCATGATCCGATAACTCCACCATCGAGGTAAAAATTCCGTGCACCGCCCGGGCGCGGACCTTGTACGGCAGGCTGGCGGCATACAGTGCGCTGGCCGGGTCCGCACTGTGGCGGGTGCGTTCGATAAAGTCGTTGAAAAATACCTGTGGGTCATCCGCCGGGTAGTCGACGATCTGGCGGCTGAGAAAGCAGTCTTCCGGGGCGATATTGCCTTCGATGTCGACAAAACTGAGCACCCGCTGTGGGCAATGATGGGCCAGCAACAGCGCCGTGAGTCCACCCATCGAGTGGCCTACCAGATGAAAGCGCTGAATGCCGTAGTGTTCCAGCACCTTGAGGGCCGTGGCCAGCAGCAACGGGATCGAGACGCGGGACAGGTCGCTGCACTGACTCTCGCCACAGCCTGGCGCGTCATAGGCCACGAACGGACGGCCATCGAACGCAGGTTGGCGAGTGATGCCGACGTAGTCTTCCTTGGTCGAGCCAAAGCCATGCAGAAACAGGATCGGCTCACCAGCGCCTGCGCGGTAAACGCTGGACAGCTCAAGGTCTACGCCGTCGAGGCTGATATTCAGCCGGTCTTGCTGGAAAGAATGCGCTTGCGGCATAGGCGGGCTCCTTGGTTTATTCAGCCCGGCACTGTCGACGTCGACACCTTGATCTGTAAATTCCTGATCGACAATGGCTTTCATACGGCAAACCTATTGATCGATGGCGCTAATCTGGCTCACCAGCGCCTCGACCAAAGGGTTGGCACGCTCGCGGTTCCAGGCAATCGTGGTGGTGACCACGCTGATGTTCTGGGTCAACGCCCGCAGTACGACGTTGCCCGGCGCCAGCTTTTTCATGGCCGCCGGCACCAGCGCGATGCCCTGGCCGCAACTGACAAAGGCGATTTGCGACGCGACCGAGCGTACTTCGTGCAAGACCCTGGGCGAGAATCCGTTGGCCCGGCAAGTGGCAATGATGTTGTCGAAATACAGCGGGCTGACCTTGCGCGCAAACATCACCAGCGGCTCATTGGCCAGGCTTTCCAGCCCGATGCGGCTGCGGCTGGCCAGGGGATGATCGGCCGGCAGCGCGACCATCAGGCGTTCTTCGGTCAGCGGGCGCCACTCGATGGCTTTGCCCAGGTCGCCATCCAGCCGCGCAAAGGCCAGGTCAATATCGCCCGCTTCAAGGGCCGGCACCGCTTCGACGCTGTCGATTTCACGCACTGACACGGTGATGTGCGGGTGTTCAAGCTTGAAGCGCTCGATGACGCCGGGCAGGACGTCGAACATGGCCGAGGAGATGGCGCCGATGGTCAGCATGCCGCGATGGCCGGCCACCGCCTCCTCTACTGCCAGTTCCAGGCGTTCGAGCTGGTCGGCAAATTTGCGCACCGCCGGCAGTATCGCCGCCCCCACGGGCGTCAACCGCGCACCGCGTCTGGAGCGGTCAAACAGTTTGACCTTGAGCGCCTGCTCAAGAATCTGGATCTGTTCGGTCAAGGGCGGCTGGGTCATGCCCAGACGCTTGGCGGCGCGGCCAAAGTTCTGCTCTTCGGCCACCGCCAGGAATAGCCACAGGTGGCGTATCAGGCGAAAGTTGATCATGTGTATTCCATAGGTTGAGCGTATGTAATGCATCGTTGATACGGAATATACCTATCAGTCCGCCTGACTGACACTGGCGCCCTCCTTCACCATCAGGTTTACCCCATGACTCAGGCTTGCGCGCTCGAACGGCTGGCGGCACTGGACACCAACACCGTGTCCGATGCGCTGGATTTCCTTGATCTGCCCGGCGCCACGTTCGGCCTGCGGCCTTTGTGGGGCTGCGGCAAAACCGTCGGCCGCGCCAGCACCGTGCAACTGGCGGCCAAAACCGACAACGAGCCCACCGTGCACCTGATTACCCCGGTGATCGAGGCCATCACTACCGCTGACAGAGTGCTGGTGATTGCCGGTGGTCTGGACGGCATTTCGTGCTGGGGCGACATTCTGGCCAATGCCGCCGTCGCCAATGCCGCCGTCGCCAAGGGCGTACGCGGCACGGTCATCGACGGTTACAGCCGCGATATCGATGGCAGTGCCGACATCGACTATCCGGTGTATGGGCGTGGCGTCACCATGATCAGCGCCCGCAACCGGGTGGTGCAGGTCGATGCGGGCTGCACCCTTGAGGTGGCGGGTGTCGCGGTCAGCGAGAACGATTATGTGATCGCCGATAACTGCGGCACGGTATTTATCGCGCAGCAGCATATTGCCAGGGTGCTTGATCTGGGCGAGCGCATCGCCCGCCGTCAGGGCGGTATGGTCGAGGCGGTGCGTCGTGGCCAATCGGTTGCCGAGGTGATGCACGACACGCAGTTCGAGGCGATCAATGTGGAGCACGCACGATGAACGACGACCTGCAACGACTCAATCAGCGGCTGGCCAGCGCCCGCCCTTCAGCCACCTACGGCATCATCGACCGCGTGGCGCAACGCCGGGCACAAGGTGCACAGATTATTTCGCTGTGCGCGGGCGAGCCGGATTTCGACACGCCCACGCACATTCGCGAAGCCGCCAAGCAGGCCATCGATCAGGGCCACACCCGCTACACCCAGGTAGCGGGCAGCCGTGCGCTGCGTGAAGCGGTCGCCGCCAAGTTTCGCCGCGAGAACGGTTTGCAGGTCGAGTGGCAGGACACCCTGATCGGCAGTGGCGGCAAGCAGGTGATCTACAACGCTCTGTCGGCCACGCTCAACGAAGGTGACGAAGTCATCGTGCCGGCGCCGTATTGGGTCAGTTATCCGGAAATGGTGCAACTGTGCGGCGCGCACAGCGTGATCGTCCCCTGTGACGCCAGCAGCGGCTTCAAGCTGACGCCCGAGGCACTGGCCGCTGCCATCACCCCACGTACGCGCTGGTTGATCATCAACTCACCGTCCAATCCGACCGGCGCGGTGTACAGCCGTGATGAGTTGCAGGCCTTGGCCGCCGTACTGCTCGACCACCCACATGTGCTGGTGCTGGCCGATGATATTTACGAACACTTGCTGTTCGACGGCCAGACGTTTCACACCCTGGCACAGGTCGAGCCGCGCCTGGCAGCACGCACACTGACCATGAACGGCGTGTCCAAAGCCTATGCCATGACCGGCTGGCGCATCGGTTTCGCCACCGGGCCACGCTGGTTACTGGCAGCCATGGAGAAACTTCAGGGCCAACAGACCTCCGGTGCCTGCTCGATTTCCCAGCAGGCGGCGATTGCCGCGCTGCAAGGCCCCAAGGACTTCATTGCGCAGAGCCGGGCGGTATTCCAGCGTCGTCGTGACCTGATGGTGCGGCTGATCAACGCCATTCCAGGTTTGCACTGTGAATGCCCGGCCGGCGCCTTCTATGTGTTTGCCAACTGCACAGGTTTGCTCGGCAAGACCTCGGCGCAGGGCCGCTTGCTGGCAACCGATGAAGACGTGGCGCTGGCGCTGCTGGAAGAGAACGATGTGGCGGTGGTGCAAGGCAGCGGCTTTGGTGTCGCGGGGCATCTGCGCATTGCCTACGCGATTGATGACGCCTCGCTGGTGCTGGCCTGTGACGCGCTCAAGCGCTTTTGTGAGTGCGTCACGGGCTAGCCAGAAACACTCAAACCTGGAAGCGGCCCACCAGTGTTTGCAAATGCACGCCAAGGCGCGCCAGTTCAATACTGGAGGCGGCCGTTTCTTCACTGGCAGCGGCCGTTTGCTCGGACACTTCGCGCACATTGAGCACGCTGCGGTTGATCTCGTCAGCCACCGCGCTCTGTTGCTCGGAGGCGGCCGCAATCTGCAGGTTCATCGACTCGATGGTCGCCACAGAACGAGTAATCGTCATCAACGAAGTGCCGGCACGACGAGTCAGCTCGACACTGGTACTGGTCAGTGCGCGGCTTTTATCCAGCGTGTCCGAGACCTGCTGGGTACGACGGTGCAGACCGCCGATCAGGCCCTCGATTTCTTCGGTCGAGGTCTGGGTGCGCTGCGCCAGGCTGCGCACTTCATCGGCCACCACGGCAAAGCCACGCCCGGCTTCACCGGCACGTGCAGCTTCAATGGCAGCGTTCAACGCCAGCAGGTTGGTCTGTTGAGCGACCGATTTGATCACGTCCAGCACGGTGCCGATCTTGTCGCTTTCACGCTTCAACTCGGCCATCGCATCAGTCGAATTGCCGACTTCGTTATCCAGATGGGTGATCTGCTCAATGGCCTGACTGACGACCGTATCGCTCTCACGGGCTTCCCGGCCGGCATTGACAGCAGCGCTTGAGGCTTGCTCGGCACTGCGCGCCACTTCCTGCACGGTGGTCGCCATCTCGTGCATGGCCGTGGCCACCTGATCGGTCTCGACCTTTTGACTGTTCACGCCCGCGCTGGTTTGCTCGGTCACCGCCGACAGCTCTTCGGCCGCGCTGGAAATCTGGATGACGCCGTCGCGCAAGCCGCCAATCAGTTCACGCAGGTTCATCGTCATGCGTTGCATGCTGGCCTGCAACAGGCCCAGTTCGTCGCGCCGTGAGACTTCGATGTCCTGGCTCAGATTGCCCTCGGCCACGCGTTCGGCGCTTTGCAGCACTTGATTCAACGGCATGACGATCAATCGCGTAATCAACCATGAAGCCAGCGCGCCCAGTAACAACGCCAGGATGGTGGCGCCGATCAGTCTTTCAACGGCTGTTTGCACTTCATCGTCGCGCTTTTTAGACTGACTGTCTGTCAAATGCCCGCTGGCGGTAAACAGGGTTTTGATGTCCGTGTCCAGGGCAGACTGGGCCTGCCTGGAGTTCACCTCACTGCGTGCCTCTGTGGCGCGAGCGAAATCCTCGAAGTGGCCACGGTAACTCAGGACGGCGCTGTCGACTTCCTGAATCAGGCGCTGATCGGCGGGATCGACAAATTTTTTCGCCAGATCATCGATGCGAGTATTGAGGTCGTCCATCACTTTAATGACAGCCGCCGCGTGTGCAGCGTCTGGTGTAATCGTATAACTGAGGCGCGCAATGCGCATGTCGCGCACCACTTCATTGATTTTGGCGATGTTGCTCAGCCTGGCACTGCGTTCACCCAGGCCGTTCAGTCCAGCCCATCCCACCATTGCAATAATGAGGGTCAGCAATAAAACCACCATAAAGCCCAGGACCAGTTTGGACCTGACACTTATATTCCCCAATCCCTTCTCGACCGCCTCGAACATGTGCGCCACTCTGTAATCACAGACTTAATGTATGGATAAGCGGAAACAGCCTGCATGGGCTGCTTCCAGTACCCGACGATTTAAAACTTCGGAAGGCCATCCATTGGCTCGACAGGACGAATAGCCCTGTCGACGGTTGTCGTAATGCGTAGAAAATGTATCAGGTATGATACAGATGCTCTCGAATGGGGCATCGAGCAAAGAGAGTAAATTGAACCCTGAAACAGTATGACTGAATACGCGTTGTGCCCCACGCGGGTGCGCCGATGCTATCATGCAATCAAGGCTAACTGCCATCACTCTTCAATACCCATCGCAGAACGTCAGGCACCCGCCCCTGTTCGAGAGTACCTGCGTCTTAGAAAGAATGGGAAGTCATGCCGTTATTCCCGGAAACTTGAGTCAGGTCGTAGGTAATATCAATAATTTATGAGACGAGCGGCCCTGGATTCCCGTGCTGCTTTTTAGTTCTCCCCTACGCTTTCAAAGCGAAAGGGAGAACGGTCATGGCGGATGCAAGTTGCACGGCAATCAAGCAAGTGGGTGTTCGTGGGGCGCCGACGCACACGGCGCTAGTGCTGATTGGCCTTACAATAAGCGGCTGTGCAAACATGGACAGCATCTACAGAAAACATACATTTGATTTACATAGCCCCGTCTCCGAGTCGGCATTCATTGATGCCAAGCAGCGGGAAATCATCGCAGGAAATTATACGGTTTGCCCAAGCCCGCAAGGCGACATCATGATGACCTATGCCGCTGAACTGGCAGGTAAAGCCGATATTTCTGACAAGGCAAAGGCAGAACTGGCCATGGCCGCGCAGTCATCGGCAGCCTATGTCGGAGTACGCTCCAGAAACATTCAGTTTTCACGGGATCAGATCTACAGCCTTTGTATCGATAGAATGAACGACGCCGTGGATGATGGCCAATATAATTTCTATAAATCCAGGCTGCATCGATATCAAATGGCAATGGCCTCAATTGAACAGCTTACCGACCCGGCTACCTGGCAGCCCGTGATACTTTCGTCCAAGGGGTCCGCCACCCTCTCAGGACCAACGGCTCATGATGAAAATACACTGGCGGCGCTGGAGAAGGAAAAAACCGAGAGTGTTAAAACGGGAGGTCCTAAAGCGGATGGACAAAATCTGACGACTGAAGAGACCAAAAAAATCAAGGACCTGGATGAGCAGATAAAAAAACTAAAAGAAACAATAGAAGCGTCGACATCCGCCGCCTCCAGCCATTCAGCAGGCATTATCGATCCCGCTATAACCCGCTCAGGTTCTTTGAGCAAAGAAACCGTAGAGGCTGTCACGAAAATCGTCATTTCAACACTTCTGACTGACGACTCGAACCTGATGTGTATGGAGCGACTTATCAATATTGAAAATCAGATCAATGAGGCTCGGGAACAACACCAGGACAGAAACCCCAATGCGGCTGAAATGGCAGAAATCAAGTACTGCACGACTGTCCTGGAGGGGCGTGGAACGCCCCTGATGAAACTATCGCCAGAATTAACCAAGTGGATAACCCAGTAGACTCGACGCCGCTTACGGCACCCTCGGCAACTGGCGTTTATGCGCGGTACGCCCATACGCCGCCTCAATGATCGCCTGGGTTGCCGGCGTCACGTCTTCGCCCATCAGGTACGCATCGAGTTCTGCATAACTGCACCCGTAAGCCACTTCATCGAGCTTGCCCGGTTGCAGTTCTTCCAGATCCGCCGTCGGTGCCTTGTAGACCAGTTGCGCCGGTGCCCCGAGTGCAGCGGCCACCAAACGCACCTGCCCCTTGGTCAGTCCCGACAGCGGTGCCAGGTCACAGGCGCCGTCACCGAACTTGGTGAAAAAGCCCATCAGCGCTTCTGCCGCGTGGTCGGTGCCGACTACAAGGCCGTGGGTGAAGTTGGCAATTGCATACTGCGCGACCATGCGTGCGCGGGCCTTGACGTTGCCTTTGGCAAAATCGGTCAGTTCGGGCGACGGCTGCAAGCCTTCGATATCGATGGCGGCCATCAAGCCGTCTACGCCCTGGGCAATGTTGGTCGTGGTAATCAGGTCCGGGCGAATGAAGTCCAGGGACGCTTGAGCGTCACTTTCATCAGCCTGGGTCCGGTAAGGCAGGCGCACGGCGATAAAGCGTGCGTCATGCCCTTGCCCGCGTAATTGCTCGACCGCCAACTGGCATAACCGCCCGGTCGTCAACGAGTCGACGCCGCCGCTGATGCCCAGCACCAGGGTCTTGCAGCCCGAGTCTTTCAATACGCTTTTGATAAAATCGACGCGCCGGGTGATGTGCTGTTGCTCGCTGCCGGCTTGCCACTGACGGTCAATACCCAGATCGCGGGCGATGTCTGTTTGCAGTTGGTTGCTCATGACGGACTCTCCGTTATTGATTATTCAGATCGACGCTGAAGACCTGAGCGGCGTATTGCAGGAACGATGCGTCTTCACAGACGTTCTTGATCGGGTCATCGGAAAACTTCACCACCGGTTCACCGTGCACCCGCACCAGTTTCATCACGATGCTCAGCGGCTCGACGCCGTCAACATCGCACGCCAGGCTGGTGCCCATGCCAAAACCGACCCGTGCCTTGCCGCGCACATGGCGCAGGATCGGCAAGCACTTCTCGAAGTTCAGGCCATCGGAGAACATCAAATCCTTGGTTTTAGGGTCGATGCCCAGTTCCTGATAACGCTGCAATACCTTGTCGGCCCAGACGATCGGATCGCCGGAGTCCTGACGCAGGCCGTCGTACAGCTTGGCGAAATACAGGTCGAAGTCCTTGAGAAAGAAATCGGTGCTGATGCAGTCGGTCAAGGCAATACCCAGACGACCACGGTATTCATGCACCCAGTTTTCCAGCGCGGTGCTCTGACTTTCGCGCAGGCGCCCTAGTTGCTGGTGCACCATCAGCCATTGGTGGGCCATGGTGCCGATCAGTGGCAGATCGAACTCATAGGCAATGTGCGCATTGCTGGTGCCGACGAACACGCCAGGGAAATCCTTGCGCATGATGTCGACCACTTCGCGCTGGGCACGGAACGACAAGCGCCGACGGGTCGAGAAGTCCGAAACCCGCAGCTCGGCCAGTTCTTCAGGGCTGGCGTTTTTCTCCAGCCAGTCGAACTTCTGATAGAGCCTGCGGGTGACGTCAGCCAGTTCGACGTCCGGGTATTTATCGCGGTTGCGCAACTCGCTGACCATGGCCAGCACCGGCTGCTCGAACATGATGCAGTGCAGCATCGGCCCACGAACGCGGATGTTCAGTTGGCCGTCGACCTCAGCGACATGGATGTAGCGCAGGTTGAAGCGAAACAGGCCCAGGAACTGCTCGAAATCCGGGGTCAGGTATTCGCGAGAGCGCTTGTTGAACAGAAAGCGCTGCTCGCCTTCGCGCATCTGCAAGTCAGCGAGCTTTTCCAGCTCTTCACGGATCTCGGGGATCAGGTGCCCGAGCGACTCTTTGGAGCGAACGATGAACAGGTACTCCACATCAACGTTAGGGTGCTGGTGCAACACCGCCTGCATCATGGTGAAGGTGTAGTAGTCGGTGTCCAGCAGGCTCTGGATAACACCGGTGCTGCGATCAAAGGCACTGTCCATGGGTGTCGCTCCTTATTGAGTGGCCAATCGGCTGGTTTCTTCACGGGTTGCCGCCACGGCAATCCCGGCCTTACGCATGTCGTCAATCGCGTTAAAAGCCCCTGCCTCGCTGATCGCGCGGCAGGCCGGCAAGTGCACGATGACCTTGAAGCCGGCCGCCGCCAGTTGCAGCGCGGTGGTCTTGACGCAGTAATCGAGGGCCAGGCCGCCAACGATGACCTGTTGCACACCCCGGCTGTTGAGGTACTCGACAACACCGGTCGACAACTTGCCGTGCAGGTCGTGGTACAGCGCGCCGTACGGGTGAAACTCAGGCTCTACACCCTTCCAGACGAAATAGTCGTAGTCATACGGCGCCGGCAGCTCATCCAGAAGCGTGAAACCTTGCGTGCCCGGCACACAGTGGCTGACCCAGGTCAGGTCGGCATGTTCAAGCCCGGTGGGCTGCAACATCGCTGTGTGCTGCGCCACCACCCAGGGTGCTTGTGGGCTGTGGGCGTCCTTGCTGCCGATGCGCAGGCTGGCCAGGGTTGCAATAAAGTTCAGCTCACCGCCGATCTGATCACCGCCGATGACCGGGAGTTCATCGGGGCACAGCGGCGTAAAGCCTTTTTGCGCATCAACATCGAAAGAAGCCGTGTTTTTCAGTGAAAGGTTCATGTCGTGTACCTCCTTTGCATGAATCAAAGGTACACGTCATGTACTGATGGCGCAACCTCTATTTTGAAAATACCCGTAGGAGCTGCTTCAGCAGCGAACAAGAGCCGCAAAGCAGGTAGCGTTAAAAAAGCTCTTCCATCAAAGACCAATCTACCATAAGGTACACGTCGTGATCTTTATGAGGATTCTGCGATGTACGACCTTGCGCTTTACGGTGGCGCCTTCAACCCGCCGCACGCCGGCCATGCCAGAGTGATGATCGAAGCTTCGCGCCAGGCGCATAACGTGCTGGTCGTGCCCAGCTTCAGGCACCCCGATGGCAAGCGCATGGCCGATTACGCCCTGCGCCTGAAATGGCTGCACAGCATCGTCGCCCACGTGCAAAAGGACTGCGCTGCCGAGATTCAGGCGTGCGATGTCGAGGCGCAGCTGGCCGCCGTGCAGCCGGGGCCGATCTACAGCTACACCCTGCTCGACCATGTGGCCAACTGCCTGGGTATCGCTGATCGTCAACTGGCGCTGGTGGTCGGCCCGGACGTGCTGCAGCAACTGCCACGCTTCTATCGCGGCAAAGAGCTGCTGCAACGCTTTTCAGTGATGTGCATCGACGAACAGATCGGGGTGCGCAGCAGCACCCTGCGCGAGCGGCTGATCAAGGGCGAGCCGGTGCCAAGTCACTGGATGGCGCCGGGTATGAATCCGCTAAACTATGGCCTCTACGCCGCACACGGAAACTGACATGCAAGACCGCATTGCCCCCAGAAGTGCCTATCTGCACACCATCGACTTATGCGTGCTGCGCTACTGCCGTGATACACAGACGCTGCAAATCCTGCTGAACCAGCGTGATAACGAACCGTTCGCCAACCATTGGGCGCTGCCCGGCATCGTGGTCAATGGCGATGTCGAAGACCGCACCCTGGAGGACGCCCTGGAGCGCCTGCGCAGTTCCAGCAAGGTCGGCATGTCGCTGGCCTGGACCGAGCAGGTAGGCACCGTCGGCGATGCCTTTCGCGACCCGCGCTGCTGGTCGTCTTCGACGTTTTACCTGGCGATCGTCAGCGATACGCATGAACTGTCGCCGCATCAGGGCTTTTTTGCACTCAAGGATGTCGCGTCAGGGGCGTTCAAACTGCCTTTCGACCACAACAGCCTGGTGGCCCGCGCCCATGAGCGCCTGCTCTCCAAGTCGATGTACAGCAGCCTGCCGCTGATGTTTCTCGGCCCGGAGTTCAGCGCCCCGGAAACCGTGAATATCTTTTCGCTGGTGCTACAGCGCCCGGTGCTCAAGACCAGCATCCGCCAGCGGCTGTTGAAGATGATCGAGGCCGGTTACCTGCAAGAATCCGGACGCAAGAAAAGCGGCGAAGGTGGTCGCCCGCAGGCGACGATGGACAATCTCAAGCCAGGCAGCCTTTATCTGTTTGATCGCAGCTTTCTGGATTGAGTCGTGTTACTCGTGGGTTCGATCCTGAACCGACGTAACGGGCACCTCTAAAAACTACCTGCGTTGCCATCGCTGCGTTAAAAACAGGCTCGAAATGCTCATTTACAACCCGTAAATTCCGCTTTCTCGCCTGTTTTTGTGGGGCCGCCATCGGTATTGCGCTGACTCCCTCGCCTACGTTTTTAGAGGTACCCGTAACGGTGCAACGACTCAATCCACGAGCACACGAATATTGGAGTTGCCCCACACGGTATACAGATCGGCCAACAGTACGCCGCCGTTCAATTCTTCCAGCTCTGCCTGCGAAACTTCCACATCATGCTGGGCACCAAACAACACCACTTCATCACCCGGTTTGATATCGGCACGATCAGTGACATCGACCATGATCGTATTCATCGACACCTTGCCCACCGTGGGCACCCGCTGGCCATTGATAATAACGAAGGACTTATTGGTAAACAGGCGTCGATAGCCGTCGGAATACCCCACTGCAATATTCGCCAGCCGAGAACTTCGATCAAGTTTTAGCGTGCGGTCATAACCCACTGTATTACCGGCAGGGTATATGTTCACCGAGGCAACGCGGCTCTTGAAGGTCATGACCCGGCGCAGTGCTTCGTGCCCTTGTAAATCACCATATAAACTTCCGCCTGCCCGCACCATGTCCATGTGCGATGCGGGCACATACGCGGTCGCAAAAGAGGCCGCCGCATGCAGTTGAATGTCCTGGCGATTCAAACCGGCATGCTTGATCAGCCAGGCACTTTCAATCACGAACTTCGCATGGGCCGCTTCGATGAACGCCTTATCCTCTTCGGCAAAGTGGGTCATGATCGCCACGGTTTTCAGGCCCGGTGCAGCAACGATTGCCAAGGCGTCCTGCTGCCCTTTGTCGGTACTTAGCTCAAGCCCGTTACGACTCATGCCGCCGGCATTGGTGGCGATGTGCACCTTGATAGAACGCCCGGCGCTGGAAGCCGCCTGACCAATGGCTTGAGCGGTGTCGGCATTGCCGATCATTTCTTCGACGTCGTAGGCCATAGCCTTCGTTGCTTCGCCGACGCTGGCCTGGCGAACCCGAAGAATGCGACCTTTATAACCTTCGGCCCGGGCAATCCGGGCTTCTTCGTTGCTGGCAATACCGATGCAATTGATCTGTTTATTTATGATCGAAGGCATCAACAGTGCCATTCCATGACCATAGGCATCTGCTTTCATCACCGCACAGAGTTGAGCGCCCTGGGTCAACGAGGCGTTGACCTGATCGATATTGTGTTCAAACGCCGAACGACTGACTTCAACCCAGGCATTGGCCTGTTCGATTTTATCCTGTATGGGCTGATTGAAATCATAGGGCTGTAATACGGGCGCTGCCGATACACCTTGATGCAAGGTGGCCAGGATGGCTATTACCATCAACTTGTATCCGGTATGGGTGGGCTGCATTTTATATCGCCTTGGTGATTGAGGCTGCATTCAATCACCTGCCCAACATCGATGACAGCACTTAACTTCTACACAGCCCGATACTTTGTCTTGAACAGTTTCAGCCAGTAAGTATATGTTTCAAATTACGGTCTTACAGCATATGCCCCGCCCAGATCCCCTGCTCTACCAACTCCGATGCCAGTTGCACAAACGTCTCGCCGACATAGCGCGTCGCCGGGCTCACGCGGCGGTCTGCCGGTGACACCATTACCACCTTGCGCATGGGTGTCGGCTCGATCAGCGGCGCGGCGCACAGCGTGCCGTTCTGCAAGTGGTTATAGATTGAGGCCAGGGGCAATACGGTAAAACCAAAGCCATGACGGACCAGATCGATCATGGCGCCAAACGAATCGGCTTCTACCTGGGTGATGAGTCTGAAACCGGCATCGACGGCGCATTGATCGAGGATTTTGCGCAAGCCGTGCCGTGCGCTGGGCAGCACCAGCGATTCACCCATGAGATGACTGAAATTGACCGGTGTGTCCATGTTCAGGCCGGCGCTGACAGGACCGACCAGAATCAGGTTTTCCATCATCACCGGCACGATGCGCAGGGTGTGCAAGGGCTCCAGGTCGTAGGAGATCGCCAGCTCCAGCTCACCGCGTTGCAGCCAGTCGACCAGA
>NZ_BAAILM010000048.1:46240-78277 GCF_054589175.1 Pseudomonas sp. 3A(2025) | reverse complement strand
ATTTCGGCAATCGTCGGCGTGGTGCCGATCGCTACGGCACCACGCAAGGCGGCCTGCCCGCCGACCACTGAACTGCGGATCGCTTCCAGCTCTTCCATGATGCGGATGGCGTGTTGCAGCACCTCATTGCCGGCGTCGGTGATCACCATGCCGCGCCCGTGACGCTCGAACAGATAGACACCCAGTTCTTTTTCCAGTTGGCGGATCTGCCGGCTCAGTGCCGGCTGGGCGATGTGCAGCCGGTCGGAAGCCTTGCTCAGGCTGCCAAGCTCGGCCACATGAATCAGGGTTTTGAGCTGCACGACATCCATTGGTTGATTCCATGTTTAAGACGCGACACAGCCCGCAGTCTAAACAACGCCCATGCCCGCAAGCTATAGCATTGCGGCATAGCTGTTAGGCGCCAGTCGCCCTTATTCAAACCCACCCTCTGGAGTAGCGTGGCTACACGGTCAATGCGTCATGCATGACCGACCACAAGAATAAGACCCGAGGGTAACGTCATGTCTGCACCCCTATCCGCGTCCAGCACTTTCACGCCTCCACCCAACCGCATTCGCGCCATCATGGGCGCCTGTTCCGGCAATCTGGTGGAGTGGTACGACTTTTTCGTTTATGCCTACACCGCGATCTATTTCGCGGCGTCGTTCTTTCCCAAGGGTGATACCACCACGCAATTGCTGGCCACCGCAGGCGTGTTTGCCGTCGGTTTCTTCATGCGCCCACTGGGCGGCTGGATCTTCGGCTGGGTGGCCGATACCCGCGGGCGCAAGGTGTCGATGATCATTTCGGTATTCATGATGTGCGGCGGCTCGCTGCTGATCGCGCTGGTGCCCACCTACGACAGCATCGGCATTGCCGCACCGGTCTTACTGGTGATTGCCCGCTTGATCCAGGGGCTGTCGGTGGGGGCCGAATATGGCACCGGCGCCACCTACATCAGCGAGATAGCCACACCGGGCCGGCGCTGTTTCTATGGCTCGTTCCAGTACTTCACCATTATTGCCGGGCAACTGCTGGCGCTGTTCACCGTGGTGATACTGCAGCACACCCTGAGCGATGAGCAACTGCGTGAATGGGGCTGGCGAATTCCGTTCTTCATCGGCGCCTTCAGCGCCATTGTCGTGGTGTACCTGCGCCGTTCGATGCATGAAACCGCGAGCAAGAAAGAGATGCAACGCGAAGGCGCAGGCTCACTGCGGGCGATGTTCAAGCACAAGCGTGCCGTCGCGCTGGTGGTGGCCTTCACCATCGGCGGCTCGCTGTACTTCTATACCTTCACCACCTACATGCAGAAGTTTCTGGTGATCAGCGCAGGCTTCGATGCGCAGACGGTCAGCTTCATCATGACCTCGGCACTGGTCGGCTTCATGCTTTGTCAGCCGCTGTTCGGGCTGATGGCCGACCGGCTGGGCATCAAGGTGCACATGCTGCTGTTCTCAGGGCTTGGCGTGTTGCTGGTGATTCCGCTGCTGTTCGCCATCCAGCGCGTCCACAGCCCTGTCATGGCCTTCGCCCTGGTGCTCGGTGGGCTGGTGATTGCCTCGCTGTATACGCCCATCGCCGGCATCGTCAAGGCCGAGCTGTTTCCGCCAGCGGTGCGTGCGCTGGGCGTGGGCTTTCCTTATGCGATCGGCAACGCCGCCTTTGGCGGTACCGCCGAATACGTGGCGCTGTCGTTCCGCGCCGAGGGCGCCGAAAGCTACTTCTTCTATTACGTCGCCGCCGTCCTCTGCGTGTCGTTCGTTGCCTCGTTGCTCATGCCCAACCTGACCCGGCATGGCTATATCAGCGGCGACGGCAAGGTCGAGGAAAACACCGGCCTGTCCTTTTCGAGGCCTGAAACCTCGCGCGTGTGAACCGCCCCAGCGATGCCCGCACGGCATATCTCAAAGAGAAAAACGGTAGTCGTCGTGCCGGCAGCTTCGCCCCATGATGAAACCAGACAAAAGCCCCCTTCATAACAAGAGCAACACCGCACGGGAGACACTCATGTCATCGCAAGACACCGGACAACACTGGCAAGAGGACGTGTTCAGCGTGCTCAAGGCACATGACGTCAAGCACATCGTCTTTGTGCCGGACGCCGGCCACAGTGCCTCGATCCGCATGGCCTATGCCGATCCCGAGATCAAGGCCGTGGTACTGACCACCGAAGAAGAAGGCATCGGCTACCTGGCCGGTGCCTGGCTGGGCGGCGAGCGCGGCGCGCTGTTGATGCAGTCCAGCGGCGTCGGTAACTGCATCAACACTCTGGCCTTGCAGAATTGTGCCGGTTTTCCGCTGCTGATGGTGGTGACCATGCGCGGCGACTGGGCCGAGTTCAATGCCTGGCAAAACCCGATGGGCCAGGCCACCGAGGCCGCCCTGAACCTGATGAAAGTGATGACCTGGCGCGCTGATGTGCCCGAAGACGTCGCGCCGCTGCTGCACGGCGCCGCCACCATGGCCTTCAACGGCGATGCTGCCACTGCACTGCTGCTCGGCCAGCGCCTGATCGGAGAAAAGAAATGGGTCAAGTAAGCACCAATTACAGCAGCGCCAATCACACCCTCTGCCGCCGAGAAGTGGTGCGCACCCTGCTCGCCGACCGCCAGGATGTGCTGGTCGTCACCGGCCTCGGCTCCGCCACCTACGACGTCATGGCCGCCGGCGACCACGACAATAACTACTACCTGTGGGCGGCGATGGGCAGCGCGATCACCGTCGGCCTGGGCCTGGCCAATGCCCGGCCAGACAAATCGGTGGTGGTGATTACCGGCGACGGTGAACTGCTGATGGGCTTCGGTGCACTGGCCACGGTAGCCCTGCAAAAGCCCGCCAACCTCACGGTGGTGGTGCTGGATAACGGCCACTTCGGTGAAACCGGCATGCAAGTCAGCCATGCCGGCTTTGGCATCAAGCTCGATCAGGTGGCGCAAACCTGCGGTTTCAGCTGGACCGGCGAAATCCGTGACCTCGATGGCGTGCACGACCTGCGCGAACGCTTTGCCACCCGCGAAGGTGTCAAGCTGGCCACGGTGAAGATCAAGGCCGAGAACCCGCCACGGGTGTTGCCGCCGCGCGACGGCTTCTACATCAAGAACCGCTTCCGCGCAGCGCTTGGCTTTCAGCCGACCTGATCTGGAGAACACCGATGAGCGACTACGATAACGACGAACTCAACGCCATCCGTGAAGGCGTACGCGCCCTGTGCGGCGACTTCCCGGCCGAATACTGGCGCAGGATCGATGAAGAAAAGAGCTTTCCCGAAGCCTTCGTCACCGCCATGACCGAGGCCGGCTGGCTGTCGGCGATGATTCCCGAAGAATACGGCGGCTCAGGGCTGGGCCTTGCCGAAGCCTCGGTGATCCTTGAAGAGGTCAACCGCTGCGGCGGCAACTCCGGCACCATTCACGGGCAGATGTACAACCTGTTCACCTTGTTGCGTAACGGCAACGAAGAACAGAAAAGCTATTACCTGCCGCGTTTTGCCAGCGGCGAGTTGCGCTTGCAGTCGATGGCCGTGACCGAGCCCACTACCGGCACAGACACCACCAAGATCAAGACCACGGCCGTGCGCAAAGGCGACAAGTACGTGATCAACGGCCAGAAAGTGTGGATCTCGCGGGTCCAGCATTCCGACCTGATGATCCTGCTGGCACGCACCACGCCGCTGGCCGAGGTGACGAAGAAATCCGAAGGCATGTCGATCTTTCTGGTCGATCTGCGCGAGGCCATCGGCAACGGCCTGACCGTGCAGCCGATCGCCAACATGGTCAACCACGAGACCAACGAGCTGTTCTTCGACAATCTGGAAATTCCGGCCAGCAGCCTGATCGGCGAGGAAGGCAAAGGCTTTCGCTACATCCTCGACGGCCTCAACGCCGAGCGCACGCTGATCGCCGCCGAGTGCATTGGCGACGGTCGCTGGTTTATCGAAAAGTCCGCTCAGTACGCCCGGGATCGCGTGGTCTTCGGCCGCCCGATTGGGCAAAACCAGGGCGTGCAGTTCCCGATTGCCGAGGCGCACATCGAAATCGAAGCCGCTGATCTGATGCGCTGGCAGGCCTGCACGCTGTACGACAAAGGCCAGAACGTCGGCGCCGCCGCCAACATGGCCAAGTACCTGGCAGCCAAGGCCAGTTGGGAGGCCGCCAATGCCTGCCTGCAGACCCACGGCGGCTTTGGCTTTGCCAACGAATATGACGTGGAGCGCAAATTCCGCGAGACGCGGCTGTACCAGGTCGCGCCGATCTCTACCAACCTGATCCTGTCGTATGTGGCCGAGCATCTGCTGGAGCTGCCACGCTCGTTCTAGCCCTTGAATCCATGGATAACAAGAGAGAAAACACCATGAACATGCGCCCGCTGGACGGCATCACGGTCGTCAGCCTCGAACACGCGATTGCTGCGCCTTTCTGTACCCGTCAACTGGCGGACCTGGGCGCGCGGGTCATCAAGGTCGAACGCCCGGGCACTGGCGATTTTGCCCGTGGCTATGACCAGCGCGTCAATGGCCTGGCCTCGCACTTCGTGTGGACCAACCGCTCCAAGCAAAGCCTGACCCTGGACCTCAAGCAGGACCCGGCTTGCGACATTCTTGATCAACTGCTGGAACAGGCCGATGTGCTGGTGCAGAACCTCGCGCCGGGTGCTGCCGCTCGCCTGGGGCTATCGTTCGAGGCGCTGCACGCCCGTTTTCCAAGGCTAATCGTCTGCGATATTTCCGGCTATGGCACAGGTGGCCCTTATGAACAGAAAAAAGCCTATGACCTGCTGATCCAGAGCGAAGGCGGCTTTCTATCGGTCACCGGCGGCGCCGGCGACGAGCAAATGGCCAAGGCCGGCAACTCGATTGCCGATATCGCCGCCGGCATGTATGCCTACACCGGTGTGCTGTCAGCGCTGTTGCTGCGCGGCAAGACCGGTGTTGGCAGCCACGTCGAAGTCTCGATGCTCGAAAGCCTGGTCGAGTGGATGAATTACCCGTTGTATTACGCCTACGACGGCGCCACCCCGCCGCCACGAGCAGGGGCAGCGCACGCCACGATTTATCCGTACGGGCCATTTCCGGTTGGTGATGGCAGCACGGTGATGCTGGGCCTGCAAAACGAACGTGAATGGCGGCTGTTCTGCGAGCAGGTGCTGGTACGCCCGGAGGTGGCCGATGACCCGCAGTACAGCGCCAACTTCAAGCGCGTGGAAAACCGCGAGTCCTTGCGGACGCTGATCATCGAGGCCTTTGCCACACTGGATTTCGACACGGTGATTCAGCGTCTCGACCGCGCCAACATCGCCAATGCGCGGGTCAACGACATGCAGGGCGTCTGGGCACATCCGCAGTTACAGGCCCGCGAGCGCTGGCGGCAGGTGGCAACGCCGGCCGGCAACATTCCCGGCCTGCTGCCGCCGGCCAACAGCAGCGCGTTCAGCCCGCGCATGGACCCGGTACCGGCGCTGGGCGAACACAGCGCCAGCATCCTGGCCGAGCTGGGCCTGTCCAGCGAACGCATCGAGCAATTGCACAGCGCCGGGATCATTTGACCGTTATCTGGCCTTGAACAAGGACATCTGCAATGCCAACTCAAGACTTTAAAAGCTGGATCGGTCGCACCGAAACCTGCCACGACCGCCTCACCCACACGCTGGTCAAACGCATCGCCGCCACGCTCGGCGAACCTGCGCTTGAGTCAGGCAGCGCCCTGCCGCTGTTATGGCACTGGGCGTTTTTCCAGGAGCCGGTGGTGGCTGAAGGGCTGGGTGGCGACGGCCATCCGGCACGCGGGGGCTTTCTGCCGCCGGCCGACAATCGCAACCGGATGTGGGCCGGCGGCCGCCTACACTTCATCCAGCCGCTGCGGGTGGATGCCGATGTGTCGCGGCGCTCGACGATCCTCAATGTCGAAGAAAAACACGGCCGCACCGGTTCGCTGCTGTTCGTCACCGTGCACCATGAATACCTGCAGGATGGCGACACGGTGCTGATCGAAGAGCAGGACATCGTCTACCGCGAGCCGACGCCGCCTAAACTCGGCGGCACCCAAACAGCCCCTGCGGCTGAGTGGCAAGAAACCGTGCAGCCGGACGCGACCTTGCTGTTTCGCTATTCGGCAGTGACCTTCAATGGCCACCGGATTCACTACGACTGGCCGTATGTCACCGAAACCGAGGGCTATCCAGGGCTGGTGGTACACGGCCCATTGATTGCCACGCTTAATCTGCGCGCCTTCCAGCGTGCCAACCCGAAGGCGCGCGTGCAGCGCTTCAGCTATCGCGGTTTGCGCCCGTTGATCTCGCCCAATCCTTTCGAGGTCGGCGGTCGACGGCTTGAAGACGGCAAGGCGCAGCTTTGGGCCAGCACTGAGTCGGGCATGGCGCAGAGCGCAGACGTCGAGTTCACCATGGAGGGCGCGCAATGAGCCACGTTGCCGTACGTTCTGCCCTGTTCGTGCCGGCCAGCCGGCCTGAGCGCATTGCCAAGGCGTTGGCCAGCGGCGCTGACCGGGTCATCGTCGACCTGGAAGATGCCGTCGAAGAAAGCGCCAAGGCCCAGGCCCGCGACAACCTCGCTGCCTTTTTGCAGCAGCACCCGGACGCGCAGGTGCTGGTGCGGGTCAACGCGCCACAGCATTGGGCGCACGAGGCTGACCTGGCGCTGTGCCGGCGCTCTGTCGGCGTCAGCGGCATTCTGCTGCCCAAGGCCGAAACCGCCGGGCAGATATGCCTGGCCCATGCGACAGGCAAGCCTGTATGGCCCATCATTGAAAGCGCCAAAGGCCTGGCCGCGCTGGCGCAGATCGCCGCCAGCGAAGGGGTCGAGCGCTTGTCGTTCGGCAGCCTCGATCTGGGGCTGGATCTGAATTTGCGTACCGGCAGCGAGGCGGCCGAACAGGTGCTGAGCCACGCACGCTATGCCGTACTGCTGCACAGCCGGGTCGCCGGCCTTGCGCCACCACTGGACGGCGTCTTTCCTGACATCCAGGACGTTGACGGCCTGCACCGGCACATTCAGTTTGCCCGCGACATGGGCTTTGGCGGTGCACTGTGCATTCACCCCAGCCAGGTCGCGGTGATTCACCAGACGCTGCAACCGTCGGCCGGCGAGCTTGCATGGGCGCGGCGCGTGGTGGCCGGTGCCGACAACGGCGCCGGGGTCTTCACCCTCGACGGCCAGATGGTCGATGCGCCGGTGATCCTGCGCGCCCGCGCCCTGCTCAAACAGGCCGCAGACCATGGCTGAACTGGCCTGTAGCAGCCCCGATTTTCTGTTGCAGGCCGCCCGCGAACTGATGGCCGAGGCCGGCTACGGCGCGATGAGCATGCGCCAGCTCGCGGCGCGGGTGGGTTTACAGCCTGGCAGCCTGTATCACTATGTAGCCAGCAAGCAGGATCTGTTGGTCGATGTGCTGCACGACATCGTCGAGCGGCGCCTGCAGGCCTGGCTCAGCGGGCGATTCAGCCGCGACGTGCGCGGCTATATCGGTTTTCTGCTCAAGCGCCAGCGCAGCTATCCCTGTGAAGAACGGTTGCTGTGCCATGAAATCTGCCATGTCGAGCCGGCGCTGCAGCCTTGGGTCGACCAGAAAATGCAGCAACTGCACACGCCCTTGCGGCAGATCATCGAACGCGGCCAGCGCGAAGGGCGTTTCACCCGTCAGGACAGCCACAGCCTGGCCGAGGCAATCCTGGCGCTGGTGCAGGCCGCCGACGGCATGCGTCGCCGGCCAGTGCCGGTCGATGAGGTGTGGATTGAAGCGCGGGTGCTGCAAATGAGCCTGGCCCTATTGAGCATTCAGGCTTGATGCCGAATTGAGGTGACGTGCCACCTGTTCGGCGGCCACGTTCAGGCAGCCCTTGAAGAAATGATTGGCGCCCGCAAACACGGTGACCAGGCGCTGGTCAGGCCGGGCCCAGTCGAGCAGATTCGCCAAGGGCGCCATCTCGTCCAGCTCGCCATGCAACAGCAGGCAGTCGGCCGGTAACGGTAGCGGCTGGTAATAGCGGCCACCCGGCACCTCAGCCACCGGCAGGCCCAACAACGCGACAGCATGCAGAGGATGGGACACGGCGCAGGCCACTTGGGCGAACACATGCGCACCAAACGAGAAGCCCACCAACGCAAGCGGCAATTCAGGGTATTGGCCCTTGAAATACTCGACCACCGCCAGGCTGTCCTGGGTTTCGCCCTGCCCGTCGGCATAGGTACCCGCGCTCTTGCCGACACCGCGAAAACCGGGGCGCACCGCAAGCCAGCCATCAGCGCATAAATGCCGCGCCAGTGTCAGCGGCACCACATGCCGCGGGCTGCCGCCCAACAAGGGCTGCGGGTGGCTGATCAGCACAATGCCTTTGGCAGGCTGCGCAGGCGAGTCGATAAACAATTCAATGTGACCGACCGGTCCATTAATAAGCAGTTCGCGCGGCAGATCGTTGGGCATAAGGCAGGTTTCCAGATTCCGGAGCATTGCGCAGGCTAGCAGCCAGCACCCCGTCATCCAAGGTCTTGGCTTGTCTAGCTGTTATGGCGTTCGGGCATTGCTGCTGTTGCGTGACCTGCGGCAGCGCTCGGAACAATAGCGAACCTCGTCCCAGCATTTTTCCCAGCGCTTGCGCCAACTGAACGGCAGGCCGCAGACCACGCAGGTCTTGTGCGGCAAGTCGGCTTTCTTCACGCCTTTCAAAGTGTCTCTCCAGCATCGAGCCTGGCCAGCCAGTGTTCGCCGCGTTGCCACAGTGCTTGCCGGCGGCTTTCGGGGAGGTCGTGCAGGTTGCGGTAAAGCATCGTCATACGCGGATTGGCGGCTAGTGATTGTTCATGACGGATTAAAAAATGCCAGTAGAGGGCATTGAACGGACAGGCATCCTCTTCCACTGCGCGATCAACCCGGTACTGGCAATGATCGCAATGATCGGACATCCGCTGGATATACCGGCCGCTGGCGCAATAGGGTTTGGAGCCCAGGTAGCCGCCGTCGGCATGCATCACCATACCCAGCGTGTTGGGCAACTCGACCCAGTCGAAGGCGTCCAGATACACCGCCAGGTACCAGTCGCAGATGGCAGGCGGTGCGATGCCGGCCAGCAGCGCAAAGTTGCCGGTGACCATCAACCGCTGAATATGGTGCGCATAGCCGTACTCCAGCGTCTGGCCGATAGCCTGGGCCATGCAGCGCATGCCAGTGGCGCCGGTCCAGTAGAACTCCGGTAAGGGCCGCTGGTTGCCGAAGGTATTCAGTTGCGCGTATTCGGGCATGCGCAGCCAGTAGATGCCGCGCACGTATTCGCGCCAGCCGATCAGTTGGCGAATAAAACCCTCGGCCGCATTGAGCCTGACCCTGCCCTGGCGATGCGCGGCCTCGACGTCGCTGCACAGCTGGCGCAGGTCGAGCAGGCCGATGTTCAGCGCGGCGCTGATGCGAGCATGGAACAAGAACGGCTCGCCCTCGGCCATCGCGTCCTGATAATCGCCGAAGGCGGCCAGGGAAAAGTCGAGAAAGTGTTGCCACAGCGTCTGCGCCTCGTCGTGGGTCACCGGGTAATCGAAGCTGTCGACTGCGCCGTAATGGTCACTGAAACGCTCGCGCACCAGTGCCAGCACTTCAAGGGTAATGGCGTCATGGGCAAAGCGCGCCGCAAATGGCCCGCGCAGGCCGCGCGGCAGTGACTTGCGGTTGCTGCTGTCGAAATTCCAGCTGCCGCCCAACGGGCCGCCGTCGGCTTCGAGCAACAGGCCACTGCGTTTACGCATCCACTGATAGAACGGCTCCATGCGCAACTGATCGCGGCCGCTGGCCCAGCCGGCAAACGCCTGGCGCGAACACATAAAGCGCCGGTCCGCATGCCACACCAACGGCAAGCCGCTGTCATGCAGCGCCTGTTCCAGGCGCCATTCGCCGCATTCGGTCAGGTGTATTTGCGCAGCCCCCAGTGTTTGCTGCCAGCGCTTCAACTCGCCAGCGATGCTGCCAGTGTTGCCCGGCACATCCAGGCGCACATACACCACCTGCCAGCCGCGCTGGCGCAACGCCTCGGCGAAATGGCGCATGGCACTGAAGATCAGCACGATTTTCTGCGGGTGATGCGGTACGTAGCGCGCCTCGCCGTCGACTTCAGCCATCAGCAGTACGTCGCGCTGCGGGTCCAGCACCTGGAGCAGGTCAAGGTTGAACGATAACTGGTCGCCCAGAATCAGCCCCAGGCGCGGTGGCAAATGTTTCACCACTGGCGTTCCAGGTTCACCGGCAGGCGCAATGGCTCGATCGGCCCGTCACGGCGCCCGCACATTTCGTCGTGCACCACATGCTGGACCAGCACGCACGGCAGCGCCGGCAAGGCGTATTCGTGCAGCAAGTCGCGCAGATGGGTGGTGGAGCGCAAACGCAGGGTTTCTCCGCGCTCGTCCGCCAGGTAATGCGTGCCGTGCTGCGACTGCACACGTAGCAGATAAAAGCCGCCCTCCAGCGAGAACAGCTCTAGCTCGTGGACTTGCCCTGCCCTGGCGCGCTCGACGAAGCGTTTCAGGTTCACTTGAGTGTCTTGGCTCATCGCGCTTATCTCTCTTGGAAATCAGGGAAATATTGTACAAATAAAAATTCTTGTATAGTTTTTTCAGTATTCAATGACAAACCGGTACAACTTTTTGGCCAACCTTGTATCGAAATACAGACGAGTTTCCCCGGCCGCCATTGCCAAGAGGTTTTCCATGAAAATGCGTACTACCGTGCTGCTCTCATGCCTGATGCTGACGCTGGTCGGCTGCGCAGGTTCCAACAGTGACGACAAGAACGCTCCCGCCACCATGCAAGTAGACCTGCAGCGCTATCAGGGCACATGGTTCGAGCTGGCGCGTTTGCCGATGTTCTTCCAGCGCAATTGTGTGCAGTCCCAGGCCAGATATGCGCTGCGTGAAGACGGGCGTATCGATGTCACCAACTCGTGCCGCGAAAAAGACGGCACGGTCAACGAAGTTCAAGGCATCGCCGAACCGCAAGTGCCTGGCAAGACCGACAAGCTCTGGGTGCAGTTCGACAACTGGTTCAGCCGCCTGCTGCCAGGCCTGACCAAGGGCGAATACTGGGTGCTGTACCACGACCAGGATTATCGCGTGGCGCTGGTCGGCCATCCGAACCGCGAATACCTGTGGCTACTGTCGCGCTCGGCGGTGATCACCGACGAAGTCCGCGAACAGTTGCTCGACACCGCGCGCAAGCAGGGTTATGACACCAGCAAGCTGATCTGGCGCGAGGCCGATTAAAACGGGTCGCCGAACGGCATCCCGGCATTCTCCACCCCGGCATTGGTGGACTTGATGAAATCCACCAATGCCCGTAGCGGTGACGGCAAATAGCGGCGGCCGGGGTAATACAGGTAAGGCCCCGAAAATGCCTGCCACCATGGCTCAAGCACCGGCACCAGTGCACCGCTGTCCAGGTAGGGCTTGAGCCAGTCCTCAAACAGATTGATGATGCCCAGCCCGGCCAGCGCCGCTTCTATCGCCAGGTCAAACCCGCCTCCAAACCTGACGACCAGTGGGCCTTTCGGGTCCACGCACACCGTTTCGCCATCGCGCTCATACTCCCAGATCGGCATCACCCCGCTGGGAAAGCGGCCGCGCAGGCAGTCGTGCTCAAGCAGGTCGGCGGGGTGCTGCGGGCGGCCTCGGGCCTTCAGGTACTCCGGCGAGGCCGCGGTGGCCATGCGCTGAACGCGCGGGCCAATCGCAATGGCGATCATGTCTTGCTCAAGACGCTCGTCATAGCGGATGCCGGCATCGAAGGCCTGGCGTTGGGTGAGCAACCGCGCAACGCCGCCATCGAGGCCGCCGTTGCGCAAATCGACACCCTCGCCTGATTAGATACTCAAGACAATCTTGCCAAAGTGCGCGCCCGATTCTTCATGCGCGAACGCTTTGGCAATGTCGTCCAGCGCAAACACGCTGTCGATCACCGGTTTTATTCCCAAGGTGTCGAGCGCCCGGACAAAATCGAGCTGATGTTGCCGGCTACCGACGATCAACCCTTGCAGCCGCTGTTGTCTGGCCATGAGCGCGACCGTCGGCACATCACCGGCGATGCCGGTCAGGATGCCAATCAGGGCGATATGCCCGCCAATCCGGCACGCCGTGATCGACTGCGCCAGGGTACCAGGGCCACCGACCTCGACCACGTGATCCACACCGCGCCCGCCGGTCAGGGCCAGGACTTCCTGGCCCCATTGCGGTTGGGTGCGGTAGTTGATGACATGGTCCGCGCCCAGTGCGCGCAGTTTTTCAAGTTTCTGATCCGACGATGACGTTGCGATCACCGTGGCGCCAATGGCCTTGGCCAATTGCAGCGCGAAAATCGACACCCCGCCGGTACCGAGCACCAGCACCGAATCACCCGGCTTGATACCGCCGTTGACCACCAGTGCCCGCCAGGCCGTCAAGCCAGCGGTGGTCAGGGTCGCGGCCTCTTGATGGCTGAAGCCCTTGGGAGCGTGGGTGAACCAGTGGCCGGGCTTGACCACGACTTCTTGCGCGTAACCGTCGACGCCATCGCCCGGTGTGGTGCTGAAATCCGCAATCGCTGGCGCGCCGTCATGCCAGTGTGGGAAGAAACACGAGACTACATGATCGCCGATCTTGAACTCAGTGACCTGCTCGCCGATGGCCTCAACGACCCCTGCCCCGTCAGCCATGGGAATACGCCCATCGGCCGTCGGCATTTTGCCAGTGACCACGGCGTAATCATGAAAATTCAAGGCGCTGGCATGCAGGCGTACGCGAATCTGCCCAGGCCCCGGTTGGCCCGGATCGGGCAGGTCGACGACTTGCAGCGTGTCCAGTTGTGCGGGCAGACGTATCTTGATGGCCTTCATTGAGTAGAGTCCCTGTTGATGATGAACCTCAGTGCTTGAGTGCTTCGGCAACAGAAACCGCAATAGGTGTCGTCGCACGGCCAATAAGCTGGCTTAACTGACGCGAATCTTCAAACAAGGCACCCTTGGCAGCGCCGGCATCGGAGTCGGCCAGCAACGCGGCGAAGCCTTCGGGCAGACCGACGCCGATCAGGGCCGCTTTGTACTGCTCTTCAGGCAGGTCGTTGTACACCACCGGCTTGCCCGATTGCTCGGCGACCAAGGCGGCCAGTTCCTGCAATGAATAGCTGTCGTCGCCGGCCAGTTCGTAAACCTTGCCGGCATGCCCTGGCTGGGTGAGCACCGCCGCTGCCGCCTCGGCGAAATCGGCGCGCGATGCCGACGAAATGCGGCCTTCGCCGGCGCTGCCCAGAATAGCGCCATGTTCGAGCGCTGCGGGCACGCTGGCGGTGTAGTTCTCGCTGTACCAACCGTTGCGCAGTACAACGTAGTCCAGGCCAGACTCGGCCAGTGCCTGCTCGGTATCACGGTGTTCAAGCGCCAGGCCCAGCGGCGAGGTGTCAGCGTGCAGCAGGCTGGTATAGGCCAGCAACTGCACGCCCGCAGCTTTGGCCGCCTGAATGACCGCGCGATGCTGCGCCGAACGCTGGCCGATTTCACTGGAAGAAATCAGCAGCAATTTACTCACCCCGGCCAGCGCGGTGTCGAGGGTCTGCGGCTGGCTGTAATCGGCCTGCCGCACCTGCACGCCCCTGGCCGCCAGGTCCTGGGCTTTTTGTGGGTCACGCACCAGCGCGATGACATCGCCGGGCTGTTGGGTTTTGAGCAATGCGTCGATCACCAGACGGCCCAACTGGCCAGTAGCACCTGTAACAGCAATCATGAAAGCACCTTGATTCAAATGAGAGGAAACCTCATCCTACGCCGCACACTTACGATTGGTAAGTACGTACAAAAAGGTAAGTACCATGACCATGAACGAACCGATCGACACGCCGTTTTCAGCCAAAATCCGTCGCGGCGAGGTGCTGGATACAAACTGCCCTTCGCGCGATGTGCTCAAGCACATGACCAGCCGCTGGGGCGTACTGGTGCTGGTGGTGTTGATTGGCGGCATGCATCGTTTCAGCGACTTAAGACGCAAGATTGGCGGTATCAGCGAGAAAATGCTTGCCCAGACCCTGCAAGGGCTTGAAGGTGACGGGCTGGTGCAGCGTGTGTCGCATCCGGTAGTACCGCCGCATGTGGAATACAGCCTCACGCCCATGGGCCATGAGGCGGCAACGAAAGTCGAGGCGATGGTCGACTGGATCGAAGAGCAACTGCCGCAAATCATGCAGTTCAGGCGCGAGAAATCTGAGCTTGCGCCAAACGTCGGCTAAGGGCTCGGAATGAATGTAGCGCTTGCGGCCCTATCGCCTGCAGAGCAGCCTCCTACCAAATCTGTGGCGTTCATACCTATCATGCAGGGCAATGATCTAATGTAGAAGGCTGCTCTGCAGGCGATTGCAGTGCGTAGCGCTGCCAGAGGCCATCAGACCACCTGATCCTTTTGCGGCACCTCACGTTCATGAATGCGCAGGTTCGAGGCATGCAAGGTAATCGGTACCGATTTGGCCGCGGGCACCTTGCTGCCTTGTGCGTAATGCCACAGCGGCACCAGCGGGTTGCACTCCGGGTAATAGGCTGCAGCGCAGCCTTCAGGAATGTCGTAGGCAAGGATCTGCATCGGCCCGACTTCACGCCGCACTTCAGGCTCGACAGCGGTGCGCAGCATCACCCAGTCACCGGGCGCAAAACCCAGCCGCACAATGTCATTACGATTGAGGAACACCACGCTGCGTGTTCCCTTTACCCCACGAAACCTGTCTTCGTAGCCGTAAATCGTGGTGTTGAACTGATCGTTGCTACGTAGCGTCATCAGCTGAATGACGTCTCGTCCTGCCCGGCCGCTAAACACATCGTCATCTTCGTTGAGCGTTTCTGGGGTAATGAACTGCGCCTTGCCGGACTCGGTTTTCCATTGCCGCTTGCGGGCTGGTAACGGCCGGTGAAAGCCGCCTGGCTGCCACATGCGGACTTCCATGTCATGGAATATCTGCGGGTAAACCTGCGCAATCGCGGTGCGAATCTGCGCGTAGTCCGTGCGCCATTGCGCCCAAGGAATCTGCGCGCGGCCATCGAGCGTGGCCTGTGCCAACCCGGCAATAATTGCCACTTCCGATCTCAAGTGCTCGCCGGCCGGTTCGCTGGTGCCTTGCCAGGCACGAATGAAACCGGTGCTGTCTTCGGTGCTGTACACCTGCTCGACCCCGCCTTGCCGGTCCTTTTCGATATGCCCCAGACACGGCAACAGCCACATCTGCGCGCCGGGTAAAAGATGGCTGCGGTTGAGCTTGGTTGCCACTTGCACATTAAGCTGCAACTGCGACCACGCAGGCTCCATGCGGTGTGTGTCAGGAATGGCGCGCAAGAAGTTGCCGCCCAATCCGATAAAACCCTTCACGCTGCCGTCAAGAATGCCCTCGCAGGCGTCGACCGTGGCCAGCCCCATTTGCTGCGGCACGCTGAATTTGAACAGTGCCTCGATCTTGTCCTTCGGCACCTTGGCCGGGTCTTCGGTGATGCCCACCGTGCGCTGGCCCTGCACGTTGGAATGGCCGCGCACCGGGCAGATACCGGCGCCCTGCTTGCCGATGTTGCCGCGCAGCAGCAAAAAGTTGACCAGCATCTGCACGTTTTCAACGCCATGCCGGTGCTGGGTCATGCCCATCCCGTAAATCAGCATCACCCGCTCGCTGCGCGCATACACGGTTGCCGCCGCTTCCATTGCGCTGCGGCTGATCCCGGAACGGCGCTCCAGCGTGCTCCACGGCTGGCGTTGGACCTGTGCGATAAACGCCTCGAAACCTTCGGTGTGCTGTGCAATGAAATCGTCGTCCAGTACCGGCGTGCGCTGCTCGGCACGCGCCAGCCGATCCAGTTCCAGCACGGCCTTGACCATGCCCGTCAGCGCTGCAATGTCACCGCCAATCGCCACCTGGTGATACTGGGTACTGATCACCGTTGAGTCCGGCCCAAGCATCTCGACCGGCGACTGCGGATTGACGAAGCGCTCCAGGCCGCGCTCACGCAAGGGGTTAAAGGTGATGATCGGCACGTGGCGCTTTCGCGCTTCCTGCAACGGATGCAGCATGCGCGGGCTGTTGCTGCCGACATTCTGGCCGAAGAAGAAAATGCAGTCGGTGTGTTCGAAGTCGTCCAGCGTCACCGTGCCAACGGGCACGCCAATGCTTTGCTGCAAGCCGACCGAGGTGCTTTCGTGGCACATGTTCGAGCTGTCGGGCAGGTTATTGGTGCCGTAGGCGCGGGCGAACAACTGGTACATGAATGACGCTTCAAGCGAAGCGCGGCCGGAGGCGTAAAACACCACTTCATCCGGCGCCAGCGAGCGCAGGCTGGCGCCGATCTCGCGGTAAGCGTGCTCCCAGGTCGTCGGCCGGTAGCGATCAGAGGCCGCATCGTAGTGCAGCGGATGGGTCAGCCGGCCATGTTGCTCCAGGGCATAGTCGCTCCAGCCACGCAGTTCACTTAACGTATGACCGGCGAAAAAGTCCGGCCCGGTTCTGAGCGAGGTCAGCTCCCAGGCGGTTGCCTTGGCGCCGTTCTCACAGAACTCCAGCGCGTGCGGGTTGCCAGGCTTTGCCCAGGCACAACTGACGCAGGCAAAGCCTTTGGGTTTGTTCTGTTTGAACAGCGCCAAAGGCGCCTTAAGCAGCGCCTGCTCTCGCCATAGAATGGCCATGACCGAACGGGCCGAGCCCCAGCCGCCCGCTGCCGAGCGGTAAGGTTTGAATCGGGCGGTGGAATGGAGTAATTGCATCAGCGTGGCTCGTGCACAGGGCAGCCGTTATGTTGCGCTCGAAAGCCGGACGACATTTCATAGGCCTGCTTGCGCACCCGCATCACGCCACCTAATGGCCGGTGGGCCTGCAAACCATGCCACGGACTGAACGCCATACCGTCGTCGATGGACTTGACGCTTTCAGGGCTCCAAGAATCTTGCGGCTGCACTTCAAGCCGTGCGACGGTGACAAACGGACTCAAGTCTTCTGGCCAGACCTTTGATGCGTCTTCGATCGGCATTTTCTCAAGATCGGTGGCCAGTTGAATGCGCAATTCCCAGACACCGCCGAATTGGGCGAACCACTCATTGACCGCCGTGCGCAGGCCATTGGGGTCATCGTCGAGATTCACCGGCTGATCGGTCAGCGACTGCAGGCCTGGAGACACCGGCACCAGCGCCAGCTTGGCGTAATAGTCGCCGTACAGAAAAGGCACCACGCTGTGGAACGTCTCGCCCAGAATGTGCGTAGTCGGATGACCACCGAGGCTTTTCAACGTGCCACTCTCACCGCCCATCGACTCAATGGTCGACTCGATACCACGCAACAACGCCGAAAACGCCTTTTTCAGGCCCGGCGCCTTGTCCGTGGTTTTGGCCAGCAGCTTCAGGGTCTTGAGAAAGTCCTTGGGCGTCGCCGCCGTAAAGGCCTTGGCGTTTTGCATCACAAAGTCTTGAGTCACTTGGCCTTCGCTGCCCGGCAGCCGTGAGCCTTCGACGCCGATCAGCTTGATCGCCAGACCACGAGGGGTCGATACCTTGTCATCGAGGATGTCGCCGGGGTTGGTGGAAAAACGCATCACCACCGGCAAGCGCACCGGCGTGGCAAAAGCGCCCTGGGCAAGCTCGGCAGGCAAGTTGTCGAGCACCGTAAGGTGGCCATGCAGCAGGCCATGCGCCTTGGCGTGCACGCTGCGGTCGGCGTGGCCGTTGTCCTTGAAGGTGGTTTCCATGATGGTGCGCAGCGTTTCAGCCAGTTCCTGACTGGTCTGGGCTTCATCGTCAGGCACTTGCTCGAACGAGGGCTGGAAACGCAGTGGTCTGATCGCAAGACGGGGTACAGGCAAGTCACTCATCACGGTATCTCCAAAGGCATCAGGGCAGCACTGTGTCGCGCCGTTAAGAAAGTGACTGCGGGCGATTTACGGTTGTTCAACGCATTGATCGCACTCGACGACAGATGGCAAAAAGGCATATCTCTCATCGAAAAAATGAAACTCGATGCCTTGGTGCCGCTCCATAGCAAAACCTCATTCAGGTATCGCTCATGCTCCCTCACAGTCAGCAAGGCCACGGTTCGCCGATTTTCGTCCTGATGCATTTTCTCGGTGGCTCGCATCGCACCTGGTCGGCCGCCACGCCGTTTCTCGACCGTGAGCACCGTTGTGTGGCCCTCAATACACCAGGCTTTGGTGATGCGGCGCAGGTCGGCGGTTACAGCGTCGAGGAAATGGCCGATCAGTTGGACGAGACGATTCGCGCCCTTGGGCTTGAGCGCTGCATCCTGGTCGGCCATTCGATGACCGGCAAGGTTGCCGTTGTGCTGGCGTCAAGGCGTCCAGATTATCTCGCTGGCCTGATTCTGGTGGCACCCTCACCCCCCGGCCCGCAGCCCATGAGCGAAGACGACCGCGACCAGCAACGAGCCTATGACCGCTCACGCGAGCAGGCTGAACAGTTCGTCGACGAGTCCAGCGCGCATCGATTGCCTGAGCCTTTGCGGGAAATCGCCATTGCCGATGCCCGAAGTGTCAACCTTGAGGCCTGGCGGGCTTGGGTCGATCACGGCAGCCGCGAAGACTGGAGCGACCGCATCGGCCCCCTGCCGTATCCAGCGTTGGTGGTATGTGGCGCCGATGATCAGCAGGTGCCCGGCCCTGACGAGCAAGCGCGGACCACACTGGCGCACTTTGCAAACGGGCAGATCAAGGTCATACCCGGCGCTGGGCACTTGATGCCATTGCAGACGCCTCAGGCATTGGCGCAACTGATGCTGGAATTTGCCGACGCCATTACTTGAAAAGGCCTTTGCCGATCTCGCGCGCGGCTTGCAGATGCACTTGTGCATCCTGCGTTTCCGACTCATGGATGAGTTCCGAGGTGATCACCCGCGCACCGCAATAATCGAAAATGCCGTGATCTATCTGGGTTTTCATTGCCGCGTCGTAGCCGTGACGCCCGTAAGAACCCGCGTCGGCGCCGGCCACGCCCACCAGGTGCACCTGCAGGTGCCCAAGTTTCTTGGTGAAGTCGCCATCGAGACTGAAATCGAACGCCCAGCCGTTGGAAAATACCCGGTCGATCCAACCCTTGAGCAAACCAGGCATCGACCACCAATAGACCGGATACACCAGCACCAGCGCGTCGGCACGCTCAATCCGCGCTTGCTCGGCGAGAACATCCGCAGGCGGGCTGGCCTTGTGGCGATGAACTGCCGTATCAGCGTCCGAAAATCGCGGATCGAAGCCGGAGGCGGCCAGATCGAACAGTTCATGGCTGTAGTGCGGGTTGGCCTCACTCAGCCCTGCGGCGATCTGGGTCGCCAGGCTGTGGGTCAGTGACTGAGGATTATGGTGAGCGACAACGATCAAGGTATGCATGGTCTGGCCTCTAATCAAGGATTGCGGGTGAACGCACCGCGCAATATACTTTTGGTAGGTTTCAGTTAACTTACTTTTGGTATATAGCCGTGTCAAGCCCGTCTTCATCTGTCAAATCAGCGCCGCGCCAAAGGCTGTCGAGAGAAAATCGTCTCGCCCAGTTGCTGAGCGTGGCCTGGCAAATCGTCCGCCAGCAAGGCACCGACGCGCTGACGCTGGGGCATCTGGCTGAGCAGGCCGGGGTCACCAAACCGGTGGTCTACGATCACTTCCCTGACCGACCGGCACTGTTGTCGCGGCTGTATCAGGATTTCGATGAACGCCAGACGGCGCTGCTCGACGAGGCACTGCACAACAGCGAAGCCAGTGCCGAGGCCAAGGCGCAGGTGATCGCCTGCGCCTATGTGGATTGCGTACTGCATCAGGGCCGCGAGATTCCGGGGGTGATTGCAGCGCTGAGCAGCTCGCCGGAGCTGGCGCAGGTCAAGCATGACTATGAAGTGCTGTTCATGGGTAAATGCCGGACCGTGCTGGCGCCGTTTCTCGGCGGCGCCCAGCTTACAAACGCGCATTTACGCGCCATGATGGGCGCCGCCGACGCACTTTCGAATGCGGCGGCATCGGGAGAGATTTTGCCGGAACAGGCTAGGTGCGAGCTTTTCGAGGTGATCATGTCGATGCTTGATAGAGCACAGCGCAACCTGTAACCACTAAAAAACAGGGCGAGTACTGTTTCTTTAGAGGTTGTACTCGCCCCGCATCTAATTACCGACCCTTGACACTGATGAAAAATTCTTTTTTGAATTCGCCGCAGAGCGTATACATTCTTATTTTTTATAAAACCCTCATAACCAATTAAAATACATAGCGGACCACTTCGAAGTCCTCCTAAAGCTGCAGGATAAATCCTGATTTCTGATTGCAACCTACTTAAGATAAATATTTAAATCTTCCATATTGATTTTTTCACTGATACCAAGCTTTTCTAAAATCATCGGTAAAACCTTATGAATCACTCGCATCCCCACTAGCAATTCATTCATATAGATATCTGGGTGTAAATTTTTTTTATTGAAACCCATGCTTTCAGCCTCAGCTTTGTGCCCAATATCTTCAGGTGTGCTGTAGATCAAATCGAAAAGCTCTGCCCTTAGTGGCATGCCTGCTCCTAGTGCAGCATTTTTTACCAAGCCAAGCCATTCCTCATAGGAAGAAACAGTATTATCCTTGAAAGCCATAAAATTTTTGGCAATGGATTCATCAACGCATACTTTACTAGCAGCCAACTCCATCAAACAAGACTCAATATTTTGAGCCGGCGTATCCATAAGTTCTAAAACATCGTCATCCAAGAACTCAGCGATATACGCCGAATAAAACCCATAAACGTTAGATAGGGCTATGAATATCTCCCCTATTAATGCAGAGATTGCGTTATTCTCTATAAAGCTCCAATCTAAATCAGGATTATCAAAATCAACGTCTAACTCCACAGGAAAATCCCTGGGTATTTCAACACCCATCTGGTTCAAGGTGTGAAATACACTCCAACATAGTAAATCGTTTGAGTCTGTTAATGGCTCAGTTACGTAGCCTGTCTCTTCCTGCTCCTGAGCAATCATAGCAATAAAATGTATCAACTTATCCCATTTGGCGGCAGCTTCTATGCTGCCTGAAAGCAGAATGAATTCTGGCTGTTGATTACCAATCCCAATGAGGGCACGCAGCTTATTTTCCATTTCAAAGGATATATATTCGTCTTTCTTCCATTTGCTGATCTGAGTCGGAGATACACCCAATCGAGCAGCAAGCTCCTTTTGATTACAAGAAAGTAGATTCAAAGCCAATTCCGTCATTGCCTTGCTATACATGAGCCACTCCAATACTTAATGAGCTATGAGGCAAGAAATCTATCACAGCACAATTTACTAAATCAAATATTTTTTTAGTAAATTGTGCTTTGGTGATAATAGGGCTTTTGGGTGCAGGCCAGCGTCTTGAGTGCACACGATTGGCTGCAGTAGCAGTCGTGGATTTTCATAAGCCCTTCGTACTCAATTGCGCGCACAGCCTTCCCACAATTTAGGATTATAAAATTTAAAAAAATCAATATGTTGAGTCGTATGTGATGATAGGCGCATCGAGCCTGATGCGGGCATTACTCTATGCTGACTGACTTTTAGCTCATCAATTGAAACGTTTGGTACTTCTCACCGTAGAAAAGCTTAGCTCTTCCAGTCGGTAGATTTCGTTGAACTTAGCCCGCCGATGCTGCCTCCGTTGCTTATCACCTCACTCAACGGCGGGTAACGAACATGAGAGCACTCACCTACCACGGCGCGCATAACGTGAAAGTCGATACCGTTCCGGACCCTGTCCTGGAGCAGCCGGATGACATCATTCTGCGCGTCACTGCCACGGCCATTTGCGGCTCGGACTTGCACCTTTATCGCGGCAAGATTCCGTCGGTCGAGCATGGCGATATCTTTGGCCATGAGTTCATGGGTGTGGTCGAAGAAATCGGCACTGGTGTCACCGCCGTCAGCCCTGGCGACCGGGTGGTCATTCCGTTTGTAATCGCTTGCGGCAGTTGCTTCTTTTGCCAGCTTGACCAGTTTGCGGCGTGCGAAACTACCAACACCGGACGCGGTGCGATTCTTAACAAAAAATCCATTCCATCGGGTGCCGCGCTGTTCGGCTACAGCCACCTGTATGGCGGTGTTCCCGGCGGGCAAGCCGAGTATGTGCGGGTACCGAAAGCCAATACCGGGCCATTCAAAGTGCCGGGCACGCTGTCGGATGAGAAGGTTCTGTTTCTGTCCGATATCCTGCCGACCGCCTTTCAAGCGGTGAAAAATACCGAAATCGGTGCCGGCTCAAGCATTGCTATCTACGGTGCCGGGCCGGTTGGGCTGTTGTGCGCAGCGGTGGCGCGGATGCTCGGTGCCGAACGAATTTTCATGGTTGATCATCATGCGTACCGGCTGGCTTACGCGCAGAAAACCTACGGCGTGATCCCGATCAATTTCGATGACGACGATGATCCAGCCGACACCATCATCCAGCAAACACCCGGCATGCGCGGTGTCGATGGCGTGGTCGACGCGGTCGGTTTCGAGGCCAAGGGCAGCACCACTGAAACCATTCTGGCCACCCTCAAGCTCGAAGGCAGCAGCGGCAAGGCACTGCGACAGTGTATTGCGGCGGTTCGGCGCGGCGGCGTGGTCAGTGTGCCGGGGGTTTATTCCGGCTTCATTCATGGGTTCTTGTTTGGCGATGCGTTCGACAAGGGCCTGACCTTTCGCATGGGCCAGACTCACGTACAGCGTTACCTGCCGGAGCTGCTCGGGCATATCGAAACCGGGCGGCTTGCGCCTGAAGCCATCATTACTCATCGCCTGTCGCTGGAGCAGGCCGCCGAAGGCTACAAGATCTTCGACAAGCGTCAGGAAGACTGCCGCAAGGTCATCCTGACACCGGGCAGCCCGTACATCGAAGCGCCGGTCATGGAAGCGGTCGACATTGTGCCGGCTACTTGATGAACCGCTCGAAGCTGTAAGGCGCCGGGTCAATAATCGGCGCTTGCCCCGACAGCAGATCGGCCGCCAGTTGCCCCGCCGCTGGCGACGTGCCGAAACCATGGCCGGAAAAGCCGGTGGCCAGGGTCAGGCCCGGGATCTTCGCCACCGGGCCGATCACCGGGTTTGAGTCTGGCGTTACATCGATGGTCCCCGCCCACGCCTGTTCGATCTGCGCGTTCTGAAACACCGGCCAGGCCGCGCGCAGGTTACGCAATGCTTCCTCGTTAAGCCCGGCATTGGCCGCCGGATCCTGAACCCGCACGCGCTCGAATGGCGACACGCCGCCGGCCTTCCAGCGCCGCGCCAGGGTCAGGTCATTGAAGAAATACTTGCCCAGTGAAATGCGCAAAAAGTCACGCTGCGCTTTCAGTTGCGGCAGGTACTGCGGCCCCAGTAGAAAGTGATCCAGGGTCAGAAAAGCGTCCAGCGCACCGCGTTGGGTAATGATGAAACCACCGTCGATGTGCTTGCGAAACGAAAAGTCCGGCGCACCGACGGCGATGTCTGTCGGCCCGTCCATGGGTTTGGTGCGCAGCACTGAACAGGTCAGTGGCAGTGTGGGTAAATTAACCCCCAGATTGCCGAGAAACCGGCGCGACCACAGCCCGCCGGCCAACAACACCTGCTCGCAACGAATCTCGCCCCGCTCGGTAACTACGCCACTGACTCGCCCGCCTGAGGTCTGCAAGGTACGTACGGCGCACTGTTCGATGATTACCGCACCCTTGGCAATGGCCGCATTGGCAATGGCGCTGGCCGCCAGGGTGGGTTCGGCGCGACCGTCCGATGGCGTGTAAATGCCGCCAGCCCAGTTGCCCTGGCCACCGGGCACATGCCGGGCAATGTCCTGTTTGCCGAGCAAATGCGAGTCCAGCGCCAAGTGTTCTACCCCCTTGAGCCACTGCTCATGCATAGCCATTTGTGTTTCGTTACGCGCCACAAACATGATCCCGGCCTGGCGATAACCGACATCGACCCCCACCCGCTCGCGCATTTGCGCCCACAAACGGTCAGCGGCCTGAGCCAGCGGAATATCACCGGCGTGGCGGCTGGTCTTGCGGATCCAGCCCAGGTTGCGCGACGACTGCTCGCCGGCAACCCGGCCCTTTTCCAGCACGATGACCGGGATATTGCGCTCGGCCAGGGTCAGGGCGGCGGTCAGGCCAATGATCCCGCCGCCGATAATCACGACCGTGGTCGAGACTGGAAGCTGCTGCGAGGTGTGAACGGGGGCGATGATGAGGGCCATGGGTAGCAACTCTGAAAACGCATGTTGTGAAACCAACTGCACGGCGATCCGCTTATCTCGTAGGAGTGGCTTTAGCCGCGAATGGCCACACCGTAAATTTGTGGCGCCTGCTTCCCGACTGAAGTCGGTCCTACAGGTATCTACAGGGTGATCTGCGTTACTTCGGCGCGTGAGGCGCCGCGGTAGGCGGTCACTTCCAGCTCGACTTTGTAGACGGTCGAGCCCAGCGGCGGACAGGTCGCGGTGCAGGCCGGGTCGATGCCGCGAAACTTCTCGCCGATGATGTTCATCACCTGCGGCACGTCTTCCGGGTTCTGGATGAACACCCGCGAACACACCACATCCGCAAGGCTGGCATCCACCGCCGCCAAGGCCGCTTCGATGTTGGCAAACACCTGATGGGTCTGTTCGGTCAGGTCTTCGGCAATCTCTTTGGTCTGCGGGTTGCGGCCTGCGGTGTTGGACACGTAGATCCAGTTGTCGACCGCGACCAGCCGTGAATAGCTGGCCATCTCTTCAAATTTGGAGCCGGTCTTGAGTTTGGTGATCTGCGTCATGTGCGCTTCCTTGTATAAATGTTCAGTCAGCTAAGAACGGGGGTTTCCCAGAGGTTCAGCTTTACGCCGATGCCGCGTTCGATGGCGTTGCGGTACACCACGGTGCCCCACGCCACGTCCTCGACCGGCATGCCGCCTACCGACATCAGGATGATTTCTTCATCGTTCAGACGCCCCGGCGCGTCACCGGCGATGATCTTGCCGATGTCCTCGACCTGTTCCGGCTGCAGCAAGCCCTCTGCGATCATGTCCATGAAGCGCACACCAATCACTGGCACGCAGTGGTGCGCAGGCTTGGGCAGTTCATGAAACCAGGCCTCGTAAAGGCCGGTGTTGTCGACCACCTTGCGCACGTCGCTCTGCTCCATGCCGGCGTCGATGTTGCAAGCGGCCGGCATGGCCAGGAAAGCGCCGGGCTTGACCCACTCACGCTTGACTTGCGGATAGGCTGTCGGGTCGCCGACTTCGCAAGAACTGCAATAGGTCACCAGGTCCGAGTCGCGCACCACCTCTTCAAGGGTGTCGACCACCTGAACGTTGACGATTTGCGGAAACGTCACGCGCACCCAGGTCAAAAAGTCGTCCAGACTGCGCTGGCCACGGCCCTTGATCTTGATCGTGTCGATCAGCGGGCACACCGCCATGAAGGCGGCGACCGAGGTCTTGCCCATCACGCCGGGGCCTGATAGACCGATCACCTTGGAATCCTTGCGCGCCAGATGTCGGGCGCCGACGCCGGGGATTGCACCGGTGCGATACGCCGAGAGCAGGTTGGCCGACATATGGGCCAGTGGCGCGCCGGTGTCCGGGTCGTTGAGGGTGAACATCAGAATCGAGCGCGGCAGGCCCTTGTCGCGGTTGGCGATATTGGAGCCGTACCACTTGACGCCTGCGGTGCAGAAGTTGCCGCCCAGATAGGCAGGCATCGCCATCATGCGCCGGTCAGCCGTGGGCTTGGGCATGTTCGGGAACGGCGAGTTTTCCGGGAAGGTCACCATGGCACCATGCGAGTCGTTATTGGGGCCTGCCATGCGGTAATCGCCGTGGTACAACAGGCCGAACATCTCCTCCATGGTGTCGACGCACGACGGCATGTCGGTGACACCGGCGCGGATCATGTCCTGCTCGGACAAGTAGATAAAGTCGATCTTGGCGTTGTTAGTCATGTTTATCTCGACGCACTGAGACATAGTTGGCGGCTGGCGTTACAGCCGTATAAGGCCTGCCACGCTTAACGCTGTCTGGACAAGGTGATGTCGAGTTTATGAAGAGCGATCCGCAGCGTATTGTAAAAATCGGACATGCCCTGCACGGTGTCTGCGAACAGCCTTGGTTTGTGCTCAACTCAGCACGCTATGAGGCCATAAACACCCCACATCCGGCGATTTCGCACTTTTACACGCTGGACATCGAGACATCTGCGGATCAAATCTTTGCAGTGCCGGATGGCTGCGTCGACATCCTGTTCGACTGCGACACCAGCCGTCCCGGCGCCCAGGTCTGTGGCACGCCACTGGAGGCGCAGCGTGTGGATTTGCTCCACCGACACCATTATTTCGGGGTGCGCTTTCGGCCCGGCGTGATACCGGGTTTCTTGAAAAGCAGGGTTGAGGATCTCGCCGAGCAGCAAGTGGACCTGCAAGACGTGATGCCGGGGGCGCAGGCAATGATCGAGCACATCGCACGCACTGCTCAGTTCGGTGAGCAAATGGCGTTGTTCAACGGTTTTGCAGCGCCTGAGCTAACGCAAAAGACCTCAGACCTCACGGCCATGGTCATCCGCAAAGTGCTGGCGCACCGGGGCGATATACGCATCAGTGAACTGGAAGCCTTGAGCGGCTATACCGGCCGCACGCTGCAACGCCAGTTTCGCCAGGACACCGGCATGACGCCCAAGACCTTTTGCCGAATCATTCGCTGCCAGGCGGCGTTGAACAGCATCAATACTGGCGTTGATATGTCATTTTCCGATCTGGCGCTGGATCTGGGCTTTACCGATCAGTCGCATTTTCTGCGCGACTTTAAAAAGCTGGTGAGCACCACGCCCACTGATTATCAACGGCGCGTGGTGCAAGGCGCCTATGGCGCGCGGGTCAGTGCGATGGAGCCTGTTTGATGCATTTTCAGGCGTTTTTCATTTTTTCGATAGCCGAAATAATTAAAGCACCGTTTAACAACTCGCCTCTGTCCTTGTTGCCTGTCAACAGCATGCCGATCAACACATTGCGCCATTTCCCATTCTGCTGAAACTGCCACAGGACGGGGGATCCGCTGAAACCATTTATGCTGCGCTGGTCAAAATCAATATTCTCAATCGAGTGCCTGTCCGCGTAACTGGCCGCTGTTTTCAAGGACGCAGTGAAGTTATATTTTTGAAAAAAAATATCAACACTGCTGTCCGCGCAATAGTCAATCCCGGACTGCTCATTATCGAATAGCGGGCAACCCAGAACATGCACCTTGTCGATAGAGAGTTGCTCTATATCCGAGGCTGTCAAACCTGACACAGGAAGTTCCAGGGCACGGTCCATAAGCATCTGCCTGTAGGGCTTCAAATGCTCATTCGAGAGTCTAAAAATCAATAGATCCTCGTACTTTCCTGGCTTTTCGGTATCGTCGTGCAAAGGGCAAACGACCTGATCGAACCTGATGTGCTCTTCTTCATGGACCTGCGCATCCTCATGGGCATACGGCAACCTGACGGTCTTGCAAAGGCGGACCGGGTCCACGTCATTACAAAGATCGCCCAGCATACAATGCCGAGCCGTCACAAAGAAAAAATCATCAACATCATTGTTCAATCGACAAAAGAACCCCGTGCCTTTAAGTCCGGGGTAGTCAGGGCAGTCCTCATTGTTCAACACCACTCTGGAAACACTCGTCCAAGGCAGAGCCTGTACCGGCGCCTGAAGTCGGGCCTCAATCAGAGATCGTAATTTCGTTTCAACACTCTCCATAAACAGTCACTCCTTTATCCCTGACTCTCGTTTTTACATCAATCCCGCCAGCACCACCGGCAGCCACACAAACGACAGCACCGTCGAGCACATCACCAGATTGGCGACTTTTTCTGGCGACTGATTGGCGCGCACGGCGAGCAAATAATTGAACACCGCGACCGGCATGGCCGACTGGGTGATCAGGATGGCTTGCGCCAGTGGCTCCATGCCCAATGCCATACCGATGATCCACCCCACCGCCGCACCGAGCACAATGCGCAGCGCGCCTTGCAGCATGCCGCTGGCCACATGGTGCAAGCGGATGCTGGCCAGCGACACGCCGAGGGTCAGCAACATCAGCGGAATGGTCATGCCGCCCAGCAGGTCGACGGTGTTGGCGAGCCAGCGCGGCAGGTGCAGGTCGAAGAAAATGATCGGCAATGCCAGCACCAGGCTGATCAATACCGGATTGCGCAGCAGGTCTTTAAGCGATGCGGCGCCGCCAGACAGGGCAATGCCCAGAGTGAACTGAAAGATCGACAGGGTCAGAAAAAACGCCACGGCCAGCGCCAGACCATGGTCGCCGAAGGCATACAGGCTGATCGGCAAGCCCATGTTGCCGGTATTGGGAAACATGAAAGCCGGCACCAGTACCCGCCAGTGCTGACGAAAAGCCTTGCTGACCAACAGCCCGATCAACGCCATGGCGATCATGCACAACACACAGGCCAGGGCCATGCTCATGAAGGCTGCCGAATCAAGCCGGGTGCGGCTCAGGGTCGACAGCACCAGCGATGGCGTGCCGATGGTCATCACCAGCCGGGCGATAAAGTCGGTCGGGTAACTCTGCCCTTGCCGCGCCCAGGCATAACCGATTAGCGAAACAATGAACACCGGCGCCAGAACGGCAAATAACGAAGCCAACACGGGCTTTTCCTCCCTGAAAAAAACGTCATGCTGAAGCTGTCGAGGTTAAGGTGCAACAAATGTTGCTATTTATTGCCTCACAGCCACTCACCTCAAGGATTTTGTGCCCATGCACGCCAAGCTGCTGAAACTGCCGCTTAACACCCAAGGCCGGGATTTTGTGGTCGGCGATATCCATTTCAAAATCGCCGAGCTGTTCGAGGGACTGCAAACGCTAGGGTTTGACCGCTCGATTGACCGGGTAATCGGTGTCGGCGACCTGATCGATCGCGGCGCGGATGTACTGGAAGGCCTGAAGCTGTTGGGCGAGCCGTGGTTTTATGCCGTGCAAGGCAACCATGAACAGATGCTGATTCGCGCCTGGCTGGACAATCCCGATGTGCCCTACTCCGCACACGGCGCCCGCTGGTGGATGAACATCGCCGATGAGTCCAAAGACATGATCATTGGCAAGCTACAAAGCCTGCCGATCGTGATCGAAATTGAATCGGCACGCGGCACTGTAGGCGTCTTGCACGCCGATGTGCCGGCCGCCATCAGTTGGCCGATGTTCGTCGAGCACCTGCATGACCCGCGCATCGAGCAGACCGCGCTCTGGGGCCGCGAACGTATTCTCAAGCACAACACTGCGGGTATCGCTGGTATCTGGCGGGTGTGCGTCGGCCACACCCGGCTGCCTGCCCCGCTACGCCTGGGCAATGTCATGGCGCTTGATTGCACCGGTGGCGGCGAGGGTCCGCTGGGGATTTATTGTGTGCAGGACGACACGGTTTATGTGGCCGGCCTTGCTGAACAGCGCCTTCGCGCTGATCACTAAGGCTTCACGCGGTGTATGAAAATGAAGATGTAACACCGTATGGGGTGGTATTACCTAATATGTCTGAACGGGCCTTTTCGGCGAGGCTCGTTGTCCATGGGCCAACACTTGCAAAACTGTTCGTCCAGCAACACCCGATCCACAGTTGTCTGCCAGGGCAACACGACGTCCGGGTCAAAAAACCCATTAACTCATTGTTTTATATGATCTTTATAAACATGGAACGGTGCTTGCTCTGTGAATGCCACCTTCTTTGTTCCAGGACATCGTGACCACACATGAGCCTTAATCAGCAAGCCATCCCGATCAACCCGTTGCAGACCGTGCGCGAGCTCACGCCGTGGTTTGCCGAAACCGCCGTCGAGCGCGATGCCACAGGCGGCACGCCCAAGGCCGAACGCGATGCATTGCGTGACAGTGGCCTGCTGGGCCTGGTCATCCCCCGCCAGTACGGCGGCCTGGGCGCCAGTTGGCGCGACACCTTTGAAGTGGTGCGCGAAGTGGCGCGGGTCGACAGCTCGCTGGCCCACGTGTTTGGCTTCCATCACTTGATGCTGGCCACCGTGCGGTTGTTTTCAAGCCCTGAACAGTGGCAACCGTGGTTTGAACAAACCGCCCGCAATCACTGGTTCTGGGGCAATGCTCTTAACCCGCTGGACACGCGTACGGTGCTGCGCAAGTGTGCGGGGTGGTATGAGTTCTCGGGCAAGAAGAGCTTCTGCTCCGGCGCCAGCGACTCGGAAATGCTCATCGCCTCGGCCATCGACGAAAACGCCGGCGGCAAGCTCTTGATCGCGGCCATCCCCAGCGGTCGCACCGGCATCACCCTGCATGGCGACTGGGACAACATTGGTCAGCGGCAAACCGACAGCGGCAGCGCCACGTTCGAGCGGGTACGGGTCGAACACTCCGAACTGCTGCTCAACCCAGGGCCTTTGAGCACTCCGTTTGCCGGGTTGCGGCCGCTGATTGCCCAGTTGCATTTCGCCAACCTGTTCCTTGGCATTGCCGAGGGCGCCTTTGAAGAAGCACGCCAGTACACGCTGAAAGAGAGCCGGCCGTGGTTCCGTTCCAGCGCCGAAACCAGCAGTGAAGACCCGTACATCCTGCGTCACTACGGCGAATTCTGGGTCGGTCTGGAAAGTGTGCGGTTGTTGATCGAGCGTGCGGCCAATTTGCTGGACGACGCCTGGAGCAAAGACAACGACCTGAGCAGCGAAGAACGTGCGCAACTGGCGCTGGCGGTGGGCACGGCCAAAGTCGCCGCCACCCGCCACGGGCTGGACATTTGCAATCGCCTGTTCGAAGTCACCGGCGCCCGTGCCACGCACGCGTCGCTGCGGTTTGACCGCTACTGGCGCAACCTGCGCACTCAGACCCTGCACGACCCTGTGGACTACCGCATTCAGGAACTGGGCGACTGGGCCTTGAACGGCACGCGCCCTGTTCCGTCTTTCTACTCGTAAGGCCTGCCCATGCATTTGCTGACTCTGCCCCCCTCCCCAGCTCTGGCAACGTCGATCAGGGCTACGGCTCAGGTTTTTGAAGACTCCAAATCCCAGGCATTGCTGGCCCATGTGCAGCAAGTCGCGCCGAGCGAAGCCAGCGTGCTGATCATTGGTGAGACCGGCACCGGCAAAGAGCTGGTCGCCCGCCATATCCATAACCTCAGTGGGCGCAAGGCCGGGCCGTTCGTGGCCGTCAACTGCGGGGCGTTTTCCGAATCGCTGGTCGAAGCCGAGCTGTTCGGCCATGAAAAAGGCGCGTTTACCGGCGCCTTGGCGGCCAAGGCCGGCTGGTTCGAGGAAGCCAGCGGCGGCACGCTGTTTCTCGATGAAATCGGCGACTTGCCGATGGCCATTCAGGTCAAGTTGCTGCGCGTGCTGCAAGAGCGTGAAGTGGTGCGCCTGGGCTCGCGCAAGAGCATCCCGATCAATGTGCGGGTGCTGGCGGCCACCAACGTGCATCTGGAAAAGGCAATCAATGCCGGTCACTTCCGTGAAGACCTGTATTACCGCCTGAATGTGGTCAGCTTGCAGCTTTACCCGTTGCGTGAACGTCCCGGCGATGTGCTGCCTCTGGCGCGGCACTTCATCAACCAGTACAGCCAGCGGCTGGGCTATGCCGAAGTCACCCTGGCCGAGGACGCTATCAAGCGCCTGGCCAGCTACGGTTGGCCGGGTAATATTCGCGAGCTGGAAAACGTCATTCATCACACCTTGCTGATCTGCCGTGAGCGCCTGATTCGCGCCGAAGATTTGCACCTGTCGAACCTGCGGATCGAGCGCGAGGACGACAACCGCCCACGCGACGAAACGGCCGAACAACTGTTGCAGCGCGCCTTTATGCGCCTGTTCGAGGAACAAAGCGGCGCCCTGCACGAAAAGGTCGAAGACAGCCTGCTGCGCGCTGCTTATCGTTTCTGCCATTACAACCAGGTGCACACCGCCAGCCTGCTGGGTCTGTCGCGCAACATCACCCGCAGCCACCTGATCAGGATTGGCGAACTGGTGGTGAACAAGCGCAAGCCGGCGCAAAGCTCGCAAGGTAATCGTCTGGTGCATCTGTCGATCTGATCCCGAATCGCAATAACAACACTGCTACTGATCAGCAATCCAGACAA
>NZ_BAAILM010000048.1:0-46137 GCF_054589175.1 Pseudomonas sp. 3A(2025) | reverse complement strand
GGCCCATTCGCCAGCAGAGCTGCCTCCTACAGGTTGACGTAGACCAATCAATCCTGTGCCTGCCACATCATCTGTAGGAGGCAGCTCTGCTGGCGATTGCTGGGGGGTACAAGCACCGCAGATGTTACGCAGCGCCGCCCAGATAAAAATCGTGCATGTCTTCGCGCGCGGCCATTTGCCGTGCTTCGCCCTGGTCCACCACACGCCCTCCTTCCATCACGTAGGCGTAATGCGCGTGACGCAAGGCGACGTCGATGTTCTGTTCAGCCAGCAGAAAGCTCACGCCTTCGCGGGTATTGAGTGCGGCGACGATGTCGAAGATCTCGTCGACCAGTTGCGGCGCCAGGCCCATGGACGGCTCGTCGAGCAGCACCAGCCGTGGGCGAGAGATGAGTGCGCGGCCCAGCGCGACCATTTGCTGTTCGCCGCCGGAGGTGTAGCCGGCCAGGCTCTTGCGCCGGGTTTGCAAGCGTGGAAACCAGTCGTAGATGCGCGCCAGTTCGTCGCGCAACTGGCCGCGTGACATGCGTGGCCCGGCGAAAGTGCCGGTCAGCAGGTTTTCTTCGACGGTCAGGTGCGCAAAGCAATGCCGGCCTTCGAGTACCTGCACCAGCCCGTCACCGGCCAGGGCCTGGGGCGAGCGGCGGGTGATATCGCTGCCCTGGTAATGCACGCTGCCGCGCACCACCTCGCCGCGTTCGGCACGCACCAGGCCAGTGATGGCCTTGAGCGTGCTGCTCTTGCCGGCGCCATTGGCGCCGAGCAAGGCGACTATCTGGCCTTGCCCGACCTTCAGCGACACACCGGCCACGGCGAGCATCACCTGTTCGTACACCACTTCAATATTGTCGACTTGCAGGATCATCCTCACCTCCAGCACAGGGGCCGGGAATAACGCTCGGCCGGTTAAACGGCGATCAGCCTTCCTTGCTGCAATCGCGCGGGGTGATGCCCTTTTCCTGGGCGTACTTGTGCGACGAGGCCTCGATGATCGGCCGCAGCAGCGCGCGGTCAGCCTGTACCCAGTCGCTGATCAGGTTCCATTTCTCGCCGTCCCACTGCTGAAAGCGCACCGCGCCACCGCCTTCATGGTCGGCGCACGACAGTTGCAGCGGCTGTACCAGGCCCTTGGCGCCCAGCGCTTCGAGGCGTGCATCGTCGAGTTTCAGGTGCTCGAAGCCCCAGCGAACCTGCTCGCCGGTCAGCGGCTGTTTACCGAACTTCTCTTGGGCGATGCGCAGCGCTTCGATATTGAGAATGCCGTTGACCACGCCAAGGTTGTAATACACGGTGCCGAAGCGCTTGGGGTCGGCCAGATCGCCCTGCCCTTTATCGACCACTTGCTGCTTGATGCCTTGCAGCACCGGGAAGGCGGTGCCGGACGGGTGCGTGGTGATCGCGATAAAGCCTTTGGCCGCGCCGCCCGCTGGCGTGGCGTCTTCTTCGGAGTTGCTCCAGATATTGCCGATGATGTGATCGGCCGGGTAACCGACCTTTTGCGCGGTTTTCAGCGCTACCGGGTTCATCACGCCCCAGCCGCGCAGGATCACCCAGTCGGGCTTGATACGGCGGATGTTCAACCACTGCGATTGCTGCTCGTTACCGGGGTGCGGCACCTCCAGCAAGGTCAGCTCGAAGCCGTACTTGTCGGCCAGGGTCTGCAACACTTCGTTGGTTTCCTTGCCGTACGGCGAGCCGTGGTACAGCGTGACGATCTTCTTGCCCTTGAGCCCGGCCAGTCCGCCGCTCTTGTCGGCGATCCAGTTGATGATCGCCGACACCTCGGAGTACGGGTTCAACTGCAACGGGAAGGCATAAGGGAAAACGCTGCCATCGGTGGAGTCGGTACGCCCGTGGTTGATGGTGATCAGCGGCAGTCTGTCGGCGGTCGAGCGCTCCAGCGTGGCATAGGCGATGCCCACCGACAGCGGGTTGGTGGCGGCAGCGGGCGCGCCATTCAGGCCTTTTTTCAGGCGCTCGTAGCATTCGACGCCCTTCTCGACTACGTACTCGGTTTCGCACTCGCTCCAGGTGAGCTTCACGCCGTTGACCCCGCCATTGGCGTTGACGTACTTGAGGTAGTCGATAAAGCCACCGAAAAAGCCGGTGCCGCCGGCGGCATACGGGCCGACCCGGTAGCTTTGCAACGGAAAGTATTGTTCGCCCTCGGCTTGCGCCGAAAAAGACGCAGCAAGGCCCAGCGCCAGGGCGAGGCCGCCGGCGATTACGTGTTTGATCATGGTTGAATCCTTGTTCGAATGAGTTGGCAGACAGGGTGCGGCAGACAACGTGGGCCAATGCCCAAAGGTTCGCTCAGTAGCGCAGCGGCCAGAGCCGTGCACGCTCGCGGAATTTCTTCCAGAGGCGCGCCAGGCCCTCTGGTTCTTTGATCAGAAACAGGATGATCAGCGCGCCGAACGCCATCTTCTGCAGGTTCTCCAGTTGCCCTGCGGCGATCAGTCCGGCTGGCAGCAGCGTGGCCAGGTTGGACAGCAACAAGGGAAACAGCACGATAAAGGCCGCCCCCAGGAAGTTGCCGAGAATGCTGCCCAGCCCGCCGATAATGATGATGAACAGAATCTGGAATGAGCGGCTCAGGTCGAAACCGTGGGGCTCCACCGTGCCCAGATAGGTGAACGCCCACAGAGCGCCGGCAATGCCGAGGTAAAAGCCGCTGATGGCAAAGGCCAGCAGCTTGGTCTTGAGCAACGGAATGCCGATCACGGCCGCAGCGGTGTCCATGTCGCGCACCGCCATCCAGTTACGCCCCAGCTCGCTGCGCACCAGGTTGCCTGCCAGCCAGAACAGCGCCAGCACCACGCCGAGGGTCAACAGGTAACGGCCGGCCGGCGAGCCAAAGTCGACGCCGGCAATCTGCAACGGCGGCGCGCTGATCACCCCGGAAGCATTGTCATTGGAAAACCAGCTGAACCGAGTCAGCGCCCATTGCACGAAAAACTGCGCCGCCAGGGTCGAGACCAACAGGTAAAAGCCCTTGATGCGCAGACTCGGCAAGCCAAAGACAATGGCCACCGCCGCCGCTGTCAGGCCACCCAGCAGCAGGCTCACCAGCAACGGCAGGCCCGGCACCCGCAGCTCGACGTTGTAGGTGGCAAACGCGCCCACCGCCATGAACGCTGCCGAGCCGAGCGATAATTGCCCGGCATAACCGGTCAGCAGATTAAGCCCAAGGCCGGCCAGCGACAGCACCAGAAACGGGATCAGAATGGCGCTGAACCAGTAATCATTGCCCAGCCAGGGCACTACGGCAAAGGCCGCAAGCACCAGCAGCGCCACGCTAATGCGGTCCTGACGCAAGCGAAAAAAGCGCCGATCCTCACGGTAAAGGGTGCTGAACTGGCCGGCTTCTCGGTAGAACATCGTCACTACTCCTTACACGCGCTCGATGGCGCGTTCACCGAACAAACCTGCCGGACGCACCAGCAAGAACAACAGCGCCAACACATAGGGAAACCAGTTTTCCAGACCGCCGCCGATCACCGGGCCCAGATAGACCTCGGCAAGCTTTTCCGAGGCGCCGATGATCAGCCCACCGACAATGGCGCCGCTGATCGAGGTAAAACCGCCGATGATCAGCACCGGCAGCGCCTTGAGCACGATCAGCGACAGTGAAAACTGCACCCCCAGCCGCGCACCCCACAACAGGCCAGCCACCAGACCGACAAAACCCGCCACCGCCCAGACCACCACCCAGACCCGTTGCAAACGAATGCCCACCGCCTGGGCGGCCAGCGGATCGTCGGCCACCGCGCGCAGGGCCAGGCCCATGCGAGTGCGGTTGAACAGCAGCGACAGGCCAACCACCAACACACCGGCGGTGGCCGCCGCGAACAGGTCGAAGGCCGACAGCAGCATGCCGTGCAGTTCCAGCGGCTCGTCGCTGATGCCCAGCTCCAGCCCATGCACCTGCGCGCCCCATAGCGCTTGCGCGGCACCCTCAATGACGTACGACAGGCCCAGCGTGGCCATGAACAAGGTGATCGGCGGGCGATTGACCAATGGCCGCAGCACCACACGTTCGACCACTACCGCCAGGGCCAGCATCACCGCCAGGGTGATCAGCAGCGCCAGCCAGAACGGCACGCCACGTTCCAGCAGGCTGACGAAGGTCAACGCAGCGAACAGCACCATGGCGCCCTGGGCAAAGTTGAACACCCCGCTGGCCTTGTAGATCAGCACAAAACCGATGGCGATCAGCGAATACATCACTCCCGCCAACAGGCCGCCAATCAGCACCTCGAAGAAAAATTCCATGGTTGTTTTCCAGTCAGTGGCGGGCGCCGAGGTAGGCGGCGATGACGTCCGGGTTGCGCCGCACTTCACTCGGTGATCCGTCGCCGATCTTGCGTCCGTAGTCGAGCACCACCACATGGTCGGACAGGCTCATCACCACGCCGATGTCATGCTCGATCAACACCACCGTGGTGCCGAACTCGCGGTTGATGTCGACGATAAAGCGGCTCATCTCGGCTTTTTCTTCGGCGTTCATGCCCGCCATCGGCTCATCGAGCAGCAACAGGCGCGGCTCGGCAGCCAGGGCACGGGCCAGCTCGACGCGCTTTTGCAGGCCATACGGCAGCTTGCCGACAATCGCATCGCGCCACGGCTGAATACGCAAGAAGGCCAGCACCCGCTCGGCCGCTTCGCGCTGTCGATCGTCTTCAGCCGGCGCCCGACCGATGCGCAGCGCCTGTTCCACCCAACTGGCGCGGCGCTTGAGGTTGCGCCCGGTGAGCACGTTGTCGAGCACGCTCATGCCCTTGAACAAGGCAATGTTCTGGAAGGTGCGGGCAATGCCCTGTTGCGCCGCCTGGTTGGGCCGCATCACCCGCCGGGTCTGACCGGCAAAGCGAATGCTGCCCTGCTGCGCCTGATACACCCCGTTGATCACATTGAGCAACGAGCTTTTGCCCGCGCCGTTGGGGCCGATCAGCGCACAGATCTCGCCCTCGGCCACGGTAAAACCGATGTTGCTGATCGCCTTGACGCCCTTGAACGACAGCGAAATACCCTGCAATTCCAGCAATGGCTGCGTATTCATATCGCCACCGACACGCCAAGGGGTTGATCGACGGTGTGCGACGCAAATGCCGGCACCGGTTCGCTGCCGGGCCAAACCAGAACCTGCACGCCCAGCACGGCAAAAAAACGCTGCGCCCGCTCATCCAGCGGCTGTCCCACCAGCAGCGCCACTCTGAGACGGCCAAAGCCCAGCACATCGCGCAGTGGCCGGCGAATCAGCACCTCGCCGATTAGCCCGCCAAACCGACCCGCGCCGTCACGCAACGCCCAGTCGAGTAAGCGCCGGTGCCAAGTGCCCGGCAACGGCAGGCGTTGCAGCACCCGAGCATACAACCGCCCGTAGGTTTCACGGGTGCCCAGCACCAGCGTCGGGCCCAGCTCGCGGCGGTCCTGATCGCGGGTTTCCAGGCGCTCAGGGAAATTCAAGGTAAAGCCGGCCAGCAGCCAGGGCGCTAGCAGATAACGCGCCTGGCCACTGGCGGCAAAGGCCCGTGCGGCCAGTGCTTCTTCGTGATCGCTCAGGCCTTGCTGTTCGACCAGTGGCCGGGCCTCTTTAAGTAATTGCGCATGGCTGAACAACTGCCGTTCCAGCCCGTTGGCATTCAGGTGATAGAACGCAAAGGCGATGTCTACCGCCTGCGCCTGCACCGCGATGGTCGCAGCGCTTGCAGCCGGTAAACGGGCGTAATCCTGCGCATTGCCGCGCGACAACTCATCCACCAGACCACGCGGGTCGGCATACACCAGCCAGCTCGGTTCCAGCCGCCAGTCACGCAGGCGGTTGATTTCCTCCAGCCCTTCGGCCAGCACGAATTCGACCGGCAACTGGCGCAGCACTTCGCCTTGGGCGCCAGCATCGTCCAGCGGGTCGATCAACACTGCCACGCCGCCCAGCCATTGCGCGGCCATGGCGGCAATCAGCGCTTCGGGGCGTGGCCGGCTGAGAATCAGCAGCTGTTTGCCGGCCTCGAAACCGCTGGCCTGCAAACTGGCCGCCACCTGCTGCACCTGCTGCTGAAGCTGCGCCCAGTTGAGTGCTTGCCAGATGCCAAGGGATTTGTGGCGCAAGGCAATCGCCTGCGCACGCGCGCCGGCCTGGTGCGCCAGCCATGCGGGTAACGTCAGCGCGCGTGCACTCATCAAGCGACCGCCTTGTCGGCCAGTTTCTGTGCTTCCAGCTCACGCACCAGCGGCAGCACGTGCTGGCCGAAGTACTCGACTTCTTCATGGAAGTGCAAGAAGCCCGAGAGAATCAGGTCCACGCCGACGGCCTTGAGCGCCACGATGCGTTCGGCGATCTGTTTCGGCGTGCCGATCAGGTTGGTCTTGAAGCCGTCGTTGTACTGCACCAGGTCTTCGAAGGTCGACTTGGCCCAGTTGCCCTCGCCTTCAGGGCTGGCCGCACCGGCATTTTTCACTTCGCTGCCGAAGGCATTGACCGCCTCGGGGTTGGCCTGATCGATGATGTCGCGCAGCACCGCCTGGGCTTCCTGCTCGGTGTCGCGGGCAATGATGAAGGCGTTGACCCCGACCTTCACCGAGTGACCGTTGGCCGCCGCCTTGGCGCGGATGTCATCGACCTGGGCCTTGATGCCTTCGACCGTGTTGCCGTTGGTGAAATACCAGTCCGACACCCGCGCCGCCATGTCGCGTGCGGCACGCGAGCTGCCGCCCTGGAAGATTTCCGGGTGCGGCTGCTGCAACGGCTTGGGCTTGAGGGTGTAGTTGCGAAACCGATAGAAATCACCGTTGAAGGTGAAGTTGTCCTGGGTCCAGATGCCTTTGAGGGCACGAATGAATTCTTCGGAACGGCGATAACGCTCGTCGTGCTCCAGCCACGGCTCGCCAATCGCATGAAACTCGCCCTTGAACCAGCCCGACACCACGTTGATGGCGACACGGCCGTTGGTGAACTGATCGATGGTCGCCAGTTGCTTGGCCGCCAGCACCGGGTTCCATGGGCCGGGCAGAATGGCCGCGATGACTTTCAGTTTTTCAGTGGCGGCCAACAGTGCGTGGCTGATGGTCACCGACTCGTGCTGGAATTCGGCGCCGTAGCCTGCGGTAAAGCGGATTTGCGACAGGGCGTAATCGAACCCCGAGCGCTCGGCGATTTGCGCCAGTTTGCGGTTGTAGTCGATGTCCCAGCTGGTGCGCTGTTCGATGTTGCTGACCACCAGGCCACCGCTGACGTTGGGCACCCAATAGGCGAATTTGATCGGTTGTTGGCTCATGTCGATAACTCCTCGAAGGTTTTGAATATCAGGCGGCGCTGAGCGCTGCGTGTTGAAAAAAGGCCACGGCGGGGTCCAGCGCCCGCTCGATGCGCGCCAGGTACGCGGCATCGACAAGCTGGTAATCGGTAAAGGCGTCGGCAGCGGCATACAGGCCATACGGCAAGGTGTGCGCCTGGAAGAAACCGAACAGCGGACGCAGTTGATGATCGATGACCAGTGCATGCCGATCGCTGCCACCGGTGGCAGCCAGCAACACCGGCACGCCTTTGAGCGACTGGTGATCGACCAGGTCGAAGAAGTGCTTGAACAGCCCGGTATAAGAGGCGCGGTACACCGGGCTGCCAGCGATGATCAGGTCGGCGTTTTCAATGGCCTGCAGGTGCGGCAACAGTGCCGGTGACGCGCTGTCGCGCTCCAGAGAACCGGCCAGCGTGCTGCCCAGCTCAGCGATACGCACCCAGTGCAACTCGACCGGCAAGCGTTGTTGCAGTTGCTGTACCACCGTATGCAACAGGCTGTGGGTGCGCGAGGGATTGCGCAGGCTGCCGGATACCACTACCACCTTGATGGGTTTGCTCATTTCGTCCTCTTCGGCGTTCGCCTTGATACAGGACGTAGAGCAGCAACCGTGCCAACCAGAAAATTTGTTTTAAATCAAATAGATGGGAATTAAATACTGTGAACGAACGATGTCCATTCAACAGCAAGGTGTTAAACAACTGTTGATAGCCGAACAGTTGGATAGGGCGTTTCGTAGGGATCAGCATCGACGTTGCTGTAGGCCAGTCAACAGCAGATCAGCAAGCTGTCGTGGCGGGCACATCGAAGAAAGCGTCCATAAACAACATAAGCCATTGATTTAAATGAACCTATCAGTCAGGCACGGAGTTTGCGATAGCACCGGTATCACTCATTGATCCCGGAGATAGCCAATGTCTGTCCAGCAGCACCTGCCCCAGCTTTCCACCGGCACTGACTACGAGTCGCTTGCCAACACATTCCGCCCGGTGTTTGCGCGCATTGCCGAGACCGCGCTGGAGCGCGAACTCACCCGCACCCTGCCCTTTGAGCCGATTCGCTGGCTGAAGGAAGCAGGCTTTGGCGCCGTACGCGTACCGCGTGAACACGGTGGCGACGGCGCTTCGCTGACGCAACTGTTGCAGTTGCTGATCGAGCTGGCCGAGGCCGACTCCAACATTCCCCAGGCGTTGCGTGGTCACTTCGCCTTTGTCGAAGACCGCTTGAATGCCCATGCCCACAGCGACCAGAGCGTGTGGTTCGAGCGCTTTGTCAAAGGTGAACTGGTGGGCAATGCCTGGACCGAAGTGGGTAACGTCAAGATTGGCCAGGTGATCACCCGCGTCTCGCGCCTGGGTGAAGGTGCAGAGGAGCGCTGGGTGGTCAATGGCACCAAGTACTACAGCACCGGCAGTATCTTTGCCGACTGGATCGACCTGTACGCCCAGCGCGACGACAGCGGCGAAGACGTGATCGCCGTCACCCGCACGGCGCAAGCGGGCGTGACCTTGCAGGACGACTGGGACGGTTTCGGCCAGCGCACCACCGGCAGCGGCACCTCAAGCTTTGTCAATGCCGAGGTGGCCGAGCACGACATCCTGCCGTTCGCCGGGCGCTTCAAATACCAGACCGCCTTCTATCAACTGGTGCTGCTCGCGGTGCTGGTCGGCAGCGGTCGCGCGGCAGTGCGCGATTTTGCCCGTCAGGTCAGCCAGCGCACCCGGGTGTTCAGCCACGGCAACGCCTCTTCGGTGGACCGCGACCCGCTGGTGCAGCAAGTGGTCGGTCGCGCCTCGGCCCAAGTGTATGCCGCCGAGGCCACCGCCGTGCGGGCGGCACAGGCTTCGCACGCGGCTTATCTGGCGCATTTCGGCACCGACAGCGAAGCCGAACGCCAGGCCAATCTGCAGGCCGAGCTGGAATCGGCCCAAGGTCAGGTGGTGATCAGCGATCTGATCCTGCGCGCCACCAGCGAGCTGTTCAACGCCCTCAGCGCCTCGGCCACCAGCAGCGCCAAACAGCTCGACCGCCACTGGCGCAACGCCCGCACGGCCGCTTCGCACAATCCGCTGATCTACAAGGAACGGATCATCGGTGACTGGGAGATCAATGGCACCGAGCCGCCGTACATCTGGCAAATCGGCGGCGGCTCGAAAGCTTCGCAAGGCTAAAGTCGCTTGCGTAGGAGCGGCTTTAGCCGCGAAGGGTCAAACCGACGGCGCCTGGTTCGCCGCTGAAGCGGCTCCTACGGGGGGTGTTGCGGGAAGCTTTGGCTTGTTGAGCAAAAACACCAGCACCGCCAGCGCACCCACCAGCCCCGGCAAGGCAAAGGCCAGAAAACTGGCCTGCAACGGCAACCCGCTGGCGTGCAATGCACCGCCCAGCAACGGGCCGATTATTGCGCCGGTGCGACCGATGCCCATGGCCCAACCCAGCCCGGTACTGCGAATCTGCGCCGGGTAATACTGCACGGCACAGGCATTGGCCAGGATCTGCGTGCCGATGGTGCAGGCGCCGGCAATCGCCACCAGCAAATACAGCACCGCCAGCGGTGCCTTGAACGCCAGCAGGCTTAGCGCCAGCGCACCACAGGTGAAAAACGCCAGCAACACCTTGCCCAACCCCACACGGTCGCCCAGCCAGCCGCCACCAATCGCACCGATGATTGCGCCGACGTTGAGCACCAGCAGAAAGGTCAGGCTGGAATTGAGACCGTAGCCTGCACTGCTCATCAGCTTGGGCAGCCACGAACTCAGGGCATAGACCATCAGCAGGCAACAGAAGAACGCCAGCCACAGCATCAGCGTATTCAGGGTACGACCTTCGCGGAACAGTTCGCTGATCGAGACATTGGCGTTGCGGCCCGAGGCCTGCTCCAGCGCATCACCCGGCGCGGGCTGATAATCGGGTATCGCCTGGTCGAGAATGGCTTTGGCGCGCTCGGTCTGGCCGCTGCGCAGCAGATAGTTCATCGACTCCGGCAACTGGCGCACCAGCAGCGGCAACGCCAGCAAGGGAATCGCCGCCACGTAAAACACCGCCTGCCAGCCCCATTGCGGAATCAGCAACATGCCCAGCCCTGCCGAGAGCATACCGCCCAGTGAATAGCCACTGAACATGATCGCCACCAACGTGCTGCGCGATTGTTTGGGCGAGTATTCATTCATCAAGGCCACGACATTGGGCATCACCCCGCCAATGCCCAACCCTGCGATAAAGCGGCAGATCCCGAACACTTCCGGGCTTTGCGCCAGGCCATTAAGCGCCGTGACGCCGCTGAACAGGATGACGCAAAAAGCGATGGTCTTGCGCCGGCCTATCCGGTCCGACAACGAGCCGAAAAACAGCGCGCCGAACATCATGCCCACCAGCGCGCAACTGCCCAGCGCCCCGGCCTGCAATGACGTCAGCCCCCATTCGGCCATCAACGAGGGCAGCACCACGCCGTAAATCACCAGGTCGTAGCCGTCGAAGATAATGATCAGCGCGCACCACAGCAGTACGCGAGCATGAAAGGCATTGAAACGAACCCCGTCCAGCAGGGCTGTCACGTTGATTGTGCGCATGGCATGGCTCTATTTATTGTTGTTATTCAAACCGCAGGCGTGGGCCTGCGGGGTGTGCAAGGTCTTGTTTCAGGCCGCCTGCAACCAACCGAGCCGCTGCTGCGCCTGACGCAGTTCGCCATCGAAGTCGTGGTCCCAGAGCCAGGCGAAACGCTCGGCCAGGGTCTGCCCCAGCAAGCCTTCGTCGGCGGCCGTCCTTTGATCGCGCAACTCGTACAACTCTCCGGCCTGATGCGAAGTGCGCTGCACCCGGCAGGCGCGCGGCCGGCGAATCGCGTCATACGCCTCAAGCACCTTCGGCAGCGGCGCGTCGAGTACCTGCGGGTCGGCCAGTAGACGCGCCAACAGCCAGGCATCTTCCAGCCCCTGGCCGGCACCGGCGCCCTGGTGTGGCAGCATGGCGTGGGCAGCATCGCCGATCAACGCCACGCGGTCATGCACGTAGCCTGGCAATTCATCGAGTTCATGCAGCGCCCACAGGGTCGGCGCCGGAATGCATTCGAGCAGAATCCGCGCGGCATCGCCCCAGCCATCGAAGGCCTGAAGCATTTCAGCCTGGCTGGTGGTGCGCACCCACGGCTGGTCAGCCGGCCACTGCGGATCGGGCTGGCTGCGGTCAGAGACAAACGCCACCACGTTGATCAAACGCCCCTGTTTGACCGGAAAGGTCAGGATGTGCGCGTCGAGGCCCAGGTACATCTGCGGTACATCCAGCAGGTGTTCGTCTACACCGCGTTCACGGTAGGCGGCGCGCAGGGTGTCGCTGTCGATCAGGCCGCGATAGGCACAGGTGCCGCTGAAACGCGGGCTGGCCAGCGGCTGACCGAGACCGCCGAGCACGTGATCGCGAATCGAAGACTTGATGCCGTCGGCGCCGATCAGCAGGTCGCACGCATGCTCGGTACCGTCGGTAAAAGTGATGTGCACCTGTTCAGCATCCTGGCGGACGCTGAGTGCACGTTTGGAGAACTGCGCGATGCCGTCGGGCAACTGGCTAGCCAGCGCATCGAGAAAGTCAGCACGGTGCACCGAAGACTGGCCGACACCCGCCGCGACACTGGCGCTCAGGTAACCGGCATCCACGCCCCGACGCCATTCGAACCAGACATCCTGCCAAGGCGCTGGCGTCTGATCGGCGATCTGCCGATAGGGCTCGGCAATGCCCAGCCCGGCAATGGCGCGCACGGCATTGGCGCCGAACGACACGCCAGCACCCACTTCGCCAAAGGCGGCGGCGGCTTCAAAGAGGGTTACATCGAGGTGAGCATGGCGGCACAGGTCGATGGCCAGGGCCACGCCAGCGATACCGCCACCGACGATGGCAATGCGCAAGGAAGAAGGGTTTTGCATGGAAAGGCACTCCATCGGGCTGATTGTTTTTGGTATGAGCGCATGGTGGGGGCAAATACATTATTGATAAATACAGCGAATCGAATAGAAACTATCACCAACGTGAATAACCGGATCTTTCTGGATGAACCTGCGCACTCTCGACCTGAATTTGCTGCTGGTGCTGCATCAACTGCTGATCGACCGACAGGTATCAGTAGCGGCCGAGCACCTGGGCCTGACCCAACCGGCGATGAGCAACGCCCTCAAGCGTCTGCGTACAGCCCTGGATGATGAGCTGTTCGTGCGCACCGGGCGTGGCATGCAGCCCACCCCTTATGCCGCCAGCCTCGCGGAGCCGGTGGCACAAGCGCTTGCCCTGCTCGGCCAGGCGCTGCAACCCAAGGTGGCGTTCGACCCGGCGCACAGTCAGCGGCGTTTCACGTTGGCGATGACCGATATCGGCGAAATCTGGTTCATGCCACGCCTGATCGAAGCGCTTCTGCAACGCGCGCCCGGCGTGTCGGTAACCACCGTGCGCAGCGATGCGCAGTTGTCCGAAGCACTGGCCGACGGCAGCATCGATCTGGCCGTCGGCCTGCAACCTGATCTGCAACACGGTTTTTACCAGCGCCGGCTGTTTATCCATCGCTATGTCTGCCTGTGCCGACGCGATCATCCACTGGCTCACCAACCGATGAACACAGAAAACTTTTGCAACCACGCCCATGTGCATATCGCCGCCACCAGCACCGGCCACGGCGAAGTCGAACACTACCTGCGCCGTGCCGGCTTGCATCGCGATATACGCCTTGAAGTACCGCACTTTGTCGCGGTCGGGCATATATTGCAGCGCAGTGATCTGGTGGCCACGGTGCCGGAGCGTTTCGCCTCGACCTGCATAGGACCCTTCCAACTGGTCGCCCTGCCCTTGCCGGTGCCTCTACCGGAAATCGCCATCAACCTGTTCTGGCACACGCGCTATCACAAGGACCCGGCGAATCAGTGGTTTCGCGATTTGATGTTTGAGTTGTTCAGTGATTGAGGCAACACACATACATACCCGCAAGGTATCGCAGCCTGCCTAAAACGGAATAGTCCTGCATGACTCCTGCCGTCTAGACTGGCCAACAATGCACGCCAGACAACAAGAGAGAACGTCCCGCCATGATCATTTCGGCCTCTACCGACTACCGCGCCGTTGCGCAACGCAAGCTGCCGCCGTTCCTGTTTCATTACATCGATGGCGGCGCGTATGCCGAACACACGTTGCGGCGTAACGTCGCCGATCTGGCCGACATCGCGCTGCGTCAGCGGGTGCTACGCAATATGTCGGAGCTGAGCCTGGAAACCCGTTTGTTCGGTGAAACCCTGACGATGCCGGTGGCCCTGGCGCCGGTTGGCCTGACCGGCATGTATGCGCGGCGTGGCGAGGTGCAGGCGGCGAAGGCCGCCGATGCCAAGGGCATTCCGTTCACCTTGTCGACGGTGTCGGTGTGCCCGATCGAGGAAGTGGCACCGGCAATCAACCGGCCCATGTGGTTCCAGCTGTATGTGCTCAAGGACCGCGGCTTTATGAAAAACGCGCTGGAGCGTGCTAAAGCCGCAGGTGTGACCACATTGGTGTTCACCGTCGATATGCCGGTGCCCGGCGCCCGCTATCGCGATGCGCACTCGGGCATGAGCGGCCCGAACGCGGCGTTCAGGCGCATGTTGCAAGCCTTCACCCACCCGACATGGGCCTGGGATGTGGGGATCAACGGGCGGCCGCATGACCTGGGCAATATCTCGACGTATCGGGGACACCCGACAGGCCTGGCCGATTACATCGGCTGGCTGGGCAATAACTTCGATCCGTCGATTTCGTGGAAAGACCTGGAGTGGATTCGCGAGTTCTGGCAAGGGCCGATGGTGATCAAAGGCATTCTGGACGCTGAAGATGCCCGCGATGCGGTGAGCTTCGGCGCCGATGGCATTGTGGTGTCCAACCACGGCGGTCGGCAGCTCGATGGCGTGCCGTCCACCGCGCGCGCCCTGCCGGCGATTGCCGATGCGGTGAAGGGCCAACTGGCGATTCTGGCCGACTCGGGTATCCGCAATGGCCTTGACATCGTGCGCATGATTGCCTTGGGCGCTGACACCGTGATGCTCGGCCGGGCGTTTATCTATGCGCTGGCAGCGGCCGGTGGCCAGAGCGTCAGCCACCTGCTGGAGCTGATCGAAAAGGAGATGCGCGTGGCCATGGTCCTGACCGGCGCCCGCTCGATCAGCGAGATCACCCGTGAGTCGCTGGTGCATGCCTGACCGGCGGCCCTACAGTTTTTACCTGTCCGGCCGATCAGTTCCTTACAAGTAAAATCACGGACTGATGAAATGGATATCTCTTTGAATACCGCCCTGAGCCCGCAACTGACGTTGTCGACCGCGTCGATCAAGGCGACAACCGAGGCTCTGGACCCTGCAACGACGAAGACCTTTGACACCCCTGCCGCGGTCTATCATCCCAGCGCAGAGGCCACTGCACTCAGCCAGGCCAGCGCGGCCGGTAACAATTGGGTGGGCAAGCCCGACTATGCCGACTTCCCGGCCATGGTCGCCAGGCACCAGGCTGCCCACAACGTATTGAAGGCCTCGTTCGACGAGTTCAAGTCGGCGCTGGCCTATGCGTTTCCCGATCTGGCCGAGAAAAAGTTCGGCTTTACCATCGACGAGGACGGCAACCTCAAGGCGCTGAACACCACCGGTGAGCTAAGCGGCAAGGACCTTGAGCAGCTCGACACGCTGTTGAACGCTTCAAGCGCGCTGAAACGCTCGGCCGAGGCTTATCGCGATGCGTCGATCGACATGGTCGCGGCAGAGTCGCCATTGAGCGCCAGCCTGTACAGCGAATATGTCCTGAACAAGGAAAACTTCGCCAAGACCATCGATCTGGCTGACTTGTTCATCGAAAGAAAAGACAAAGAGCTCAGCAGCGAAAAAGTGGCCGGCTGGTTCAATAGCCAGCTGTGGCGCAAAGGCGAGTACGTTCCGGCGCAGTATGGCGTCGTGGAGCAAGCCTAGTCAGGCGCTGACGCATCCACGCCTTGACACCCTTTACCCCTCACCTTCCTGGCTGCGCTTGCGCAGCAGATCAATGAACAACTGCAATTCACGACTGATCGGTTCATTTTTACGCCGCAACAACCCGAACGGCGCCATTTGCGCGTCGATGCTGACCGGCAGGGCCTTGACCAGGCCCATTTTCAGGTAGTCGCGCATCGCTGACTCCGACAGCACCATCACCGCATCGGTCAATTGCACCAGTTGCTGCATGGAGTACACCGAACTGCATTCGATGATATCGGCCGGCATCGGCAGCTCGTGCCGCAGCAACGCTTGCTCGAAGGCCGCCCGTGCCGGGCTCGATTGCGGCTGCAGGATCCATGGCCAGTCGCGGACCAGTTCGTGCCACTGCAAGGTCGGCCGGTCAGCCAGTGGATGGCCGCTGTGGACCACGGCGATCAAGCGTTCGTTGCCCAGCGGCTCGAACTCGTATTGCTCGCGGTCATTGCTGATGTCGCGCCGGGCCACGGCGATGTCGACGCGGCCCTGCTCCAGCAACTGCACCACCTGATCGCTAGTGTCGCCCATGATGCGCAAGCGCAAGCGCGGGTTGAGCGCCTTGATTTCAGCCACTGCGTGCATCACCAGATCCGGGGCAGCGCCCATGATCGTGCCAACCGACAAATAGCCATAACCGCCCTGCTTGCGTGCTTCCAGATCCGCCGCGCAACGGTCGAGGCCGCTCAAGGCGGCCTCGGCGAAACGCAGCAGCTCGCGGCCCAGCGCAGTGGGCTGCATGCCGCGCGGCAAGCGCTCGAACAGCTCGCAGCCGAACATGTCTTCGATCTCTTGCAGCATGCGGCTGGCAGCCGGTTGCGACATGTTCATGCTTACCGAGGCGCGGTGCAGATTGAGGCTGGAGCCCAGCATCATCAGCATCTGCAGGTGCTTGTAACGTAAACGGCCGAACAGGTGATGGTCGCTCATGCAGTCCTCTTTAGACCGATACCCTCAAGGCATCGGCTAACAGCTTATCTTCTTTGGACCTGCATCATAGTGCATGCGAGACCGTCAGGCCGCCGTGGAATACCAGGGATACAAACCAAAGACCATCGACGCCGCCATGATCACCAGGCATAACAGCATTGACCATTTGAAGGTGTATTTCTGATGGTCGCTGAACTCGACCCCCGCCAGCCCGCACAACAGATAAGTTGACGCCACCAATGGGCTGAGCAGGTGAACCGGCTGACCGACCATCGATGCCCGACCGATTTCAGCTGCGCTGATGCCATAGGCTTCGGCAGCATGCGCCAGCACTGGCAGGACACCGTAGTAGAAGGCGTCGTTGGACATGAAGAACGTGCCCGGAATACTCAGGATCGCCGTGATCGGCGCCAGGTACGCACCCCAGCTTTGCGGCAAGGCCCACAGCAGGGTTTCCGACATGGCCTTGACCATTCCGGTGCCGGAGAGAATGCCGGCAAAAATACCTGCCGCGAGAAAGATCGCAATCTGGTTCAGGGCGGTCGGCGCATGCGCGGCGATACGCCGGCGCTGGTCATCCATGCCCGGATAGTTGATGACCAGTGCAATGGAGAACGCCAGCATGAACAGAATAGGCAGTGGTAACACTTCAACGACCAGGCTACCCATCAGCACCAGCGTCAGAACAGCGTTGAGCCAGAACATCTTCGGCCGGCGCAGCTCTGCATTTTCATCGCTCAAGGTCAGCAGGTCGCTCATGTCTTCGTCGGGCAGGCTTGCGTGCCGACGATGATCACCCGGCAAGCTCAGCACGCCCAGGCGCTTGCGCTCTTGCAGCCCCAGGTAAAACGCCAGTGCCAGGACACTCACGAAGGCAATGACCATCGCCGGAATCAAGGGCAGGAACAGCTCGGTAGTTTCCACCTGCAAAGAGGCCGCAGCACGTGCCAGCGGCCCGCCCCATGGCAACAGGTTGGTGACACTGGCGGCGAGGATAACCACACACGGCAAGATAAGCGGGTTGATCTTCAAACGTTTGAACAAGGGCAACATGGCGGTCAACGTGATCATGTAGGTGGTCGAACCGTCACCGTCCAGCGACACCATCCCCGCCAACAACGTGGCAAACAATACCGCTTTGGCCGGATCGCCCTTTATAAGACGAATGAACGTACGAATAATAGGATCGAACAGGCCGGTATCGAACATCATGCCGAAGTACAGAATGGCAAACATGACCATGACCGCCGTTGGCGCTACTTTGCGCAAACCGTCGATCATCATCAGGCCCATGTCTGCGCTAAAGCCACCCAGTATCGCGAACAGAATAGGAATGGTAGTCATTGCAACCAGCGGTGCCAAACGCTTGGTCATGATCAACGACATGAACGTAATGATCATGCCATAGCCAAGTATGGATAACATTGAAGACCCTCAGCAGAACTTAGTTATTATTGGACGTCGTGCTTATATGAGCAGCTGATCAGCTCATGTGCAGACCGCCATTAATGGCGAAGTCTGCACCGGTGGCGAATGATGATTCTTCAGAGGCAATCCAGGCACACATGGCGGCGACCTCTTCCGGCGTTCCCAGGCGCTTGACCGGAATATCCTGAATCACCTTGTCCATACGCTCACAGGAGGTAATGGCCTTGAGGCGCTCGGTTCCGATATAGCCTGGCGATACGGTATTGACCGTCACCCCGCGTGCAGCCACCTCACGGGCCAGCGCCCGGGTAAAGCCGCGGATCGACGATTTGGCGGTGGCATAGTTGACCTGGCCGACATGCCCGAGTTGAGCATTGACCGTGGAGATATTGATCACCCGTCCCCAGCCCCGGGCCGACATATCGTCGATGACCTGCCGGGTAACGTTGAACAGGGAGTTGAGGTTGGTATCGATCACGGTTTGCCAGTCGGCCGGGACCATGTCGCGAAACAGCACATTGCAGACCGTACCTGCGTTATTGACCAGCACGTCGATTGGACCGACCTGCTGTTTGACGTTGTCGAAGGCCTTCACGGTAGAGTCCCAGTCGGCGACATTCCCTTCGCAGGCAATGAAATCGAACCCGGCACTTTTCTGTTTCTTTAGCCATTCAGCGCGAATAGGAGAATCGGGACCACAACCGGCCACGACAATAAACCCGTCTTTTGCCAGGCGCTGACAAATAGCCGTGCCAATACCGCCCATGCCGCCAGTGACAAAAGCAACTTTCTGAGTCATGACCTGGTTCCTTATAGTTGTTATCGAGTCGTCATCAACATGAAGTTCGGCCAGGCCGTGAACTTCATGCAGACGCTCATCCTAGAAAGGTGTTCGTGAAATTAAAATTGGTGTTTGAGCAAGGCTGCGTTCACCATCAGAGAACGCAGGTCGTTTTTTAGAGGCACCGCTCAGGGTGCAACGGCGACATCCGCCTGGCCACTCTCGGCCAGGGCGGTCGCCACGAAACCTTCGGCTTTCTTGCGTTCGATGAATGCGCGTACATAGGCTGCGCCCGCATCGCGACCGCGTGGAACGGCCATGGCTTGACGGATGGCGGTGAACGCCCCGTCGACAACCCGAAAACGTGGGTCGGCGACCGCCACTTTTTCCAGGGGTTGGCGCACACCGGCTGCCGCATCAAGTTGCTGCTCGATAAACAGGTCAACGGCGCCAGCCGAGGTTTCGGCCCGCTTCAGTTGCGCATGCTGCAGGGTCCGGCTCAGGAACAAGTCATAGGCTGCGCCCTGGCCGACCGCCAGGCGCAGACCGGGCTGGTCGAGTTCATCCACCACCTGATAGGGCGCGTCTGTTCGTACCAGGTAAGTGCCTTCGATGATCACGTAAGGCTCGCTGAAAGCAATCTGCGCCTCCCGGACCGGCTCGATGGCCAGAAACGCCAGGTGCCAGGCGCCCTGCTCCAAGGCAGAAAAGACTTTGCCTGCCGCATCGAAGGTGCGCATTTCCAGCGCCACGTCCAGCTCTGCGGCCAGGGCTTTGGCCAGTGCCACCGACACACCCTGGGGGCTACCGTCAGCGCCACGTTGAGCCAGCACCGGGTTACCAAAATTGATCGCAGCGCACAGGGTGCCCTCGGGCGCGAGGTCGGCGATAACCGCAGGGGTGATCTCACTCATGGGAATACTCCAGCAATGGCCTTACCAGATGGGCAAGGTGTAGGAAAGGATCAGGCGATTTTCATCGGCGTCGCGCGCAAAACTCGACCGGTAGGCCGCGTTGCGCCAGCGAATGCCGACGTTCTTCAGTGCACCGGTCTGGATGATGTATTGCAGTTCTATGTTGCGTTCCCACTCATGCCCGGTGCGGGTCGCGGTGGCGGCGTCGGCCTGGTCGCCGCTGACGTAACGCGTCATGAAGGTCAATCCCGGCGCGCCGATCGCCGCGAAATCATAGTCATAGCGCAACTGCCAGGAACGCTCGCCCGGTTCGGCAAAGTCGTTGATCTGGATGTAGTTGGTCAGGTAGGGATCGGTTCCGTTAATGAACGGCATCGAAGTGGAGCCATTCATTTTTTGCAGGCCCAGACCGAAGCCGTGACCATTGAGGCTGTAGGTGAACATGGCACTCAATGCGCCGCTGTCGATCGCGCCACCGCGAGCGGCGCCAGCATCATCGCTGAGCATGTAGCGCAGGTCGCTTTTGAGCTTGCCCGGGCCCACCGCCCAGGTGTGATTGAGGCCAAAGAAACTCTGGCGATAAACGTCCTGCAACTGCGCGTACTGGTAGCTGAGCGAGAGTTGCTTGCCAATGGCGTAGTCGGCGCCTCCCACCCAGTAGTCCTGACCTTCGGCAACTGCCGCAAAACGACGGTTCTTGTTATTCAGGGTCAGGTCTACAGCGTTGGTCGAATCCCGATCGGTCATGCGCACAAAGCGCGCGCCCACGATGTTCAGGCCGTCAATCTCCTTGACGTTGAGCAAACCGCCCTCGAATGTCTGCGGCAGGATACGGCCGGTGTTGGCCTGCAACGTCGGTAGCTTGGGTATCAGGGTGCCGTACTTGAGTTCGCTGTTGGACACCTTGACCTTGCCGGTCAGGCCCAGACGGCTGAATTCATCGGCAGCGCGGCCATCGCCGTGGGTGGGCAACAGCCCCGAGCCGGTACGATCAGGACTGGAGTCGAGCTTGACGCCCAGCATCCCCGTGGCGTCCAGACCGAACCCCACAGAGCCTGGGGTGTAGCCGGAGCGCACATCGAGAGTGAAACCCTGGGCCCACTCCGCACGTTTGGACTGCGCCGCGCCGTCGCGAAAATCGCGGTTGAAGTAATAATTGGACAGCCCCAGCGTGGCCTTGCTGTCTTGCACAAAGCCTTCGGCCTGGGCCAGACCGCCGAGCAGGCAGGGTGAAACGCAGATAAGGGTGTGTAGTTTGTTTTTATTGTTATGCATGAAACAGCTCCACTACGGCGACAGAAACCCTTGCGGTCCGCCGCAGCGGCCGCTCGGGCAATCAGGTATCGGGAAAGCGCTACGGGGCGGGGTCAGTGAGTCTGCTGGCTCGCAGCGGCGATGGGCTCTTCGGGGTCCTTGTTGGTCACGCGCATCAGCACGGTCATCAGGAAAGCGATCAGCAAGAGTGCGCTGAGAAACAGCAGGCCGGTCGAGGCACTCTGGCTGTTGCCCTTGACGATGCCGATCAACGAGGGACCGACAAAGCCACCCAGGTTACCGATCGAGTTGATCACCGCAATCGACACCGCAGCGGTGGCGCGATTGAGGAACAGCGTCGGCAAGGCCCAGAACGGTGACTTGAAGCTGTACAACCCGGACAGCGCCACACAGATCATGGCCATCGCCAGGTACGGAATGCCGAGCATCCCGGCCCCGACCAGGCCCAGCGAGGCCACCAGCAATGGAATCGCCGAGTGCAGCTTGCGCTCGTTGCGCTTGTCGGAGCTGCGCGACCACAACACCATTGCCACGGTGGCAACGATGTAGGGCAGCATGGCGATCAGGCCGATCTGGGTGTGGCTGAGCTTGTCGGAAAAGCCCTTGATGATCTGTGGCATCCAGTAACCGACGCCCAGGCTGCCGCACTGGTAGACGAAGTAGATGAACGACAGGTACAGAACCTTGGGGTTGGTCATGGTTTTGTAGACGCTCAGGCTCTTGACGTTCTTGCGGCTCTGGCGGTCGCGTTCCAGCTCGGCCAGCAGCCACTCCTTCTCTTCGGGCTTGAGCCATTTGGCCTGCTCAGGCTTGTCGGTCAGAAAGAAGTAGCAGGCAATACCCAGAAAGACGGCCGGGATGCCTTCCAGAAACAGCATCCAGCGCCAGCCACTCCAGTCGAACCACTTGACGTTGTCCATGATCCAGGTGCTTAACGGCGCACCAATGATGTAACTGACCGGGATGGCGGCCGTAAACAGCGCCACGGTGGTCGCCAGTTCACGGGAACGGAACCAGAACGTCAGGTAGACAATGATGCCAGGGAAGAAACCGGCTTCGGCCACCCCCAGCAAAAAGCGCAGTACGTAAAGCTGATTGGCCGTCTGGGCGAACGCGGTCAGCGCTGCAATAAATCCCCAGGTGACCAGGATGCGGGCAATCCAGACCCGCGCGCCAAACTTGTTGAGCATGACGTTGCTCGGCACTTCGAACAGAAAGTAGCCGATAAAGAAAATTCCGGAAATGAAGCCGAAGGCCTCGCTGGACAGCGCCAGCTCCTTGTTCATCTCCAGTGCCGCGTAACCGATGTTGGCCCGGTCGAGGTAGGAGACGATGTAAAGCAGGAACACAAAGGGGATGATCCGCCAGGTAATCTTGCGGACTATCGCGTGCTCATCAGGTGTCTTGTTTTTATTCATGGTGACCTCACACGGAACCCGCTCAGGCCGGCTCCTTTCATTTTTATGGTTGCAAAGCGGTTCAGGCAGAAAAAACCATGCATACCGGACTGCCGGCGCACATCGAGAAACCGGTGCTGCTTAACGTGCCGTGTTGCGGGTCGACAGCCATGCAGACGATGGTGTCGCTGTCCTCATTGAGCGCGAACAAAAAGCGCTGATTGGGCGTCAGGGCGAAGAAACGTGGGGTCTTGCCCTGCGTGGGCACAAACGCCACCGGGCTCAACAGGCCACTGTCGGGGTCAATGGCGAACACCGCGATGCTGTCGTAGCCACGGTTGGAGACGTAGAGATAACGCCCGCTGCGATCGATCTCGATCTCCGAGGCACGGCTGTTGCCTGTGTAGGTTTCAGGCAACGAAGGCAGGACCTGTATCGGCTGCAACGCACCGCTGAGGGGGTCGAATCGATAGCTGGTGACGCTGGAGTCGAGTTCGTTGATCACGTAGGCGAATGCAGCCTTCGGATGCATCGCGATATGGCGCGGACCGGCACCTTCACGGCTGGCCACAGAGGGCTGCGCGGCCGGATACAACTTGCCGTTATCGAAGCGGAAGCTGAACACTCTATCCAGGCCCTTGTCCGGCACCAGCACAAACTGGCCGCTGGCATCGAATGGATTGAAGTGCGGTTTGGCAAACGGTTGCTCGACACGATGCGGTCCCGGCGTTCCCTCAAGCTCAAGCAACTGATTGACACTGCCCAGCGCGCCATTTTCAGCGACATTGAGCACGGCCAGGGTGCCGCTGATGTGGTTGGACACCACCAGAAAGCGCTCACTGGGGTCCAGCGCCAGATGCACCGGGTTCTTGCCGGCGCAGCTCTGCCGATTGAGGAACGTCAGCTGGCCGCTGGCCTTGTCGACACACAAGGCACTGACTTCATCCTGATCACCGTGAACGGTGTACAACCGGTCACCGGCGCGGTTCAGCGCCAGGAAAGAAGGGTTGATCAGGTCATCGACCACCTGCACCTGTTCCAGTGTGCCGGCCTGCTGATCCAGCCGATAGACCGTGATGCCGTCACCTCGGGCATTGCGCTCACGGGTTGTGCGCGATCCGACATACGCAAACATAGGGATTGTTCTCCCGCGGGTAGAAAGGGTTGAGGATCGCTGCACTGTCAGCGACGAGTACGGGCGACGACTTTACGAATCACGAACGGCAGCACCCCGCCATGGGTCAGGTAGCGCACTTCCTGTTGGGAATCGACCCGCGCGATGACCTCGACCTCATCACAACGTCCATCGGCGCGGCGAATGGTCAGCGTGACCGGGTTCTCACCGACCACCAGGTCATCGAGGCCGAGGAAATCGAACTGCTCCGTGCCATCGAGCTGCAGGTCGTCGACGCCCTGCCCTGGCGTGAACACCAGAGGCAGTACGCCCATGCCAATCAGGTTGCTGCGGTGAATACGCTCGATACTCTGCGCGACCACCGCCTTGACGCCGAGCAACGCTTGCGCCTTGGCCGCCCAGTCGCGGCTGGAGCCGGCGCCATAGTTGATACCAGCGAACACCACCATGGGCGTTTGCTGTACGGCATAGCTTTTGGCGGCTTCGTACAGCGGCAGGCACTCGCTGTGATCGGCATTCCAGGCCCAGGCGCCAAGGCCTGGCTGTTGCTCGCCAAGCAGGCGGTTTTTCACGGTTTTGTTGGTAAAGGCGCCCCGCAGCATCACTTCATGGTTGCTGCGCCGGGTCGAATATTGATTGAGGTCCTGCGGGTCTTCGCCGCGCGCCAGCAGCCACTGGCCAGCCAGGCTGTCAGCGGGGATCGCACCGGCCGGCGAGATGTGATCGGTGGTGATGTTGTCGCCAAGCACCATCAGTGTGCGGGCAGCATTTATCGCCAGAGAAGCCTTGGGCTCGGCCTGGATATCCGCCAGGTATTGCGGGCGCCGCAGGTAAGTGGACTCGGGACTCCATGGAAACTGCACGCTGCCCTCGGCCGACAGCGCCTGCCAGTGATGGGTACCGTCCCAGACCGTCGCCAGGCGCTGCTGGAAGAACTCGGGTTTGACGACCAGGGCAACTTGCGCGGCGATGTCGGCATCGGACGGCATCAGGTCATGCAGATAGACCGGCTGCCCGTTGCTATCCTGGCCCAGCGGTTGCGAGGTCAGGTCGATGTCGATCGTGCCGGCGATGGCGTAGGCCACACAGAGTGCGGGCGATGCCAGGTAACCGGCCGGCACCTTGGGGTTGACCCGCCCTTCGAAGTTGCGGTTGCCCGACAGCACCACGACACCCTTCAGGCCCTGGTCGGCAAAGGCTTCGACGTGCTCTTCGAGCTTGCCGGAGTTGCCGATGCAGGTCATGCAACCGAAGCCTGCCAGATCGAAGCCCAGCGCCGAGAAGTCGTCCAGCAGGCTGGCTTCGGCCAGGTAATCGGCCACCACTTGCGAGCCGGGCGAGAGCGAAGTCTTGACCCACGGCTTACGCTGCAAACCCAGGGATCGCGCCTTGCGTGCCAGAAGACCGGCCTGAATCATTTGCGCTGGATTGGCGGTATTGGTGCAACTGGTAATGGCCGCCATCACCACGGCACCGTGAGTGATCGACTGGCCGAACGACGGCTCGTGGAAGCTTTGCTCCTGCGGCGCGTTGATCAGTTTGCCGCCCCCCAGGACTTCATCACGAAACGAGACGGCTGCCTTGGACAAGGGCTGGCGCTGGTGCGGCTGATGCGGACCGGCAACGCTTGGCTCGATGCTGGCCAGGTCCAGTTCAATCAACTCGTCAAACACCGGTTCGGCCAATTCGTCACGGCGCCATAACGGTTGCGCGCTCATGTAAGCGACGACCTGTTCACGCAATGTCTGCGAACGACCACTGAGTTCCAGGTACGCCAGGGTTTCGTTGTCGAACGGGAAAAACACCACGGTCGCGCCGTACTCAGGCGCCATGTTCGACACCGTGCCACGCGCCGCCCAGCTCAGGGTCGACAAGCCTGGGCCGGTAAACTCGACAAACTTGCCCACCACCGAACGCTGACGCAGGATTTCAGCCACGTGCAGCGACAGGTCGGTTGCGGTGACACCTGGGCGCATGACGTTGCTGACACGAATACCGACCACTTGCGGAAAACTGATCGGCACAGGCTCACCGACCATGGCGGCCTGCCCTTCCAGACCGCCAACTCCCCAGCCCAGTACGCCGATAGCGTTGATCATGGGGGTGTGGCTGTCGGTCGCGACCATATCGTCCGGGTGCAACAGGCGCTCGCCGTTTTCGCCTCGGCTTTCCCAGACCACCCGGGCCAGGGCCTCCATGTTCATCTGGTGAATGATGCCGGTGCCCGGTGGAATGACACCAAAGTTGTCGAGGCTTTTCTGCGCCCACTTGATGAAGCGATAGCGCTCGCTGTTGCGACGAAAATCGATATCCAGGTTCTGCTCGACGGCATCCGCCTCGGCATAGCGCTCGACGATCACCGAATGGTCGATGGTCAGCACGGCCGGAATCAACGGGTTCATCGCCTGGGGATCACCGCCCAGCTCGGCCACGACATCGCGCATGCCGGCAAAGTCGGCCAGGGCCGGCAGGCACGTGGTGTCGTGAAACATCAGCCGGTTTGGCTGAAACGGTACTTCGCAATCAGGGCCCTGGCCGATTGCCCGCGCCAGTACCGACGGCAAGGCCTGTGGCGAGCAACGCGCAACGTTCTCCAGCAGGATGCGAATGGAGTATGGCAGCCTGGCCAGTTGCTCGTGATCGAGCATCTTGCGCAGATCGACAATGGTGAATGCATTGTCATTGATCACCAGGGGGCTGAAGAGGTCGCAGGCAGTCTCGGTCATGCTTCTATCGCTCGGCTTCTTATAGTGTTCACTGGCGTGACTCAGGCGGTCAGCGCGGTGTATGAGCGGATACTAAGAGCAGCCTGCCTGGATGAAAATTGGTCAATTACCACAGCAGCGTTCTCCAAACGAGAACGCTGCTAAGCCTCTGTGCCGGGCAGTTTGAGATGATCGATGAACGTTTTAAGCGTCGGCGAAGCGCTATCGTACTTGCGCACGGCCAACAGCAGCGTCCGCTGCGCCCACGACTCATCCAGCGTCACGGCTTTGAGCTTGTGGCTGCGCAGATACTGATTGATGACACTGCGAGGCAGCACGGCAATACCCAGTCCGTTCGAGACCATGCGGCACATGCAGTCGAAACTGCTGATACGAATGCGCAACTTGAGGGCCAGGCCAAGTTTTGTCGCTTCGCCAGTCAGCAAGGTATGCATCGAGCTTTCAAGATGCGGACCGACAAACTCGTGCTCCAGCACCTCAGTGAAACGGATCGACTTGAGCGCGGCCAACTCATGCATGACCGGCACGACCAGCGTCAGTTCGTCATGGCGGTAGACCAGCGTTTCAAGCCCTTCGGCCGCCGTCTGCGCGGCGATGATGCCCAGGTCGGCTCGCCCGTCCGCCACGGCACGGATCACCGCCGACCCGACCCGTTCCTCGATATCGAATTTGATCTGCGGATACAACCGGGCAAAGCCTGCGACGTCCTGAGGCAGAAACTGTGACAGCGCAGAGGTAATCGAATGAATGCGTATATGCCCCTTCACGCCGCTGGCGTAGCCGCTCAATTCGCTGTCGAGCTGGGCCATGGTCTGCTTGAGCTGGCGGGCATAGAACAACAGCGATTGTCCCGCCGGTGTCAGCTCGACCCCACGCGCATTGCGCAGCAGCAGCGGTGATCCGACCTGCGCTTCAAGCTCGGTGATCCGCTTGCTGATCGCCGAGACCGCCATATGTTTGATGCGCCCGGCACGGGTGAGATTGCGCTCTTGAGCGACAGTGATGAAAAGATCAAGGCTGGTGAGGTCGTAACGCATCGAAAACTCCTGGTAGCGATGGGGCCAGCAGCGCAATTGCACGAGAACACAAAATTACATTTATTGGATTTTAAATCAACAAAATGCAATATAGGGGCGCACCTCGGAGGTGCTCCCTTGAAATCCACGGGCTATTCGCCCAGGAGAATGTGATGCGTATTCTGGTTCTTCCCTGCGACGGTATCGGCCCCGAAATCGTCGACTCCACGATGCAGGTTCTGCACGTCGTCAATCAAAAATTCGGGCTTGGGCTGAGCTTCGACTATGACGATGTCGGCTTTGACAGCCTGCAAAAGTACGGCACCACGCTGCGTGATGAGGTGCTGGAAAAGGCCAGAGGCTATGACGGAATCATTCTTGGCACGCAGTCCCATGCCGATTATCCGGCCCCGGAAGAAGGCGGTCGCAACGTCTCGGCAGGTTTTCGTATCGGCCTGGATCTTTACGCCAATGTCCGCCCGGCGCGCACGCGCGATTTTATCGAGTCGAACATGAAACCCGGCAAGCGCATGGACCTGGTGATCATGCGTGAGGCAACCGAAGGCTTTTACCCGGACCGCAACATGACGCGCGGCTGGGGTGAGGTCATGCCCTCGCCCGACATGGCGCTATCGACCCGCAAGATCACCCGTCATTGCAGTGAGCGCATCGCCCGACGCGCCTTCGAACTGGCCATGAAACGCAACCGCAAGGTCACGGCCATCCACAAAGCCAACAGCTTCCACATGACCGACGGCCTGTTTCTTGAATGTGTGCGTCACGTCGCCAAAGACTTCCCTGAAGTGCAACTGGACGATTTGCTGGTCGATGCCTCTACTGCGCACTTAGTGCGCAACCCGGAACGCTTCGACGTGCTGGTCGCCACCAACTTCTATGGCGACATCATCAGCGACCTTGCCAGCGAACTGTCTGGCAGCCTGGGTTTGGCAGGTTCGATCATGGCCAGCGACACCCACTGCTGCGCCCAGGCCCAGCATGGTTCTGCACCGGACATTGCCGGGCAGGACAAGGCCAATCCGGTGTCGATGATCCTATCGGTGGCCATGCTGTTGCAGTGGATGGCCGGGCAATACGGTAAACCGGCACTGGCCGCAGCCGGCAAGATGATTGAACAGGCCGTGGACACGGTCCTTGAAATCCCGGACAAGCGCACTGCCGACCTCGGCGGTCAATCGGGTTGCCGTGCCTTCGGCAAGGCCGTGGCGCAAGTGATCACCGGGTAACACCCCGCGGATGTTCACTCGTTGATCGAGGGCACCTGCGTCATGAGCTGTGCGGGCGCCTTGCCGCTGCTTCGCCGATCGAGAATCGGCGATTTGCGGGCCAGCGATCCGCTGAGGTGGCGTGTCATCAGGTTCGCCGCCTCAAGATTGTTGCCGGCCATCACCAGCTCCACGATCCGCCAGTGTTCCGTGCACTGGGAGTACAAACGCTTGCGGTCAATCATCGAGCGGTATTCGATCAACCGGCGCATGTTGTTGAGTTGCGTGAGGATCATCAGGTACAGCGGATTGCCGGACAGTTTGATCAACTCTTCATGAAAACGGATACCCGCCTTGAACAGCACGTCGGCGGGCAAGGTATCAATGCCTCCGGCCAGCAGATCCTGTTGCTCTTTGCCAAGGCGCTGAAGCACCTCCTGGTCATGATTGAAGTGGCTCTCGAGCAGTGCCGCAGGCTCGATCAACGAACGGACCTTGTAGATCTGCTCCAGTGCCTCGGGCGTCTTCGCGACATCAAGAAAGCGCCAGCCATAACCGGGCTTGGGCTCTGCCCAGCCGACCTTTGCGGCGCGGTTGAGGATATCGATCACTTCAAATCGGGTCAGGCCGTAGCGTTCGCGCAGGTATTTTTCGGTCACTTGAGCGGGAATGGCGTCGTTGAGCCAGTCTTCGGAAAGACGGTAATACTCGGCGGGCTCCTCCAGCGGAATGATCTCGTCAGTCTGCTCGACCTCTACATTGGAGAATCCGACCACGAAGAAACCCCGGTTCGGAATTTGCTCCAGCACCCCTTGCTCAGCCAGCAACGCCAATGCTTCGCGGGCAGGCGAACGCGACACCTGGAAAACATCGGCCACTTTCTGAGCGCTCATGTGTGCGCCAGGGCTGAGCTCGCCACTGAGAATCTTCTGCCCGATTTCGGAAACAATTCGCTGAACCAGTACGCTGAATGCCATGCCTTGGAACCAAGAGAATAAGGGCGCCGACCTGATCGAGTGCAACTTGCAGAGACTCTGGCCGGGCCAGCATTGTACGCCAGAGTCAACACCGGTCGTTATCGCGGTATCGCGTATGTAGCATGCCTTTAGACCGATACCCTCAAGGTATCGACTAACAGCTTATTTCGATTAGTCACGCATCATAAGTACGCAGTAGAGTTTGTTCCACAAGAGAATCAATACGCTCTTTAGCTGTTACATCAGTCAAATAATTCCAAAAAGGAAACTGACGTGAACACACTCCCTGCCTCGTTGCTGGCCAAGGTCTCTTGGCGGCTGCTGCCTTTTCTGCTGTTGATGTACATCATGGCGTTCCTTGACCGCGCCAACGTCGGCTTTGCCAAGCAGGCCTTCCAGGCCGACACCGGCATCAGCGACGCGGCCTTCGCGTTTGGCGCCGGGGTGTTCTTTGTCGGTTATGCGCTGCTCGAAGTGCCCAGCAACCTGATCATGCACCGCGTCGGCGCCAAGCTGTGGATGTGCCGGATCATGGTCACCTGGGGCCTGGTCTCGGCGGCCATGGTCTTTGCTCATAACGAAATGACCTTCTATGTGCTGCGCTTCTTGCTCGGCGTCGCGGAAGCCGGCTTCTTTCCCGGCGTCATCCTCTACCTCACCTACTGGTTCCCCAGCGCCGCACGTGGCAAGGCGATGGGCTTCTTCTACTTTGGTGCGCCGCTGGCGTTTATTTTCGGCAGCCCGCTGTCAGGCCTGTTACTGGAACTGGATGGCGTGCTGGGCAGCCATGGCTGGCAGTGGCTGTTCGCGGTCGAAGGGCTGATGGCCAGTGCGGTCGGTATCTGGGCGTACTTTTACCTGGACAACCGCCCCGCCGATGCCAAATGGCTGACCGTGCAGGAACGCACCCAGCTGCAAAGCGTGCTGGATGCCGAAGACAGCCAGAAACAAAGCCATGGCAGCGTGTTCAAGGTCTTGTGCCAGCCGGCAGTGCTGTACCTGTGCCTGATCTACCTGCTGATTCAGGCCAGCGTCTATGGCGTGGTCTTCTACCTGCCCACTCAGGTTGCCGGCCTGCTGGGCACCAAGGTCGGCCTGATGGTCGGCATCGTCGGCGCCATCCCGTGGGTCTGTGCCCTGCTGGCGGCCTGGAAGATTCCGGGCATTGCCGACCGCACCGGCCAGCGCCGCACCGTGGCCGCCCTGACGCTGGTGGTCTCGGGACTGGGCATCGCCGCTTCGGTCACCTTCGCCAACCCGGTGCTGGGCATTCTGGCGCTGTGCTTTGCCGCCTCCGGTTTTATTGCTGTGCAGCCGGTGTTCTGGACCTTTCCGGGCAGCTTTCTGGCGGGCTCTGCCGCCGCCGGTGCCATCGCGCTGATCAACTCGTTCGGCGCCCTGGGCGGGTTTATCGCGCCGATCCTCAAGAACTGGGCTGAAAACGCCTTTCAATCACCGGCCGCAGGCTTGTACCTGCTGGCCATGACCACCTTTGTCGCCGCCGCGCTGGTGATGGGTATCCGTGCGCCACGCACCGCCCAACCCCATAAACAGCCCACCTTTCAGCATTGATCAAGAGGCATACAACAATGGCCACTCCAACCATCAAGCACGTTCGCGCCTACGTTTTGCGAGGCGGCGGTGCCGACTACCACGATCAGGGCGACGGCCACTGGATCGATGATCACATCGCCACGCCAATGAGCAAGTACCCGGAATACCGCCAGAGCCGCCGCAGTTTCGGCATCAATGTGCTGGGCACACTGGTGGTAGAGGTCGAAGACTCCGACGGCAATATCGGCTTTGCGGTGACCACCGGCGGCGAACCGGCCGCGTATATCGTCGAAAAGCACCTGGCGCGCTTCGTCGAAGGCGCCAGGGTCACCGACATCGAGCGCATCTGGGACCAGATGTATTTCTCATCGCAGTACTACGGCCGCAAGGGCCTGGTGATCAATACGATTTCCGGCATCGACCTGGCGCTGTGGGACTTGCTCGGCAAGGTCCGCCAGGAGCCGGTGCACCAGTTGTTGGGCGGTGCGGTACGTGATGAATTGCAGTTCTACGCCACCGGCGCCCGCCCGGACCTGGCGCAGAAGATGGGCTTTATCGGCGGCAAGCTGCCGTTGCACCACGGCCCGGCCGAAGGCGAAGAAGGCCTGCGCAAGAACCTCGAAGAACTGGCGGTGATGCGCGAGCGGGTCGGCAAGGATTTCTGGCTGATGCTCGACTGCTGGATGAGCCTGGACCTCAACTACGCCACGCGCCTGGCCCAGGGCGCCCACGAGTTCGGCCTGAAATGGATCGAAGAGGCGCTGTCGCCCGACGATTACTGGGGCTACGCGGCGCTTAAGAAAAACGTACCGACCGGCATGCTGGTCACCACTGGCGAACATGAAGCAACGCGCTGGGGCTTTCGCATGCTGCTGGAAATGGGCTGCTGCGACATCATCCAGCCGGATGTTGGCTGGTGCGGCGGCATCACCGAACTGATCAAGATCTCGGCACTGGCCGATGCGCACAGCGCGATGGTCGTGCCGCATGGCTCATCCGTGTACAGCTATCACTTTGTCGCCACGCGTACCAACAGCCCGTTCGCCGAGTTCCTGATGATGGCGCCCAAGGCCGACGAGGTCGTGCCGATGTTCCACCCGCAACTGCTCGGTGAGCCAGTTCCCGAAAACGGCCGCATGCGCTTGTCGAAACTCGATAAACCGGGCTTTGGCGTCGATTTGAACCCTGAGTGCCAGTTGCATCGGCCGTATCAGCACTGATCACTTTTTGTTCACGCCCGACAGGAGCCCTTTTCATGAACATGCCCCACAACGCATTCAAGGCCGCGCTGGCCAAAGGCGAGCCGCAATACGGCATCTGGGCCGGTTTCGCCACCGGCTACGGTGCGGAAATCACCGCCAGTTTCGGTTACGACTGGATGCTGATCGACGGCGAACATGCGCCCAACACCGTGCCGTCGATCCTCGCCCAGTTGCAGGCGGTCGCGCCTTACTCGACGGCACCGGTGGTGCGCGCCGTGGGTCATGACCCGGTGCTGATCAAGCAGTTGCTGGACATCGGCACGCAGACCTTGATGATCCCGATGGTCGAAACCGCCGAGCAGGCGCGTGCGCTGGTGCAAGCCATGCGCTATCCGCCGCATGGTATCCGTGGCGTCGGCGGCGGCCTGACCCGCGCCACGCGCTGGGACGCGGTGCCGAACTACATCAATACCGCCCATGAGCAGTTGTGTCTGATCGTGCAGGTGGAATCGCGGGCCGGCATTGAAAACGTCGCGGCCATTGCTGCGGTTGAAGGCGTCGATGCGGTGTTTATCGGCCCCGCCGACCTGTCCACCGGGCTGGGCCATATCGGCAACCCGTCGCACCCCGAGGTGCAGGAAAAGATTCGCTACGCCATCGACGCCACCCTGGCGGCCGGCAAGATCAGCGGCATTCTGGCGCCAGCCGAAGACGATGCGCGGCGCTACCAGAGCTGGGGCTGCCAGTTCATTGCGGTGGCGATCGATATCAGCCTGATGCGCCAGGCCGCACTGAGCAATCTGGCGCGCTACCGGGAGCCGGCCGAACAGCGCCCGGCCTCGCGCACCTACTAATAAAAGGATCTGGACCATGACTGCTTATAAAAACTACATCAACGGCCAGTTTGTCAGCAGCACCGAGCACCTGGACGTGTTCAACCCGGCAACCGGCGCGTTACTGGCCAAAGTTCCGGCCTCGGATGCCAGCCAGGTCGAGGCTGCGCTCACGGCAGCGCGTGCGGCACAGCCTGGCTGGGCCCGGCGTACGGCCAATGAGCGCGCAGGTTTCTTGCGCAAGATTGCCGGCAAGCTTCGCGAAAACGTCGCGCATCTGGCGCGCACCATTACCCTGGAACAAGGCAAGATTTCCGCGCTGGCTGAGGTCGAGGTCAATTTCACTGCCGATTACCTCGACTACATGGCCGAATGGGCGCGGCGCATCGAAGGCGAGATCATCACCAGCGACCGGCCGGGCGAGAATATCTTTCTGTTTCGCAAGCCACTGGGCGTGGTCGCCGGGATTTTGCCGTGGAATTTTCCGTTTTTCCTGATCGCCCGCAAGATGGCGCCAGCGCTGCTGACCGGCAACACCATCGTCATCAAGCCCAGTGAAGAAACCCCGAACAACTGCTTCGAGTTCGCCCGCCTGGTGGCTGAAACCGACCTGCCACCGGGCGTATTCAATGTCGTCTCCGGCGATGGCGGCGTGGGCGCAGCCCTGACGGCGCACCGTCAGGTCGACATGATCAGTTTTACCGGCAGCGTCGAAACCGGCTCACGGATCATGAGCGCGGCAGCGGCCAACATCACCAAGCTCAACCTGGAACTGGGCGGCAAGGCGCCGGCCATCGTGCTGGCCGATGCTGACCTGGAACTGGCGGTCAAAGCCATTCGTGACTCGCGGATCATCAACACCGGCCAGGTGTGCAACTGCGCCGAACGGGTGTATGTCGAGCGCAAGGTGGCCGATCAATTCATCGAGAAAATCAGCGCCGCGATGGCCGCGACCCGCTATGGCGACCCGTTGGCCGACAGCAGCATCGAAATGGGCCCGTTGATCAATCGCCAGGGCCTGGACAGCGTGGCGGCCAAGGTCAGCAAGGCCCAGGCACAAGGCGCGCAACTGATCACCGGCGGGCAGATTGCCGACCTCGGACAAGGTTTTCATTACCAGCCAACGGTACTGGCCGGCTGCAGCGTGGACATGGAGATCATGCGCAAGGAGATTTTCGGTCCGGTGCTGCCGATCCAGATCGTCGACGATCTCGATGAAGCCATCGCACTGGCCAACGATTGCGAATACGGCCTGACGTCATCGCTGTACACCAAGGACCTGAGCAAGGCGATGCACGCGATACGCGAAATCGATTTTGGCGAAACCTACATCAACCGCGAGAACTTCGAGGCCATGCAGGGCTTTCATGCCGGGGTGCGCAAATCCGGAGTCGGCGGCGCCGATGGCAAACATGGGCTGTACGAGTACACCCATACGCATGTGATTTATTTGCAGGCTTAAGCGTAAGAACTCAGCGAACAGGACGCCGCCCGGAGACTGCCAAGCGGCGTCCATTCGTCGTGGCCCGGTAATCTTTTTCAAACTTTATCCGTCTGATTTCTTTCCCAACCTCATGAGTGACCGGTCTTTTCCGGTTTCGATCAAGAGGTACACCCATGAAAACTTCATTGCGTCACGCCGTAGCAATGGCCGCTCTGACGGGCGTTTTGAGCGTTCCGGCGCTGGCCGCGACTGTACCTGCAGCGGCAGTCAGCGATATTCCAGCCGGCGCGGGTCAACCGATGGCACCCGGCGGCTCTGCGCTACCACCTGGAACATTGCCTGCGCAGCCAAGCGATAAAGTGCGTCCGGAAACGCTCATGACCCCTGACAGCGATGAGAATCGCGCTAAAAAACCTGCCGTCGAGCGCATTGATCCCACAAAGCACCAGCCCTCAACGCCCGATCCGAAGCCAGATACCCAGAAGGACAGTCACTGATCAGATGTGGGTCGATTTGATTCAATGGCCTGCAATGGCCATTACCGTTCTGGCAGCGTGGTTCACCGGCTCGCACTTACCGCGCAGACGCATGATCGGTTTCTGGTGTTTCTGCCTGAGCAATGTGCTGTGGGTGATCTGGGGCGTGCATGCCAGCGCCTGGGCGCTGATTGTGTTGCAGGTGATGTTGGCGGGATTGAACATTCGCGGCTTCATGAAGAACCGCCGACAAAAGCGCGCTCCTGCAGAGTAACCCCTGCAGGAGCGCAATCCTCAGCGTGGTGCGATGGCTGCATCCACCAGGGTTTGTGCTTCACCGACCAGACGCTGCAAGTGCTCATCGCCAATAAAGCTTTCGGCGTAGATCTTGTAGATGTCTTCGGTACCCGATGGGCGTGCGGCGAACCAGCCGTTTTCGGTCATGACCTTCAAGCCGCCAATGGCCTGGTTGTTACCCGGTGCGTGGCTGAGTACGCGCTGGATCGCTTCGCCTGCCAGCTCGGTGGAGGTCACCTGCTCTGGCGACAGTTTGCCCAGTGCCGCTTTTTGCTGCGGGTTGGCCTTAGCGTCGACGCGGGTCGAGAACGGTTCGCCCAGTTCAGCGGTCAGTGCACTGTAGCGCTGGCTTGGGTTGAGACCGCTGATTGCCGTCATTTCGGCGGCCAGCAGCGCAGGAATCAGACCGTCCTTATCAGTGCTCCAGACGCTGCCATCGCGACGCAGGAACGAGGCGCCGGCGCTTTCTTCGCCGCCAAACCCCAACGAGCCTTCGAACAAGCCCTGCGCGAAGTATTTGAAGCCAACCGGCACCTCAAACAGCGTGCGTCCCAGGCGCGCAGCCACCCGGTCGATCAGGCCGCTGCTGACCACGGTCTTGCCCACGGCGGCATCGGCACGCCATTGCGGACGGTTCTGGTACAGGTAATCGATGGCCACCGCCAGATAGCTGTTAGGCGTCATCAGCCCGCCGGTTGGCGTGACGATGCCGTGGCGGTCGTGATCCGGGTCGCAGGCGAAAGCGATCTGGTAGCGGTCTTTCAGGCCGATCAGGCTTTGCATCGCATAGCTGGAGGATGGGTCCATGCGAATCTGACCGTCCCAGTCGACGCTCATGAAGCGGAAGGTCGGGTCGACGTGCGGATTGACTACGTCCAGGTCGAGGTTGTAGTGCTCACCGATGGCCTGCCAGTAGCGCACGCCTGCCCCGCCCAGCGGATCGACGCCCAGTTTCAGGCCCGAGCTACGGATCGCGTCGAGGTCAATGACGCTTTTCAGGTCGGCGACGTAGGTATTGACGTAGTCATGGCGATGGGTGGTGTCGGCGCGCAGCGCCTGTTCATGGCTGATGCGCTGAACGCCCGCCAGCTTGGCGGCCAGCAGTTCGTTGGCCTTGTTCTCGATCCACTTGGTGACATCGCTGTCGGCCGGGCCGCCGTTGGGCGGGTTGTATTTGAAGCCACCGCTTTGCGGCGGATTGTGCGACGGGGTAATGACGATGCCATCGGCCAGGCCGCTACTGCGACCACGGTTATAGCAAAGGATGGCGTGCGACACCGCTGGCGTCGGGGTGTATTCGTCGCCTGCCGAGATCATCACCTGCACGCCATTGGCGGCCAGCACTTCCAGCGCGGTGGCGCTGGCCGGCGTGGACAACGCGTGGGTGTCGGCACCGAGAAACAGCGGACCGTCGATGCCTTTGCTCTGACGGTACAGGCAGATCGCCTGGCTGATGGCCAGAACGTGCCATTCGTTGAAGCTCAGTTCAAAAGAGGTGCCACGATGCCCGGAAGTACCGAAAGCCACACGCTGGATCGTCACCGAAGCATCCGGCTGGCCGGTGTAATAGGCGGTGACCAGCCGTGGGATATCAACCAGCAAATGCTCGGGTGCCAGCTTGCCGGCGAGGGGACTCAGACTCATGCGACCTCCATAAAATTAAAAATCCGTGCCTGACTTTTCACAAAAACCAGAGCAGCGGCAGTTTACTGGCACTTTGACTGTTGTGCTTGGCTTTGATTCCCCAAGCCCTTGAGTTAGTTGAGCCGCCACCAGCGCGGAAAAAGGCGCTGGACCCTGGGCTCGGCAAATCGGTCGTCGATCAGCACCACCACGCCCTGATCATTCTGGGTGCGAATCACCCGCCCCGCAGCTTGCACCACTTTTTGCAGCCCCGGATACAGGTAGGTGTAATCGTAGCCCGCGCCGAACAAGGCAGCCATGCGCTGCTTGAATTGTTCATTGACCGGGTTGAGCTGTGCCAGCCCCAGCGTGGCAATGAATGCACCGATCAACCGCGCGCCCGGCAGGTCGATACCCTCCCCGAACGCGCCGCCCAGTACGGCAAAGCCTATGCCCTGCCCCGTGGGCGTGAAACGCTTCAGAAACGCGTTTCGGTCGGCCTCGCTCATGCCTCGCGCCTGGCTCCATAGCGGCACGTGCGGGTGCGTCTGGCGCATGAGGTCGAGCACTTGTTGCAGGTAATCGAAGCTGCTGAAAAACGCCAGGTAATTGCCCGGCCGCGCCTGATACTGCTTGGCCAGCAGCTCGACGATGGGCGCCAGCGAGGCCTGGCGATGGGTATAACGGGTCGAGATGCGGCTGATGATGCGCACCTCAAGCTGCTCGTGGTGAAACGGCGACTCGACATCGATCCACACCGTACTCGCCGGTAACCCGAGCAGGTCGGCATAGAACGCTTGCGGGGTCAGGGTCGCAGAAAACATGACGGTACTGCGTGCAGCGGTCAGGCGCGGGCCGATAAAACGGGCCGGCACCACATTGCGCAGGCTCAGGCGCGAACGGCTACGCTGGCGGCCGATATCGCGGCGCGTCACATCGAACAGAAAATGCTCATCGAACAACTCGGCGATACGGGTAAAGCCGATCAACTCAAGATAAAGGCTTTGCAACGCGCCATCCGGAGCCTGTTGCGGATGATCGTTAAAGTAGTCGCCCAGCGCGGTGATGCAACCACTCAGGCTCATCAGTAATTTGCCAGGCACTTGCTCGTGCGCCTGATAGGCCTGGGTCTGCTCTTTATTCAGGGCATTCCATTGCCGGTTCAGGCGCTGCAAGGCTTTTTTCACTGGATCTGGCGCGGTGGTGATGACCTCGGCCAATGCCTGCTGGTCGAGGCTGGCGCTATACATCTGCCGGCAGCGCTCGACCATGTTGTGCGCTTCGTCCACCAGCACCGCGACCTGCCACTGGTTGAGCTGCGCCAACCCGAACAGCATGGCGCTGAGGTCGAACCAGTAGTTGTAGTCGGCGATAACCGCATCGGCCCAGCGCGCCAGCTCCTGGCTCAGGTAATACGGGCACACCCGATGCGCCAGCGCCACTTCACGCACCCCAGCCTGATTCAGCCATCGGCTTTGCACGGCGGCCGCACGGGCGGCCGGCAGGCGATCATAAAACCCTTCGGCCAGCGGGCAGGATTCACCATGGCAGGCTTTGTCCGGATGCTCGCAGGCCTTGTCACGCGCGACCATCTCCAGCACCCGCAGGGGCAGCTCCTGCGCGTGCCGGTTCAAGGTCGCCAGGGCATCGAGGGCCAGTTGCCGACCCGGCGTTTTGGCGGTGAGAAACAGCACCTTGTCCAGGCCGCGAACCGGCATGGCCTTGAGCAACGGGAACAGCGTGCCGAGGGTCTTGCCGATGCCGGTCGGTGCCTGGGCCATGAGGCAACGGCCCGTGCTGACCGCTTTATAGACCGACTCGGCCAAAACCCGCTGACCAGTACGAAACTCAGGGTGCGGGAAGCTCAAGCCAGCCAGCGCCCGGTTGCGCTCACCGGTGTGCGCCAGCTCTTGCTCGGCCCAGTGCAGGAACAGCGAACACTGACGAATGAAGAACGCGTGCAGCTGGTCGCGGGTGGTTTTTTGCCGAATCAGCGTTTCGCGCTCGGTGGTCACATTGAAATAGACCAGCGCCAGGGTGACGTCCTGCAGGTCCAGTTGCTGGCACAACAGCCAGCCATAGACCTTGACCTGTGCCCAGTGCAATTGACGATGGTTATCGGGCATGGCGTCCAGTTCGCCGCGATAGGTCTTGACCTCTTCGAGCTGGTTGAGCGCGGCGTCGTAACCATCGGCACGCCCACGCACGGTCAAGGCGCCATATTCACCCGACAGCGACACCTCGGCCTGATAATCGGCGCCACGCCGTGACGCCACGGTGCGATGCCCGAGCATGCCTTCCAGGGCGGTGGGCGACGGCGTAAAGCGCAGGTCCAGATCGCCGGCCTTGGCGGTGAACTCGCACAACGCCCGTACCGCCACGGTATAGCGCACAGGCGCCGGTAAAGGATTGGGGAGGGTCACTGCGCGGTTTAACCATCGGCAAAGGAATACTGGATGGCCGCACAGTAAACAGCCTGCCCCGTACTGGCAAATGGAAATGGATCGGTGGCAACCTAGCGCCGGGCTTGTTTCAGTGCCTCGCCCACGGTTTCCAGCACCGCCGAGACATCCTGATGCCAGTCGATGGCGTAGCTGATGCGCAGGTACTGGCGGTGCAGCCCGCTCAGGCTGAACAGTTCGCCGGGAGCGATGACCAGGCGCTGGCTCAGCAGGGTTTCGAACACCTGGCGCATGTCCACGCATTGCTGGCTCTCAGCCCAGATGCCGCTGCCGCCTCTGGGCATCTCAAAGCGTACCCAGCGGCCCAGATGCTGGTCCATCAACAGCCCCATGTCGTGCATGCGCTGTTCAAGCAGGCTGCGCAGCTCGGCGCTGTGCTGATCCAGACGCCCGCTGTTGCACAGTCGGGCAATGGCTTTCTGGCGCACTGGCGGCAGGTCGAAGGCGCGCAGCAGAAAATACGCTTGCCACTGCGTTTCGAAATGCTTGCACAACAGATAACCGTAGGGCGCTTCAGGCCCCAGTACCTTGTCGAAGCTGCCAAGGATCAACAGCCGCTGCGGATCAATCAGTTCGCGCAGGCAGCAACCACGTGTATCGAACGCCAGTTCGCCATGGCTGTCGTTTTCCAGCACCCAGATCCGGTAACGATTGAGCAGGTGCGCCATGGCCTGGCGATTGTCCTGCGGCGCGACGCTACCGCTCACCGGGTTGAGCCGGGACGGCAGGATGGCCAGACCGATGTTGTGCTCCAGCAGCAGATGATCGAGCTCGGCCAGGCGCACGCTGCCGTCCAGGTCCAGCGGCATTTCTACCACTTGCACATTCAACGATTGCAGCAGGCGCAATTGCGTCCAGGCACAGGGCGACTCGACCAGCACACTGCTGCCCGCCAGGCGCAAGGTATGCACCACCGCCTTGAGCATGCCGAGCAAGTCGGGGCCGATGTAGACCTGTTCGGCATGCCAGCAATCCTTGGCATCGAGGGTATAACGCGCGGCCAGGGCGCTGCGCAGTTCCATGTCGCCAAACGGCTGAAAGCCGGTGTCCAGCGGTTGCGGGTACTGGCGCACCAGTTCGCGCTCCATGCCCAGCAGTACGCTTTGCGGCGCCAGCAGCAGGCTTGGCTCATCGCCCGACAGCATGCTCACGCCTGGCCGGCGCACATTGCGGTAAAGCGTGTCGAGTACGCTGTCACCCTCGCCCGTCGACAGTTCTTCAGCGCTGGCGGGCAAGGCGTAATAGCCCGACTTGGGCACCGAACAGATTCGCCCCTCTTGCTCCAGCAACGAGTAGGCGCTCTGGATGGTCGAGATCGACACCCGCAGGCGCCGTGCCAGTTGGCGCAACGAGGGCATTTTCAGGGTTGAATCGGTCTGCACTTCATTGATCAGGCGAACGAGATAGCGATACACCGACTGATAGGCGAAATCGTTTTTATCTTTCATGGCAGGTAACCGGGGCATGGAGCATGAACATCAACAGCCGGGCAATCGCTTTCAGGCATCAGCCCGGCATCGGGATAAAACGCAAGGTGGCGGTCAGCGGCCGGAGAGCCTGACGATGCGCGGCTGACCGCTGACCGGATCGAGCCGTCGGATACGGCATTGATCGGGGTCGGCCAAGCGGATACGGGCGATGATCGATTTCGGATCGGCAAAGTCCACCGGCTGCCGGGCGTACAGGCCCTGAAGGCCTGGCAAGCTCAAACCGCTGATTTCCACCAGCCACAGCAAGACTTGTTCCGGGGCGTTCTGCCCGGCCAGTGCACGGTGCAAATCGGCCAGGGCTACGAGCATGCCGGGGTGGCAACGACGCAGAAACGCCTCAAGCCCAGCGCCCTGATCCACGAACGGCGAAAACAGCATGCACACCAGTTGCGCCTCGCTCAGGCCATAGGCGTCCTGGGCAAAATCGGCAGCCATCTCTCGCCGCACGTCGATGCGCTGCTGGCCGTCGTAGGCGGCCATGGCCTGGTCGATCAGTCGCGCGGACATTTGCTTGCTACGCATTAGGCCGCGCGCCAGCATCAGGTAGTCGGCAATGCCGTCGGCATACTCGCGCTGCTCGATCCATTGCGCCCGCAATCCCTGCATGTGCGCCATCAACAACGGGTTGGCGCAGTCCGACTCGCTGAAACTGAAGGCCAGGTCGTCGAAGCGAAACGATAAAAACTCGGTCAGCAGGTTCCAGTGCTCATCGAGCTTGCCGCAGATCAGGTCGTTGATCACCACAAACGTCGGGTTCAGCGGCTTGCCGGGCGGTGACAGCGGGCGGATACAGGCAGCGCCCTCTTCGCCTTCGCCATACAACTCTTGCAGCCAGGCCTGACCGATGTGCTCAAGGCTGCGCATTACCGTTTGCAGGTTCTGGTTGCGCCAGTGGCCGGTGTGCAATCCGCTGTGCTGGGCCAGGCGCATCAGCCAGGTGATGTACAGCTTTTGTTCTTTGCGCGAGTCGCCACTGAGCACCGCGTCCGAGCCATCGCCCCAGGTGACAGCGCGGCCCATGAACTGCGCCAGCCCCAGGTGACAGCTATTACAGAATGTGGTGCGCGCATCGCCCGCCGAGAGGTGCCCGGCCTGCAACATGTCACTGCGGTTCTGTTCGCGCCCGGCGCTGGAAAACGGCAGGTCCGGCTCGAAGGCGTGGGTGTATTGGTTGTCGAAGACCAGCGTCTCGACGCGCGGGTCGTCATACAGAAACAGCGCCGAATAGACCCGGTGGATGTTACCCATGACTGCAGGTGTCATGCCCGCATGGCGCATGGTTGCCACACGGATGTTGAAGGTGCCCGGCGCCCTGCCAGCGATGCTCAATTGCGCAGCGCGCAGCAGGGCCACCGTGTAGGCGCTGTCCTTGCCGCCGCTGAAGGGGATCATGACCTTGAAGCTGCTGATACGTTCGATCCCGCCAGCGGCCACGATCAAACGCTGGATGAGCAGTTGCAGGGCGGTGCGTTCAGCACGGGTGAAGTAACCGAGCAGGCGTTGCAACACCTGCTGGTAGACATAATTCATCGCTTGCTCATGAATGGCACTCATCATGCTGGCCCTGCCCACTGCGAAGTTGGATCGGTCCCTCTGGCAACAAGGGGCAGACAATGGATTCGAAAAACAAACATGGCTCATTCCTTGAGTAGTAATTATCAAATCATTATCGGTATCGATATCGCGATTACAAGTGACCCACTCAGGGCGAAAGACCAACACTACAGCGCAATTAAACAACTTGAATTAAACATTAATTCAATATTTCAGCGCACTTTAAACATGTTCAGCGGCGGCATCCGCCAGCCTTGCCGTACCCCTTGACACCGCGCCAGCCCAGACGGGCCGTGCCATTCATCCACTGCCGATACAGGCACAAGGTGTATGCCATCGGGCGCTCAACACAGTGTCCGATACTGGCCGTATGGCGCAAGCAGTATAATCGCCCGAAGAAATGCCAGACACCGACCCTATTTATTAGCGAACTTTCCTACAACATGAACCGCATGTTGTAGGCCCCAAAAGCAAAAAAGGCATTGATTGGAAACAATCAATGCCTTGACGATGTAACTATATCAGGAAGCTGGTTTTAGATCAGTCTCACTCCGCCGTCAGTTCCAGTACCGCACGCCCGCCAATCGGGCAGCCGTCCATATAGCGGTGCGCCTGCACCACCTGCTCGAACGCGAACGGGCGGATCGCCAGAGGTTGCAGCACCCGGTCTGCCGTCAGCTGGTTGATCTCGCGCAGGGCACGCCGCAACGACTCGGCATCCTGATCGATCCCCAGTTCCGGCTTGCCCGTGAAATTACCCAGGCAGTGCACATAGAACTGGATGTTTTTCTGAAACGCCGCACAGGCCGGGAACGGTGTCTGGTTACCGCCTTGCAGGCCATACAGCACCAGACTGCCACGCGGTGCCAGCACATCGCCCATCAGCGACATCTGCGGGCCACCGAGACCATCGAAGACCACATCGACCCCGCGATTGGCGGTGTATTTGTTGATGGCCATCAGCAGGTCCTGTTCCTCGGTGACCACCACCTTGTCGGCGCCCAGCGATAACAGATACTCGCGGGCATCCTCGGTCTTGGTCGCCGCAATCACCTTGACGCCCAAGGCCTTGCCCAGTTGCACGAAGCACGGTCCGGCGCAATGGCTGGCATCGGTGACCAGCACGGTCTGCCCGGCCTTGATGCGCGCCAGATCGACATACGCAAAATAGGCAATCAGCAAGGGCGTGTAGTGCACGCTGGCCTGAGACGGTGTGAGTACATCGGGATAACGGGTCAGGGCTGTGCGCGGCAGCACGATGACTTCGCCGTACACCGGATGCTGGTTGGGGTCGGCAGCCGGAAAGCTGGCCACCTTGTCACCCACCGCCAGATCGTCGACGCCTGCACCCAGCGCAGTCACGACACCAGCCATTTCATAGCCAAGACCGGCAGGCAGACGCGCCCTGGAGCTGGCCAGGTTCTGTCGCCAGAGAACGTCATACCAGCTGATGCCAATCGCCTGGACGCGGATTTGCACTTCGCCAGGCGCAGGCAGCGCCGCTGGGTGCTCTTCGAGCTTGAGCACCTCAGCCGGGCCAAACTGGTGAAAACGGATCGTGCGGGACATTGAGAACCTCGCCTTGTGAACCTAGATGCCATGCACTTTATCCGGGCTTTCCCGGCAGAACCAGTCAGTGGCTGTTAATAGTCGACATGCCTGTCATCGATTCGCAATAGATCGAATCAGCTGTCGAGACGTTCCATCCTTGCGCGATGCGGCGGCCATTGTTCGCATCTGGCCGACACTTTGCAACTGCGGGAGCCCCAAGACAGGCCTGCACAGGGTGCAATTAATCATTCCGCCACCTGATGGTTTGCCCGTACTATGCGCACCGGTGTCGCTACAAGGCGTTTTCCTGCAGCCTGTAGCGACATGCCCGAATCGACAAATGGCACGAGCCCCCACGTATGAACCGCAATGACCTGCGCCGCGTTGACCTCAACCTGCTGATCGTCTTCGAAACCCTGATGCACGAACGCAGCGTGACCCGTGCCGCCGAGAAACTGTTTCTCGGCCAGCCGGCGATCAGCGCCGCACTGTCGCGCCTGCGCGGTCTGTTCGACGATCCGCTGTTCGTGCGCACCGGGCGCAGCATGGAGCCCACCGCCAGAGCCACGGAAATCTTCAGCCTGCTGTCGCCGGCACTGGACTCGATCTCTACAGCCGTCAGCCGCGCCTCGGAATTCGATCCCGCAACCAGCAACGCAGTGTTTCGTATCGGCCTGTCCGATGAAGTCGAATTCGCCCTGCTGCCCTCACTGCTCAAGCGCCTGCGCTCCGAAGCTCCCGGCATCGTGCTGGTGGTGCGCCGCGTCAACTACATTCTCATGCCCGCGCTGCTGGCCTCCGGCGAAATCTCGGTGGGTGTCAGCTACACCAGCGACCTGCCGGCCAACGCCAAGCGCAAAGTCCTGCGCCGCAGCCGTCCACAAGTGTTGCGCGCCGATACGATTCCGGGCCCGCTGAGCCTGGACGACTTCTGCGCCCGCCCACATGCACTGGTGTCGTTTGCCGGTGACCTGTCGGGGTTTATGGACGAATACCTGGAAAAGCTGGGGCGCAAGCGCCATGTGGTGCTGGCCGTGCCGCAGTTCAACGGGTTGGCAACGTTGTTGGCCGGTACTGACATCATCGCCACCGTGCCCGATTATGCGGCTGAGGTGTTGACCGCCAATGGGGGTGTAAGGGCTGAGGATTTGCCACTGGAGTCGCAGACGTTCGAGCTGCACATGGCCTGGCGCGGGGCGCAGGATAATGATCCGGCGGAGAGGTGGTTGCGGTCGCGGATTCAGATGTTTTTCGGGGATCCGGATAGTCTTTGAACCGCACGTTTGGACGAGAAATGTCATGCACGCAGATTACCTGGCCTTCAGCGATCAACCGGGATAAGGGGTGTCGCCATGTAGCCACCTTTTGAGGTGTCCGGGCACATTAGGCCACTACCATTCGACGTAGTTTTCGACGATGACTCAGCCGACGAGGCTGCAGATCTGGTTTGCCTCAAGGAGGAACACGCGCCGATTGGGGCCGGTGACGCCCCGATCGGCAGCATGTCGATCGACAAAATGTTTCATGGTGACTTACAAGGCGTCAGCGCCGGACAGATGCTGGCGTTGCGCAGTGGTGTCGAAGGCTCAGCCGGCTACGTCGCGATGGAACGTGTGACTGCTACCTTGGGAGGCCGGCAGGGTTCATTCACGCTCCAGCATAGCGGACTCATGGACAAGGGCACACAATCGCTGACGGTCATAGTCGTACCAGACTCCGCGACAGGGGGTCTGTTGGGACTGACGGGGACGATGAACATCGTCGTCACGCCCGGAAGGCACGATTACGAATTTCGCTACACACTACCCGCCTAAGCGAGAGCGGCCGTCATTTCAGCCAGCTTGGCGACGGTATTCATGTTTCGCGCCGTGCCTTGCTTCTCGCTGGGTATGCGCAGCCGTGTGGTCGCCATGCCGCCCGGGTAGAGGATGAACAATTCGCGCTTTCCCAAGTGTATCTGCTCGTTCTTGACGCCGGTTACTCCGTCGAGTGGATCGTTCGGGAGCGCTTCATCGACGAACAGCGCCATGACGCGGTTGCCGGGCGAGTCCGCGAAGGGATTACGAGCAAGCGCGTCGGCGATTTCGGAGGCAGTTCGCACAACCACACCTACATTCTTCCCTGCATAGGTGCGTAGCCGGTCTTCAAGGGCGGAACGGACTTGATCCTCGGCGCCGTCGCTTCGAAAAACGACGTTGCCGCTCGCAATATAGGTTTGCACCTGAATGAACCCCGCTGCCTCGCACATTTCGGCCAATACGGTCATCGGTAACTTCCCTGTACCGCCCACATTCACGGCCCGAAGCAGGGCCACGTATCCCGTCATCTTGCCTACTCCAGCAAAGGTAGTCGGCGCCATCGCCGACGATCAGTATCCGCTCAAGCCTGTTTTACCGCCAATGGTGGTTCAAGAGTAAGTTTTTGACGGTAAAGGGTAAGCGGCCAGCGAACACACCTTGCACAGATCAGGCAGGTATCCACTGATGCGGCAGCAGTCGCTCGATCTCGCTGGCCCGCTGCGTTGGCAGTCGCATCAGCACATCTTTGAGATAAGCAT
>NZ_BAAILM010000047.1:0-563 GCF_054589175.1 Pseudomonas sp. 3A(2025) | reverse complement strand
CGAATCTTCACCTGATGGTCGATGCGACCGGCGTACTCCACCACGCCGCCGGCACGACTACGGCCCAGATCACCACTGCGGTACAGCCGGCTACCGCCCTGCTCACTGGTGTCGAACGGGTCGGGAATGAACCGCTCCGCCGTCAAGGCGGGACGATTGTGGTAACCGCGCGCCAGACCTGCACGACCGATATGCAGTTCGCCATGCACGCCCGGAATGGCCGGGTTGAGCTGACTGTCCAGCACATACCAGGACAAATCACGGATCACCTCGCCGATCGGGCTGACCGAGGCCTGTTGCAGGTCGGCTCTGGACAATGGCCTATAGGTCACATGCACTGTGGTTTCAGTGATGCCGTACATGTTGATCAGTTGCGGCTGTTGATCCCCAAAGCGCTCGAACCACGGCGCCAGGCTGCCGACGTCCAGCGCCTCGCCACCGAACACGACATAACGCAGCGCCAACGATTCAGTGCTGTCGCAGGCCACCGGGATCAACTGCTTGAACGCCGACGGTGTCTGGTTGAGTACGGTCACCTGCTCGCGGCACAGCAGGGCATGGAA
>NZ_BAAILM010000046.1:0-1332 GCF_054589175.1 Pseudomonas sp. 3A(2025) | reverse complement strand
CCGACCCGTTCGACACCAGTGAGCAGGGCGGTAGCCGGCTGTACCGCAGTGGTGATCTGGGCCGTAGTCGTGCCGGCGGCGTGGTGGAGTACGCCGGTCGCATCGACCATCAGGTGAAGATTCGCGGTTTCCGCATTGAATTGGGCGAGATCGAGGCGCGGGTCAAGGAGCATCCGGCAGTGCGTGAGGCGGTGGTGCTGGATGTGGATGGGCCGCTAGGCAAGCAGTTGGTGGCCTGGCTGGTGCCGGTAGCAGAACCGGCGGATGAAGCTGAGCAGTCGGCATTGCGTGAGAACCTGCGCGAAGCATTGAAGGCGGTCATGCCGGATTACATGGTGCCGGCACACTTTGTGTTCCTTGATCATTTGCCGCTGACGGCCAATGGCAAGCTGGACCGCAAGGCCTTGCCCGCACCGGATGCCAGCCAGCAGCAACAGAGGTATGTGGCGCCGCAAAGTGAGCTGGAGCAACAGGTCGCAGCGATCTGGGCAGAGGTGTTGCAGATTGAGCGAGTGGGCCTGACCGATAACTTCTTTGAACTGGGAGGGCACTCTTTGTTGGTGTTGTCCATTTTGTCCCGTGTGCGTCTGTCGCTCGGTGTAACGCTCGATCCTTCTGTGCTGTTCCAGTATCCATTCCTGGCTGATTTCGCCAGACAGTTAGTACAAGAAGAGACCGATGATTTTGAAGAAAAACTGAAACGCCTTGATCTGTTTGCCGAAGAGCTGGAGGAAGCGCAATGAATATGGAAGCCGCTCTGAATATCGCCAGGCGCTTCATCACGCTGCCAACCGCGAAGCGCAGGCTGTATCTGCAAAAGATGTATGCCGAGAATATCTCGCCAGCCAATTTGCCGGTCCCTGAGGTAAAAGCGCTTTTTGATTGCATTCCTCTTTCCTTCGCCCAGCAACGGCAGTGGTTCCTGTGGCAACTGACTCCGGACAGTGCTGCGTACAACATTCCGACGGCTTTACGACTGGCCGGCTCATTGGATCATGAAGCGCTGCGGCACAGTTTCCAGACCCTGATCGAGCGGCACGAAACCTTGCGCACGACCTTTCGCCAGGATGACGAGCAGTCGATTCAGATTGTTCAGGCGGCTCAGCCTTTTGTCTTGAGTGTTGAACGTTTGCCCGATGGCCAGACCGTCGAGGCCTGGGTGGAAGAAGAAGTTCGTCGACCGTTCGACCTTGAGTACGGGCCGCTTCTGCGCGTAAAGCTGCTGGGTCTGGCGGACGACGAGCACGTTCTGGTGCTGACCCTGCACCATATTGTCTCCGATGGCTGGTCAATGCCCGTGCTGGTCGACGAGTTGGTGCAATTGTATGAAGG
>NZ_BAAILM010000045.1:0-1184 GCF_054589175.1 Pseudomonas sp. 3A(2025) | reverse complement strand
TGCGCGTAAAGCTGCTGGGTCTGGCGGACGACGAGCACGTTCTGGTGCTGACCCTGCACCATATTGTCTCCGATGGCTGGTCAATGCCCGTGCTGGTCGACGAGTTGGTGCAATTGTATGAAGGCTACAGCCAGGGGCACACCGACGTGAGCCTGCCGGCCTTGCCGATCCAGTACGCCGATTATGCGATCTGGCAGCGTAACTGGATGGAGGCCGGTGAGCAGGAGCGGCAACTGGCCTACTGGCAAGGACAACTGGGCGGTGAGCAGCCGGTGCTGGAGTTGCCCACCGATCGGCCGCGTCCGTTATTGCCGGATCAACACGGGGCCCGGCTGGAAATCACGCTGGACACCGAGCTGGCGAGCGAGCTCAAGGCACTGGCCCAGCGTCAGGGCGGCACCCTGTTCATGGTGCTGCTGGCCAGCTTCCAGAGTGTGCTGCAACGCTATTCAGGGCAGAGCGATATTCGTATCGGGGTACCGGTTGCCAACCGTACGCGAGTGGAAACCGAGCGGCTGATCGGCTTCTTCGTCAACACTCAGGTTCTCAAGGCGACTTTCGAGCTGACGACTACTTTCGAGCAATTGCTGCAGCAGGTTCGCCAGACCGTGCTGGAGGCGCAGACCTACCAGGAACTGCCGTTCGAGCAACTGGTCGAGGCTTTGCAACCTGACCGCAGCCTGAGCCATAGCCCGTTATTCCAGGTGATGTTCAACCACCAGACACAGGCCAAAGGCTCCTTTAGAGAAATACCGGGCTTGCAGGTAGAAGCACTGTCGTGGGAAGGGGTGTCCGCCCAGTTTGATCTGACCCTCAATACCTTTGAGCATGACACCGGTATCGGGGCTTCTCTGACGTATGCGACGGCATTGTTCGATGCCCCGACCATCGAACGTCTGGCCAGGCACTGGAAGTACTTGCTGCAAAGCGTGGTCAAGTCGTTTGATAAACCCTTGGCTGAATTGCCGTTGCTGAGTACCGATGAATATCAGCGGATCGTTCATGACTGGAACCGCACTGAAGCCAGTTACCCGAGCGAGCTGTGTATTCATCAACTGATCGAGCAGCAGGTTTGGAAGACGCCACAGGCCACAGCCCTGGTATTTGGCGGGCAATCGTTGAGCTACACCGAACTCAATCAGCAGGCCAATCGCCTGGCGCACAAGCTGCGTGAGCTGGGTGTC
>NZ_BAAILM010000044.1:0-687 GCF_054589175.1 Pseudomonas sp. 3A(2025) | reverse complement strand
GATCTGCGGTGTTCCGCCAAGAAAAGCGAAGCAGCGGGCATGCGAGCCCAGCCAGTCGGGAAGTTTCTGCGACCAGGTGGCCTCGGCGAAGGTGTAGCTGGACGCGCCGAGAACGGCGACGAAGATCTGGGTCTGGCGGATTTCTCCGGTCTGCCGGTCGATGACCGGTACGGTCTGGCCTGCGTAGTCGACGAATAGCTTTTCGCCGGCACGATGTTCCTGTCGCATGACCGCATCGACCCTGGCGGCCCAGAGACGGTAATGGTCGCAGAACCAGCTGTATTGAAAGCCCTGCGGGTGGCTGAGTCGGTACTCCTGCCAGAGCAAGGCCAGGGTGACGCCGGGGCGGCGCAGTTCGGCGTGGATATGGGCCCAGTCGGGGATAGGGCGTTGTTCGCTGGGAGCCGTCGGTGCAGGCGGGAACAGACGTCGCTCCAGCTCCGCATCCGATAATGCAGTTGGCCAGGTCAGCCCACAGGCGTTGAAACGGTTCAGATAATTGCCGGCACTGCCGCTGCTGATGCGCAGGCTGATGGCAATCTTGCGCACGGACAGGCCGGCGTCGAACTTTAGGCGTAGCACCTCTCGGATTTTACGCATGGATAAACGCTCCACGACGACCTCTTCGCTTCGATAAAAGAGGTCGATGGTAGTGAATAGTCCTGCGTTGCTGCCTGCCTGAGCCTG
>NZ_BAAILM010000043.1:0-359 GCF_054589175.1 Pseudomonas sp. 3A(2025) | reverse complement strand
TGATCTGACCCCAAAAAGTTGGACAGTCTATTGCCACACGCCCACCGAGCGAGTCCTGAACTCCACAGGACTCAATCCGCCAAGCTTCACTTTTATCCGGTCATGATTGTAGTAACGGATGTACTCGTCCAGCCCTGTCCTCAGTTCCTCCACGTTCTGGAAGCGCTTGAGGTAGAAAAACTCGGACTTCAGTATCCCGAAAAAACTCTCCATTGCGGCATTGTCCAGGCAGTTCCCCTTGCGTGACATGCTTTGTCTGATGCCTCGTTCCTTGAGCGCTTTCTGGTAACGAGGTTGCTGATAGTGCCAGCCCTGATCCGAGTGCAGCACAAGCGGCGAATTGCCCTGCAGCCGCTTGA
>NZ_BAAILM010000042.1:0-1248 GCF_054589175.1 Pseudomonas sp. 3A(2025) | reverse complement strand
TGATGTGGCCTAATGATTCCGGACATCCCCAAAGGAGCGGTACCCTACCGCTCAACGATGAGGTGTCCGATGTCCAAGCGTCATTTTTCTCCCGAGTTCAGACTTGAAGCTGCACAGCTTGTTCTGGATGCTAATTATTCAACTGCCCAAGCCTGCGCAGCGATGGGGGTTGGTCCCACCGCATTGCGCCGTTGGGTTGAACAACTGCGGCAGGAACGTGGTGGATCAACGCCAGAAACAGCCAAGGCCATGACCTCTGAACAACAGCAAATCCAGGCTCTGCACGCCAAGATTCGCAAGCTCGAAATGGAGAAGGAAATCCTAAAAAAGGCTACCGCTCTCTTGATGTCCGATTCCCTCGATCGATAGCCCTGATCGAGAAGTTGATTGAGCACTTCCCCGTGGCCAGCTTATGCAGTGTGTTTGGAGTTAATCGCAGCCGGTATTACGACTATCTGAAACGACGGGATCAAGCTGATCCAGCCAGAGATCAACTCAAGGAGCTAGCGATCCAGCTGCATGCTCAAAGTCGTGGTTCTATGGGCGCGCGAGGCTTGTCAAAGGCCCTCAAGGCGAAAAGTCATACAGTGGGGCGGTTTCTCGCGGGTCGCCTGATGTCCGAGGCGGGGCTGTACAGCCATCAGCGTCGCCCCAGGCCTTACCGGCATAGCGTGGTGCAGTCCAGGTTTGCAGAGAATCTGTTGAAGCGTCAGTTCAAAGTCGCAGGGCCCAATCAGGTCTGGTGCGGGGATGTAACCTATATTTGGGCCGGAACGCATTGGGTGTATCTGGCGGTTGTTCTCGATCTATACGCCAGACGAATAGTGGGATGGGCGATTTCCACCAGCCCGGACTCAGCGCTGACGTGCAAGGCTCTGGCACTGGCCTACGAGGCTAGAGGAAGACCGCAAAAGGTCATGTTTCACTCCGATCAGGGTTGTCAGTACAGCAGCGAAATGTTCCGTACCAAGCTTGATGATCTGGGCATGCAACAGAGCATGAGCCGGCGCGGAAACTGCTGGGACAATGCCCCGGTGGAGCGTTTCTTCGGCAGTCTGAAGTCGGAATGGATACCGAAAAAAGGCTATCAACACGAGGAGCAAGCCAAGGGGGATGTACTGCGTTATGTCATCCACCATTACAACCAGGTCAGGCTCCACAGCTACAACGAATACCGCACGCCGGCCGATCAGGAAAGGCTGGCGGCCTAGCTCCTATAACTGTGTCCGGAATCAGTTGACCAGATCA
>NZ_BAAILM010000041.1:0-2234 GCF_054589175.1 Pseudomonas sp. 3A(2025) | reverse complement strand
CCGGCGGCGTGGTGGAGTACGCCGGTCGCATCGACCATCAGGTGAAGATTCGAGGCTTCCGCATTGAGTTGGGCGAGATCGAGGCGCGGGTCAAGGAGCATCCGGCAGTGCGTGAGACGGTGGTACTGGATGTGGACGGGCCGCTAGGCAAGCAGTTGGTGGCTTGGCTGGTGCCGATGGTAGAGCAGGCGGACGAAGCTGAGCAGGCGGCATTGCGTGAGAGCTTGCGCGAAGCCTTGAAGGCGGTCATGCCGGACTACATGGTGCCGGCGCATTTCGTATGTCTGAATCATCTGCCATTGACCGCCAACGGCAAGCTAGACCGTAAGGCATTGCCCGCACCGGATGCCGGCCAGCAGCAACAGAGGTATGTGGCGCCGCAAAGTGAACTGGAGCAACAGGTCGCAGCGATCTGGGCAGAGGTGTTGCAGATTGAGCGAGTGGGTCTTACCGATAACTTCTTTGAATTGGGAGGGCACTCGTTGCTGGCTACTCAGGTGATTTCACGGGTGCGGCAGGTTCTGGAGGTCGAGTTACCGTTGCGGGTATTGTTCGAAGCCCCGGTGCTGTCTTCGTTCATCGTTCGCCTTGCAGAGGGTGTTCTCAGCCAGGCTCCAGCCTTCACACCGGTTGACCGTCAGCAGCCGTTGCTACTGTCCTATGCCCAGCAACGTCAATGGTTCCTGTGGCAACTGGATCCTGACAGTCCGGCCTACAACATTCCGGTGGTTCTTCGCTTCAAGGGTCCCCTGGACCGCAACGCCTTGCACGCCAGTTTCGATGCACTGATTGCCCGTCATGAAACCCTGCGCACCACGTTTCGCCAAAGCGGTGAGCATGCCCTGCAGATCATTCACGATTACCAGCCGCTTGAGGTCGTTTACCAAGCCTTGGCCAGCGAAGTGGATATCCAGAACTATGTTGAAGCTCAGATTCAGCGGCCTTTCGATCTGGTCAACGGGCCTTTGTTGCGCGTCAAACTACTGAAACTGGCCGAAGATGACCATGTGCTGGTATTGACGCTGCACCATATCGTCTCCGATGGTTGGTCGATGCCGGTGATGGTCGATGAACTGGTCAGCCTTTATGAAGGCCATCGACTGGGCGATGCGGTGAGCCTGCCGGCCATGCCGATCCAGTACGCTGATTATGCGGCCTGGCAGCGTCACTGGATGGAGGCAGGAGAGCAGGCGCGGCAACTGGCTTACTGGCACGATCAACTGGGCGGTGAGCAGCCGGTGCTAGAGCTGCCACTTGACCGTCCGCGCCCCTTGGTGCGAAGCCATGACGGCGCGAGCCTGAATATCAGGCTGGAGGCGGGGTTGACCGAATCACTCAATCGCCTGGCGCGGCAGCAGGGAGTGACCTTGTTCATGGTGCTGCTGGCGTCGTTTCAGACGCTACTTCACCGTTATTCGGGGCAGCGCGATATTCGTGTGGGAGTCCCCACGGCCAACCGCAACCGGGTTGAGACCGAGCGGCTGATCGGTTTCTTCGTCAACACTCAGGTGCTCAAGGCTGATTTTGATGTGTCGACCACCTTCGGCGAGCTGTTACAACAGGTCAAGGCAGCGGCACTGGGCGCCCAGGTGCATCAGGACCTGCCTTTCGAGCAATTAGTAGAAGCCTTGCAACCTGAGCGCAGCCTGAGCCACAGCCCATTGTTTCAAGTGATGTTCAATCATCAGGCGGCCGTCAACAGTGGCCGCCATACCCTGCCAGGGCTGACGGTGGAAGGCGTGTCGTGGGATAGCCAGACCGCACAGTTCGACCTTACCTTGGACACCAGCGAAGCAGAGCACGAGTTGGTGGCTTCACTGATCTATGCCACAGCGCTGTTCGATGCATCGACCATTGAGCGTATGGCCAGGCACTGGGTCGCGTTACTGGAGCAGGTGGTTATCCAGCCTACCCAGCGCCTGACGGAACTGTCCATTCTGAGTGCCGATGAATATCGGCAGATTGTCCATAAGTGGAATCGCACCGAGGTCAGCTACCCGGCCAAGCAGTGCATCCATCTGTTGATCGAGCAGCAGGTCGAGAAAACGCCTCAGGCACCGGCTTTGCTGTTTGGCGAGCAATCATTGAGTTACACCGAGCTGAACCAGCGGGCCAATCGCCTGGCGCACAAGCTGCGTGAGCTGGGTGTCGGCCCCGATGTGCTGGTGGGCATTGCGGTGGAGCGCAGCCTGGAGATGGTGGTGGGGCTGCTGGCGATTCTCAAGGCCGGTGGC
>NZ_BAAILM010000040.1:0-10292 GCF_054589175.1 Pseudomonas sp. 3A(2025) | reverse complement strand
AGTCGTTTGTTCAACACGTCACCTACCAGCGGGCCCAGCGGCGCTCCAGAGCGCGCGCCAGCAACGAAAGGGGAAAGATGTAGAAAAAGAACGCCGCCAGCACCACGCCGTAGACCGGCAGCAGCAAGTCGGTACGCGCTTCAGCAGCAAGAATCTCGCGGGCCACGGCCAACGCCTCGCCGACACCGACCAGGCTGGCCAGCGCGGTGGACATGGTGACCACGCAATACAGGCCCAGCGCCGGAGGCAAAATCTGCCGCAAGGCCTGAGGCAGGATCACCTGGCGCAAGCGAGCCAGCGGTCCATAGCCCAGCGCGGTGGCGGCTTCCCACTGCGCCAGCGGAATGGCGCGCAGGCCGCCGCGAACGATTTCTGCAAGATTGCCGGTGGCGGGCAGCGCCAGCGCCACGACCGCCTTGAGCCAGCCGGGGATCGCCAGGCGCATGTCAAACACCCGCAGCTCATACGGCAGCAGGTGCATGACAAAAAACATCACCACCAGCCACGGTGAATTGCGCAGCAACTGGGTCAGCACCCTGGCCGGCACCCGCAGCCAGGCCATCGGCGCCAGTTGCGCGGCGCCCAGCGCAATGCCGGCCAGGCACGCCAGCAGCATCGCCGCCATGCCCATGCCCAGGTTCACCACAAAGCCGCGACCGAGCATCGGCAGCCACGGCAACAAATCGGCAAACACACTCACAGGCTCACCCCCGGCAGGCGCAAGCGCCGCTCCAGACGGTCGAGCAGCAAGGCCAGTACCGCCATCAACGCCAGGTAGGTCGCCAGCACCAGCAGCATCATTTCCACCACGTTATTGCGCTCGTTCCACAGTTCTTGCGCGCTGTAGAGCACCTCGGGCACCGCCACGGCATAGGCGATGGACGTGCCCTTGATCAACTGCACCATGTTGTTGCCCAGCGCCGGCAGGCTGGCGCGCAAGGCAATCGGCAACTGCACATGCCACATGCGCCCCCAGCGGCCATACCCCAGGGCCAGCGCCGCCTCGCGGGTGGCCTCGGGCACGGCCTTGAAGCCGGCGCGAAAGATCTCTACGGCAAAGGCGCCGTAATGCAGGCTGATGCACAACGCCGCCAGGCCGAAGGCATCGGCGTACCAAGGCAATTGCGCACCCGGCAGGCCATCGCGCAGCAAGGTGCCGATGCCGAAATACAGGAAGTACAACTGCGCCAGGCTCGGCGTGTTGCGCAGCAGCTCGACATAGCCCTGCACCGTCCAGCGCAGCACGCGCGGGCCGCGCATGGCCAGCGCACCCAGCAGGCCGATCAGGCACGAGGTGACGATGCAGATCAGCGCCAGCCTGATGGTCAGGCCGATGCCGTTAATGAACTGCTGCGCCGACCAGCCCTCGTAGAACACCGGAAAATTCCAGCCGGTGTCGCGGTTGAGCTGGCGAAAGTCCTCGGCGATGCGCTGAAAAATCAGCGGCACGCCCTGCTCGTCCAGACCGATCGCCACCGGTGCGGCAACCGCCAGCACCGGCTTATGCGGCAGGCCATAGCGGTCTTCCAGCGCTTCGATCAGCCCTTCCTTGCGCCAGGCATGGGCATAGCCGTCGAGCATCTTGCGAAATATCGGGTCGCCATGGGCGATAGCCATGCTCCACGGCGATTCCAGAATGGTCGGCAGCTTGATCTCGTAGTCCGCCCACTCGCGCTGGTTGACCAAGCGCAAACGCGCCACGGCCTCGTCCATGACCTGGCCGACGCAGCGCTGGTCACGCAGCGCCTGGGCGCTTTCGGTCAGCCCGGCAAACGCCAGGATGCGCACGCCATAACGCTCGGCCACGGCCTGGTTGTAGGTCGAGCCGTGACTGCTGCACACCGCCTGGCCGCGCAGGCTTTCCCAACTGCTGACCGTGCGGTCCTTGCGCGCCAGCAACACGGCGCCGGAGCTGTAGAAGTTGGGTTCGATAAAGTCCACCAGCCGCTGCCGCGCCGGCGTCACGCTGTAACCGGTAATGATCAGGTCACATTTGCCCTGATCGAGAAAAGGCACCCGGTTGGCACCGCTGGTCGCGACGGTCTCGCGGCGCAGCGGGCGTTGCAGGTCGGCCGACAACCGCACGCGGATGTCTTCGGCCAGATCGAGATTGAAACCCACTGCCTGTCCCGAAGGGCTCAGGTAAGCGAACGGTCGGTTCTCGACGTTGCTGCACACAGTCAGCACACCGCGCTCGGCGATGCGCTGCAGCACCGGTCCTGCATGGGCCGGCAGGCTGACGGCCAGGGCCAGCAGCACGCTGGCTGCCAGCCCGGCCAAGGCGTTTCTTACCACTGGTACGAAGCCTTCACGTAATAAAACGCCCCATTCATGCCGAACGGCGAATACGAGATGTAGTTGACGTTCTGGTGGCCCGGGTTGTTGAGGCTGTTGCGTTTGTCCGGGTAGGCGTCGGTGACGTTGTCGCCGCCGACGGTGAACAGCCAGTCCTGCAGGCGGTAGCTGGTCGACAGGTCGAGCACCCACTTGGCGGCATAGCGCTGGTCGAAATCAGGACCGCTGTTGCTGATCGCTACGAAACTGCCATAGCGCACCAGGTTGGTGTGGAAGCTCCAGTCACCCAGGCTGTAGTCGTTGCTCAGCGACAGCTTGCTGCGCGGTGCGCTGTCGGTCAGCACGCCATAGCGGTCGCGACGGTCGATGCGCTCCAGGTTCAGGCCGTTCTGGCTGAGCACCGCCGGGTTTTCCTTGACGTCGGTGACGCGGGTCTGGCTGTAGGAGTATCCGACAGAGCTGTTCAAACGGCCGCCGTTATCGAAGCGCCAGCGGTACTGCCCCGACACATCGACGCCGCGCGTGGTGGTGTCGACGGCGTTGGTGAAGTAGCGCACCGACTGGTACAGGTCGCGCTGCACACCGTTGGCCACCAGGAAGTTTTGCGCGGCGGCGTTCTGTACGTTGAGGTTGCTCGACAGGGTGATCCGGTCGTCGATGGCAATGTGGTAGAAATCCACGGTCGCGGTGAAGTCATCGAACGGTTGCAGCACCAGGCCCGCGCTGATGTTCTGCGACTTCTCGGGCTTGAGGTCGTCGGCCCCGAGCAGGCGCGCCACCGGGTCGTCGACCGAAGCGGTGCGCTGGTCCTGATAGGCGTTGATCGAAGTATTCAGTGCGCTGGTGGTCGCCGAGTAATGCTGCTGGGCCAGTGACGGCGCACGGTAGCCGGTGGACAGGCTGCCACGCACGGCCACTTGCGGAGTGAAGTCGTAGCGGCTCGACAGGGAGCCGGTGGTCGCGCCGCCAAAGTCATTCGAGCTGTCGTGACGCAAGGCCACCGAGGCGCGCCACTTGTCGGTCAGGTTGGTTTCCAGGTCGATGTACTGACCAACCAGATCACGGCGATAGCTACCGCTGTCGGTGTCGCGAAAACCGGAAAAACCCTCGGCGCCGGTGCCGTAATACGACGACGCTTCGCCGCTGCTTTCCTTGTAGGTCTGGTGCTGATACTCGACACCAAAGGCTACCGACAACGGGTTGGGCAACAGGCCGGTGTCGATTTCCTTGCTGAAATCGAGCTGGTAGACCGCCTGGCTGCTCTTCAATGTACCGTCGTAGAAATCGCTCTGGCGGCTGCCGGTGTCACGAAACAGGTAACGGTTGAGGCTGTCGCGGGTATAGAACTCCATCTCGTTCTGACCGTAGTTGACGCTGGCGTCCCAGTTCCAGCCGACCACCTGGCCTTTGAGGCCGAGCAACAGGGTCTGGTCTTCGGATTCCGAATGCAGGGTCGGCCGGTAGCCGTTGGCATAGGCCTGCGCGTCGTACACCGAGGCGCGGCCGTTGCGGTAGGCATCCCAGGTGCTGCCATCGGCGCGGTTGTAGGACGCCACACCGTAGGCGGTCAGTTCGTCGGTCAGATTGTAGTCGGCATTGATCAACAGTTTGCCGTTCTTGACCTCGGGGTCGCCCAGCCGATAAGTGGTATCGCCATAACCCGGTGCGCCGGGGTTGCGCAGGTCACGCCCGGCGCGGCTGGTGAAGTCGTTAGAGTTGCCATCGAAGCTCAGGTGCAAGGCACCCTGCTCGCCAAGGGCGAAACCGGCATCGGCGTCCAGGTGACGCTGGATACCGTCGCCCTTGGTCGTCTGGCCGAGGCTGGTGGTGGCCTGACCGCCGTAGGCTTCGTTCTTGAGGATGATGTTGATCACCCCGGCGATGGCATCGGAGCCATAGCGCGCCGACGCGCCGTCGCTGAGCACTTCGACGTGATCGATGGCCGACACCGGAATGGTGTTGAGGTCCACCGGCGCCGAGCCACGGCCTTGGGTGACGTTGGTGTTGAGCAGCGCGCTGGTGTGGCGGCGCTTGCCGTTGACCAGCACCAGCACCTGATCGGGCGCCAGGCCGCGCATTTGCGCAGGGCGGGTGATACCGCTGAAGCCGGAGCTGGCCGGACGCGGGAAATTGAGCGACGGAATCAGCCGCGACAACGCCTCGCCCAGCTCGGCGCTGCCGCTGTCTTGCAAGGCCTTGGCCGACACCACCTGGATAGGCTGCATCGACTCGGCCTCGGTGCGGTTGTCGGCGCGGGTACCGGTCACGACCACGGCACTCAACTGGTTGTCCTGATCGACAGGCTCGGCGGCCAGCACATTCATGCTGGCAACGACGCCAAAGACGGCCACGGACAACGGGGTGGCAATAAAACGTTTGTTGGTTTTCATGACGACAGCACCTGACATGACACGGCCAGCCCGCCGGGCTCGACTGTGGGTGAGACACACCTGAGTGAAGGTTGAAAAATGGCGAGCGGGCCAATCCCTGGCGCCATGCATGCGATAAATCTTCCGGAACTGTTGCAGAGCGTGCCAGCCGGGTGCGTGCAATCTACTGGCGCGGGGCCAGTCTATAAATTGAATATTTGGGGGCGACCATTAACCTTTGCTCAAGGCTATATGAAGGCATATGGATATGCATTTTTTGCATATGTGTGCAGCGGGCTGGATTCGTCGATTGAATCCCTCAGCATTGCGCCGAGGCGAAGTACTCTGCGTTGAATATCTTGTGCTGGGTCGGTTCCGGCTGTAGGGCTTCCGATCAAAACAAAAGGAGCCAATCGGCTCCTTTGCTATACGTGCTGAGCGGTCAGTTTCACGCCAAGCGCATTCATCACCTTCAAAACCGTGTCATATCTTGGCTTTGCACCGGGAGCCAGAGCCTTGTAGAGGCTTTCGCGATTGATACCGGCGTCCCGGGCAAGCTGGCTCATTCCCCGTGCTTTAGCCACTTCCTGCAGAGCACGAAGGAAAACGTCAGGGTTTGGGTCTTCCAGGGAAATGCTCAGAAACTCAGCGATTTCCTCATCGTTGTTCAGATAGTCAGAAGCTTCGAAAACCTTCAACTCTCTCATTTACCACTTTCCTTCTCGATCTCGTCGAGGATGGATTTCGCTAATTTGATGTCGCGCTTCTGCGATGACTTGTTGCCGCCACACAGTAGCAAATACACCACTTCGGCGCGTCTTGTGTAGTACACACGATAACCCGGTCCAACGAAGATCCGCATTTCGCTGATTCCGTGTCCGACCGGCTCACAGTCACCAAAATTGCCTTCCTGTGCAGCCATGATGCGATTCAGAACTTTGTAGCCGAACTACTACACATCCAGCAATGGAACTCGATCACTTTTTGATCAGGTCTATAGGGTGCCCATGCTATGTGTATTTGCCGCAAGAGGGCAGGCGCGTAAACTCCAGCATCGCTTGATCCCCCTGCCGTCCGGGACGCCGTATGAATCTTCGTCAAATGGAAGTGTTTCGCGCCATCATGCTCACTGGCAGCATCGCTGGCGCTGCCGAGTTGCTGCATATCTCGCAATCGGCCGTGAGCAAGATGCTCAGTCATACCCAGCAACGCACCGGCTTGAAGCTGTTCGAGCTGGTCAAGGGCCGGCTGGTCGCCACCACTGAAGCGCGGCAGTTGTATGAAGAGGTCGAGCGGCTGTGGCGCAATGTCGAGAAAGTCCATGCCATGTCCAAAGAGCTGGCCAACCCGGACAAGGGCAACCTGTACATCGCTGCCTCGCCCAGCCTGGGCATGAGCGTGGTGCCGCAAAGCGTGGCCGACACGGTCAAGGAGCGGCCCGAACTGCAGGTCAAGGTCATCCTGCCGTTACCCGCCGGCATGATCGATGCGGTGGCGGAAAAGATCGTCGACATCGGCATCACCACCTTTGAGGTCAACCACCCGAGCATCACCGTGCATGCGCGCTTCAGTTGCCCGCTGGTGTGCATCATGTCGCCCTCGCACCCGCTGGCCAGCCACACCTCGATCACTCCGCACGACCTGATCGGCCACCGGCTGATTTCAGTGCCGCTGCAAGAGCTGTACGGCATCAGCGAAGAAAAGGTCTACGGCGAGGCCTTGCCGCATTTGAACATCGGCCTGGAAGTACGCTCCGGGCTGATCGCCAGCCTGTTCAGCCGCGCCAGCGGCGAAGTGGCCGTGGTCGATGCCATTGCCATTTCCGACAACCTGATCCCGGAGTTGCAGGTCAGGCCGTTCGTGACCAGCGAAAGCATTGATATCGCGGTGATCCACAACAGCTACAAACCGCTGTCGCCGCAGGCCTTGAGGTTTCGGGAATTGCTGATGTGCCGGTTGCAGGCGCTGTCGGCCTGATGTGTCTGTATAGGCCGCGCCTGTAAAAAAACCCGCCGAAGCGGGTTTTTTATTCAGCCATCCAGCATCAAGCCAGTTCGTCGAAGCACTCGGCGACCAGGGCAATGCCTTTTTCCAGTTGCTCGTCAGGAATGGTGACGGGCATCAGGAAACGGATCACGTTGTAGTACGTGCCGCACGACAGCAGGATCACGCCTTTTTCGCGGGCACGGGCCACGACCTTGCCGACCAGTTCGGCAGCCGGTTTGCTGTGGTCGCCGTTTTCGAACAGCTCGATGGCAACCATCGAACCCAGGCCGCGCACGTCGCCGATGACCTTGTGCTTTTCAGCGATCTGGCGCAGGCGCGCCTTCAGGGTTTCGCCGACGGCGTTGGAGCGCGCCAGCAGGTTTTCTTCGTCGAACACTTTCAACACGGCCAGGGCCGCAGCACAGGCAATCGGGCTACCGGCATAGGTGCCGCCCAGGCCGCCTGGGGCGATGGTGTCCATGATCTCGGCCTTGCCGCACACGCCGGAGATCGGGAAGCCGCCGCCGACCGATTTGGCGAAGGTGGTCAGGTCCGGAACCACACCCAGTTGTTCGGTGGCGAAGAAGGTACCGGTACGACCGGCGCCGGTCTGCACTTCGTCGGCGATCAGCAGGATGCCGTGCTGATCGCACAGGGCGCGCAGGCGGCCCATGAACGCTGGCGAGTTGACGTAGAAACCGCCTTCGCCCTGCACCGGCTCGATGATAATCGCGGCGATGTCTTGTGGCTGGGCATCGTTCTTGAAGATGCGCTCGATGCTGGCGATCGACTCGTCTTCGCTCACGCCGTGCAGCTCGCACGGTGCCAGGGCGCGGAACACGCCGGCTGGCATCAGGCCCATGCCGGCCGAGTACGGTACGACCTTGCCGGTCAGCGACAGGGTCATCATGGTGCGGCCGTGGTAAGCGCCGGTGAAGGCGATCACGCCGGTACGGCCAGTGGCAGCACGCGCGATCTTGACGGCGTTTTCAACAGCTTCGGAGCCTGAGGTCACCAGCAGGGTTTTCTTGGCGAAGTCGCCCGGCACGCGCTTGGCGATTTCTTCGCACAACTCGATGTACGGCTCGTAGGCCAGCACCTGGAAGCAGGTATGGGTCAGCTTGGTCAGCTGTTCCTGAACGGCGGCGATCACTTTAGGGTGCAGGTGGCCGGTGTTCAGTACCGCAATGCCGCCCGCGAAGTCGATGTATTCACGGCCTTCGACGTCCCACACAGTGGCGTTTTCAGCGCGCTCGGCGACGATCGGGTGGATCTGGCCTACGCCACGTGGGACAGCGGCGGCACGGCGTTGCAGCAGGGATTCGTTGGTCTTGCTCATGAGTTCCTCATTCGCCGTTCATCGTCGGCGTGGTTCAAGGATTCAGCGGCGGGAGACAACCGGGCCAGCATGCGATGATCGACTGGCGCGGCCTTCCGGCCACCATATTGGTGTACAACGCAAAAACCGATGAAGCGTCGCTCTCGCGCCCCATCGGCTGTACAGCTCCCTGCGTCGATTAAACCGACAGGCAGAGGTATTTGATTTCCAGGTAGTCTTCGATGCCGTACTTGGAGCCTTCACGGCCCAGGCCCGAGGACTTGATGCCGCCAAACGGCGCCACTTCGTTGGAGATCAGGCCGGTGTTGATACCCACCATGCCGTACTCCAGCGCTTCGGCGACACGGAACACGCGGCTCATGTTTTGCGCGTAGAAGTACGATGCCAGACCGAACTCGGTGTCGTTGGCCAGAGCAATCACTTCGGCCTCGTCCTTGAAGCTGAACAGCGGCGCCAGCGGGCCGAAGGTCTCTTCTTTGGCGACTGCCGCATTCTTCGGCACGTTGACCAGAATGGTCGGCTCGAAGAACGTGCCTTCGAGGCTGTTACCGCCCGACAGCACTTTCGCGCCTTTGCTCAGGGCATCGGCGATGTGTTCCTTGACCTTGGCCACGGCTTTTTCGTCGATCAGCGGGCCGGTAGTGATGCCCTCTTCCAGACCGTTACCGATCTTGAGCTTGGCCACAGCGGCTTTGAGCTTCTCGGCGAACGCCTCGTAGACGCCTTCCTGCACATAGATGCGGTTGGCGCAAACGCAGGTCTGACCGTTGTTGCGGTACTTGGAGATGATCGCGCCTTCGACTGCCTTGTCCAGGTCAGCATCGTCGAACACGATGAAAGGCGCGTTACCGCCCAGCTCCAGCGACACTTTCTTGATGTCGTTGGCGCATTCAGCCATCAACTGGCGACCGATTTCGGTGGAGCCGGTGAACGACAGCTTGCGCACGATCGGGTTACCGGTCAGCTCGCTGCCCACTTCGCCGGCGCTGCCGGTGATCACGCTGAACACGCCCGCCGGAATGCCGGCACGCTCGGCCAGCTCGGCCAGGGCCAGCGCGGAATACGGGGTCTGCGAAGCAGGCTTGAGCACCATGGTGCAACCGGCTGCCAGCGCAGGACCGGCCTTGCGGGTGATCATCGCGGCAGGGAAGTTCCACGGGGTAATCGCGGCGGTCACACCGATCGGCTGCTTGAGCACGATCAGGCGCTTGTCCGGCTGGTGGCCCGGGATCACGTCACCGTAGACGCGCTTGGCTTCTTCGGCGAACCACTCGATGAACGAGGCGGCATAAGCAATTTCGCCCTTGGCTTCGGCCAGCGGCTTGCCCTGCTCCAGGGTCATCAGGCGGGCCAGGTCGTCCTGGTTCTCGATCATCAACTCGTACCAGCGACGCAGCTTGGCACCACGCTCCTTGGCGGTCAGTGCACGCCAGGCCGGCAGCGCCTTGTCAGCGGCCTCGATGGCACGGCGAGTCTCGGCAGCGCCCATCTTCGGCACGGTGCCCAGTACTTCGTTGGTGGCCGGGTTGTTGACCTTGATGGTCTGGCCACCGTCTGCGTCCAGCCAGGCACCATTGATATAGGCTTGCTGGCGGAACAGTTTGGAATCCTTGAGCTGCATGTCGGCCTCCTGAATAGCACCGCGCAGACGCGGAGCGGGCTGATATAGAAATGGCGCCGCATGGGGCACCACTAAGGTTTTTTATTCGCCGTATCCTGGCGCACGAAGCTTAACAGCAGGAAGGCCGAACAGGAGCGTTTGAAATCTCAAACGAATCCTAGGGATTGTGGCGATAAAGGACAATAGGGCGTTCAGAAAAAAGAACGGATTGGCAGCGGTGGTCAGGCGCTTTGGGGATGAATGGCAGGTTAAGGCAAGAAAGTGTGCGAAATTGACAACGCGTGCTCGTCAGCATGGACGCACGGGCGATTGATGAGTATTATGGCGCCCGCATTGCACCTGTAGCTCAGCTGGATAGAGTACTGCCCTCCGAAGGCAGGGGTCATGGGTTCGAATCCCGTCAGGTGCGCCACATATGTGAAAAAAGGCTCAGGTGAAAACCTGGGCCTTTTTTGTTCGTTTGATCCCTTTCAACCTTTACATCAGCCACCAAAAGCCAACGCCTCTAGGGCATATGTGAAGAAACCAACCGTAAGCGCGCCATAAACCCCACTCTTTACAAGATGGGGTTTTTCGTCATCGCGGGATCTGCGGCGAGCAGTTCCACGGCAGCAAGGCTTCGAAGTCTTCCACCGACACCGCCTGGGGCAGACGCTCCAGCACGTGTCGTAGCCATGCATAA
>NZ_BAAILM010000039.1:392009-479130 GCF_054589175.1 Pseudomonas sp. 3A(2025) | reverse complement strand
GCTTCGAGCAACGCCGGAACATTGGCGAAGAAGTGATAGACCGACGAAGGCGGAATGTCCGCGCGCTCGGCGACGCTGTAGATCGACAAGCTGTCCACGCCCTCGGTGACCAGCATGGCGCGGGCGGCATCGAGAATCGCATCGATGCGCGCCTGGCTGGCGGCACGGGGTTTACGGGGCGTGGCGGGGCGGTTCATGGATCGGTCTCTTGGGTCGGATAAGTCACTATTGTACGGTGTGTACAGGCGAAACGCCTGCCTTGCCTGTAGACCAACATCGCGGTTGCGCTACCTATCAGATCTGTTAGTTAACCTGCACGACATACAGGGTGAGACTGGTGATCCGTGCTTTAAGGTTACTCAGGGGCCTGATCATGTCCGTACACCAGACACTCCTTTGCCGTTACCACTACGACCCGCTTGACCGTCTGGCCGGCCACGTAACGGCAGGCGAGGCCGATATCCGGCTGTTCTACCAAAAAAGTCGCTTGGCCATGCAAGCCCAAGGCGCGCTGCACCGTTCGATACTGCAAGTCGACGATCAATTACTGGCGCAGCAGCACTCTGCCGGCAAGGCAGTTGAAGCGACCTTGCTGGCCACAGACCAGCAGCGTTGTGTCTTGCAATCGATTGGCGGCGGTCAACGCGAAGCTTCGGCCTATACCGCCTACGGTCATTTACCGATGAGCAGTGGCTTGAGTAGCTTGCTTAGCTTCGATGGCGAGCGGCGTGACCCGGTGACCGGGCACTATCTGCTCGGTAACGGGTATCGAGCGTTCAATCCGGTCTTGATGCGTTTCAACAGCCCGGACAGTTTGAGCCCGTTTGGTGACGGTGGGTTGAATGCGTATGCGTATTGTCAGGGGGATCCGGTGAATTATAGAGATCCGACGGGACATATCATTGGGCCCTATTATGGGCTGATGAAAATAGTAGATCCTTTCACTGATTCGGTGAAGTGGTTGCGCGGTGCTAAGGTATTTCCGAAACGGTCCACTGTACCTGTGCGGGTTAGCGATACTCTTTCAGATACTACGGCTGTACTGCCTCGCCCAGTTGAAAGCATAAACGCAGGTGAAGGGCTGAGGTTTGATTTTTACAGTGAAGAATTTCGAAGAACGCTGAGTGGTGATGAGTATCTGGATTTCATGAACCAAAATCATGCTGCGTTTAATGCTTTCGATGCCAGAGGTGCTGTAGAGATTGATCGAGTGTTGGATCAGCTGGGGCGAATAAATGATTATAATCATCAAGTGCTGATGGATATGCCTCCGGCGATTGTGCCGCAAGAGTTGAGGCAAGAGTTAGCCAGTAATTTTATTCATTATCGCGAGCGTGTTAATCAAATGATAAATGCTTTGATCAGGCGCTGAAGTAATAGGTGGTTTTTATGCTGAAGCAATTAAAGTTAGCGCATCGCCAAATGTTTTATATTGGCGATGCGCTTTGTTTGGCCATCAAACCGTGTGCAAATACCAGTTGTACTCAAGGTCCGAAATCGAGTGCTCGAACTCTTCCAGTTCACTCTCCTTGCACGCCACAAAAATATCGATGTACTTCGGGTCGATATATCTGGCCATCAGATCTCTCTCATCGTGCGTAATGGAGGGCGCAGGTTGCATATGCCTCAGGTCGGCGAGTCGGGCGCGACCCTCCTGCCTGATACTTCTGCCAGTTACCTGCTCCGCTCTTTAGAGGGACACTGATGATCCACACGCCCGGATTACAGTGAGGCACGATCATGTCCGTCCATCAAACACTCCTTTGCCGTTACCACTACGATCCGCTTGACCGTCTGGCCGGCCACGTAACGGCAGGCGCGGCCGATATCCGGCTGTTCTATCAAAAAAGCCGCCTGGCCATGCAAGCCCAAGGCGCGCTGCATCGTTCGATACTGCAAGTCGACGATCAGTTGTTGGCGCAGCAGCACTCTTCCGGCAAGGCGGTTGATACGACCTTGCTGGCCACGGACCAGCAGCGTTCGGTGTTGCAATCGATTGGCGGCGGTCAACGCGAAGCTTCGGCCTATACCGCCTACGGTCATTTACCGATGAGCAGTGGCTTGAGTAGCTTGCTTAGCTTCGATGGCGAGCGGCGTGACCCGGTGACCGGGCACTATCTGCTCGGTAACGGGTATCGAGCGTTCAATCCGGTGTTGATGCGTTTCAATAGTCCGGACAGTTTGAGCCCGTTTGGTGACGGTGGGTTGAATGCGTATACGTATTGTCAGGGGGATCCGGTGAATTATCGTGATCCGACAGGATATGTAAAGTTTAGAGGTATGATTGCACGGTTTAGCCTGGATGCGCCTGCCTCATCAATTCCCATTCCCCGTGTAGCAACGCCTGTTTCAAGCGGTGTAGCCACCCCAAACACAATAGTGCGCCAGAGGCCGGTTGCCAGGGTGACCCCAATGCCCAGATCCTCTGTCGCAGTACCGATCAGCAATGCTCCCTCGGGATCGACGGCTTCCAATGCAGTTACGGCACCTCAGGCTCCACCTCCTGCGGCCAGAACATCCAGGGGGGCTGGAGGGAGCGTGCCTCGCCCAATCAATCGGATAGATACAGGTGGGGGATCAAGTTTCGATTTTTATGATGCGCGTTCATTAGCCGCTTTGAGCGATGATCAACTTGCGAGACACATAGAACAAAACTTTAGAGCTTTCATTAGTTTTGATGTGGTGCATGTCTTTTCAGCTAATAGGGCGTTTGAGAAAGTGCGGTCTATGAGTGATTATCTTGAGCGGTCTATACAAAACAGGCAATTGAGCGGCTGGACGACTTTTCAGAGGCAGCAGGTGCTAGGCAGGTTTCGGCAATATAGCGATAGCATACGCCAGGCAGGTAACTCTCTGGCCAGGCGTTAAATCTTAGTGTTTGACACGCGATAGAACATCAATGGCCTCAGCGGGCCATCAATGTTCTATGTCGGTATCAAACCGTGTGCAAATACCAGTTGTACTCAAGGTCCGAAATCGAGTGCTCGAACTCTTCCAGTTCACTCTCCTTGCACGCCACAAAAATATCGATGTACTTCGGGTCGATATATCTCGCCATCACTTCACTGTCATCCAGTGTCCGCAAGGCATCGCGCAGGTTGTTCGGCAAGCTCTGTTCGAACTGCTCGTACGAGTTGCCTTCTACCGGTGCCACAGGCTCGATCTTGTTGGTCAGACCGTGATGCACTCCGGCCAGTACCGAGGCCATGACCAGGTACGGGTTGGCATCGGCGCCGGCCACGCGGTGTTCGATACGCACCGAGTCGGCGGTGCCGGTCGGCACGCGGACGGCCACGGTGCGGTTGTCCAGGCCCCAGGTCGGCGAGTTGGGCACGTAGAATTGTGCGCCGAAGCGGCGGTACGAGTTGACGTTCGGGCACAGGAACGCCATCTGCGCCGGCAGGGTCTCGAGCACACCGCCGACCGCGTGACGCAATGCGGCGTTCTGCTCGGGATCCTCACTGGTGAAGATGTTCTTGCCATCGCGATCCAGGATCGAGATGTGCACGTGCAGTCCGTTGCCCGCCTGGCCCGGGTAAGGCTTGGCCATGAAGGTGGTGTCCATCTCATGGTCGTAGGCGATGTTCTTGATCAGGCGCTTGAGCAACACCGCGTAATCGCAGGCCTTGAGCGGGTCGGCGACGTGGTGCAGGTTGACTTCGAATTGCGCAGGGGCGCTTTCCTTGACGATGGCGTCGGCCGGAATACCTTGTTCCTTGGCGCCTTCGAGGATGTCTTGCAGGCAGTCGACGTATTCGTCCAGGTCGTCGATCAGGTAAACCTGGGTCGAGTGCGGACGCTTGCCGGAAATCGGTGAGCGCGGTGGCTGTGGGCGACCGTTCACGTTTTCCTGGTCGATCAGGTAAAACTCGAGCTCGAATGCCGCGCAGATGGTCAGGCCCATTTCGTCGAAACGGCTGACGACCTGGCGCAACACTTCGCGGGGGTCGGCGAAGAACGGCTCGCCTTCGAGTTCGTGCATGGTCATCAGCAGTTGCGCGGTAGGGCGCTTCTGCCAGGGCTCGTTGCACAGGGTATTGGGGATGGGATAGCAGATGCGGTCGGCATCGCCGATATCAAGACCTAAACCTGTGCTTTCGACGGTCGAGCCATTGATATCAAGGGCAAACAGGGACGCGGGGAGGTTGATGCCTTTCTCGTAAACCTTATGCAGGCTGGTGCGTTCGATTCGCTTGCCACGCACCACGCCATTCATATCTGCAATCAGAAGGTCGACGTAGAGAACCTCAGGATGTTCCTTAAGGAACGCGTTCGCTTCGTTGAGCTGAACGGCACGCGGGGGTACCGACATGATGCAACACCTTTGTTGTTAAAAATATCAATCATCTAGCCTTGCGGGGTTCAGTCAATCCGAAAGCCATGATGAAGTCAATAGAGCCATTTTTTGCCCTGAATTGGCCCTCTCGTGCCGAACGTGCTGCGTATCGGAGCATCTGCGAACGGCGTGAACCGCGATTCTGGCGCGACTCTGAGGGGCGGTGTTCAAGGCTTTTTGCAAAGTTGTGAAATAAAATGAACAGCGCTAAGCTCCGCTCCAACCCAGAACAGCAAAAATAGCGGGGGCTGGATGGCTTCTCTGTCATCGACCATCAACGACATGCGCTGCACAGCGCCGGCCAGATCCATACCCGGATCCATACTACATAGTTATGGTCGCCTTACCGCACCCTATCACTATAGTGGCGCGTCCAGCACCTTGCCTGTGGCACATGCCCGGTCTGTTGACACGTCTGCCTGCTACTTTAATTTGTCCTGCATTCATCAAAACAGCACCTGCCAGGCGCATTCTGCGCGGCTGGGTGTTGCGATCCTGCAGCGCGCCTTGCAATGTGACAGCGCCATGTCGCCAAAAATGCCTGATCGCCATCAGGACATACCAAACCTGAGGTATTTATGAGTAGCAACCTCGACCAGCTCACCGATTGGTTGAAAGAACACAAGATCACTGAAGTCGAATGCATGATGTCCGACCTGACCGGCATCACGCGTGGCAAGATTTCCCCGACCAACAAGTTCATCGCCGAAAAGGGCATGCGCCTGCCTGAAAGCGTGCTGTTGCAGACCGTGACCGGCGATTACGTCGAGGACGAGATCTACTACGAGCTGCTGGACCCGGCCGACATCGACATGATCTGCCGCCCGGACGCCAACGCCGTGTACCTGGTGCCGTGGGCCATAGAGCCGACCGCGCAGGTGATCCACGATACCTACGACAAGCAGGGCAACCCCATCGAGCTGTCGCCGCGCAACGTGCTCAAGAAGGTGCTCAAGCTGTACGCCGATCAGGGCTGGCAGCCGATCGTGGCGCCGGAGATGGAGTTTTACCTGACCAAGCGCAGCGACGACCCCGACTACCCGTTGCAGCCGCCGGTGGGCCGCTCAGGACGTCCTGAAACCGGTCGCCAGTCGTTCTCCATCGAAGCCGCCAACGAATTCGACCCGCTGTTCGAGGACGTCTACGACTGGTGCGAGTTGCAGAACCTGGACCTCGACACGCTGATTCACGAAGACGGCACGGCGCAGATGGAAATCAACTTCCGTCATGGCGATGCCCTGTCGCTGGCCGACCAGATCGTGGTGTTCAAGCGCACCATGCGCGAGGCAGCGCTCAAGCACAATGTGGCGGCAACCTTCATGGCCAAGCCCATGACCGGCGAGCCGGGCAGCGCCATGCACCTGCACCAGAGCATCATCGACATCAATACCGGCAAGAACATCTTCTCCAATGAAGACGGGACCATGAGCCTGCTGTTCTTGCAGCATGTCGGCGGCCTGCAGAAATTCATCCCCGAGTTGCTGCCGTTGTTCGCGCCTAACGTCAACTCGTTCCGGCGCTTTTTGCCCGATACCTCGGCACCGGTGAACGTCGAGTGGGGCGAAGAAAACCGCACCGTCGGCCTGCGTGTACCGGATGCCGGTCCGCAAAACCGCCGCGTCGAAAACCGCCTGCCGGGCGCCGACGCCAACCCGTACCTGGCGATTGCCGCCAGCCTGTTGTGCGGCTTTATCGGCATGGTCGAAGGCATCAACCCCAGCGCGCCGGTACAGGGCCGCGCCTATGAGCGCCGCAACCTGCGCCTGCCGCTGACCATCGAAGACGCGCTGGAGCGCCTGGAAAACAGCAAGACCATCGAGAAGTACCTCGGCAAGAAATTCATCGTTGGCTACGTCGCGGTCAAGCGCGCCGAGCACGAGAACTTCAAGCGCGTGATCAGCTCATGGGAGCGCGAGTTCCTGTTGTTCTCCGTTTGATCCTGTAACCGTATTACCACCCGGCAATGGAGTGTCTTCATGACCGCCAAGAACCCGCAAACCCTTCACTGGCAAGGCCTGAGCCACCAGCACCACCTGGCGCCCTTCAGTGACTACAAGCAACTGAAGGAAAAAGGCCCGCGCATCATCACCCGTGCCGACGGTGTGTACCTGTGGGACAGTGAAGGGCAGCAGATTCTCGACGGCATGGCCGGGCTGTGGTGCGTGGCGGTCGGCTATGGCCGCGAAGAACTGGTCGCGGCGGCCAGCCGGCAGATGCGTGAACTGCCGTACTACAACCTGTTTTTCCAGACCGCCCACCCGCCGGCGCTGGAGCTGGCGCAGGCGATTGGCCAGATCGCCCCTGAAGGCATGCACCACGTGTTCTTTACCGGCTCCGGGTCCGAGGGCAACGACACCATGCTGCGCATGGTGCGCCATTATTGGGCAATCAAGGGTCAGCCGAACAAGAAGACCATCATCAGCCGGGTCAACGGTTATCACGGCTCGACCGTGGCCGGCGCCAGCCTGGGCGGCATGAGCTACATGCACGAACAGGGCGACCTGCCGATTCCGGGCGTGGTGCACATTGCCCAGCCGTACTGGTACGGCGACGGCGGCGACATGACGCCCGACGAGTTCGGCATCTGGGCGGCCGATCAACTGGAAGCAAAAATCCTCGAACTGGGCGTCGACACGGTCGGCGCATTCATTGCCGAGCCGATCCAGGGCGCTGGCGGGGTCATCGTGCCGCCAGACAGCTACTGGCCGCGCATCAAGGAAATCCTCGCCCGTTACGACATTCTGTTCGTTGCCGACGAGGTGATCTGCGGTTTCGGCCGCACCGGCGAATGGTTCGGCAGTGACTACTATGGGTTGAAGCCCGACATGATGACCATTGCCAAGGGCCTGACCTCCGGCTACGTGCCGATGGGCGGGCTGGTGGTGCGCGACGAGATTGTCGCGGTGCTCAATGAAGGCGGCGATTTCAACCACGGCTTTACCTATTCCGGGCACCCGGTGGCGGCAGCCGTGGGGCTGGAAAATATCCGCATCCTGCGCGAAGAAGGCATCGTCGAGCGGGTGCGTACGCAAACGGCACCCTATTTGCAGCAGCGTCTGCGTGAACTGAGCGATCACCCGCTGGTGGGCGAGGTGCGCGGGGTCGGCTTGCTGGGTGCCATCGAGCTGGTCCGCGACAAGACCACCCGGGCGCGCTATACCGGGCAGTCGGCAGGGATGATCTGCAGAACCTTCTGCTTCGAGAATGGCCTGATCATGCGGGCCGTGGGTGACACCATGATCATTTCGCCGCCCCTGATCATCAGCCCGGCGCAGATCGACGAGCTGGTGGAAAAGGCGCGCAAGTGCCTCGACCTGACCTTGATGGCACTGCAGAGCTAATCGGCTTGAAAGCCTTGCCGGTAAATTGCCAGACTAACGACGCTGCCACTAACGACAATTCTGGAGCTGTACGCATGAAAACATTCGGCAAGACCCTTCTCGCCTTGTCCATGGCGGGCATGATGGCCGCCAACGCGCAGGCCGCTGACCAAGAGCTGCACGTGTACAACTGGTCCGATTACATCGCGCCGGAGACCATTGCCAAGTTCGAAAAAGCGTCGGGCATCAAAGTGGTCTACGACGTGTTCGACAGCAACGAGACCCTTGAGGCCAAGCTGCTGGCGGGCAAGTCCGGCTATGACGTGGTCGTACCGAGCAACAACTTCCTGGCCAAGCAGATCAAGGCGGGCGTTTATCAGGAACTGGACAAGTCGAAACTGCCGAACTGGAAAAACCTCGATCCTGACCTGCTCAAGGCCGTTGGCGACGCCAGCGACAAAGGCAACAAATACGCCTTCCCGTACATGTGGGGCACCATCGGCATCGGCTACAACCCCGAGAAGGTCAAGGCTGCGCTGGGCGTCGACAAGATCGACTCGTGGGATGTGGTACTCAAGCCCGAGAACATCGCCAAGCTCAAGAGCTGCGGCGTGAGCTTCCTCGATTCGCCAACCGAAATGATCCCGGTGGCACTGCACTACCTGGGCTACCCGACCAACAGCGAAGACAAGAAGCAACTGGCCGAAGCCGAGGCGCTGTGGCTCAAGATCCGCCCTTCGGTCGCCTATTTCCACTCCTCCAAGTACATCTCGGATCTGGCCAACGGCAACATCTGCGTCGCCATCGGTTATTCGGGTGACCTGGAACAGGCCAAAGAGCGCGCCAAGGAAGCCGGCGACAAGGTCAAGCTGTCCTACACCATTCCGAAAGAAGGCGCTGGCAGCTTCTATGACATGGTTGCCATTCCCAAGGACGCCGAACACGTCGATGCGGCCTATCAGTTCCTGAATTTCCTGCTGCAGCCGGAAATCATGGCCGAGATCACCAACGAAGTGCGCTTCCCGAACGGTAACAAGGAAGCCACCGAACTGGTCGACAAGGACATCTCGGGCGACCCGAGCATTTACCCGCCAGCCGACGTCAAGGCCAAGCTGTATGCGATCTCCGACCTGCCGGCCGCGACCCAGCGTTTGTTGACCCGCAGCTGGACCAAGATCAAGTCCGGGAAATAAAACTGTCACAATTAGTGTGGATGCTGCGTGGCCTGCGGGCCGCGCAGTGCTTTGCAGGATGAATGCACAAGAAAGGTCGACCGACGAGCCGTTCCTTGAAACGGCAGGACCACTTCAAAAAGGACTGATACCTTGTCTATCCCCAATCTGTTCAAAGTCTTGCTGGCCGGAACCGGCCTGACCCTGGCGGTCAGCGCCCAGGCCGAATCCACGGTACACATCTACAACTGGTCCGATTACATCGGCGAGACCACGCTGGCCGACTTCCAGAGCAAAACCGGCATCAAGCCGGTCTACGATGTGTTCGACTCCAACGACACGCTCGAAGCCAAATTGCTGGCCGGGCGCAGCGGTTACGACGTGGTCGTACCCAGCAACCATTTTCTGGGCAAGCAGATCAAGGCCGGGGCTTTTCAGAAGCTCGACAAGTCGCTGCTGACCCACTATCAAAACCTCGACCCCGTACTGCTCAAGCGTCTGGAAAAGAACGATCCGGGCAACCAGTACGCCGTGCCGTACCTGTGGGGCACCAACGGCATCGGTTACAACGTCGAGAAGGTCAAGGCTGTGCTGGGCGTCGACACCATTGACTCCTGGGCGGTGCTGTTCGAGCCCGAGAACATCAAGAAGCTTTCAAGCTGTGGCGTCGCCTTGCTCGACTCCGGCGACGAGATGATCCCGGCAGTGCTTAACTATCTGGGGCTGGACCCCAATAGCACCAAGGAGGCCGACTACAAGAAGGCCGAGGCCAAGCTGCTGGAAATCCGTCCTTACGTGACCTATTTCCACTCGTCCAAGTACATAGCTGATCTCGCCAATGGCGAAATCTGTGTCGCCGCCGGCTTCTCGGGCGATGTATTCCAGGCCCGTGACCGTGCCGCCGAGGCCGGCAAGGGCGTCAAGATTGCCTACAGCATCCCGAAAGAGGGCGCGAACCTGTGGTTCGACATGCTCGCGATTCCGGCAGACGGCAAAAACGTCAAAGAGGCCCATGCATTTATCGACTATGTGCTGGAGCCTGCTGTCATCGCCCAGGTCAGTGATCAGGTCGGCTATGCCAACCCGAATATCAAGGCCGGCGAACTGATGGAAGCCTCGATTCGTGACAACCCTGAGGTGTACCCACCGCAGGCGGTGCTGGATCGATTGTTTGTGAACAGCGAGCTGCCCGCCAAGGTGCAACGTCTGATGACCCGTAGCTGGACCAGGGTCAAATCGGGCAAGTAAAAATCCAGCGCCTGGCCGCCATCGGCCAGGTTGCATAATTGTTGGGAGTTTCACCCATGGCAGTTGCCTCCGGCGCCTTCAAGAAATCCCTCGAAAGTGGCAAGAAGCCCAAAGAGGTTCTGGTCAAGGTCGACAGGGTCACCAAGAAGTTCGACGAGACCGTGGCGGTGGACGACGTGTCCCTGCAAATCAACAAGGGCGAGATCTTTGCCCTGCTGGGCGGTTCCGGTTCCGGCAAGTCAACGCTGCTGCGTATGCTGGCCGGTTTCGAGCGGCCCACCGAAGGACGCATCTACCTCGATGGCGTCGACATCACCGACCTGCCGCCCTACGAGCGGCCGATCAACATGATGTTCCAGTCCTATGCGCTGTTTCCGCACATGACCGTGGCCGACAACATCGCCTTCGGCCTCAAGCAGGACAAACTGCCCAAGGCCGAGATCGACGAGCGCGTGGCCGAGATGCTCAAGCTGGTGCACATGACCCAGTACGCCAAACGCAAGCCGCACCAGCTCTCCGGTGGCCAGCGTCAGCGCGTGGCACTGGCGCGCTCGCTGGCCAAGAAGCCCAAGCTGCTGTTGCTCGACGAGCCGATGGGCGCGCTGGACAAGAAACTGCGCTCGCAGATGCAGCTTGAGCTGGTCGAGATCATCGAGCGCGTTGGCGTGACCTGCGTGATGGTCACCCACGACCAGGAAGAGGCCATGACCATGGCCGAGCGCATCGCCATCATGCACCTGGGCTGGATCGCACAGATCGGCAGCCCGATCGATATCTATGAAACCCCCACCAGCCGTCTGGTGTGCGAGTTCATCGGCAACGTCAACCTGTTCGACGGCGAAGTGGTCGAGGACATGGAAGGCTACGCCCTGATCCAGAGCCCGGAGCTGGAGCGACCGATCTACGTCGGTCACGGCGTCAGCACCTCGGTCGAAGACAAGAACATCACCTACGCCCTGCGCCCGGAAAAACTGCTGATCACCACCGAACAGCCGACCGTTGAATACAACTGGTCGCGGGGCAAGGTCCACGACATCGCTTATCTGGGCGGCCATTCGGTGTTCCATATCGAACTGCCCGGCGGCAAGCGCGTACAGTCGTTCGTGGCCAACGCCGAACGCCAGGGCGCACGTCCCACCTGGGGCGACGAAGTGTTCGTGTGGTGGGAAGACGACAGCGGCGTGGTACTGCGCTCATGAAAATACGCAAGATCAAGCGCGCCCTGGGGCGCATCCTGCCCAACGGGCGGCAAATGGTCATCGGCGCGCCATTTTTGTGGCTGTTCCTGTTCTTTGCCTTGCCGTTTTTGATTGTCCTCAAGATCAGCTTCGCCGAAGCCGATGTCGCGATTCCGCCGTACACCGAAGTCTTCACCTACGCCGAAGAAAAGCTGCAGTTGATCCTCAACTTCGGCAACTACTCGATGCTGGCTGGCGATGAGCTGTATCTGGCCGCGTATCTGGGCTCGTTGAAGGTCGCGTTTTTCAGCACGTTGCTGTGCCTGCTGATCGGTTACCCGATGGCCTACGGCATCGCCAATGCGCGCAAGGACATCCAGACCGTCTTGCTGCTGTTGATCATGATGCCGACCTGGACTGCGATCCTGATTCGCGTCTATGCGTGGATGGGCATCCTGGGCAACAACGGCCTGCTCAATGGGTTCCTGATGTGGCTGGGGCTGATCGACGAGCCGCTGCAGATCCTCAACACCAACATCGCGGTGTACATCGGCGTGGTCTATTCGTATCTGCCGTTCATGATCCTGCCGCTCTATGCCAACCTGGTCAAACACGACCAGAGCCTGCTGGAAGCCGCGTCCGACCTGGGGTCGAGCACCTTCAACAGCTTCTGGAAAATCACCGTGCCGCTGTCCAAGAACGGGATTATCGCCGGCTGCATGCTGGTGTTCATTCCGGTGGTGGGCGAGTTCGTCATTCCTGAACTGCTCGGTGGTCCGGAAACCCTGATGATCGGCAAAGTGCTGTGGCAGGAATTCTTCAATAACCGCGACTGGCCGGTGGCTTCGGCGCTGGCGGTCATCATGCTGCTGGTGCTGATCGTGCCCATCATCCTGTTCAACCGCAGTCAGGCCAAAGAACTGGAGGGCAAGGTATGAGAGGGTTCAAGTTCTCCAACCTGATGCTGGTCGTCGGCCTGTTGTTCATCTACCTGCCGATGCTGATTCTGGTCATCTACTCGTTCAACGACTCGCGTCTGGTGACCGTGTGGGGCGGCTGGTCGGTCAAGTGGTACGTGGGCCTGCTGGACAACACGCAACTGATGGGCTCGGTGATGCGCTCGCTGGAAGTGGCGTTCTACACCGCCATCGCCGCCGTGGCGCTGGGCACCATGGCGGCTTTCGTGCTGACCCGCATCTCGCGCTTCAAGGGCCGCACCGCGTTTGGCGGGCTGGTTACCGCACCGCTGGTGATGCCCGAAGTGATTACCGGCCTGTCGCTGTTGCTGCTGTTCGTGGCCATGGCGCAACTGATCGGCTGGCCCGCCGAGCGCGGCCTGCTGACCATCTGGATCGCCCACACCACGTTCTGCACCGCCTACGTGGCCGTGGTGGTCTCGGCACGCCTGCGCGAGCTGGACCTGTCGATCGAAGAAGCGGCCATGGACCTCGGTGCACGGCCCTGGAAGGTGTTCTTCCTGATCACCATCCCGATGATCGCGCCATCGCTGGCGGCCGGCGGCATGATGTCGTTTGCCCTGTCGCTGGACGACCTGGTACTGGCCAGCTTCGTGTCCGGGCCTGGCTCGACGACCTTGCCGATGGAAGTGTTCTCCGCTGTGCGTCTGGGGGTCAAACCCGAGATCAACGCGGTGGCCAGCCTGATTCTGCTGGCCGTGTCGCTGGCGACCTTTCTGGTCTGGTACTTCACCCGTCAGGCGGAAGAGCGCCGTAAAAAGGCGATTCAGCAAGCGATTGAAGAGGGCGCCAACTGGCAGCAGCCGGTCAAGGCTTGAGACTTTTTCGCAGCTGAAGCGGCTCCTACGGCATGTGCAGTTCGTAGGAGCGGCCGGGCGGCGATCCGCTTTAGCCGCGAAAGACACAAATCCTCAACCAATGTAGGACTCATCCAATTTTCCTGTAAGCCCGAAATTCACCACCTCCCGCTTGCTAGGCTGCGTCCCTCGACACGAGGGGCACCCCATGGCCGAACCCACCGGTAACAAATTCACCTCCGACTCCAGAGGCGAACCCACGCCGATGCCCGGGCTACTGGATCGCGGAGATCGAAACATCCCCTCACGTCAGGAGCCCCCTCCTGCACCGATTTACACCTACGAAAATCCCCCGCCCAGAGAGCGTTACCAACCGGAGCCTATGCCCGCTGAAGAGCCCGGCTTTTACATCGTAGAGAGCAGCCAGTCGCCTGCCGAGCTCTACCGTAGCCTGTTCGACGCCATGCCCGGCTCCGCAATGCTCTCATTCAGCAAGCTGAATCCCGGCCTGAGCGGCACGGTAAAGGCCGGCACGCTGATTGTGCTCAGCGACCCGAATGATCAATCGTGCACTTATGCGCAATCGCAACTGGTAGCGGCTGCTCACGAGGTCAAGGCCGCGTTGGCACCGCTGAGCGTGGAAGAGGCGGATTTCATGATGCGCCATGCGGGTGAGATTGCGGCTTTTACCGGAGAGACTTCTACGTGGCTGGGGGTGAGTGCGGCGGTGATGGAAGGGCATTTGGCTAAGCTGGGCGACACCTTGAAAAAAATCGAGACGCACCATCAGGATAGTTTTCGGCAACATGGCCATCTCAGGTCTCCGGAATTTTTTACCAAACGCCAGCAATTGCTCAAAGAGCTTGATGCGCAACTGTTGAACTCCAAACGCGTACGAGGCCTGACGACCTTCAATGATCAAGGGAAGTTGAAAAATGCATTGGGTATTTCCAGCCGTAGCCTTGTGCATCACTGGAGTAAAGCGGGTGCTCCTGGAGGAATTCCCGGTTATGCCTCACACGTAAAAGCAATCAGTCGCGCCACTACCTGGATGAAAACAGGTGGTTTTATCGGGATAGGCATTGGCGGTGTTTCCGGGCTGCTGGCGATTCAAGAGGTGTGTCAGGCGGGGAATGAAGAGGCATGCAGGAAGGTCAAGTTTGTCGAGGGTGGGAAGTTTTTGGGGGCGAGTGGTCTGGGGTTCTTAGGTGGTTCTGGAGCAGCAACGGTGGCAACACCGGTTTGTATTGGCATTGGTTTCCCTACCGCTGGCATCGGTACCGTGGCTTGTGCGGTTGCTGTAGTGGGTGTGTCAGCATTGGTCGGCACGGTCTCTGGGAACTGGTTGGGAGAGCTTGGGGGTGAGCTGCTATACGAAAGCGAATGGTTATGAGCGATCACGAACTTTGGTTACGGCTTGTTTTTTATACCCTGCCACTCGCGATGATCATGACAAGTATCGCCTTGGGTATCTACATTCGACGTATGTGCTTGAGTGCGATGCTTGAGTCGTTGAAAAACAGTCATTTGTTTTCCTTCCACCATGCTCGCGGGCTGGATTACCAAGGCTCGCTGTATCGCAATCTGTTAGTGCTCGATATCGGGACTGCATTGATTTTTTCAAAAATTAATATCCGGTCCGGTGTTTTGAATGCCGGGGAACTCGCACGCTTTTCACGCCGTTTTCGGGTAATGGCAGTCACTAATACCGTCTGCTTTTATGGAGCAGTGCTTGCCTTTTTGATTGTTTTTTCAACAGTGAAGCTGGAACGCTTTGTGAAGGAAGGCCATGCCTTTGATAGGGCCGCAGTACTGCACGTCTTGCTCTATAGCGGTCCCGTTATCGCTCTCTTGATCGCTTTTGGTTTGACTGTCTACACAGTCCACTATCGCCTGCACACCATGCTGGATGCGATCAAGCCCGGTCCTTCATCCAGACTCGACCGGGCGATTGAGATAGGAGAAGACCAAGCCTCTTGGCGCAGCATCCTGTTCATCAAACTCAGCAGGGCAGTGCTTTTCAAAAACAGGAAAAAAGGTGATGCGGCCCCTGATGTTTTTGACCTTGAAGCCTTGCCTGTCTCTTTCAAGCGTTTGGCACTGATCAGCCTGCTCTGTATGTACGTTGGCCTGGCTTGGCTGGTCGTTGTTATCGTGATGTACAACCTGAGCGACACTGCTGCATGAATGAACCCATCGCAGCTAAAGCAAATCACCCCCCACCTGCAACGCCTCCACCAACAACCGCGCCGGTGCCGACAGCGGGCTGTTATGCCGGCTGACCAGCGAAAACGGTTCGCTGCGTGACAGCAACGGCAAGCCCAACGGCGCAATGCCCATGCCGCTGGCGTTTTCAGCCACCGCCTGAGGCATCACCGCCACCAGTTGCGGGTCCTGCTGCAACAGCGTCAGGGTCGTAAACGTTGAGGCGGTCTCCAGTGCAAAGCGCGGAAACTCCAGGCCGGCCTCACTGAATTCGCGCTCCAGTACCAGGCGCATTGGCATATTGGTCGGGTAAACGATCCAGCCGTAGCCCTCAAGGTCCGCCAGCGCCAGATTGGGGAGGCCAGCCAGCGGGTGGCGGGTGTTGGCCACCACCCGCAGGGCTTCCGGTGCCAGGGGCAGGCAGTCGTAGGCTTCCGGGCGCTGGCTGACGCTGGTGCGGCAGATGGCAAGGTCCAGCCGGCCCTGATCGATCAGGCCGAGCAGTCGGGCGCTGGTGTCTTCGACGATCTCTACCGACAGTTCCGGCTGGGTCTGGCGTAGCCGGGCCAGGCTGTCGACCAGCATGGGCACCGCGCCCATGACCGTGCCGACAGCAATGCGCCCGCCCTGACCCTGCAGGATGCCGATCATTTCTTCGCGCAGGTGCGCCATGTCGCTGTGGATAAGTCGCGCGTAGCGAATTACGCAGCGGCCCAGATCATTGGGGGCCAAGCCCTGGCTGGTGCGGGTAAACAAGCGGGTGCCGAAGGCCGATTCGATTTCGTTGAGCGCCTGGGTCGCACCGGGCTGGGTGATCGACACTTGCTCGGCGGCCTTGTGCAGAGAGCCGTGGTCGTCCAGCGCGATCAACAAACGCAGCTGCTTGAGGCGCAAGCGGGAAATCAGCGAAGAGAGCGGTGCGATCATGGGGATAAGGGCCGCTTATTGCTTAATCAATGGCTCTCATTAGGCAGGCGGATGCGCGATTCGTAAAGTGCAGGTCACTTTCCCAGAACAAGAAGACCCTAATCATGCGATTGATTCAGTACCAGACCTCTGCCGGTGTTCGTCAGGTCGGCCTCGTCGAAGGCGATCAGGTGCACACCGTACTTGCCACCTCCAGCACCCGCGAACTGGCGCTGGCGGCCATTGGCGCAGGCCACGGCCTGCAGGACGAAGTGCTCAAGCGCGGCAGCGAGCCCGGCCCGCTGTACCGCGAGTTGCTTGAAGGCGGTCGCGTGCTGCCGCCGCTGGACCATGAAGACCCGGCGCATTGTCTGGTCAGCGGCACCGGCCTGACTCACCTGGGCAGCGCCGACACCCGCGACAAGATGCACCAGAAAAAAGACCAGGACGAAGCGACCCTGACCGACACGGCGCGGATGTTTCGCTGGGGCGTGGAGGGCGGTAAGCCGGGCGCCGGAAAGGTGGGTGCGCAGCCGGAGTGGTTCTACAAGGGCGATGGCAGCATCGTGCTGCGCCCCGGTGCCGACTTTCCGCTACCGACCTTTGCTGAAGACGTCGGCGAAGAGCCCGAACTGGTTGGCCTGTACGTGATCGGCCCGGACAGCAAACCGTATCGCCTGGGCTACGCGCTGGGCAACGAGCTGTCCGACCATGTTCTGGAGCGGCGCAGCTACCTGTACCTGGCGCACTCCAAACTGCGTTTCTGCGCTTACGGCCCGGAATTGCGCATCGGTGCATTGCCGGCGCATCTGGTCGGCACCAGCCGCATTCATCGAGATGGCGAAGTACTGTGGGAGAAGGAATTCCTCAGCGGCGAACAGAACATGTGCCACAGCCTGGAAAACCTCGAATACCACCACTTCAAATACCGCCAGTTCCTGCGTCCGGGTGACGTGCATGTGCATTTCTTCGGCACAGCCACCCTGTCGTTTGCCGACGCGATCAAGGCCCAGCCGGGTGATGTGTTCGAAATCGAAATACCCGAGTTCGGCGCCGCACTGCGCACCGGCATCGTGCAGGAAGAAAAACCGCTGGCGCCGGGCGCGATTGAGGGGCTGTGATACACGCATAGGGTCAAACGGGCGGCGACCCGTAGGACTGGCTTTAGCCGGGAAGCAGACAACACAATTTTGCGTCGTGCGCTTCGTGGGATTGCCGCCCAGGCTAAAGCGGAGCGCCGCCCGGCCATCCCTACGAGTTTGGCCTCAGATGAAAAATGTCTAAATCCGCTTAATCGTAACGCATCGATTCTAATGTGAAAGATCAGCATCGGGTTCACGCTTCAGCGATTTACCCGCCAGTGCAGAGCCTTCGACCTTGCTGAAAGCATCGATAGCGGCATCGGTGAAAAAGCTTCTGTAGTTCGGCGAGCGCTGTATGCGCGCAAGCCTGGCCAGTGCTTGTTCTTTGATTTTGGCGTTGACGTCGGTAGTCATCATCATGAACCTCGTGGTTGCCAACATCATAGTCTTGGGCCGCATGTATGCAAGGCCTTCGCCTTTCTACAACGGCGTCAAAACATTCATCACCGTATCCAGTGCCACACGCGTGTCATCGAGCTGCACCAGGGAGGCATAACGCGCTGCCAGGGCATCACGATTCTTGATCGCGGTCAGGATCGCCTGGTGGCGCGGCAGGCTCAGTTGCTGGGTGTTGGGGCGCAGGTTGGTGAGGTTGATCGACTCGCGCAGCGGCAACGACAGCATGTTGCACATGTAGGCCAGCAGGTCGTTGTGGGTGGCGTCAGCGATGGCGCGGTGAAAGTCCAGGTCGGGCTGGAGCATTTCTTCGCGGGTCTTGGCCGCTTCCATGCGCAGGTAAGCTTCTTCGATTACCGCGATGTCGGCATCGGTCGCGGTGGTGGCGGCGAGGGCGGCGATTTCCGGTTCCAGAATCCGCCGCACGCCGGCCAGGGTGTTGAAAAACTCACTGTGCGGCGTCGACTGCATCAACCAGAACAACACGTCCGGGTCGAGCAAATGCCACTCCACGCGCGGGCGCACCACAGTACCGACCCGTGGCCGCGAATACACCAGGCCCTTGGCGGTCAGCACCCGCGTCGCTTCGCGCAAGACCGGGCGGCTGACCTTGTACTCCTCGCACAGCGTGGCTTCCGGTGGCAGCTTTTCTTCAGGCTTGAAGCGGCCGGAAACGATATGCATGCCCAGCTCCTGAACGATCTGGGCGTGCATGCTTTTGCGTGGCTTGGGGGTCTGGTAATCCATAAAGACGCAAGGACTCTGGCGAAATGCGCTGCATCATACCATTGAGGCCAGCTTGAACCCCGTAGGAGCGGCCGGGCGGCGCTCCGCTTTAGCCGCGAATGGCGCAAATATCAAAAATGGCTGCGTCTGCTTCCCGGCTAAAGCCGGTCCTACGGATTGCACCCGTCAATGCGAATGGCGGGGCACCTCCGAGCCGCGGCAGCCGACCAGAAAGTCAAAGTCGCAGCCTTCGTCGGCTTGCAGCACATGGTCGACGTACAGGCGGCTGTAGCCGCTGGAGAAGATTTTCGCCGAGGTGTCGGGCTTCAGATCAAGCAGGCGGCCTTGCAGTTCTTCATCGCTGATGTCCAGGTGCAGGCGGCCGGTCAGGCAGTCCAGTTCGATGAAGTCACCGTTATGCACCGCCGCCAACGGGCCACCGGCCGCCGCTTCCGGAGCGACGTGCAGCACCACGGTGCCGTAGGCAGTGCCGCTCATCCGGGCATCGGAAATGCGCACCATGTCGGTCACGCCCTTGGCCAGCACCTTGGGCGGCAGGCCCATGTTGCCGACTTCGGCCATGCCCGGATACCCCTTGGGGCCGGCGTTCTTGAGCACCAGCACGCAGGTTTCATCGACGTCCAGGTCCGGGTCGGCGATGCGCGCCTTGTAGTCGTCGAAGTTCTCGAACACCACCGCGCGGCCGCGATGCTGCATCAAGGCTGGCGTGGCCGCCGACGGTTTGACCACCGCACCGCGTGGCGCCAGGTTGCCGCGCAGGATGCACAGGCCACCGTCGGCCACCAGCGGGTTGTCGATCGGGCGGATCACTTCGTCGTTGTACTGCGGCGAGGCCTGACAGTTCTGCCAGATACTCTTGCCGTTGGCGGTCAGGGCATCGGGGTTGGGCAGCAGGCCGTTTTCACCGAGGCGGCGAATCACCGCAGGCAGGCCGCCGGCGTAGTAGAACTCTTCCATCAAAAAGCGCCCGGACGGCTGCATGTCGACCAGTGTCGGCGTGCCGCGACCCACGCGGGTCCAGTCCTCCAGGTCCAGCTCGACGCCAATGCGCCCGGCGATGGCCTTGAGGTGGATCACCGCGTTGGTCGAGCCGCCGATGGCGGCGTTGACCTTGATCGCGTTCTCGAAGGCGGCCTTGGTGAGAATCTTCGACAAGCGCAGGTCTTCGCGGACCATGTCGACGATGCGCATGCCCGACAAGTGCGCCAGCACATAGCGGCGTGAGTCCACCGCCGGAATGGCGGCGTTGTGCGGCAGCGAGGTGCCCAGCGCTTCGGCCATGCAGGCCATGGTCGAGGCAGTGCCCATAGTGTTGCAGGTGCCGGCTGAGCGCGACATGCCGGCTTCGGCCGAGAGAAATTCGTCGAGGCTGATCTGCCCGCCCTTATAGGCTTCGTGCATCTGCCAGACCACGGTGCCGGAACCGATGTCCTTGCCTTTGTGCTTGCCGTTGAGCATCGGCCCGCCGGTAACGACGATGGCCGGCACGTCGCAACTGGCCGCGCCCATCAGCAGCGCCGGCGTGGTCTTGTCGCAGCCGGTGAGCAGTACCACAGCGTCCACCGGGTTGCCGCGAATGGCCTCTTCAACGTCCATGCTCGCCAGGTTGCGGGTCAGCATGGCGGTGGGGCGCAGGTTGGATTCGCCGCTGGAGAACACCGGAAATTCCACCGGAAAGCCGCCGGCTTCCAGCACGCCTTTCTTCACATGCTCGGCGATCTTGCGGAAATGCGCGTTGCACGGGGTCAGTTCCGACCAGGTGTTGCAGATGCCGATGATCGGCTTGCCCTGAAACTCATGGTCCGGGATGCCTTGGTTCTTCATCCAGCTGCGGTACATGAAGCCGTTCTTGTCGGCGGTACCGAACCATTGGGCGGAGCGCAGCGGGGTCTTTTTATCGGTCATGATCAGGCAACTCTTATTGTATGACTATTTAAAGGCTGTGCTCGAAACATACACCAGATGAAGGACGTTTCAAATGGTTGCGAGCTAAATAGTATTACTATATTGTCTCGATCAGTGAGCAGGTCCCGCTTTTTCAGGCTGTTCGCCGGTGATTAGTCAGATCAATCATGACTAACGAATCCATAACAAAAACAATTGGAGAACACCTATGAATCCGGAAGCTCGGATCATTCGCAGGCTCACGCTCAGGTTGATTCCGTTCCTGATCCTGCTGTACCTGGTCGCGTTCATCGACCGCTCCGCCGTCGGTTTTGCCAAATTGCACATGAACGCCGATCTGGGCCTGAGCGACATGGCTTATGGCTTCGGTGCCGGGTTGTTCTTCATCGGCTATTTCATCTTCGAGGTGCCCAGCAATCTGCTGCTGGAGCGGTTCGGTGCGCGGCGCTGGTTTGCCCGCATCCTCATCACCTGGGGCCTGATCACCGTCGGCATGGCCTTTGTGCAGGGCGCCTACAGCTTTTATGTGATGCGCTTTCTGTTGGGCGCTGCCGAAGCGGGCTTCTTCCCGGGCGTTTTGTACTACATCACCCGCTGGTTCCCGGTACGCAATCGCGGCAAGGTGCTGGGTTTCTTTATCCTGTCGCAGCCCATTGCGCTGATGGTCACCGGCCCCCTGGCTGGCTGGTTACTGGGCATGAACGGCATTTTTGGCCTGGCCGGCTGGCAATGGCTGTTCATTCTCATTGGTATCCCGGCGGTGCTGCTGGCCTGGCCGACCCTGAAGATTTTGCCCGACACGCCCAAGGATGCCCGCTGGCTGGCCGAGGTCGACCGGCAGTGGCTGCTCGGCGAGCTGGAAAAGGACCGCGCCGAATATGGCCAGACCGACCATACCAATCCGTTGCGCGCCCTGGCCGATCGCCGCGTGTTGCTGCTGGCGTTGCTGTACCTGCCCAGCACCTTGAGCACCTACGGCCTGAGCCTGTGGTTGCCAACGCTGGTGCATCAGTTTGGCGGCAGTGACCTGACCACCGGCTTTATCTCGGCGATTCCTTACATCTTCGGTGTGCTGGGCCTGCTGTTGATCCCGCGCAGTTCCGACCGCCTCAATGACCGTTACGGCCACCTCACCGTGTTGTACATCCTCGGCGCCACGGGCCTGTTCTTCAGTGCCTGGCTGAGTATGCCGGGCTGGCAACTGGCGGCGTTGTGCCTGACCGCATTCAGCCTGTTCTCGGTGACGGCGATCTTCTGGGTGCTGCCGGGGCGCTTTTTGTCCGGCGCCAGCGCGGCCGCCGGCATTGCCCTGATCAACTCGTTCGGCAACCTGGGCGGCTACATCGGCCCGTTCGGTATCGGCGCGCTCAAGGAGTACACCGGCACGTTGTCGTCGGGGCTGTATTTCCTGGCGCTGGTGATGCTCAGCGGTGTCGTGCTGACCTGGATCGTCTACACCCAGCTGGAAAAGAAATCCCAGGCCCGCGCTGCGGCCCTCGGACAGCCATCCTGACCCTTGAGGCGGGCACGGATGCCCGCCGTTCCGGAGTACCTGCATGACCTCCAATACGAATAAAAAGCTCAAAGTCGCGATTGTCGGCTCGGGCAATATCGGCACCGATTTGATGATCAAGGTGCTGCGCAATGCCCGGCACCTGGAAATGGGCGCGATGGTCGGCATCGATCCGGCCTCCGACGGCCTGGCCCGCGCCGCACGCCTGGGCGTGGCGATCACCCACGAAGGCGTCGAAGGCCTGACCCGTTTGCCGGTGTTCGACGAAATCGATTTTGTCTTCGACGCCACCTCGGCCGGCGCGCATGTCAAAAACGACGCTTTGCTGCGCTCGGTCAAGCCGGGCATCCGCCTGATCGACCTGACGCCGGCGGCCATCGGCCCGTATTGTGTGCCGGTCGCCAACCTTGAGCAGAACCTCGACCAGTTGAACGTGAACATGGTGACCTGCGGCGGCCAGGCGACCATTCCCATCGTCGCGGCGGTGTCGCGGGTGGCCAGGGTGCATTACGCCGAAATCGTCGCCTCGATTGCCAGCAAATCCGCCGGCCCCGGCACCCGTGCCAATATCGATGAATTCACCGAAACCACCTCGCGCGCCATTGAGGCGATTGGCGGCGCGGGCAAGGGCAAGGCGATCATCGTCATGAACCCGGCCGAACCGCCGCCAATGATGCGCGACACGGTGTTTGTGTTGTCCGAGGCGGCTGATCAACATCTGATCGAAGCCTCCATCGAAGAGATGGTCGCGGCCGTGCACGCCTATGTGCCGGGCTATCGGCTCAAGCAGCGCGTGCAATTCGAGGTGATTCCCGAGCACGCGCCGCTGAATATTCCAGGGCTGGGCCGGTTTTCCGGGCTCAAGACCTCGGTGTTTCTCGAAGTCGAAGGCGCCGCCCATTACCTGCCAGCCTATGCCGGCAACCTCGACATCATGACCTCCGCCGCCCTGGCCACCGCCGAGCGCATGGCGCAGTCGATGCTGAACGCCAAGGAGCCTCGCAATGACGTTTGATCCGGCCAAGAAACTCTATATCTCCGACGTGACCCTGCGTGACGGCAGCCATGCCGTGCGTCACCAATATTCGATCCAGAACGTCCAGGACATCGCCCGGGCGCTGGACCGCGCCAAGGTCGACAGCATCGAAGTCGCGCATGGCGACGGCCTGCAAGGCTCCAGCTTCAACTATGGTTTTGCCGCCCACTCGGACCTTGAGTGGATCGAAGCGGTGGCCGATGTCATCAGCCATGCGCGGATCACCACCTTGCTGCTGCCGGGCATCGGCACGGTGCACGACCTCAAGGCCGCCTATGACGCCGGCGCTCGCGTGGTGCGGGTGGCCACGCATTGCACCGAGGCCGATGTCTCGAAACAGCACATTGAATATGCCCGCGAGCTGGGCATGGACACCGTGGGCTTTCTGATGATGAGCCACATGATCGCGCCCGAGCAGTTGGCGGCGCAGGCACGCTTGATGGAAAGCTACGGCGCCACGTGCGTGTACATGGCCGACTCGGGCGGCGCGATGAGCATGCAGGATGTGCGCGAGCGCTTCCGGGCATTCAAGGCGGTGCTCAAGCCCGAGACCGAAACCGGCATGCACGCGCACCACAACCTGTCGTTGGGCGTGGCCAACTCGATTGTCGCGGTGGAAGAGGGTTGCGACCGCATCGACGCCAGTCTCGCCGGCATGGGCGCCGGCGCCGGCAATGCGCCGCTGGAGGTGCTCATCGCCGCCATCGACCGCCTGGGCTGGAACCACGGCACTGATCTTTACACGCTAATGGATGCTGCCGACGACATCGTGCGGCCGTTGCAGGACCGCCCGGTGCGGGTCGACCGCGAATCGCTGGCGCTGGGCTATGCCGGCGTGTACTCAAGCTTTCTGCGCCATGCCGAAGCAGCGGCGGCGCGTTACGGGCTCAAGACCGTGGACATCCTCGTCGAGCTGGGTAAGCGGCGGATGGTCGGCGGCCAGGAAGACATGATCGTCGACGTGGCACTGGATCTGTTGAAGCGTGCGTAAACCCTACCTGCCAGGCACCAACCGCAACTCTCCCTGACTGTGCGCCGCTACATCGGCTTCGTTCAGGTGCTGCGGCACATAGTCACCGCGAATATACGCCTGCGCCTGATCGGCATAATGCCGGTCAAACGGCACGCCGCTCTGGCCGACCGGGTTGATGCCCAGCGCATGTTCCGGGTCGGCAAAGTCGATCAGGCGCCGGGTCGAGGGGCCGTAGCCCACCGGCCATGGCGCAGGGCTCAGGCGTGACGACAGGTTGTTCGGCACTTCATGCGTGCCCGGTGCCGCAAACGGGCCGACGTTCAGCAGCCAGTCCAGCGGCTTTTGTGCGCCCAAGGGGTGCGCATGGGTCAGCGGATGGGCCTTGCCCCACTGCCATTGCTTCGGGTCCGGGCCATATAGCGCGGTGAGGTGGCTGATGCTGGCGCGCCACGCGGCCCTGACGATATCGGTACGGGTTTCGCTCAGCAGCGAGCCACGATTGTTCCACCACGGCGAGTCCTCATCGGCGGCCAGGCGCGGCAGCGCCGAATCGAATACCCGGGTCGACAGCAAGGTGTCGAACAGCGCGTCGCCCAGCTCATCCTTGAAGGTCTTTTCGGTCAGTGCAAACAGGAACTGGTTGAACAGCGTGGCCGAGACCGAGTCCAGCGGGTAATCGCCTCGCCAGTCGGCCATTTTCTCAAGCAACTGCTGTTCGCCATGGTCACTGACCACCTGACGCAGCACCGGCAGCAACGGCCTGAGAATGCTCCGTGCGTAATCGGTGCCGGTGTCCAGTTGCAGCGCCTTGCTCGATGGCACATCCCATTTGATCGCCGGATCGCGTAACTGGCGGTCAAGCTGCTGGCCGCGTTCGGGCGGGTTGTAGTAGCCAGCAATCTCGATGCCGGCCGGCGACAGCGGCTGGAAATTGGCCGAAAGAATATAGCCGCGCGCCGGGTTTTCTTCCTGCGGGTTGGCGCTGAACGGGTGAAAGCCCGCTTTGTCGGCCTGATCGGTGCTGCCATCGAGAATAAAGTTCGGGTTGACCCCAACCGGACGAATCGGCAACTGGCCGGTCGCCCACCAGCCGATATCGCCGCGCGCGCTGGCCCAGACAATATTGAGCCCCGGCGCCTGAATCTTTTCGGCAGCATGGCGCATCTTGCCCAGCGTATCGGCGCGATTGGCCTCGTAGAAGCCGTCGAGCAACGGGTTGTCCGTTTCCAGAAACGCCCACCACATGGCAATTGGCGTGTTGCTGGCGTTACGGCCCAAGGCATCGTTGATGATCGGCCCGTGCGGCGAGCGGCGCAGCGTCAGGGTGACCGGCGCCTGGCCCTTGACCAGTATTTGCTGTTCGCTGCGGGTCATGTCGACCCAGCGGCCCTGATACCAGACCTGCTCGGGGTTGACGGGGTTGGTTTTTTCGGCGATCAGGTCCAGGTCGTCGTTCTGGAACATGGTCAGGCTCCAGCCGAAATCGCGGTTATGCCCCAGAAACGCGAATGGGTTGAGGGCCTGATAATGGCCGTACAGCTCAAAGTCCGGTGCCGACAGATGCGCTTCGTACCACACCGCCGGTACTGAAAAGCGGATATGCGGATCACCGGCCAGCAGCGGTTTGCCACTGCGCGTACGGCTACCGTCGATGGCCCAGGCGTTACTGCCTTCGAACTGCGGCAAGCCGGCGTCCTGCAACGCCTGATGGCTCAGGTGTGCCAGCGCGCCCAGGCCTTGCCAGTCGGCCTGGCTGAGGGCCGGCGGGCCGCCGAGGAGGCCGTCGGAGTGCCAGTCCAGATCGAAAACCTTGAGGTAATCGGCGCCCAGTTCGTCGCGCACATAGGTCAACAACGGCTCGGTACGAAACGCCGCCGCAAAGCTGTAGGCCAGATAGCCGCCGACGCTCAGGGTGTCTTCGGCCGTGAACGGGCGCGGCGTAATGCCCAGCAGGTCGAATTCCAGCGGGCGCGGGTTGTGCTGCTGGTACTGGTTGATGCCGTCCAGATAGCTTTGTAGCGCTTGCCAACTGGGCGTGCTGCGATCCTGACGGGCGACATAGGCGTCGGCGTGCTCGCGAATGCGCAGGCTGCGAAACAGCTTGTCGGTGTCGACCAGCTTGGGGCCGAGCACTTCGGCCAGTTCGCCGCGTGCCAGGCGCCGGAGCATTTCCATCTGGAACAAGCGATCCTGGGCATGCACATAGCCCAGCGCACGGTACAGATCGGCCTGATTTTCAGCGCGAATGTGCGGCACGCCACGCTCGTCGTAACGCACGCTGACTGGCGCCTGCAAACCCTCAAGCGTCAGTTCGCCCTGGCGCAGCGGTTGTTTGCTGTGCACATACCAGGCCGCGCCGGCGGCGATCAGGGCGACAAGAATGCCGAGCGTCAGGGCGGCAATGATCAGACGACGTTTCATTCAATATCTCGGTAAGGGCGCGGGCGACTTGCCAGCCTCAAGCAGACAGAAGAATATCGTTAGCCTGTGTTACCTGAAACCTGTGGATGCCTTATGTCCGACACCTTCAACTCCGAGCACTTACGCGCCAGCCTGCCACCGCTGAGTGGCAGTGACGCGCTGTCGCCCGATGGCCAGACCTATCAGCGCTTCTACGGACTTGGCGCGCTGGGCGGCGAACACGTCGTGCGTAGCTGGCTGGGACGCCTGGACGTGGCCGGCTACGAGATCGTCGGTCAGGTCTGGTTGCCCGAGCGGCCGGTAGCGACGTTGATTCTGATGCACGGCTTCTATGACCACATGGGCTTGTACCGGCACGTCGTCGAGTGGGCGCTGGCGCAACATTTTGCGGTGATTTCCTGTGACCTTCCGGGGCACGGCCTGTCCAGCGGCAGCCGCGCCAGCATCGGTGATTTCGCCGAATACCAGACCGTGCTGCAACGCCTGTTGGTCGAGGCCGAAGCCTTGAAGCTACCGCAACCCTGGCATTTGTGCGGGCAGAGCACGGGCGGTGCGATCGTGGTCGACCATGTGCTGCATCGCGGCGCCGACAGCCCGGCGCAAGGCCAGGTGATTCTGCTGTCGCCGCTGGTGCGGCCACGGGCCTGGGGCTGGTCGAAAGCCAGCTATTACCTGCTGCGTCCGTTTGTCAGCGGGATTGCCCGGCGCTTCACGGAAAACTCCAATGCGCCGGCGTTTTTGCCGTTTTTGCTTGCCGACCCGTTGCAGCCCAAGCGTCTGCCAACCGCCTGGGTCGGTGCGCTGGCGCGCTGGATCGTGCACATCGAAAACGCCCCGCGCAGCACGCGAACGCCGCTGATCGTGCAGGGCGAGTCGGACATGACGGTGGACTGGAGCCACAATCTGGGCGTGCTCAACGACAAGTTCCACGAACCGCAGGTCCTGATGCTGCGCGAAGCCCGGCATCACCTGGCCAACGAAATCCCGGAACTGCGTGCGCGGTATTTCGAGTTTCTGAATGGACGGATCGGTTAAGGCGCCAGGCTCGAATTGCTCTGCCCGACCGCCAGGCCTGCACGAATCGCCGCCAAGGCGGCCTGGTAATACGCACGGCCTTCGGCCGACTCGGCAAAGCTTGCGAACTCTTCCAGCTCCGGGTCCGACAGGTCGCGGTACACGTACAGCAAGGTGTTGTTGAGGTCTGCCTGAATCTGGCTCATCAGCCGTTCGCGCTGGCCTTCAAGCATGCCCTGCGCCTGCCCGCCGCCCAGCAGGCCGGGAATCATCTGGCTCAGGCTGTCGGCGGCCACACCGGCCAGGGCCAGGCTGACTTCGGCGCCGGCCTGTTTGGCCGGCAGCGCCTGGGCCAGATGGCCGATCAGCAACTGACGGCTCGCGTCGGCCTCGATGACCGGCAAGCCCTGGGTGTGTTTGGCCAACTGATCGGCACGGGTCGCGGTCAGTTCGGCATTGACGATCTTGCGCCCCAGCGGCGACTGGAAAAAGCGCAGCGCAGGGGCCGGGTCGTTGAGCGTTTCACGCAGGCGCTGTTCGGCCCGCTGATCGACAGCCGCCGGGGCAAAACGCTGATTGCTGTTGTTGACCAGTGCCTGAAACACCGCAGGCGGCAGGTTGGCGCTATAGCGCTGCTGCGCCGCTTTAAGGGCATCATTGAAATGCGCCCGTTGCTGTTGCCAGCCGGCAGCCTTGTATAACTGGTCGAAGCCGTCTGCCCAGGCAGGTAGCGCGCACAACATCAACAACACAACACACAAACGACGCATTCGGTACTCCTGTCGGCAGGCCGCTATTGTCCGGTTGTTGGCGGGGATTTGTCGAGTTGTGACTGCCTGTATCAAAAAGCTGTTTGTCCGCGCAGGCGCTGCTATCGGTTAACAAGGCTTGTGGATACTATGCACGCCATGCAAATGACCCCTGATCATCCTGTGTTGCTGCGTATCGTTGACGACCTGGTTGCCCAGGGCTGGTCAAAGCAGAATCTCTTTGTGCCTGATGCTCTGACCTTCGAGTTGGCGGCAGAGTGCCGCCTTCGTGCGGCTGCCGGTGAGCTTGAGCCCGCAGCGGTTGGCCGTGGCGCCGCACAAGAGGTGCGCGAAGCGGTGCGTGGCGACCGCATCCAGTGGCTGGAGCCGGGCCAGGCGGGTGTTTGCGACCAGTACCTGTCGATCATGGACAGCCTGCGCATGGCGCTCAATCGCGGTCTGTTTCTGGGGCTGGAAGACTTCGAGAGCCATTTTGCGCAATACCCGCCGGGTGCGTTTTACCGGCGCCACCTCGACCGCTTTCGCGACGACGACAAGCGCATGGTCTCGGCGGTGCTGTACCTCAATGACAACTGGCAGACGGAGCAGGGCGGCCAGTTGCGCATGTACCTGGACAACGACAGGGCGTATGACGTGGACCCGGTCGGCGGAAGTCTTGTGGTGTTTCTTTCCGGCGAAGTGCCCCACGAAGTCTTGCCGGCCAGCCGCGACCGGCTTTCATTGACCGGCTGGTTCCGTCGTCGTGGTGATGATGTGCTGGCTGATTTGTAAATAATCATACTTTCTCCGTAGCAACTGCTGTAGGACCGGCTTCAGCCGGGAACGATGGCGCTGCGGTTCCCGACTAAAGCGGTGCGCCGCCCGGTCGGTCCTACGGTCGCCGCGCGCCCACAAAAAAGGAGACCCGAAGGTCTCCTTTTTAAGTATCGCAGCGTTGCTTAGAACAGTACGCGGCTACGGATGGTGCCTTTGACCTGTTGCAGTTTTTCCTGCGCCAGGTCCGAGTACTCGGCATCGACGTCGATGACCACGTAGCCAACTTTCTCGTTGGTCTGCAGGAACTGACCGGAGATGTTGATGCCGTTTTCGGCGAAGACCTTGTTGATCTCGCTGAGCACGCCCGGAATGTTTTCGTGGATGTGCAGCAGGCGGTGCTTGCCCGGGTGAGCCGGCAGGGCCACTTCAGGGAAGTTGACCGACGACACCGAGGTACCGTTGTCGCTGTACTTGACCAGCTTCTCGGCGACTTCCAGGCCAATGTTGGCCTGTGCTTCGGCGGTCGAACCACCGATGTGCGGGGTCAGGATCACGTTGTCCAGGCCACGCAGCGGGCTCTCGAAGATGTCGTCGTTCGAGCGTGGCTCGACCGGGAACACGTCGATGGCGGCGCCGATCAGGTGTTTGTCCTTGATGGCGTCAGCCAGAGCGTCCAGCTCGACCACGGTGCCGCGAGCAGCGTTGATCAGAATGCCGCCTTTCTTGATGGCGCGGATTTCTTTCTCGCCGATCATCCACTGGGTGGCTGCGGTTTCCGGTACGTGCAGGGTGACGATGTCCGACATGCCCAGCAGTTCGTGCAGGTTGCCGACCTGAGTGGCGTTGCCCAGCGGCAGCTTGGTCACGGTGTCGTAGAAATACACCTGCATGCCCAGGCCTTCGGCCAGGACCGACAATTGCGTACCGATCGAGCCGTAGCCAATGATGCCCAGCTTCTTGCCACGGATTTCGAAGGAGTTGGCCGCGCTCTTGATCCAGCCGCCACGGTGGCACGAAGCGTTCTTTTCAGGGATGCCGCGCAGCAGCAGGATGGCTTCGGCCAGCACCAGCTCGGCCACCGAACGGGTGTTGGAGTACGGCGCGTTGAACACCGCAATACCGCGCTCGCGCGCTGCGCCCAGGTCGACCTGGTTGGTGCCGATGCAGAAGCAACCCACCGCGACCAGTTTTTTCGCGCAATCGAAGAGTTCTTCGGTCAGTTGGGTGCGCGAGCGGATACCGATGAAGTGGGCATCGGCGATCTTTTCCTTGAGCTCGGCTTCCGGCAGCGACTTGGTGTGGTACTCGATACTGGTGTAACCAGCGGCTTTGAGTACGTCGACTGCGGACTGGTGGACACCTTCGAGAAGAAGGAACTTGATCTTGCTCTTGTCGAGGGAAGTCTTGCTCATCTGCGTAAACCTGTATCCCGAAAAAATGGCATGAAGGGCATCGGCCATGGATGGACCCGCCAAGGGCGCGTCGCATAATGGCAACTGGGCGTCGTATGCTAGCATAACGACCCCGCGAAACCCCATTCCACAACGTGAATGGTTCTCAGGATTCCCATGAAATCTGCGAGAGTTGAGTGATGACCCAGCGTGCCCTGATCGATGAACTGGCGGCGCTTGTCGCGCCCGCCAAAGTCCTTACCGACCCCGCCTCCCTTGAAACCTACGGCAAGGACTGGACCAAGCAGTACACTGCGGCCCCTCTGGCAATCGTCTTGCCGAAAACCGTCGAGCATGTTCAGGCCATCGTGCGCTGGGCCAATGAGCGGCGTGTGGCGCTGGTGCCTTCGGGCGGGCGCACCGGGCTGTCGGCCGCGGCCGTCGCGGCTCACGGCGAACTGGTGGTGTCGTTCGATGCCATGAACCAGGTGCTCGACATCAACCTCACCGACCGCACCGTGGTCTGCCAGCCGGGCGTCATCACCCGGCAGTTGCAGGATCTGGCCGCCGAAAACGGTTTGTATTACCCGGTCGACTTCGCCTCGTCCGGTTCCAGCCAGATTGGCGGCAATATCGGTACCAATGCCGGCGGAATCAAGGTCATTCGCTACGGCATGACCCGCAATTGGGTCGCCGGTCTGAAAGTGGTGACCGGCAAGGGCGACTTGCTGGAACTGAACAAAGACTTGCTCAAGAACGCCACCGGCTACGACCTGCGCCATCTGTTCATCGGCGCTGAAGGCACGCTGGGCTTTGTCGTCGAAGCCACCATGCGCCTGGACCGGGCGCCGAAAAACCTGACCGCCATGGTGCTGGGCGCAGCCGACTTTGCGTCGATCATGCCGGTGCTGCATGCTTTCCACAGCAAGCTGGACCTGACCGCCTTCGAGTTCTTTTCTCATTCGTCGATGGGCAAGGTGCTGGCCCGTGGCGATGTGCCGGCGCCGTTCGACACGGCCTGTCCGTTCTATGCCTTGCTGGAGTTCGAAGCGGCCAATGAAGACATTGCCAACCAGGCGCTGGCCACGTTCGAGCATTGCGTCGAGCAGGGCTGGGTGCTCGACGGCGTCATGAGCCAGAGCGAGCAGCAACTGCGCAACCTGTGGAAGCTGCGCGAATACATCTCCGAGACCATCTCGCACTTCACCCCGTACAAGAACGATATCTCGGTCACCGTAGCGAAGGTGCCGGCCTTTCTGGCTGAAATCGACGCCATCGTCGCCGAACACTATCCCGACTTCGAGGTGCTGTGGTACGGCCACATCGGCGATGGCAACCTGCACCTGAACATCCTCAAGCCTGAGCACATGGATAACGCGGTGTTTTTCGAAACCTGTGCCAAGGTCAATACCTGGGTGTTCGAGATCGTGCAGAAGTACAACGGTTCGATTTCCGCCGAGCATGGCGTGGGGATGACCAAGCGCGATTATCTGGCGTACAGTCGCTCGCCGGCCGAAATCGAGTACATGAAAGCCGTCAAGGCGGTGTTCGACCCCAACGGCATCATGAACCCCGGCAAAATCTTCGCCCTTCAAGGGTGAAGGCCTCTCACCAGACCTCAGGAGCCCCCATGAGCTACCAGCATAAATATGTCGACGGAACGAATATTCACTTCCCTCTGGGCAAAGTGGTCTGCATCGGCCGCAACTACGCCGAACACGCCAAGGAACTGGGCAACCCGGTACCGACCGAGCCGTTGCTGTTCATGAAGCCCGGCAGCAGCGTCGTGCCGCTGGAAGACAGCTTCAGCATTCCTACCGACCGTGGCAGCGTGCACTACGAAGCCGAAATCGTGGTACTGCTGGGCAAATCGCTGAGCAAGAACCCGTCTGTCGAAGAAGTGCTGGACGCCATCAGCGGCTTTGCACCGGGCCTGGACCTGACCCTGCGCGATGTGCAGACCAAACTGCGCGAGAAAGGCCTGCCGTGGGAACTGGCCAAGTGCTTCGACGGTGCGGCGGTGATTGCCCCGTTCGTTTCGGCAGACACCTTCCCGGACCTGACCGACATCGGTATTCGCCTGACCATCAACGACAAGGTGGTGCAGGACGGCAACAGCAGCCTGATGCTCAACCCGATCGTGCCGATGTTGCAGCACATGGCGGCCAACTTCTCGTTGCAGGCCGGCGACATCATCATGACCGGCACGCCCGCTGGCGTCGGCCCGTTCGAAGTCGGTGACCGCATCGCCCTGGAACTGATCGGCCAGGCACGCTACGAAAGCACCGTGCGCTGATTCCGGCACTGTTGACTGAAGCCGCCCAGGCCGACCACCGGGCGGTTTTTTGCTTTTTGCAGGGAACTATTTCTGGTTACTGCATTTTTTTCACAACTGATCCGGATAATTCTGGCCTGCCCCATGGATCGGGGTATCGACTGTAAGTTGTCCTATCCTGATCAGGAGCGTGCACATGGCCATTCCTTCTCAAACCCTGCCTGCATTGTCTGTGCCCTCGCGGCCGTGGATAAAGCGCCGCTCCACCTGGCTGGCACTGGTGCTGGCGGCAGGTTATGGCCTGGCATTCGCCATGCACTGGGACGATCGTGCCCTGTTGCTGGTGCAGGAAACGTTTGAAAGCAAGGCTGAGCGCAGCGCCAGCGTCTGGTTGCCCGACTATAAGGCGACTATCGACGCCAAGGTCCTGCCGGGCATGGCCGACGACGAGGCCAGCGACATCGCCTACAACCCGCAAACCCGCACGCTGTTCGCGGTTATGGGCAAGAATCCGTTTCTGGTCGAACTGAGCCTGACCGGCGATGTACTGCGCAAGATTCCGCTGCTGGGCTGGAGCAACCCTGAAGGCGTGACGGTGCTTAACGACGGCCTGATCGCGATCACCGATGAGCGCCAGCACAACCTGAGCATCATCAAGGTCACGGCGCAAACCACCCAACTGCACATCACCGACGCCCGTCAATACGATCTGGGCGCCTCGGCAAACAAGAACAAGGGCTTCGAGGGCGTTGCCTGGGACCCGAAGCGCCAGCAATTGCTGCTTGGCGAAGAGCGTCCGGCCAAACTGTTTGCCTGGAGCGGCGACGGCAGCGAGCTGCTCAAGGGCGAGAAAAAGGCCCTCGATAGCGACGCGCTGGACATGCGCAACCTGTCGGCGCTGGCGGTCGATCCGCGTACCGGGCACATGCTGGCCCTGTCGGCCGATTCGCACCTGTTGCTTGAAGTGGACGAGAAGGGCGGGCAGGTCAGCTTCATGACCCTGCTGGGCGGCGTGAACGGCCTGAAAGACACCATTCCGCGGGCCGAAGGCGTGGCGATGGATGAGAAGGGCACGCTGTACATGGTCAGCGAACCCAACCTTTTCTATGCATTCGAAAAGAAGTAAAAGCCTCTTTATTGCTCATACGGGGATGGCACAAGGCTATTGTTAAGCCTGGCTTCAGATTGGCGTGGTATTAATGCTGCCCTCCCGTCCTGTGTCGAGCTGCTGGAATGCGTCGTTTTATTCGTCTGCAACTGTTGGTTGTCGTTGTACTGCTGTCGCTTGCCCTGCTGTATTTCGCCGCTCGCGAGTTTCGCCTGGTCGAACGTGCCGCCTTCAACTGGACACTGTTCTGGCAGAGCCAATCGGCGTCTGCCATCGGCCTGGATGATTATCGGGTGGTCATCGAAGGCCAGGTTATCGAAGGGCTGGAAGACGATGTCTCGGCACTGAGCTACGACCCGGATCGCAAAAGCCTGTTCACCGTTACCAACCAGAACACCGAAATGGTCGAACTGAGCCTGGACGGGCGCATCCTGCGGCGCATCGAGCTGGTCGGCTTTGGCGATGCCGAGGCGGTGGAATACATCAGTCGCGGGGTCTACGTGATCAGCGACGAGCGCCGCCAGCGGCTGATTCAGGTGCACATCGACGACACCACCCAGCGGCTCGATGCGGCCAACGCCGAACAACTGACGTTGAACTTCAATGCCGGCAACAACAAGGGCTTCGAAGGGCTGGCCTACGACACCAGGGGCAAGCGCCTGTTTGTCGCCAAGGAGCGCGACCCGGTGCAGATCATCGAGGTGCACGGCTTTCCGAAGGTCAACAGCGATACCCCCAATGCCCTGGAGGTGATCTCCAACCGCAAGCGCGATGCCGGCATCTTCGTGCGCGACCTGTCGAGCCTGCAATTCGATGAACGCAGCGGCCACCTGCTGGCGCTGTCCGACGAGTCCCGGCAAATCCTCGAACTGGACACCGAAGGCCGCCCGGTGGGCAGCGCCTCGCTGAAAAAAGGCCAGATGGGCCTGAGCAAAACCGTGCCCCAGGCCGAAGGTATCGCCATGGATGACGACGGGGTGCTGTATCTGGTGAGCGAGCCGAACCTGTTTTATGTGTTCAAGCGGCCTTGAGCAAAAAACAGGATGGCCCCGATGTCCGTAGTACCGTAGGACCGACTTCAGTCGGGAACCGCAGCGCCACCGTTACCGACTAAAGCGGAACGCCGCCCGGCCGGTCCTACAGGGGCCAGCTTTGGCCTCGGATACTGTGCGATCAACGCGTCAGCGTTTTAACCCCTTCAGCCGTGCCCAGCAGCAACAGGTCGGCAGGACGTGCCGCGAACAGGCCGTTGGTGACCACGCCGACGATGGCGTTGATCTGGCTTTCCAGCTCCACCGGGTTGGTGATGCTCAGGTTGTGTACGTCGAGGATGATGTTGCCGTTGTCGGTCAGCACGCCTTCACGGTAGACCGGGTCGCCGCCCAGTTTTACCAGTTCGCGGGCGACATGGCTGCGGGCCATGGGGATGACTTCGACCGGCAACGGGAACGCGCCCAGTACCGGCACCAGTTTGCTGCCGTCGGCGATGCAGATGAAGGTCTTGGCCACGGCGGCAACGATCTTCTCGCGGGTCAGGGCAGCGCCACCGCCTTTGATCAGGTTCAGGTGCTCGTCGCTTTCGTCGGCGCCGTCGACATAGAACTCCAGGTCGCTGACGGTGTTGAGTTCATAGACCGGAATGCCATGGCCTTTCAGGCGTGCAGCAGTGGCTTCGGAGCTGGCGACTGCGCCGTCGAAGGCGCCTTTGTGTTGGGCCAGGGCATCGATGAAGCAGTTGGCGGTGGAGCCGGTGCCGACGCCCACGATGCTCTTGTCGTCGAGCTTTGGAAGGATGAAGTCGACAGCGGCCTGGGCGACGGCCTGTTTGAGTTGATCCTGAGTCATGCGGGCTCCACGGTGCCGGGGGATACAAAAGGGCGGCCATTATAGCGGCGACTCACGGCTAAAGCCTTGTCATTCGTATGGTCGTGCATCGGACAGCGGGTTAGACTTTCGGCCCTTGCCCCCTCCGCCAGTGATGTCGCCACGATGCTTGAACAGTACGTCAAGAAGATCCTCACCTCTCGCGTCTACGACGTGGCCATCGAAACCCCGTTGCAGAGCGCCCGCCAGTTGTCCGAGCGCCTGGGCAATCAGGTGCTGCTCAAGCGCGAAGACCTGCAACCGGTGTTCTCCTTCAAGATTCGGGGCGCGTACAACAAGCTGGCACAATTGACGGCCGAGGAACTGGCACGTGGCGTGGTCACGGCTTCTGCCGGCAACCATGCCCAAGGCCTGGCGCTGGCCGCCCGCGAGCTGGGCATCAAGGCCACTATCGTGATGCCCAAGACCACGCCAGAGATCAAGGTCGAAGGCGTGCGTTCGCGCGGTGCGCAGGTAGTGCTGCATGGCGACTCTTTCCCCGAAGCGCTGGCGCATTCGCTGAAACTGGTCGACGAGCAGGGCCTGGTTTATATCCATCCCTATGACGACCCCGACACCATCGCCGGCCAGGGCACGGTGGCGATGGAAATCCTGCGCCAGCACCAGGGTCCGCTGGATGCGATCTTTGTTCCGGTCGGCGGTGGCGGCCTGATCGCCGGCATTGCTGCCTACGTCAAATACCTGCGCCCGGACGTCAAGGTCATCGGCGTCGAGCCGGACGACTCCAACTGCCTGCAAGCCGCCATGGCAGCCGGCGAGCGCGTGGTGCTCAGTCAGGTCGGGCTGTTTGCCGATGGCGTGGCGGTGACGCAGATTGGCCATCACACCTTCGAAGTCTGCCGCCATTATGTCGACGAAGTGATCACCGTCAGCAGCGACGAGATCTGCGCCGCGATCAAGGATATCTACGACGATACCCGCTCGATCACCGAACCTGCCGGCGCCTTGGGTGTGGCCGGCATCAAGAAATACGTCGAGCAGCGCGGCGTTCAGGGTCAGACCTTTGTTGCCATCGATTCCGGTGCCAACGTCAACTTCGACCGTTTGCGCCATGTCGCCGAGCGCGCCGAGCTGGGCGAAGGCCGCGAAGCCATCATCGCGGTGACCATCCCCGAGCGGCCGGGCAGCTTCAAGGCCTTCTGCGAGGCCATCGGTAAACGGCAGATCACCGAGTTCAACTACCGCTACCACACCGATCGCGAAGCGCACATTTTCGTCGGCGTACAGACCCACCCCGAGCGCGATCCGCGCAACGCCCTGATCGCCAGTCTGACCGAACAAGGCTTTCCGGTGGTTGATCTGACCGATAACGAACTGGCCAAGCTGCATATCCGACACATGGTCGGCGGCCATTCGGAGCGGGTCAGCGATGAGCTGGTGCTGCGTTTCGAGTTCCCGGAGCGGCCGGGCGCGCTGTTCAATTTCCTCAATAAGCTCGGCGGGCGCTGGACCATTTCGATGTTCCACTACCGCAACCACGGCGCGGCCGATGCGCGAGTGGTGGCCGGGCTGGTGGTGCCGGAAGAAGAGCGTCACCTGGTCGGCCAGGCGCTGGACGAAATCGGTTACCCGCATTGGGACGAGACGCAGAATCCGGCGTATCGTCTGTTTTTGGGCTGAGGCCAGAAGGGGCGTCACCATGAACCTTGTCATCGCACTCAAAACCTTGCACATCGCAGCCTTGCTGGCGCTGTTGCTCAGTGGCATCGGCCTTGCGGCCTGGCTGGTCAAGGGCCAGCGCGCAGGCGACAAGGTGAACCACAGCCGTCTGCTGCAGCGCCCGCAACGCTGGGTCTGGGTGGCGATGGCGGTCTGTCTGGCGGTGCTGCCGTTCAGCGGCGGGCGGCTGGTTCATGAGTTGGGGCTGTCGCTGGGCCAGACCTGGATTCTGTCCAGCAGCGTGCTGTACACCCTGGGGCTGGCGGCCTGGGCCTGGCTGGTGGTGCGCCTGTTCGCGCCAGTTGGCCGTGCCCGCTTCAGTCAGGTGCTGGCCGCCGTGGCGGGGCTGTGCTTTGTCGCGATGGCGGTATTGCTGGTGGTCCGGCCGGGCTGAAGCCTGAAATCAATCGCGCAGGCTGATCACCGGCCAGCCGCGTTGCTCAGCTTCGGCGCGCAGTTTCGGGTCCGGGTCGACGGCCACCGGGTGGTCGACCTGCTCCAGCAACGGCAAGTCGTTGAGCGAGTCGCTATAGAAATAGCTGCCTTGCAGACTGTGGGCATTTTCTTCGAGCCATAGATTCAAGCGAGTGACCTTGCCTTCGCGAAAGCACGGGATGCCGGTGGTGCGCCCGGTGTAGCGGCCATCGAGCATTTCGCATTCGGTGGCCAGCAAGGTTTCGATGCCCAGACGCTCGACGATCGGTGCGGTAACAAAACGGTTGGTGGCGGTGATCACCACCAGCTTGTCGCCGGCCTGGCGATGTCTGGCAATCAGCGCCAGCGCCTTGGGCAGGATGATCGGTTCGATACAGTCGCGCATGAACTCGTCATGCCATTGCGCCAGTTGAGCCATGTCGGTGCGGCCCAGAATCTCCAGGCTGAAATTCAGGTAATCGGTCAGGTTCAGGGTGCCGGCCAGGTAATCCTGATAGAACTCATCGTTGCGTGCCTTGTAGGTCACGCTGTCGAGAATGCCGCGCTGGCACAGGTAATCCCCCCAGGCGTGATCGCTGTCGCCGCCCAGCAGGGTGTTGTCGAGGTCGAACAGGGCCAGGCGCATGCAGTTACTCACTGAAAAGATTGAAAAAGAGCGCAAGCGTACGAGCTTTTCACATGACTGCATATAAGGTGACAAGCCTCGTTGCTGGTTTACCGGGCTTTGTGGAACAATGCGTCAACATGCGTTTGCGAGGTTGTTGCCGTGATCGACCCCGATGGTTTCCGTCCTAATGTCGGGATTATTCTGACAAACGATTCTGGTCAGGTCCTGTGGGCTCGGCGTATCAACCAAGATGCCTGGCAGTTTCCGCAGGGGGGCATCAACCCTCAGGAAACGCCGGAAGACGCGCTGTACCGTGAATTGAATGAAGAAGTCGGTCTTGAGCGCCAGGACGTGCAGATACTTGCCTGTACCCGGGGCTGGTTGCGTTACCGTCTGCCGCAACGCCTGGTGCGTACGCACAGCCAGCCGTTGTGCATCGGCCAAAAGCAGAAATGGTTTCTCCTGCGCCTGATCTCCAACGAGCAACGGGTGCGGATGGATTTGACCGGCAAACCGGAGTTCGATGGCTGGCGTTGGGTCAGCTATTGGTACCCGTTGGGTCAGGTGGTGACATTCAAGCGCGAGGTTTACAGACGCGCCCTTAAAGAGCTTGCCCCGCGCCTGATGGCGCGTGACTGACACGGAGTTCGACCCCGAGCCATGCTCAATACGCTACGCAAGATCGTCCAGGAAGTTAACTCCGCCAAGGATCTCAAGGCGGCGTTGGGCATTATTGTGTTGCGTGTCAAGGAGGCCATGGGCAGCCAGGTCTGCTCGGTCTACCTGCTTGACCCCGATACCAACCGCTTTGTGCTGATGGCCTCCGAAGGCCTCAACAAGCGTTCGATCGGCAAGGTCAGCATGGCCCCCAACGAGGGTCTGGTCGGCCTGGTCGGTACCCGCGAAGAACCCCTGAACCTCGAAGACGCCGCCACGCACCCGCGTTATCGCTACTTCGCCGAAACCGGTGAAGAACGCTACGCCTCCTTCCTCGGTACCCCGATCATCCACCACCGCCGCGTGGTCGGCGTACTGGTCATCCAGCAGAAAGAGCGCCGCCAGTTCGACGAAGGCGAAGAAGCCTTCCTGGTGACCATGAGCGCCCAGCTGGCGGGGGTTATTGCCCACGCCGAAGCAACCGGCTCCATTCGCGGCCTGGGGCGCCAGGGCAAGGGTATCCAGGAAGCCAAGTTCGTCGGCGTCGCCGGCTCCCCTGGCGCTGCCGTGGGCGTGGCGGTGGTCATGCTGCCGCCGGCCGACCTTGAGGTGGTCCCGGACAAGACCGTGACCGATATCGACGCAGAGCTGGCGCTGTTCCAGAACGCGCTCGAAGGTGTGCGCAACGACATGCGCAACCTGTCCAAGAAGCTCGCCACCCAGCTGCGCCCCGAAGAACGTGCCCTGTTCGACGTCTACCTGATGATGCTCGACGATGCGGCGCTGGGCAGCGAAGTCACCAACGTGATCAAGACCGGCCAATGGGCGCAGGGCGCATTGCGCTCGGTGGTCACCGAACACGTCAACCGTTTCGAACTGATGGACGACGCCTATCTGCGCGAGCGCGCCTCGGACGTCAAGGACCTGGGCCGCCGCCTGCTGGCCTACCTGCAAGAGGCCCGGCAGCAAACCCTGGTCTACCCCGACAACACCATTCTGGTTAGCGAAGAACTGTCGCCTGTCATGCTCGGCGAAGTGCCCGAGGGCAAGCTGGTCGGCCTGGTGTCGGTGATGGGTTCGGGCAACTCCCACGTGGCGATCCTGGCCCGCGCCATGGGCATTCCCACGGTCATGGGCCTGGTCGATTTCCCGTATTCGAAGGTCGATGGCATCGAACTGATCGTCGATGGCCATCATGGCGAGGTCTACACCAACCCCAGCGAGATCCTGCGCAAGCAGTTCAGCGTGGTGGTCGAAGAAGAGCGCCAGCTGTCCCAGGACCTCGATGCCCTGCGCGAACTGCCGTGTGTCACGCTGGACGGCCATCGCATGCCGATGTGGGTCAACACCGGCCTGCTGGCCGACGTGGCCCGCGCCCAGCAGCGTGGTGCCGAGGGGGTCGGGCTGTACCGCACTGAAGTGCCGTTCATGATCAACCAGCGCTTCCCCAGTGAAAAGGAACAGCTGGCCATCTACCGCGAACAGTTATCTGCCTTCCACCCGTTGCCGGTGACCATGCGCAGCCTCGACATCGGCGGTGACAAGGCGCTGTCTTATTTCCCGATCAAGGAAGAAAACCCGTTCCTGGGCTGGCGCGGCATTCGCGTGACCCTCGACCACCCGGAAATCTTCCTGGTCCAGACCCGCGCCATGCTCAAGGCCAGCGAAGGCCTGAATAACCTGCGCATCCTGCTGCCGATGATCTCCAGCACCCACGAGGTCGAAGAGGCCTTGCACCTGATCCACCGTGCCTGGGGCGAAGTGCGCGACGAAGGCGCCGATGTGCCGATGCCGCCGGTCGGCGTCATGATCGAAGTCCCGGCAGCGGTCTATCAGGCCCGCGACCTGGCCCGCCAGGTGGACTTTTTGTCGGTGGGCTCCAACGACCTGACCCAATACCTGCTGGCGGTCGACCGCAACAACCCGCGGGTTGCCGACCTGTATGACTATCTGCACCCGGCCGTGCTGCAAGCCCTGCAAAGCGTGGTGCGCGATGCGCATGCCGAAGGCAAGCCGATCAGCATTTGTGGCGAAATGGCCGGCGACCCGGCCGCTGCCGTGCTATTGATGGCGATGGGCTTCGACAGCCTGTCGATGAACGCCACCAACCTGCCGAAAGTGAAGTGGATGCTGCGTCAGGTCAAACTGAGCATGGCTAAGGATTTGCTCGCCCAGTTGATGACCAACGACAACCCGCAAGTCATCAGCAGCTCGCTGCAACTGGCCCTGCGCAACCTGGGGCTGGCGCGCATGCTCAATCCGGGGTCTGTGAAAGGGCATTGATTTGCGTCTTCGTGGTTAAAGCGGATTGCCGCCCGGCCGCCCCTACGACGTGTGCATCCGTGGGAGATCACTCGCCGACTTGGCGCCGCGCTGTCGCGCAGCAAACATCACTTGCCGTAGGAGCGGCTTTAGCCGCGATCGGCTGCGCAGCAGTCGTAGATTTGCAGCATTTCGACGATTTCTGTGAGCGCTTTGCGCTCAATCGCCAGCAGAGCTGCCTCCTACGGGACCGTGTTGTCCTTAACTGATCGACATCAATCCGTAGGAGCGGTTTTAACCGCGAAAATCTCGAATATCCAACACAACCTCGCCCAACGGCACACCGTTTACCCCGAAACTGCGCTCGATCATCCGTTGGCGCCCGCCAGCCTCGACAATCAGCGCCGTGCTGGCCCGCGTGCCGTAATTTGCGCTGGCAATGAACACACTCGATAACAACGTCTCGGTCGTCAGGCCCACGCCGGTATCGGGCAACTCGCCAACCGCTGCCTGCTCGCCATCGCTCAACAGTTCCAGCAATGCCAGCGGCTGCGGGTCAATGATCTGCGCCGCCAATGCAGTGCGGGCCCTGCGCAGTTTCGGCCAGGGTGTATCGAGGCCGGCGTTGGATAATCCATAGACGCCTTCTGCAAGACGCCTCGGCAGCGCTTCACGCGAACTCAGGTAATACAGCGCACCCGGAACGCCCAGCAGCAGGTTGAAGCCAGTGTATTGCTGCGCACGCTCTGCCACCTCGCTCATATACGCTTCAGGCGACTGCTCGCCGGCCAGAAAGGCCGCTACCAGTTCACCCCGCGAACGCGACCCCGGCGATTGTGCAGGGTCACGAATATTGGTCAGCGCCGCAAAGCGCCCGCTGGCCGTCACCCCCAGCCAGGTGCCACCGGCCTCAAGATCGCGCCCGGCATACACCTGTGGTGCATCCGGCCACTGCGCCAGGGCCTGTGACGGGCGGGCATAAAATTCGTCACGATTGGCCGCTACGATCAATGGCTGCGGGTGCCCAGGGCGCCAGGCGAACACGATCAGACACATGGGGTACTCCTTTAGAACATGAACTCTGCCTATCTTCGGTCAGTCGCGGCTAGAGCGCCACGCCCCGCTCCGGTAACATGCGCCGCTGATCACGTTGCCGTACAGGCATCCCATTAAGGAGTCGCAATGCTGCCTTACCCGCAGATTGACCCGGTAGCGGTTTCCCTCGGCCCGCTGCAAATTCACTGGTACGGCCTGATGTATCTGGTCGGTATCGGAGGCGCCTGGTGGCTGGCCTCGCGCCGTTTGAACAGCTTTGATCCGACCTGGACCAAAGAAAAACTCTCCGACCTGATCTTCTGGCTGGCCATGGGCGTCATCGTCGGTGGACGCCTGGGCTATGTATTGTTCTACGACCTGGCCGCTTATCTGGCCAACCCGTTGCTGATCTTTGAAGTCTGGAAGGGCGGTATGGCCTTCCACGGTGGCTTTGTCGGCGTAATGCTCGCCGCCTGGTGGTTCGGCCGGCGCAACGGCAAGAGCTTCTTCCAGATCATGGACTTTGTTGCCCCGCTGGTGCCGATCGGCCTGGGTGCGGGCCGCATCGGTAACTTCATCAACGCCGAACTGTGGGGCAAGCCGAGCGATGTGCCCTGGGCGATGGTCTTCCCGCCGTTCAGCGACCCGTCGCAACTGGCGCGGCATCCTTCGCAGCTGTATCAGTTCGCACTGGAAGGCGTGGCGCTGTTCATCATCCTCAACCTGTTCGCACGTAAACCGCGTCCGACCATGGCCGTGTCCGGGATGTTTGCGCTGTTTTACGGCATCTTCCGCTTTATCGTCGAATTCGTGCGGGTGCCCGATGCGCAACTGGGTTACCTGGCCTGGGGCTGGGTCACCATGGGCCAGATTCTCAGCCTGCCGATGATCATTGCGGGTCTGGCGCTGATCTGGCTGGCCTACAAACGCGCGCCGGTCGCCAACAAGGCAGCGGCTTAATTCTGAAACGCCGGGCCACAAGCCCGGCGCGTTCAACGAAGCAGGTGATTTATGAAGCAATATCTGGAACTGGTCGCCCATGTGATCAAGCACGGAACCTTGCAGGCCAACCGCACCGGGGTGAACACCATCAGTTTCCCCGGCGCCATGCTGCGCTACGACCTGCAGGAAGGCTTTCCGGCTATCACCACCCGGCGCATGGCGTTCAAATCGGCCATCGGCGAGATGGTCGGCTTTCTGCGCGGGGTCAACAACGCGGCCGAGTTTCGCGCGCTGGGCTGCAAGGTCTGGGACCAGAACGCCAACGAAAACGCCCAGTGGCTGAACAACCCGTTCCGTCAGGGCGAAGATGACCTGGGCGAGATCTACGGCGTGCAATGGCGCAAGTGGCCGGCGTACAAACGCATCCCGGCCAGCAACCAGGCCGCCATCGAGCGCACCCTGGCTCAGGGCTACCGGCAGATCGCCGAGTCCGAAGAAGACGGCCAGGCCTTTGTGGTGCTGTACAAGGCCATCGACCAGATTCGCCAGTGCGTCGACACCATCATCAACGACCCCGGCAGCCGCCGTATTCTGTTCCACGGCTGGAACTGCGCCCAGCTCGACGAAATGGCCCTGCCGCCGTGCCACCTGCTGTACCAGCTGCACCCCAACCCGCAGACCCGGGAAATTTCCCTGACCTTGTACATCCGTTCCAACGACCTGGGCCTGGGCACACCCTTCAACCTCACCGAAGGCGCCGCCTTGCTGAGCCTGATCGGCCGCCTGACCGGCTACACGCCACGCTGGTTCACCTACTTCATCGGCGATGCCCATGTGTATGAAAACCACCTGGACATGCTCAACGAACAGATGACCCGCGAGCCGTACCCGTCGCCGAAACTGGTGATTTCAGATCGCGTGCCAGAGTTTGCCAAGACCGGTGTTTACCAGCCGGAGTGGCTGGAACTGATCGAGCCGTCGGACTTCAGCCTTGAGGGCTATCAGCACCACGCGCCACTGACCGCGCCGATGGCGGTCTAAATTGGAATAAATATGCGTTGATTAACGTAATAAGTGGTTGACGCACTTGGCAGCTTTGCTCAAAAATGATGGCAGAGCGCGAAATCAGTGACCTTGCAGGGTAATGACTGACGTAGGTACCCCGGCGATTCTGCAAAATCGGTGGTGGTGAGACCTCTCATCCCATTTCCTGAGGATGCTAATATCAGGATTCAAAACCTTTAAGGGCAGCCTCATAGCTGCCCTTTTTCTTTGCCCTCAATTTCGTAACGGCGATACAGCAGTTCTCCCTGACGATGACGATTCATCGTTTTTGAGGGACCATGCATGAAATTCCAAAGGATGTGATCGCCCTGGATGTCGACGATAACCAACATATCGTTCTTTGCCTCATAGGCGTTGATGAACGCTAGGCGATAGCCGCCGTTGGTATAGGCCACTTTCCACACTTCCAGCGGCCCGCTCAGCGAGTCTATGGCATGGCGCACGTATCGCTCACGTGAATCAGGTCGTTTCTCAATGATGTGCGGCAGGCTGGTACGTGGAACCAGCACGGGGCCAGTGGGCGTCGTAATCGTAACAGCGGCGAGCACTGGATCTGTCATGCCGAAATGCTCAAGCAGGATCAGCAATGCCCCTTGTGCATCGTCAGCCCGTTGTAGTTCTTCTATGGCAGGTGATCGTAGCTCGCGTGCGAGATAACGTAGATCCGGCAAATCCGGATCAAACCACATGGTTTGTCCTGATGCTTCCCTGACCCTGATGACTTCCATGGTCATAGATCGACTTTCAATAATTTATAAGGGGGCAAGAATATCATCGATTTGATGAGCCTCGACTCGCATGAGGTTCGATTGCATCTCGGTTGCACGGAGCTGTATTTGGCTTACTCAATCGCCACCAATCGCTGTGCCACCTCCGACGCCTGTTCGGCACTGGCCACATTGGTAAACCCCATCACCAGCCCCTGTCGGCGCGTATCCCCCAGATACCACTGCGACAGCGGCTCTATCGATATCCCCAGCGCCTTGGCGCGGCGGGTGAATTCAATGTCGTCACCCTCGACCATTCCGGCCAGCACATGCATGCCGCCAGCCTGCGGGTTGATCTGCAAGCGTTCGCCGAACGCCTGTTGCAGCGCCTCGACCAGCCACTGACGCCTTCGCGCATACAGGTTGCGCATCTTGTTCAGGTGCCGGGCAAAATGCCCTTCGTTAAGAAAGGCTGTGACAGTGGCCTGTAGCAGCTGCGGGCAATGGTTGTGCAGCCGGTCGGCCTGGCGGGCGAAGGCGTGACTCTGTTCGGCGGGCACTACCAGATAGGCCAGGCGCAGGCCGGGGAACAGCACCTTGCTGAAGGTCCCGGTGTAGAGCACGCGGCCCTGCTGGTCGAGGCTCTTGAGCGCGGGCAGCGGTTTGCCCTGATAGCGGTATTCGCTGTCGTAGTCGTCTTCGATGATCCAGCTGTTATTGCGCGTGGCCCAGTCCAGTAGCGCCAGCCGGCGTGGCAATGACAGCGACACGCCCAGCGGGCTCTGGTGGGTGGGGGTGACCACGGCAAAGCGGGCGTACGGGGCGCGCCGGATGCCTTGCTCGACGTCCAGGCCCTGTCCATCCACCGGCACCGGCACCAGCTGCGCGCCGGCCTCCAGCAGGGCATTTCTGGCCATGAAATAGCCGGGCTCCTCCAGCCAGCAGTGGTCACCGGGTTGCAGCAGCGTGTGGCCGATCAAGTCCAGGCAGGCACGATAACCGGCGCAGACGAAGACCTGTTCGGCCCGGCAGGTGATCCCGCGAGAAATCCCCAGATAAGTCGCAATCGCTGCACGTAGTGGCGCATAACCTTGCGGGTCGGGATACACCAGCCCTTCAAGCCCGGCCTGGCGCAACTGACGCCCGGCCAGTCGGGTCCAGAGCTTGCGCGGAAAGGCATCCAGCGCCGGCAGGCCCATCTGCAAGGCGTTCGGCAGCGTGCCGCGATGGCTGGACGCGAAGGTCTCGGCAACGCTGCGCACGACCGGCACCTGTGCAGCAACGGCCGGTAATTGCGGCGTGACAATGGTGCCGGCGGCGCCGCGAGCGAGCAGATACCCTTCGCCGATCAGCAACTGATAAGCCGCCTCCACGGTGCCGCGCGACAGGTTCAGTTCCGCCGCCAGGGCGCGCACGGCCGGCACCCGGTCGCCGGGACGCAGGCGGCCATCGGCAATGGATTCGCGAAAGCGCTGGTAAAGCTGGCGATACATCGGCGCCGGCTGGTCGCGGTCAAGCTCGAAGGGGATCAACATGGCCTGGTCATTTATGCATTTTTTGGCCCTGTAGCTTAGGTCATTGGCGGCCTAAAGTGAGCCATCTGTTCACGGCGGACCACCTTATGTCCTACACCTTCCTGCACCTCGACAACCGGCAAGACCTGGCGGCCAGTTTCGAACTGATGCGCGTGCTGCGCCCGAATCTGCCCAGTGTCGAGGCTTACACCGCACAACTGCTGCGTCAGGCCGAACAGGGTTATCGCTTGCTGGCCGTGCGCGACGGTGAGCGCGTCGTCGGCCTGGCCGGCTACCGCGAACTGGAAAACCTGCTGTATGGCCGCTTTATCTATGTCGACGACCTGGTGATCAGCCCCGGCCTGCAACGCAGTGGCCTGGGCGCACAGTTGCTCAATGCCGTGCGCGAACAGGCCCGGCAGCGCGGTTGCGAGCACTTGGTGCTGGACACCGGCCTGCACATGCCATTGGCCCAGCGTTTCTATTTTCGTCAGGGCCTGCTGGCCCATGGCATGCACTTCACTGAACGGTTATCCACAGGGAGCACGGCATGAACAAGGTCCTGCTGATCAATGCCAGCCCGCAAGGCCAGGCGTCCCATGCCCAGTGTCTGGCACTGGAGCTGGTCGCCACTTTGCGCCAGCAGCAACCGGGTCTTGAGTTGATCGAACGTGATCTGGGCGCGCAGCCATTGCCGCCGCTGAACCTCGATTACGCCCGCGCCCTGACCACCGTCACGCCATTCGAGGCGCCGGTGTTCGAGATGTCCGAGCAACTGGTTCGTGAGCTGGAAAGCAGCGATGTGCTGTTGATCGCCACGCCGATGCACAACTTCACTGTGCCAGCGGCGCTCAAGCTGTGGATCGATTATGTGCTGCGCATCCACCGCACCTTCAGCGCCGGTGCCGAAGGCAAGACTGGTTTGCTGCGTGATCGGCCGGTGTATGTGCTGGTCGGCTCCGGCGGTTTTCATCAGGGCGAGCGGGCGCGGCAGCCGGACTTTCTGACGTCCTACCTGCGCCACGTACTCAATACCCTTGGCTTGTTCGACCTGCACTTCAGCTATCTACAAGGCCTGGTCTTCGGCGATACAGCCGTCGACCGCGCACTCAGCGATGCGCGCGCACGGCTGGCGCTGGAGCCGCTGCTTCGTGACCTTATCTGTTTGCCTACAGGAGCTTCATCATGAGCCAACTCAGACTGCCATTTCCGTCCCTGTCGCCCGCTGCCTATCAAGGCCTGCTGGCCACCAACAAGGCGCTGACCGAAGGCCCGCTCGGCCTGCCGCTGCTGGAACTGGTGTTCTTGCGCGTCTCGCAAATCAATGGCTGCGCATTCTGCCTGGGCAAGCATTCGCAAACCCTGCGCGAATGCGAAGTGCCGCAGGAAAAGCTCGATTGCCTGGCCGGCTGGCGCATCAGCGAACTGTTCGATGCGCGTGAGCGTGCGGCCCTGGCCTGGGCCGAAACGCTGACGCATGTCAGCGACAAAGGCGCGCCCGATGAGCTGTACGAACCGTTGCAGGCACACTTTTCCAATGCTGAAATCAGCGACCTGACCCTGGCCGTGTCGCTGATGAATGCCTTCAACCGGCTGGCGGTGGGTATGAAGCTTTGACGAGCATTACGGCCGCTTGCCGATCTCGACCGTTTGCGCGGTCCAGGCCTTGACCTGCTCGCTCAGCGACAGGCCCAGGCCTGGGCGGGTCGGCACCAGCATACGGCCTTCGCGGGTTTCCAGGCGTTCGTTGAACAGCGGCTCCAGCCACTCGAAATGCTCCACCCACGGCTCGGTCGGGTACGTCGCGGCCAGGTGCACGTGCAGTTCCATGGCAAAGTGCGGGGCCATCATCACCCCGGCCTGTTCGGCCATGGCCGCCACTTTCAGGAACGGTGTGATACCGCCGACCCTGGGTGCATCCGGCATCAGGTAGTCGGCGCCGCGCAGGCGAATGAACTCGGCATGCTCGGCGACGCTGGTGAGCATTTCGCCGGTGGCGATCGGCGTGTCGAATTGCTGCGCCAGGGCGGCGTGGCCCTCGGCGTCGTAGCAGTCCAGCGGCTCTTCGATCCACACCAGGTTGTAGGCTTCGAATTGCCGGCACATGCGCTGTGCGGTGGGGCGGTCCCACTGCTGGTTGGCGTCGACCATCAACGGAAAGTTATCCCCAAGGTGTTTGCGCACCGTGCTGACGCGCTGGATATCCACAGCACAATCAGGCTGACCGACCTTGAGCTTGATGCCGCCGATGCCCTTTTCCCGCGACAGGTCGGTGTTCTTCATCAGTTGATCGAGCGGCGTGTGCAAAAAGCCGCCCGAGGTGTTGTAGCAGCGCACCGAATCACGCTGTGCGCCCAGCAGGCGCGCCAGCGACAGGTTGGCGCGCTTGGCTTTCAGGTCCCACAACGCGACGTCGAAGGCGCCGATGGCCTGGGTCGACAAGCCGCTGCGGCCCACCGAGGCGCCGGCCCAGCAGAGTTTTGTCCACAGCTTGGCGATGTCGCTGGGGTTTTCGCCGATCAGTGCCGGGGCGATTTCCTGGGCGTGGGCAAACTGGCCGGGGCCGCCGGCACGTTTCGAGTAGCTGAAACCCAGACCGCTGTGACCGTCGGTGGTCTGGATCTCGACGAACAGCATGGCGATTTCGGTCATCGGCTTTTGCCGGCCGGTCAGCACCTTGGCGTCGCTGATCGGGTTGGCCAGCGGCAGAAATACCGACGACACCTTGATCCAGGCAATGCGGTCGTGGTCGGCGGATGGCGTGTTCTGTTGTTGTAGGGTCATGACGTTCTCCTGACGAATGTGGATAACTTTTAGTGCTTGAGGGCCGCCGATTCGGTCGACTGGCTGGCCAGCCCCGTGGCTTCATCGAATTCCATGCGCTTGAGCGGGCCGACGATAAACAGATAGGCAAAGGCGCCCAGCAGGCCCATGGCCGAGACGTAGATCAGTGCCCAGTCGAAAGAGCCCTGGCTGACCAGTACGCCGATGGCGATGGGGGTGACGATGCTGGCGATGTTGCCGCAGAAATTGAACATCGCGCCGCTGATGCCCATGGCCTGTTTGGGCGAGACATCGCCGACGATGCACCAGCCCAGGTTGCCGACGCCCTTGGCGAAGAAGGCGAGGGACATCACCGCAATCACCAGCACCACCGACTGGGTGTAGTTGGCCACCACAATGGAGCTGGACAGCAGCAGGCCGCAGATGATCGGGGTCTTGCGCGCAGCGGTCAGGCTGAAGCCTTTCTTGAGCATCCAGTCGGACCACACGCCGCCGACCATGCCGCCGATAAAGCCGGCCAGCGGTGGAATCGCCGCAACCAGGCCGACCTTGAGCATGGTCATGCCCTTGGCCTCGACCAGATAGGTCGGGAACCAGGTGAGGAAGAACCAGGTGATCGAGGTCAGGCAGAACTGGCCCAGGTAAATGCCCAGCATCATGCGATTGCCACCGATGGCACGGGCGCGCTGCCAACTGAACGGGGTCTTGGTGTCGCCGATATTGGGCATGCCGCCCCCGGCTTCGATGTACTCGATTTCGGCGGCATTGACGCGCTTGTCCTTGCGCGGCTCGTGGACCATCTTGAACCACAACAGGCCGACCAGAATGCCCGCCGCACCGGTCCAGAAGAACACATGCTGCCAGCCGAAACTGTTCAGCAGCAAAACCATCAGCGGGGTGAACGCTGCCAGGGCAAAGTACTGCGCCGACTGAAAGATCGCCGTGGCCAGGCCACGCTCGTTGCGCGGAAACCACATCACCGTCAGCCGGTTATTGGCCGGAAAGGCCGGCGACTCGGCCATGCCCATCAGAAAGCGCAACACGAACAACGCCACGAACGCCGAGCTGAACAGGTCGACGTAACCCTGCAGGAAGGTCAGCGTCGACCAGACGATCAGGCTTACGCCCAGTACCAGTCGCGAGCCGTAGCGGTCGAGAATGATGCCGCCCGGAATCTGCATGCTGGTGTAGGCCCAGCCGAACGCCGAGAAGGCGATGCCCATGGTCAGCGCATCGAAGCCCAGGTCTGCGCGCATGGCCGGGGCGGCGATGGACAGCGTGGCGCGGTCGACATAGTTGAACACGGTGACGATAAAAATCATGGCCAGGATCAGGTAGCGCACATTGGTCCTGGCGGCGGACGCAGTGGGTGAGGTCACGTTTTTGTTTTCCTTATTGTGATTTGATTGCGCAATCATTTTGCTCGGAAAAAAATCAGAGCACGGTGTTCTGCCGAGGACTCTGATGGCCCGAGCATACTATGATTGCGCAATCATTCAAGCGGCCGTTTGTCGCCCTGACCCATTTCGGCTTAGGTGGTCTGACGGTCGATAAGGCTGAATCCGCTGTCGATGCGAACTGGATCGAAGAAGTTGTCGGCAGAATTGAAGCGATTTAGCAGCGCCTTGGCGATGTGTTCTCCGATCATCCGGCCGTCCACCCGCACCGTGGAAAGGGCCGGATACACCTGCGCTGCGCTGCTCAGGTCGCCAAAGCCCATCACCGCCAGATCCTGCGGCACCCGCAGACCACGGCTGGCAGCTTCGGCCAGGACGCCCTGGGCGATGGTGTCGGAGCTGCACACCACCACCTCAGGCTGCACGCCCTGATCGAGCAACTGGCACAAACCATCGCGGCCGGTCTTGAGCGTGGCGGGCGGGGTCATGATTTGCACCGGCACCTCATCGATGCTGTGGCTGGCGAGTTCAGCGATCAGGCTGTTACAGCGCCGCAAGCCGCGCGGGTCGGCGAGGGTGATCACCGAAAAGCGCCGGTAATTTTTGGCCAGCAAGTGCCGGGCCACGGCCTGGCCGACCTGCTCGTGGGAAAAGCCGACCAGCATGTCCAGCGGATCATCGGCCAGGTCCCAGGACTCGACCACCGGAATCCCCGACTGCGCCAGGCGCAGGCGGCTGGCTTCGGTGTGCAGGGTGCCGGTCAGCACGATGCCGTCCGGGCGGCGGCCGAGAATGGCTTCCAGCAGTTTCTCTTCCTGCTCGGGCGAATAGCCGGTCAGGCCCAGCAAGGTTTGATAACCGGCGTCGGTCAGGCGGTCCATCAGGGCTTGTACCGTGTCAGCGAAGATCGAGTTGGCGATGGTCGGCACGAAAATCGCCACCAGCCGGCTTTTATTGCTCGCCAGGCTGCCGGCCAGCATGTTCGACACATACCCGGTCTTGCGTACCGCTTCCATGACCTTCAGCCGGGTCTGCTCGGTGACCAGTTCCGGACGGCTCAAGGCCCGCGACACCGTGATTGGCGAAACGCCGGCGACCTTGGCGACATCGATCAGGGTCAGGTGGGTGGCTTTTTGACCGGGCTGTGACGGGTCTGCCTTGGCAGGTTTTTTCGGCATGAGAGGTCCGGGAATAAGGGGCAGTGCGGTGCGGCGGGGCGCAAATGTATCACGCGCCCGCTGCCGGGTTCATTCAGTGGCCGTGGCTGCGGCCCACGTGCGACGGCTCGCCTTCGGGCGCTGTCACAGCGCCGGTGACTTCCAGCCGCTCAAGAATCGCGCAGTGGTCCGCGCCGTTGTCGCCGCAACGCAGGCGTAACTCACGCAACTGGCCTTGCAGGGCTTGCAGGCTGGCGACCCGGGCATCGACATGAGCGATGTGTTCGTCGATCAGGGCGTTGACGCTTTCGCACTGGTCCTGCGGGCTGTCGCGCAGGTTCAGCAGGCGACGGATTTCCTCCAGGGTCATGTCCAGGCTGCGGCAATTGCGGATAAACGTCAGGCGCTCGACATGGGCCTGGGTGTAGAGCCGGTAATTGCCGTCGCTGCGATGGGGGGCCGGCAGCAGTTTTTCGCGCTCGTAATAACGCACGGTTTCGACCTGGGTGTCGGTCAATCTGGCCAGCTCACCAATCTTCATGGAAACAACTCCGGTATGAATGCTTGACCCTATAGTGGCTACAGGGTGTGTACTTGGCAACATCTCGATTCGCAGGAGCCGATTCAATGAGCCAGTTCACTCGTCTTACACCCAAGCAGGATGCTCATGACCACCATGCCCACAGTTGCTGCGGTTCGCATGCCGAAGCCGCGCCTGCTGTAGTGACGTTGAGCGGCGACGACGGTCAGGCACGCCTGAGTGAATTTCGCATCGAGCAGATGGATTGCCCTACTGAACAGACCCTGATCCAGAACCGCCTCGGCAAGCTGGCCGGCGTGCAGCGTCTGGAGTTCAACCTGCTGCAACGGCGCCTGGGGGTCTGGCATGCGCTGCCTGACACCGCACCGATTGTTGAAGCCATCGATTCGCTGGGCATGCAGGCGCAACCGCTTGAGGAGGGCGACGAGGCGCCGCCGGTGCCTGAGAAAAAAAGCGGCTGGAAGCTGCTGACCCTGTCTGGCCTGACCGCGCTGGGCGCCGAAGTCGTGCACTTCACCGCCGGCCCCGAATGGCTGGTGATGGCACTGGCGTTGGTGTCGATCCTCAGTTGTGGCCTGGGCACCTACAAAAAGGGCTGGATCGCCCTGAAGAACCTCAACCTCAATATCAATGCGCTGATGAGCATCGCAGTAACCGGCGCCGTCTTGATCGGCCAATGGCCGGAAGCGGCGATGGTGATGTTCCTGTTCACTGTGGCCGAACTGATCGAAGCCCGCTCGCTGGACCGCGCGCGCAATGCAATCAGCGGCCTGATGCAACTGACCCCTGAAGTGGCCACGGTGCGCCAGGCCGACGGTAGCTGGCTGGAGCAGCCGGTCAAGGCCGTTGCGCTGGAGGCGGTGGTACGGGTACGGCCCGGTGAGCGGATTGCACTGGACGGTGAAGTCATCAATGGCCAGTCCAGCGTCGATCAGGCGCCGATTACCGGCGAAAGTCTGCCGGTTGAGAAGTCTGTAGGCGACAAGGTGTTCGCCGGCACCATCAATCAGGCCGGTTCACTGGAGTACCGGGTCAGCGCCGCCGCCGGCCAGTCTACCTTGGCGCGCATCATCCATGCCGTGGAACAGGCGCAAGGCGCGCGGGCGCCGACCCAGCGTTTCGTCGATCAGTTTTCGCGCTACTACACGCCAGCGGTGTTCATCACCGCCCTGGCCGTGGCCCTGATTGCGCCACTGTTCTTCGGCGGCGCCTGGTTCGACTGGGTCTACCGGGCGCTGGTGCTGCTGGTGGTGGCGTGCCCGTGTGCGCTGGTGATTTCAACGCCGGTGAGCATCGTCAGCGGCCTGGCGGCAGCGGCGCGCAAGGGCATTCTGATCAAGGGCGGCGTGTACCTGGAAATGGGCCGCCAGATTGATTACCTGGCGCTGGACAAGACCGGCACGCTGACCCACGGCAAGCCGGTGCAGACTGACGTTGTGGCGTTGAAAGAGGGGTTGGTCAACGCGCAGGCGATTGCTGTCAGCCTGGCATCACGCTCCGATCACCCGGTTTCCCGCGCCATCGCCCAGGCCGCCGATCCGCAACAAACGGTGCTGGCTGTGGAGAACTTTGAAGCGCTGGGCGGGCGTGGCGTGGCCGGCGATATCGACGGGCGTCGCTATCACTTGGGCAACCATCGGCTGGTCGAAGAACTGGGTCTGTGTTCGGTCGAGCTTGAAGCACGGCTCGATGCCCTGGAAAGCCAGGGCAAGAGTGTGGTGCTGTTGCTCGATGACAGTGGCCCGCTGGCGCTGTTTGCGGTAGCCGACACGGTCAAGGAAAGCAGCCGTGAAGCCATCGCCCAGTTGCATGAGCTGGGTATCAAGACCCTGATGCTGACCGGCGACAACCCGCACACCGCCCGGGCGATTGCCGATCAGGTCGGCATCGATCAGGCGCAGGGCAACCTGTTGCCGACCGACAAGCTGCAAGCGATCGAAGCGTTGTATGCGCAGGGGCATCGCGTCGGCATGGTCGGTGACGGCATCAACGACGCGCCGGCACTGGCGCGTGCCGAGATCGGCTTCGCGATGGCGGCAGCCGGTACCGACACCGCCATCGAAACCGCCGATGTCGCGCTGATGGACGACGATCTGCGCAAGATCCCGGCGTTTATCCGCCTGTCACGCGACACCTCGGCGGTGCTGCGGCAGAACATTGCCTTGGCGCTGGTGACCAAGCTGTTCTTTCTGGGCCTTACCTTTGCCGGCATGGCAACCATGTGGATGGCGGTGTTCGCCGACATGGGCGTGAGCTTGCTGGTGGTGTTCAACGGCTTGCGGTTGCTCAAAAAGTAACCGAAAGCACGCACAAATTCCGTAGGAGCTGCTTTAGCAGCGAATAGCGCCAACACACATTTATGCGGTGCCAGCTTCCCGACTAAAGTCGGTCCTACGGGTCCTACGGTTATGCACCAAATTTTTTGTGGCCCCAGGTGATAAAGGTTTCCAGCAAGCGCTTTATCACCACCTGGGTGGGCGCTGCCAGGTCTTGGCGATAACGGAACGGGGCAAACTCTTCCATGTAATTGCTCTGCGCCAGTTCCAGTTGCACCGCGTGAATGTTGTTGGCCGGATCGCCGTAATGGCGGGTGATGTGCCCGCCCTTGAAGCGGCCGTTGAGCACGTGGCTGTAGTCTTTGGCCTCGGCGCAGACCTGTTTCAGTTGTTCGGCCAGTTGCGCATCGCAGCTGGCGCCGTTGAAGGTGCCGAGGTTGAAGTCCGGTAACTGACCATCGAACAGGTGCGGCACGTGACCACGAATCGAATGGGCATCGAACAGCAGCGCATAACCGAATTCATTGCGCAGGCGCTGCAGTTCATCGTGCAGAGTCTGGTGATACGGGGTCCAGATCTGCTCTAGATAACGCGTCCGCTCGGCGGCATCGGGTGCCAGCCCGTCCTTGAACAACGGCACGCCGTCGAACAGGATCGAGGGAAACAGCCCGGTGGTTGCGCCGGCATACAGCGGCTGGTCGTCGGAGGGCCGGTTAAGATCAATGACGAAGCGCGAATACTCGGCGGCCAGGGTGCTGGCGCCCAGTTCCTCGGCAAAGTCGTACAGGCGCGGCAGGTGCCAGTCGGTGTCCGGCAGGCTCAGGGCTTCATCCACCAGCCCGGCTTCGACGGCAGGCGTCAGTTTCAGGCCCGCGTGCGGCATGCTGATCAGCAGGGGAATACGGCCCTGGTTGAAGGTCAGAACGTTATCCACAGTCTGTTTCTCCTCTTAGATCGACGATTCGACGCCGTGGCGAATGATGCGTTTGTCCAGGTCGCCGCCCAGCCAGTAGGCCAGATCCGCCGGCCGTTCGATGTCCCAGGCGACGAAGTCGGCGACCTTGCCGACCTCCAGCGAGCCATGGCTGGCGCCCAGCCCCAAGGCTTTGGCGGCATTGAGGGTGACGCCTGCCAGTGCTTCTTCCGGTGTCATGCGAAACAGCGTGCAGGCCATGTTCAGCATCAGGCGCAGCGACAAGCCAGGCGAGGTGCCGGGGTTCATGTCGGTGGCAATGGCGATGGCAACACCGTGTTTGCGCAGGGCCTCCATCGGCGGTAACCGGGTTTCGCGCAGAAAGTAATAGGCGCCCGGCAACAACACCGCCACCGTGCCGGCAGCGGCCATGGCGATGGCGTCGTCCTCGGTCATGAACTCCAGATGGTCGGCCGACAGCGCCTGATAGCGCGCCGCCAGGCTGGAGCCGGCCAATGACGACAGCTGTTCGGCATGCAGCTTGACCGGCAGGCCCAGTTGCTGCGCGGCGATAAACACCCGCTCGACCTGTGCCGGAGAAAACGCCAGGTATTCACAGAAGGCATCCACCGCGTCGACCAGGCCTTCGCTGGCCAGCGAAGGCAGCATCTCGGTGCAGATATGCTCGATGTAGGCATCGCTGCGTTCGCTGAATTCCGGTGGCAGGGCGTGGGCCGCCAGGCAGGTGCTGCGCACGGTGACCGGCAGGGTGTTGCCGAGCTGGCGAATGACCTGCAGCAGTTTGCGCTCGTTTTCCAGGTCCAGGCCGTAGCCGGACTTCATTTCGATCAAGGTCACGCCTTCCTTGAGCAAATGCCGCAAGCGTCGCTCGGCGCTGGTGTACAGCGTTGAGGGACTGGCGGCGCGGGTGGCACGCACGGTGCTGGCGATGCCGCCGCCAGCGGCGGCAATCTCGGCGTAGCTGACGCCTTGCAGGCGCTGCTCGAATTCGCCGCTGCGATTGCCGCCGAAGACAATGTGGGTGTGGCAGTCGATCAACCCCGGCGTGACCCAGGCGCCGCCCAGGTCGACCGTGTTGTCGATGCCGCTCTCACTCAGGTCAGCCTTGGGCCCGATCCAGTGAATCCGCTCTTCACAGGTCACGATGGCGGCGTCTTCGATGATCGAGTAAGTGCCGTGTGCCATGGTTGCAATGTGACAGTTCTGCCAGAGCGTTTTCATTAGGACTCCAATTTATTTTGGCCGGGTCAAAGCATTGGGTTTGACCCAGATGTAGTAGGCAATCACCAGCAGTGCCACCCAGGCGGCTCCGACCAGCAAGGCGGTGCGGCTGGCCGGGAACCAGCCCAGCACGCCGAAGATAAACACCATGAAGACGATGGCCAGCGCCGGGCCCCACGGCCAGAACGGCACCGGGAATTGCAGCTTGCTGGCTTGGTCTGCGCTCATCGAGCGGCGCATGGCCACTTGCGTGAGCAGGATCATCAGCCACACCCAGACAGTGGCGAAGGTGGCCACCGAGGCGATCAGCAGGAACAGGTCATCGGGGATCAGGTAGTTGAGCACCACGCCGGCCAGCAGCGTCGCGCCCATCACCACCACCGTCAGCCACGGCACGCCCTGGCTCGACAGACGGGCAAAGCCGGCCGGTGCCTGACCGTCTTTGGCCATGCCGTACATGATGCGCCCGGCACCGAAGACGTCGCTGTTGATGGCCGACACGGCGGCCGAGATCACCACGATATTGAGCACGGTCGCGGCCTGCGACAGGCCCAGGTTGCTGAAAATCTGTACGAAAGGACTGCCCTGGGTACCGATCTGGGTCCACGGGAACAGGCACATCACCACGAACAGGGTCAGCACATAGAACAGCAGGATGCGCAGCGGCACGGCGTTGATCGCCGCAGGCAGGCTGCGTTTCGGGTCCTTGGCTTCGCCGGCGGTGATGCCGATGATTTCGATGCCGCCAAAGGCGAACATCACCACGGCCAGCGAGGCAATCAGCCCGCCGATGCCGTTGGGCATGAAGCCGCCATGCGCCCACAGATTGCTGATGCCGATCGGCGTGTCGCTGGCGACGTGACCGAGGCCGAACAGCATGATCCCGGCACCGCCGAGGATCATCGCCACGATGGCGCTGACCTTGAGCAGTGACAGCCAGAACTCGGCTTCACCGAATACCTTGACGTTGCACAGGTTCAGGGCTGCGATGAAGAACACGATGCTCAGCACCCAGATCCAGCGCGGCACCTCGGGAAACCAGAAGCCCATGTAGATGCCGAAGGCGGTGATATCGGCCAGGCAGACGATGATCATCTCGAAGGCATAGGTCCAGCCCAGCACAAAGCCCGACAGTGGCCCCAGATAACGGCTGGCGTAATGGCTGAACGAGCCGGCGACCGGATCGTGCACGGCCATCTCGCCGAGGGCGCGCATGACCATGAACACCGCAGCCCCGCCGATCAGGTAGGCCAGCAGTACGGCAGGGCCGGCCTGTTGAATGGCGGCGGCCGAGCCGTAGAACAGGCCTGTGCCGATGGCCGAGCCCAGGGCCATGAAGCGGATGTGGCGGGCGGATAACCCGCGTTTCAAACCATCTTGTGACGTCATTTCAGGTCCATTCATTACTGGTATGGCAAATGGCTGCGAGAAACACCTTCCTGCAACCATTGGCCATGACGGGCTCTGTCAGACGGTTTGAAACGTCACAGGCTCGGCAGCAGATGGGCAGGAACCAACGGGTTCAGGCATGTCGAGGACAACAGCGCGATTGCAGCTTCGATGTCCGGTGCGAAGAAGCGGTCCTTTTCATAGGACGGCACCTTGCTGCGCAGGGTGGCGCGGGCTTGTTCCAGCACGGGCGAGGTTTTCAGCCCGTTGCGCAAGTCCAGACCCTGGCAGGCAGCCAGCCATTCTACGGCAAGAATGCCACGAACGTTTTCTGCCATTTCCCACAGCCGCTTGCCGGCCGCCGGGGCCATCGACACGTGGTCTTCCTGGTTGGCCGAGGTCGGCAGGCTGTCGACGCTGTGCGGGTGCGCCAGTGCCTTGTTTTCGCTGGCCAGTGCGGCGGCGGTGACCTGGGCGATCATGAAGCCCGAGTTGACCCCGCCATTGGCCACCAGAAACGGCGGCAATTGCGACATGTGCTTGTCCATCATCAACGAAATGCGCCGCTCGCTCAGCGAGCCGATCTCGGCAATCGCCAGCGCCAGGTTGTCGGCGGCCATGGCCACCGGTTCTGCGTGGAAGTTACCGCCGGAGATCACGTCGTTTTCGGCGGCGAACACCAGCGGGTTGTCGGACACCGCGTTGGCTTCGATCTGCAGCACCTCGGCGGCCTGGCGCATCTGGGTCAGGCAGGCGCCCATGACCTGTGGCTGGCAGCGCAGCGAGTAAGGGTCCTGAACCTTGTCGCAGTTGCGGTGCGACTCGGACACCTCGCTGCCGGTGCCGAGCAGGTCGCGGTAGCCGGCGGCCACATCGATCTGCCCGCGCTGGCCACGGGCGGCGTGAATGCGTGCATCGAACGGCGAGCGCGAGCCCAGCACCGCCTCGACGGTCAGCGCGCCGCAGACCATGGCGCCGGCGAACAGGTCCTCGGCCTCGAACAGGCCGCGCAAGGCAAAGGCGGTCGATACCTGGGTGCCGTTAAGCAGCGCCAGGCCTTCCTTGGCTGCCAGGGTCAGCGGTTGCAGGCCGGCCACCGCCAGCGCTTCACGGGCTTCGAGCCACTGGCCTTTATGCCGCGCCTTGCCTTCGCCGAGCAGCACCAGCGACATGTGCGCCAGTGGTGCCAGGTCGCCGGATGCGCCCACCGAGCCCTTGAGCGGAATGTGCGGGTAAACCTCGGCGTTGATCAGCGCGACCAAGGCGTCGATCACCAGCCTGCGGATACCGGAGAAACCCCGCGCCAGGCTGTTGACCTTGAGCACCATGATCAGGCGCACCAGCTCATCGTCCAGCGGCTGGCCGACGCCGGCTGCGTGCGACAGTACCAGTGAGCGTTGCAGGTTCTCGAGGTCTTCGCTGGCAATGCGCGTCGAGGCCAGCAGGCCGAAACCGGTGTTGATGCCGTAGGCGGTGCGGTTCTCGGCGAGGATCTTCTCGACGCAGGCCACGCTTTGCTCGATCTGCTGGTCGGCGCTGCTGTCCAGGGCCAGCTTCAGCGGCTGACGCAGGATGCTGCGCAGTTGCACCAGCGAGAGTTGGCCGGGAATCAGTTCCAGGGTGTGGGCAGTGGCGGTGTTCACGATGCGGTTACTCCTGTTTGACCCTGTGCTTGTGGCACCTGATCGGGTGTCGATTGGCAGTGTTGGTAAATGCGTTGCAGCGCAGCGGGCTGCCTGATCAAGGCGGCGGCGCTGGCGATATCCGGCGCCAGCCAGCGGTCCTGGTCATAAGGCTCGACCCGCTCGCGCAGCAGGCGCCAGGCCAGGTCGGTGCCTGCGCCGAAGCGTTGGTCTTTCAGAAATTCGAAGGCCTGGGCGGCGAGCAGGTACTCGATGGCCAGAATCTGGGTCACGTTGGCCTGCACTTTGTGCAGTTTCAGGGCGGCGCTGGTGCCCAGGCTCAGGTGATCTTCCTGCAGGCCGGAGGTGACGTAGTTATCCACAACTGCCGGTTGCGCCAGCTGGCGGTTTTCGGCGCACAGCGAGGCGGCGACGTACTGCACGATCATCATCCCCGAGTTGACGCCGGGTGCGCTGACCAGAAAGGCCGGCAGGCCGCTGACCAGTGGATTGATCAGCCGGTCCAGGCGGCGTTCGGCAATCGAGCCCAATTCTGCGACGGCGATGCTCAGCAGGTCGGCGGCCATGGCCACCGATTGCCCGTGGGGGTTGGCCTGGGACACCACCCGATAAGCCTGTGGGGTGCCCAGCAGCAGCGGGTTGTCGGTGGCCGAGTTGAGTTCGGTCTCGATCTGCGCCATGGCGTGGGCCAGTTGATCGCGGCTGGCGCCGTGTACCTGAGGTATCGAGCGGATGCTCAAGGCGTCCTGCGTGCGAATGCCCTGGCTGGTCGCCAGCACCTCACTGCCGGCCAGCAAGGCGCGCAGGTTGCGACCTACTTGCTGCATGCCGGGGTGTGGCTTGAGGCTCAGGATACTGTCGTCGAAGGCATCGAGCTGGCCGCGCAAGGCTTCGAAGGACATGGCACCGATCACATCGGCCCACTGCATCAGTTGCCCGGCCTCGGCAATCGCCAGGCAGGCCAGGCCGGTCATGCACGGCGTGCCGTTGACCAGGCACAGGCCGTCCTTGGCACCCAGCGCCACCGGCGCCAGGCCTTCGGCTTGCAGCGCCTGGCTGGCGGCAATGAGCTGCCCGCGATAGCTGACCTGGCCGACGCCCAGCAAGGCGATGCCCACATGCGCCATATGGGTCAGATAGCCCACTGAGCCCTGCGAAGGCACTTGTGGGGTGATGCCATGGTTGAGCAGGGCCAGCAGGCCTTCGACCACCTGGCGGTGGACGCCGGAGTGGCCCTGGCTGTAGTTGATGATCGCGGCACAGATGATCGCCCGGGTCTGCTCGTCGGCCAGCGCCGGGCCGACCCCGCAGGCATGGCTGAGCAGGGTATTGCGCGACAGCTGGCTGAGCTGGGCGCCTTGCAGTGACACATTGCACAGCGCGCCCAAGCCGGTGTTGACGCCATAGGCGCGCTCGCCGCTGGCGACGATGCGCTGCACGATGGCCTGGGCATTGTCGATCCGCGCCCAGGCGGCGGCCGACAGTGCCAATGGCACACTGTCGCGGGCAACGGCCACCACGTCCTGCCAGGAAACCTGCGAATCACCGATGAGAATCTGTTGTGCTCGCGACATCGACCGTCGTCCTTACAGGGTTGCCACGCGCCGCTGCACGAAACGATCGACATAATCGTCAGCAGGCGAGTGGAGGATTTCTTTGGGGGTGCCGACCTGGATCAACCGGCCATCCTTGAGGATCGCAATACGGTTGCCGATACGCACCGCTTCATCGAGGTCATGGGTAATGAACACGATGGTCTTGTGCAGGGTCGATTGCAGCTCCAGCAACTGGTCCTGCATCTCGGTACGGATCAGCGGGTCGAGGGCGCTGAACGCCTCGTCCATCAGGATGATGTCGGTATCGGCCGCCAGGGCCCGGGCCAGGCCGACCCGCTGGCGCATGCCGCCCGAGAGCTGGTGCGGGTACTTGCCCTCGTAGCCCTTGAGACCGACGGTGGTGATCCAGTGCAGGGCGCGCTCTTTGCTGAACGCCTTGTCTTCGCCACGCACTTTCAGGCCGTAGGCGACGTTGTCGAGCACGGTCTTGTGCGGCAGCAGGCCGAAACTCTGGAACACCATGCTGATCTTGCGCCGCCGAAACTCGCGCAGGGCCTCTGTGTCGTAGCGCAGGATGTCTTCGCCATCGACCAGAATCTCGCCGCTGGTAGGATCGATCAGCCGGTTGAAATGGCGCACCAGGGTCGACTTGCCGGAACCGGACAAGCCCATGATGACGAAGATCTCGCCGCTGGCGATGCTCAGCGACAGGTCGTTGACCCCGACCACGCAGCCGGTGTCGGCCAGTACCTGGTCCTTGCTGCGGCCCTGACGGATCATGGCCAGGGCAGCGTCCGGGCGGTTGCCGAAAATCTTGAAGACGTTTTTGACGACGATCTTGCTGGCAGGCTCGCTGATCATTTGTGTGCCTCATGCCGTGGCCGGCCATAGGCCTGAGTGATGCGGTCGATGACGACCGCGAGAATGACAATCGCCAGACCCGCTTCCAGCCCGCGTCCGACGTTGAGGGTCTGGATGCCGACCAGCACATCTTCGCCCAGGCCGCGGGCGCCGATCATCGAGGCGATCACCACCATCGACAGGGCCATCATCGTGGTCTGGTTGATCCCGGCCATGATGCTGGGCAGGGCCAGGGGCAATTGCACACCGAACAGTTGCTGCCAGCGATTGGCACCAAAGGCGTTGATGGCTTCCATGACCTCACCGTCGACCTGTCGGATACCCAGGTCGGTCAGGCGAATCAGCGGCGGGGCGGCGTAGATCACCGTGGCGAAAATGGCCGGCACCTTGCCCAGGCCGAACAGCATCAATACCGGGATCAGGTACACGAAGCTGGGCATGGTCTGCATGATGTCCAGCAACGGCATCAGCACCGAGCGCAAGCGATTGCTGCGCGCCGACAGAATGCCCAGCGGGATGCCGATCAGCACCGCGATCAACGTCGACACCAGCATCAGTGCCAGGGTCTGCATCAGCTTGTCCCACAGGCCCACGGCGCCGACCAGAAACAGCAGGCCGATGATCACGAGGGTGGTGAACACCTTGCGCGTGGCATGCCAGGTAATAGCGCCGACAATCAGCAGCATCAGCCACCACGGCGCCATGCGCAGCAGGCTTTCGAGGTTGACGATGGCCCAGAGCAGGGTGTCGGAAATGTGCCTGAACACATCGCCATACTCGGTCACCAGAGAATCGACCCCGGCATTGACCCAGTCGGCGATGGAGAACGTAAAGCTTTCGGGGAACATAAGCGGCTCTCAACGTGGGAGTGGCCAGCCGGCCCGGCGCAATAACCGGGCCGACCCGGGATTACAACGCAGCGTCGATCTTCTTCGCCGCGTCTTCGCTGACCCATGTGTGCCAGATTTGCGGGTGTTCCTTGAGAAAGATCTTCGCCAGTTTAGGCGCTTCGATCCGCTCCTTGGCCATGCGCCCCAGGTTTGCGTTGAGCAGGTCGATCGGCAGGTTGACCTTCTCGAGCACCGCAATCAGCTCGGGCGCCTGTTCATGAAACGCTTTGGACACGCCGACCTTGATCTCGATGGTCTTGTTCACGCCGGCCTTCTCTTCCAGACGCACCAGATCGACCTGGCCCATCAGCGGTGTCGGAGACCAGTAATAGGTCAGGATCGGCTCGCCGCGCTTGTAGCTCGACAGAATCGCGGCATCCAGCGCCGGGCCGGTGCCGGGGCGGAAGTTGGTGTAGCTGCTTTCCAGGCCGTAGCTCTTGAGCATTTCGCTGTTGTCCAGCTCGCAGGTCCAGCCGGCCGGGCAATTATAGAAGCGGCCCTTGCCCGGCTCTTCCTGATCCTTGAACACACTGGCGTAACGTGGCAGGTCGCTGATGGCCTTGAGGTCAGGCGCCTTGGCTTGCAGCTTGCGCTTGGCATCGCCTTCGATCACATAGCGCGGCACGTACCAGCCTTCGACCGCACCGACCACCGGTGCGCCGACGCCCACGACCTTGCCGGCGGCGGCGGCCTTGTTCCAGACCTCGCTGCGCCCGACCCACTCTTCGGCGAACACTTGGATATCGTTGGTGCCCAGCGCGTTTTCCATGGCAATCGAGTTACCGGGCAGGCTGTCGACCTTGCAGTCGTAGCCCTTGTCCAGCACCACCTGCATGATTTCGGTCAGCAGCATGGCGCTTTCCCAGTTCAGGCCGGCAAATTTCACCGGCTTCCCCGATTCACACCAGCCTGCCGCCTGGCTTGCGCCTGCACTGGCGAACAAACCCGCGACCACCAGCGTGCGCAACAGGTTTTTCTTGATCTTCATTGACGATGCTCCTAAGCCTCAAAAAGGATGACGGCAGTGCAAAAAAGGCATCCGGCCTGCGCACCTGTGGCGCCCGTCCAGGGCGCCGGTGCAACCTTCAGATCATCGGCAGGTTCAAGCCCTGCTCTTTGGCGCAATCGATAGCAATCTGGTAACCGGCATCGGCATGGCGCATGACGCCGGTGGCCGGGTCGTTGTGCAGTACGCGGGCAATACGCGCGGCGGCCTCATCGGTGCCGTCACAGACGATGACCATGCCCGAGTGCTGCGAGAAGCCCATGCCCACGCCGCCGCCGTGGTGCAGCGAGACCCAGGTGGCGCCGCTGGCGGTGTTGAGCAGGGCGTTGAGCAGCGGCCAGTCGGAGACGGCATCGGAGCCGTCGCGCATGGCTTCGGTTTCGCGGTTGGGGCTCGACACCGAGCCGGAGTCCAGATGGTCGCGGCCGATCACCACCGGTGCCGACAGCTCGCCGCTGCGTACCATTTCGTTGAACGCCAGGCCCAGCTTGGCGCGCTGGCCCAGGCCGACCCAGCAGATACGTGCCGGCAAGCCCTGGAAGCTGATGCGCTCACGGGCCATGTCGAGCCAGTTGTGCAGGTGGGCGTCGTCGGGGATCAGTTCCTTGACCTTGGCGTCGGTCTTGTAAATGTCTTGTGCATCGCCCGACAGCGCGGCCCAGCGGAACGGGCCGATACCACGGCAGAACAGCGGGCGGATATAGGCCGGCACGAAGCCCGGGAAATCGAAGGCGTTGCTCACGCCTTCTTCCTTGGCCATCTGGCGGATGTTGTTGCCGTAGTCGAAGGTCGGCACGCCGGCTTTCTGGAAGGCCAGCATGGCTTCGACGTGTTCGGCCATCGACTGCTTGGCGGCCTTGACCACCGCAGCAGGCTCGCTGAGGGCGCGGGCGCGGTATTCGTCCCAGCTCCAGCCCTTGGGCAGGTAGCCATTGAGCGGATCGTGGGCGCTGGTCTGGTCGGTGACCATGTCCGGGCGCACGCCACGACGGACCATTTCAGGCAGCAGTTCGGCGGCGTTGCCGTGCAGGGCAATCGAGATCGCCTTGCCTTCGGCGGTGTAGCGGGCCAGACGTGCCAGAGCGTCGTCGAGGTTGTCGGCCTGTTCGTCGACATAACGGGTCTTGAGGCGGAAATCGATGCGGCTTTGCTGGCACTCGATGTTCAGCGAGCAGGCGCCGGCCAGGGTCGCGGCCAGCGGTTGTGCGCCGCCCATACCGCCCAGGCCTGCGGTCAGCACCCAACGACCCTTGAGGCTGCCGCCGTAATGCTGGCGACCGGCTTCGACGAAGGTTTCGTAAGTGCCCTGAACGATGCCCTGGCTGCCGATGTAGATCCAGCTGCCGGCGGTCATCTGGCCGTACATGGCCAGGCCCTTGGCATCCAGTTCGTTGAAGTGTTCCCAGTTGGCCCAGTGCGGCACCAGGTTGGAGTTGGCGATCAGCACCCGTGGCGCATTGCTGTGGGTCTTGAACACGCCGACCGGCTTGCCGGACTGCACCAGCAGGGTTTCGTCATCTTCAAGATTGGTCAGGCTCTCGACGATCTTGTCGTAGCACTCCCAGTTGCGCGCCGCACGGCCGATGCCGCCGTAGACCACCAGTTCATTGGGGTTCTCGGCCACTTCCGGGTCAAGGTTGTTCATCAGCATGCGCAGCGGGGCTTCGGTCAGCCAGCTCTTGGCGGTCAGTTGCGTACCACGGGCGGCACGCACTTCAACGTCACGGTGGCGGGTCCAGTCTTGCGTGCGGTCCTGATTGTTCTGGGTCACAAGAAAATCCTCGGCGGTCGATCCAAACCAGCCCGTAACGGGGCGGGAAGCAGTGGGAGTAGCCATGTCGAGACTGGCTGTAACAGGTGTAACCTGTGCACTCAGTTGAACACGTATCTACTTGTACATACAAGCATATGCAATCGAGGGGCCAGTTGTAAATCAGGCTGCGAGGTTTTGCGGGGAGGCCCGTGTTTAAAGGGGGTAGGTCGAAGAATAGAACGAGCAGGCGAGAGGCGATGATGCGCTGAATCAGAGAGCGCGCATCGAATTGGGGCGTTGAGTAACAGAATGGTGCGCACGTTGTGTCAGTGGGCGCACCTTCTGTTGTGGGGGAAAAAACCGGCTTAAATCACCTTCACGGCCCGGCCAATGAACTGGATCGGTCCTGTTGGTTTGCCGGTCGGCGAGCCGGTCGGGTTTTCCAGGGTCAGCTCGAACAGCTGGTTAGGCTGCAGGGCCGGCAACTGGTCCAGCGGCACGCGCAAGGTCTGTCCCGGTTTGACCAGGCCCAGCGAGACCGGGCCTTGCCAGTCGTCGCCCTTGGTCCAGAACTCCAGCGCCTTGTCGCTCGGCACTTCGGTAACGCCCAGTGGAATCAGCTGAATCTGCTGCGTGTCGCGGGTCTGGATGACCCAGCCCGGCGCCTTGTCTTGCGGCGCGACCAGCACCACCATATACGACGGCTGATCGAGCGGTGGCCGAATGAATAACAGCGTGCCCAGCACCAGCGAGGCCGCCAGGCCCGCGCCGGCCAGCCCGCGCCACAGGCTCAGGCTGTCGCGCCAGCGCCGCGCACTGGAAATCGGCCGTACAGAATCCGGCAGGCTGCGTTCGATGCGCGCCCACAGGCTGGCCGAAGGTTGCACCGGCTCGGCCAGGTCGGCCAGCGGCAACAGGCGTGCTTCCCAGGCATCGACTGCCGTCTGTAACGCCGGCTCAAGCGGCAGGCGCCGCTCGACCTCGGCGCGCTCAGCCGCCGATAGGGTGCCCAGCACGTATTCGCCGGCCAGTTCATCGAGTTCGCGGTCGGGTGTTGTGTTCAACCCATGCACTCCCGCAAGGCAGCCAGGCTGCGTTTGATCCAGGCCTTTACCGTGCCCAGTGGCGCGCCAAGTGTCTGCGCGATCTGTTGATGCGTGTAACCGTCGACATAGGCCTGGCACACGCAGTGACGGCGTACCGGTTCCAGTTGCTCCAGGCAATGTTGCAGGCGCCCGGGGTTGACCTGCCAGTCGAAGGCATCGCTTGCGGTCTGCCAGCCTTCAAGCGTCGCGGTCGCCGAGGGGTCATCGTCCTCGGCCTGCACTTCGCGAGCGCTGTTGCGCACCTGGTTGAGGGCCAGATGGCGAGTAATCGTAAAGATCCAGCCGCGTGCCGAGCCGCGTTGCGCGTCGAAGCTGTGGGCCTGGGTCCAGACCTTGATGAACGCGTCATGCACGATGTCTTCTGCCCGCGCGCGATCACGCACGATGCGCAGGACAACGCCCAGTAGCCGGGCGCTTTCCTGATGATAAAGACGCTGCAGGGCCTGGCGCTCGCCGCGCGCGCAGGCCTGGAGTGTGGCTTCGTAGTCGAACTGCGATTCGAATGAGGTCAAGTCAATCCGCCGTCAATGGATTACTGCGACCTCGAACGAGGCTGCCCGGCAGAGCATAGCCTACCGGCAGCGCGCCATCATCACAGTGAAGCGCAATCAGTTGCTGGCCCAGAAAATGTAGTCGGCCTGATATTTGACCACTTCCTTGGCGCCCTTGTTGCTCTCGCCGCAGGCGCTGGCCGGTGCCACACCGCCTTTGAGGGCCGTGCGCTGGATGTAGGTCACGCCGCTCATGGCGCCCTTGCCTTCGGCCGGGTTGGCCTTGACCAGTTGATAGGGCAGGTTGCCGGCGCTGGACGGTGCCACGGCGACCTGGGTGCCGGTCAGCTTCGAGCCGTCCTTGCTTTCCCAGGTGGCGGGCGGGCCGTAGTAGCTGCCGACGGCCTTGCCGCTGCGGTCATTGAGTACGGCTTTGGGGCCGACGAAGGTCCATTCCAGCTTATTGGCGTTGGCGGCGTTGACCTTGCATTCGTAGGTGATTTCACCCACGCCGGTGGTTTCCATGCTGACCTTGTGGCCAGCCGGCACCCGCACGCTTTCGGGCAGGTCAGCCTGGGCAAAGGCCGCAGGGGTCAGGCAGGCAAAGGTCAGAGTGGTTGTAGCCAGGCAGAGCAAGCGTTTTGCGTTCATGCAAGTATCTCCAGAAAGTTGAACCGCGCTCAGCAACTCATGGGCTGCTGTGAGGTACTACACGCGAGGCAACGATCTGGATGCAGCCGATTGAAAATATTTTTTCAGCGCTCGCCCAGGGCGGTCAGTTCGATCAGGCAGCAACGGCTGGCGGCCGGCGCCTGCAACTCGATGTCCAGCAGGTGGCCGGGGTTGTCGATGCGCAGGCAATCATGAACCCCGAGAATTTCCCATGGCCCATCGTTGACGCTGCTGGCCAGTTGTTGCGCCACGCTGAACAGCAGGACCGTGCTGGCCGAGCTGAACAGGCGTTGCGGCTGGCGCACATCCAGCCAGTGCAGGCGGGCGGCAAAGCGCCGGGGATCATAGATGAGATTGAAATCACGGATCGGGCCGTCAAGCAGGCGGCAACTGACCTGGCTGTCGCCACTGAAGGCAAAGGGGTCTGACACGGCCAGCGGGCGGCTGTCGTGGCCGTCGATGCTCAGGGTCATGCCGTTGCCTTGCAACACGGTGATGATCCGCTGGTAGCCTTCGAATACCGAGAAGCCGCCGCTGGCCTCGATATCGGCAATCGACACGCGCCAGCCGAAACCGTCGAGCGCGTTACCGGCATCGCGGGTGATTTCTTCAGTGCTGCCGCCCCCGTTTTTCCAGGGCATGCGTGGGTAGTCGGCGGCGCGCAGTACAGTCGTATGGGTCAATTGCTGAATCGTCCTTCGAGGCGGTGACGGGAACCTGGGTGGATCAGCCGCGCGGCAGTAACCGGCTGGCGTCCTGACCAGGTACGACGGCGAATCAACAGGCACGGTTCGCCGGCCTCGATTTGCAGCAGCTTGCATTCTTCGGCATCGGCCAGAATCGCCTCGACCACGTGCTCGCCTTCGGTCAGCGGCGCGACCTGTGACAGGTAGGCGTAGGGCGTCTGGCGGGTGAAGTCCTGTTGCAGATAGTCGGGCGCGACCTGGGCGTTGACGAAGCGGTCTTCGATTTGCACGGCAATGTCGTTTTCGTAATGCACGATCAACGAGTGAAAGACTTTCTGACCCTCACGCATGTCCAGTGCCACGGCACGTTCGGAGCCGGCCGGTTCTTCCTGCAGCAGGATCACCCGGCAGCTGTGGCGATGGCCACGGGCGGCGATCTCGTCGGCGATGTTGTGCACCTCGAACAGCGCCGACTGGGTCTTGGGCTCGGCCACGAACGTGCCCACACCCTGCATGCGCACCAGCAGGCCTTCGGCGGTCAGCTCGCGCAGCGCGCGGTTGATGGTCATACGGCTGAAGCCCAGCTCGGTGACCAGCTCGCTCTCCGATGGCACACGGTGATGCGGCGGCCAGGTGCCGCTCTGGATCTGCTGGATGATCATCTGCTTGACCCGGGCGTACAGCGGCGCCGGACTTTCGCTCAGATGGGCAGTCAGCGACGAGGTGGCAGGCAGGGTCGGCAATGTGAGAGTCCTTGTATGAGGATCGGAACAGCGTCCACGCTAACCATTAACCCGGTGCGCGGCAAGTACGTGGGAGTTTACCGGTCGAGCAAACGCCTGTATATGTATATACAAGTGTTTTCACAATGAGGTGTTGAGTCGATGGCTGCCTATTTTGCCGAGTGTGCCTTGCTGCCTGAAGGGTGGGCCCGCGATGTGCGGCTGGAAGTGGACGCGCAGGGTGTGCTGACATCGGTGCAGGCCAATGCCACCGCCGAAGGCGCCGAGCGGCTGGCGGGGCCATTGCTGTCAGGCATGCCCAACCTGCATTCGCATGCGTTCCAGCGCGCCATGGCGGGGCTGGCCGAAGTGGCCGGGCGGCCGGATGACAGCTTCTGGACCTGGCGCGACCTGATGTACCGTCTGGTCGGCCAGATCAGCCCCGAGCAACTGGAAATCATCGCCCGGCAGCTCTACATCGAGATGCTCAAGGCCGGCTACACCTCGGTGGCCGAATTTCACTATGTGCACCACGACGTCAATGGCCAGCACTATGCCGACCCGGCCGAGCTGGCCCTGTGTATCAGCCGCGCGGCGCGCAGTGCCGGTATCGGCCTGACCCTGCTGCCAGTGCTGTACAGCCATTCAGGCTTTGGTGGGCAGGCGCCGAACCCCGGCCAGCGGCGTTTTATCCACAGCACCGACAGTTACCTTGATTTGCAGGCGCGCTTGCACACGGCACTGGCGCAACAGCCGGCCCAGCGGCTGGGCCTGTGTTTTCACTCGTTGCGCGCAGTCACGCCCTGGCAGATCGACGAAGTGCTGGTGGCTGGCCAGCGCCAGAGCCCGGTGCATATCCACATCGCCGAACAACAGAAAGAAGTCGATGACTGTCTGGCCTGGAGCGGCCGCCGGCCTTTGCAATGGCTGTTCGAGCATGCGCCGGTGGATGAGCGCTGGTGCCTGGTGCACGCCACCCACGCCAACCCCGATGAAGTGCAGTTGATGGCGCAAAGCGGCGCAGTGGCCGGGTTATGCCTGACCACCGAGGCCAATCTGGGCGACGGCATCTTTCCGGCAGTGGACTATATGAGCCAGGGCGGGCGTTGGGGCATTGGCTCGGACAGTCATGTGTCCCTGAGCGTGGTCGAAGAACTGCGCTGGCTGGAATATGGCCAGCGCCTGCGTGACCAGCGTCGTAACCGTCTATACCGCAGCGACCAGCCCATGGTCGGCCGCACCCTGTACGACGCCGCCCTGGCCGGGGGCGCCCAGGCACTGGGCCAGCCTATAGGCCGCCTGGCGGTCGGCCAGCGCGCTGACTGGCTGGTACTCGATGGCCAGGACCCTTACGTGGCCAGCGCCACGCAGGATGCGATTCTCAACCGCTGGCTGTTTGCAGGCGGTGACCGGCAAGTGCGCGACGTGATGGTCAACGGCCAATGGGTGATCCGCGAAGGTCGTCACGCACAAGAGCGCCAGAGCGCCGAGGCGTTTGGGCGGGTGTTGAAAGCGTTGTTGTAGGAGCGACCTTGGTCTGGGCCGCACACGGACGATCGGCTGCGTTAGCAGTCGTAAATATTCAGCGTTCCACAGATATTTGTGAGCGCTCTGCGCTCAATCGCGAGCAAGCTCGCTCCTACTGGGCAATCTTCGAATCCGGCGTGCGCCAGATCAAACGGCTGGTGTCGTAGCCTTGCTGGCGCGCGTTGCTGAGCATTTCCTGCTTCAGCCATTCCGGCACGGTCGGGGTGCGCGACAGCAGCCACAGGTATTTGCGGTTCGGGTTGCCGACCACGGCGGTCTTGTAGTGCTCATCGACATGCAGCACCCAGTAATCGCCCTTGGCGACCCAGGGCAGCAGGCTTGTGAACCAGTTGTCGAACACCACCCAGAGCTTGTCGGTCTTGCCCGGCACTTGCGCGGAGGCGGTGCCCTTGGCCTCTTGCCACTCGCCGTCCAGCGTGCGGCAGCGATTGGTCACTGCGATATTGCCATCATCCTTGAGGGCGTAATGCGCCTCTGACTGCGCACAATCGCGCTGAAAATACAGCGGCAGGCGGGCCAATTCGTACCAGGTGCCCTGGTAGCGTTTCAGGTCGATCTGGCCTGCGGTCTTGGGGTCGAGATTTTCGGCGGACTGAGCGAAACCGATGACCAGAAAGCTTGCGAGCACGACAAGAGCAAAATGCAGCAGTCGGATCGCCATGCTTATTTCAGGCCTTGCCCGGAGAACATCACCACCTTGTCACCGGCATATTGCACGCTGATAAAGGTTTTTTCGGTACCCCAGGTGCAGCTGGAAATACCCAGGGCGCCTGAGCATTCGGTCGGGCTGCCGAGCAATTCGGTGACCTGCTCTTTGGGCATGCCGGCCGACAGTTTCGAATAGTTTTCCTGGTTGATCTTATTGCACGCGCCCAACAGCACAAGCGATGCCAGCAACGCTACGTAACGCAAAAACATGGGGTCAAGCTCCTGGAAGAATCACGGTCACAGACTGAAGCTGTACCGAGAGCTTTGAGGGGCAAAAGTCGATCTGGTTCCCACGACGAGCGGGGATTTTTCCTACGAAGTTTTTAGCGTTTAGAAGCCGGAGCCCGGCGTCTTGAGATATTCGCTTTCTTCAAGCGTAGAGGCGCGCCCGAGCAGGGCATTGCGATGTGGAAAACGCCCGAAGCGGGCAATGATGATCTGATGGCGTTCGGCGTAATCCAGGCTTTGCCTGAAGTAAGCGCGCTCGCTGTCGGGCAGCAACTCCACGAGGCCGGCAAAACAGGCAATAGCCTGATTCTGGTCATCCAGGTCTTCGCTGTGCTCCAGCACCAGGTACACGAATGTGCGTTGCAGGGGTGTCAGTTGCAGGTCCAGCCCGGTGTGCAGGCCTTCGCGCAGTAGCGTTTGCGCACGGGCATCGCCGGCATAGGCCGAGGCGCTGTCGCGGTGGATCATGCGTGGCAACTGGTCGAGCAACAGGATCAGCCCGAGCCAGCCTTCAGGGTGCGTGACCCAGTCTTGCAGGCCGCCCGCCAGTGCGTTTTGCATCAACACACCGAAGCGCTCGCGCGCCTCGGTGTCGTTGGCTTCACGCTTGCCAAACCACAGCGCGCCCTTGGCCCTGGCCACTTCAGCCGGTGACTCGGCAGTGCCGAACCACCAGAGCAGCAGTGGACTCCAGGGCGCGCTCATGAGGTCAGTCCTTGTGGTAGCCGGTAACGCGCGCCACTTCCTCTTTGGAACCGAGGAATACCGCCACGCGCTCATGCAAGCCTTGCGGTTTGAGGTCCAGGATGCGCTCGCGACCGTTGGTCGAAGCACCGCCGGCCTGCTCGACCAGGAACGACATCGGGTTGGCTTCGTACATCAGGCGCAGTTTGCCCGGCTTGGACGGCTCGCGCGCATCGCGCGGGTACATGAACAGGCCGCCACGGGTCAGGATGCGGTGTACATCGGCAACCATCGAGGCGATCCAGCGCATGTTGTAGTTCTTGTTCAGCGGGCCTTCTTCACCGGCCAGCAGCTCGTCCACATAGCGTTTTACCGGGGCTTCCCAGTGACGCTGGTTGGACATGTTGATGGCGAATTCCTGGGTGGTTTCCGGGATGCTGATGTTTTCGTGGGTCAGTACGAAGCTGCCCATTTCGCGGTCCAGGGTGAAGCCTTTGACGCCGTCGCCCAGGGTCAGGATCAGCATGGTCTGCGGGCCATAGATCGCGTAACCGGCGGCGACCTGCTCGGTGCCCGGCTGCAGGAAGGCCTTTTCGTTGAGGCTTTCGTTCTGGCTCAGGTACTCGTTAGGGCAACGCAGTACCGAGAAGATGGTACCAACCGAGACGTTGACGTCGATGTTCGACGAACCGTCCAGTGGGTCGAACACCAGCAGGTAGGCGCCTTTTGGGTACTTGCCCGGAATCTGATAGGCATTGTCCATTTCTTCGGACGCCATACCGGCCAGGTGACCACCCCATTCGTTGGCTTCAAGCAGGATTTCGTTGGAAATCACGTCGAGCTTTTTCTGTACTTCGCCCTGCACGTTCTCGGTGCCTTCGCTGCCCAGCACGCCGCCCAGGGCGCCTTTGGATACCGCGTGGCTGATTTCCTTGCACGCACGGGCCACTACTTCGATCAGGAAACGCAGATCGGCAGGAGTGTTGTTGCTGCGGGTCTGCTCAATCAGATAGCGACTCAGGGTAACGCGGGACATGGATAGCTCCGAAAGGGGGGAGGGGAAAACCCGCGCAGTTTAGCGCGAGTCGCCGGTGAATACTGCCTTGTCAGACTGAGCCTGGCCTATTTGAGTTCAGGCACCGGCTCAGCGTAGCTGCAAAAGGGCCAGATGATGGCGCCGCGTATCACGATCGCGGTCGTGACGCGCGCAAGGTGCTCCAGGCCATCCAGGCCAGCAATACTGCGCCCAGAACCAGTATGGCCCACAGCCCCAGACGCTTGAAGTCAAAGGGTGGCTCGTTCATCGGCAGCGGGGCCGCAAGGTTGGCGGTCGGTGGCGCTATGGGTTGGGCTTTGCCCAGCGTCGCCAGGGTCTGCGGGTCAAGGTCGGGAATCAGCGTCCCCAGCGGCAGGTTGGCCGCTTTGGCCGTCGGGTTACCCACAGCCAGTACAAACGGGCCTTTGTCCTTGGCCAGAAACACCACTTGCGTGGCCTGCACGGCAAAGCGCAGTTTGGGCGCCTTTTCGCCAAGGCCACCGCCGCGTTCGTCGATTTCCAGTTTCAACTGGCGCACCACCTGGCCGCTCAGTTGAATCTGGTCCTGTACCACTTCTTCACCGTTTTGCGGCAGGCGGTACAGCAGGCTGCTGCCGATCGTCTGCCACGGCCGGGTAGCATCCAGCCGGCCATACAGTGTGCCGGGGGCCAGGCTGTTGGGTTCGTCGATATCGACGACCACGCGTTGCAACGGCAGGCTGACCGGCAGTTGCCAGACGTACTGGCCGGGCTGCTCGACGTTGCCGCCCACCTGGCCCGACCAGGTCAACGGCAGCGCCGGGCTGTCGGGGCGGGCACTGAATACATGGGCGGCGGTGAGGGTCGGCGCGCCTTGTGGCGAACGCCAGAGCAGGCGCAAATAGCGTGCATTCAGGCCCGGCAAGCCGACTTCACGTTGCTCGACCACCTCGTCGGCAAACGACAGGCGCGCCACATGGCCGTCGCCCCACGCTTGCCAGGTTTGCAGGTCGTCGCTGGCCTCGATGCTGAATTGTTGAAAACCTTCGCGCTCGGTGCTCCAGTCGATCAGCAGTTGCTCCAGCGGCGCCTTGACCGCGCTGGCATCGAGCAACCAGCCGCGCAGCACCTCTTCACCGGCTTCGATGGTCACTTGCGGCTGGACCTCGATCACCGTGCCGTTGCTGGCGCGCTGGATGCGAATGCCCGGCGCGCTGTCGTCGCTGTCGGCGGCGCTGTACAGCGGGAACCACTTGACTGCGACCGGCTCGGGTTCTGTCTCGACCTGCGCAGGCTCACGGGCGAAGGCATAGGCCATGGCCTGACCTTGCGCGTTGAATACCCGCAAGTCGGACAGGTCGGGCTGGCGCGCATTCAACTGTACCGCCAGGGGCAGCTCGAGCCGGAACCACGGGCCTTCGCCGCTGAGGGTCAGCGGCGTCTGGCTGGCAAAATCGGCCGGCTTGTCCTGGGCATGGGCGAGCATCGCCGTCCATGCCAGGCCCAGTACGGCGATTTTCATGATCAGCGGACGACTCAAGAACGATTCCTCACGGTTTGGCGGCTCCGGGCTCTTCGTCCAATTGTATGACAGAAGATTTCGGTGGTAGTGGTGCGAAATATCCCACTACCAATAGCAATATGCCAACACCTATGAACGAAACAATCCGCGCCATCGAGCCGCGGTCGCTCAGTTCGACGAAGAACAGTTTGACCACCACCACGCCGATCAGCGCCGCGCCTGCCAGCCACACTTCGCGGCGCACCTTGAGGTGCCCGCCGATCATCAGCGCCAGCGCCATCACGGTCCAGGCAATGGACAGGCTGGCTTGTACCGTCATCGAGCCCAGCAGCGCGCCGGTGTTCCACGGCACGCCGCTCCAGTGATGCACGCTGCGCATGACCATCGCGGTCAGCAGGGCAAACAGCGAGGCGCCAGCCACCAGCCACACCGCCTGACGGGCCTGTACCGCGTCGACGCCCAGTTGCGGCAAATAGCGTTGCAGCCACAGCAAGGTGCCGCCCAGCGCCAGCAGCAGGCCAAGCTCCAGCGGGTTGAGCAGGGCTATATACGGCAGCGGTTCGGCACTGCCGTCGCTGATGATATTGGCCAGCCAGAACCAGGCCAGCATCAAGGCCGCCAGGGGCGCTGCGGCCCACAGCCGATACGCACGCGGGTGTGCGGCCACCGGCCATGGCCATTCGCGGCGCGCAGCCATTGCCCACAGATACAGGCTTGGCAGCAGCGCCCAGCCCAGCCAGCGCCAGGCATTGCGCTGTTCGGCCAGGTGCAGCAGCGCAAAACGCAACTCTGCCGCCAGCATGCCGAGCAGCACCCAGCAGCCCAGCACATGCGCGCCATCCACAAGGTGCGCAGGCAGGCTCGGCGCCAGACGGCGCAGACTCAACAGGTGCACGGCAGCCACCAGCAGCCAGGCCAGCCAGCCGCCGTGGGCAAATGGGTGATAATCGAAGGCCAGCGCGCCGAGCAGCAACAGGCCGCTCACTGGCATCAGGGCGCAGCACAGCAAGGCCATGCCCGGCCAGCGCAGGCGCAGGGCAAGCACGCTCCACAGGGCCACGCTGACGGCAGCGGCCAGCAACAGCCAGGTCAGCTGCCAGCCAGGCGGTGCGAAGCGCGACACCGCAAGGCTCAGCGATAATGCCCACCAGAAACCACCCCAGGCCAGCAGCAGCCTGCCGAGCAACAACGGGTCGCTGCGTAACGATTCAGGCAGACGCTGGCAACACCAGGCACTGACGCCTGCGGCCAGGGCCAGAACCATCGGCGTCCAGAAATCGCCATCAAGCTGCCAGGGCGAATAGCCGCTGTTCAAGGTCTCAAGAAACACCAGGCCTGCGGCCACTTGCAGAAACAGGCCAAAGCCCCGCGCCAGCAAGCGTTGCTGGCGCAGGCCAAGCCAGAAAATGGCCGCGCCCTCAATGGCCCACGCGCTGGTGGTCCAGCGGGCGTCCAGGCCCAGCGGAATGGCCAGCGAAGCAAACACCACGCCCAGCGCCAGACAGGCCTCGACCAGCAAGGTGGCGCGCTCGCTGACCCGGTTGACCAGCAGGCGCGCGATGCCCATGTACAACAGGCCCAAGGCCAAAGCACTGAAGGCTGCGCCAAATTCGGTATGTTCGACCAGTGCGTATTGCAGGCCAAAGCCCACCAGCGGCGTGCCGAACAGCAGGCTGCCGTCGACATAATCGCCTTGGCGGGCGGTCCAGCGCAGCAACGCGGCGTGGCTGTTATCGGCCGGACCACTCTCGGCCTCCTGCAATTTGCGTCGGGCAAACAACAGGCCGATGGCCAGATACATGAGGAAGAACAGCACCAGGAAGGGTTCGGTGCTCCAGAACAGTGCGGGTGTGTAGCTTTTCATGCCCCAGGCGAAGCCGATGCCGAAGGTGCCGACAAAGCCGATCAGGTTCAGCAAGCGCCAGGCCTTGAACCAGGCGATGGTGAAAATAGCAGCGTTGAGCAGGGCGAAATAACTGAACAGCGCCACATGGCTGCCTTGCCCGGTCGAGGCCAGCAGTGGTGCGGCAAAGCCGCCCAGCGTTGCTGCGCAGGCCAGCGCCAGTGAGTTTTGGGTCACGGCCAGAATCGCCGAGCAGACCATGATGGCGACCAGCAAGCCGAAGCCCAGCGTCGGGTCGAGCAGCGGGTGCAGTTTCATGGCGGCAAATACGGTCAGGTACAGCACGCCGATGCCGGCGCCTTGCACCATCAAGGCAAAGCCGGGATTGCGCCCGCGCAGCCACCAGCCCAGTCCCAGCAAGGCCAGCGCGGCCGCCGCGACGCCGGTGTAGCGCGCTTCGATCGGTACGACCATGCCTTCGGTGGCATAGCGCAGCAAAAATGCCAGGCCGAGAAACAGCAACACCAGGCCGACGCGCAGCACTGTATTGCCGCCCAGCAACCAGTCGCGTGCCGAGGCGACGGCCTGATCGACGATGTTCGGTGCGGGTGGCGAGATTTTTTGCGTTGGGGTTGGCGCCGTGTGTGGGGGCGGTGTCGGCGCGGGTTTCGCCGCCGGAGGCGGTATGGCGGGCGAGGGAGCGGCCGGCAGGGTCCAGGTCAGTTCAACTTCGGTGGCCGGCTGGTAGAAGGTGACTTTGGGCGGCGCCTTGGCCGGTTCTGCCGGTACAGGACTTGCGGGGTTCTTGCTTGCCGATTCCAGTTGTACAAGGCGCTTCTGCAAGGCCTCGATGGTCTGCTGCGTGTCGCTCAACCGGGCGGCCTGCGTCTTCAACTGCAACGCCTGCCAGGTCAACCAGCCGATGAGTGCGGTAATGATTGCAGTGAAGTCATTACTGAGCACGGCATAGCCCAACAGAAGCACTGCAGGTAACAGAACTAACCAGGGCACGTGACGACATCCTTTTCGAGCAGGCGGTAATTAGAGAAGGGAGTGTAACGAGGGTTGGACCGCGCGACGAGGAGATCGTCGCGCGGGAGGGTTATTGAATTTTCGGCCTTTTAATCCAGTGCTTTCCAGATTTCGCCAGCGTACTCGCGGATGGTCCGGTCGGACGAGAACCAGCCCATCCGCGCCGTGTTGAGCACCGCCGAACGCCACCATTTCTTGGAGTCGTGCCAGGTTTCCTCGACCTTGGCCTGCGCGTCCCAGTACGAATCGAAGTCGGCACACACCAGGAAGCGGTCGTAGGCCAGCAACTGGTCGATCAGGCCCGCATAGCGGTTCGGATCGTCCGGCGAGAACACCCCGCCACGAATCGCTTGCAATACATCGTTCAGGCGCCCGGAAGCGGCCACGTCGGAATGCGCGCTGAAATCGCCGGCGCGTTTGCGCGCTTCGACCTGTTGTGCGCTCATGCCGAAGATGAACATGTGTTCCAGGCCGATCTGCTCGCTCATTTCGACGTTGGCGCCGTCGAGCGTGCCGATGGTCAGCGCGCCGTTCAGGCCGAACTTCATGTTGCTGGTGCCCGACGCTTCAAGGCCGGCGGTGGAAATCTGCTCGGACAGGTCGGCTGCCGGAATGATGCTTTCGGCCAGGCTGACGTTGTAGTTGGGCAGGAACACCACTTTGAGCAGGCCGCGCACGGTCGGGTCGTTGTTGACGGTGCGGGCGATGTCGTTGGTCAGCTTGATGATCAGCTTGGCCGAGTGATAGCTGGCCGCCGCCTTGCCGGCAAAGATCTTCACCCGCGGTACCCAGTCGGTGCCCGGTTCTGCACGAATGGCCTGATACAGCGCCACGGTATGGAACAGGTTGAGCAACTGGCGCTTGTACTCGTGGATACGCTTGACCTGCACGTCGAACATCGCCGCCGGATTGACCACGATCCCCAGGCGCTCATGAATGATTGCCGCCAGGGCACGCTTGCTGTGCAGGCGCTGGTCGGCGAATTGTTTGCGGAACGAGCTTTTCTCGGCAAACGGTTCCAGGGCGAGCAGGCCGGTTTCATGGTTGTCCAGAATCTCTTCGCCCAGACTTTCGACCAGCATTTTGGTCAGCTTGGGGTTGGACTGGAACAGCCAGCGGCGGAAGGTGATGCCGTTGGTTTTGTTGTTGATGCGCTCCGGGTACAGCTTGTGCAACTCGGCAAACACAGTCTTGCGCATCAGTTGCGTGTGCAGGGCCGACACACCATTGACGCTGTGCGAGCCGAGGAACGCCAGGTTGCCCATGCGCACGCGGCGGCCGTTGTCTTCTTCGATCAGCGAAACGGCGCGCAGCACCTCGAAATCGTGGATGCCCTTGGCGCGCAAGGTGTCGATGTGCTGGGCGTTGATCAGGTAAATGATCTGCATGTGGCGCGGCAGCATGCGTTCCATCAGGCCGACCGACCAGGTTTCGAGCGCCTCGGGCAGCAAGGTGTGGTTGGTGTAGGCCAGGGTGCCGACGGTGATTTTCCAGGCCTGGTCCCAGGCGATGCCATGGGTGTCGATTAGCAGGCGCATCAGCTCGGCCACGGCAATCGAGGGGTGCGTGTCGTTCATCTGAATCGCGGCATGATCGGCCAGGTCGGTCAGCGTGGCGTGCATGTTCAGGTGACGACGCAGCAGGTCCTGAAGGGACGCCGAGACGAAGAAGTATTCCTGACGCAGGCGCAACTCCTGGCCGGCCTCGGTGGCGTCGTTGGGGTACAGCACGCGAGAAATACTTTCGGCGCGCACGACCTCGGCCACTGCACCAAAATGGTCACCGGCGTTGAAGCGTTCCAGATGCAGGTCGCCAACGGCCCGGGCGCGCCACAGGCGCAGGGTGTTGACGCTGGCACCGCGCCAGCCGACCACCGGGGTGTCGTAGGCAATCGCGCGTACGGTTTCGCCCGCACGCCAGATCTGGCTGGTTTCGCCGGCCTCGTTCTGTACGGTCTCGACATAACCGCCAAAGCCGATCGGGTACACGACTTCAGGACGCTCGAATTCCCACGGGTTGCCGAAGTCGAGCCAGTTTTCGGTCTGCTCCTGCTGCCAGCCATCGACGACGGCCTGACGGAACAGGCCGTGTTCGTAGCGGATGCCATAGCCGTGCGCGGCGATGCCCAGTGTCGACATGCTTTCCATGAAGCAGGCCGCCAGGCGGCCCAGGCCGCCGTTACCCAGTGCGGCATCGGGTTCGAGCAGGCGAATACGTTCGATGTCGACTCCCAGTTCGGTCATGGCCTCACGGGCAATTTCCAGCAGGCCCAGGTTGCTCAGGCTGTCATACAGCAAACGGCCGATCAGAAACTCCAGCGACAGGTAGTAAACGCGCTTTTTGACCTCGCGATAAATCTGCCGGGTATGGTCCATCCAGTGTTCGACCATGTGGTCGCGGGCGGCCAGGGCAACGGCCTCGAACCAGTCATGCTCGAATGCATGGTCAGGGTCCTTGCCCACCGCATAAGTGAGTTTGGCAAGGACAGCAGCGCGAAATGCAGCTACTTCAGCGTCACGAACAAGGGGTTCCTGAGACATCGGTACGACCTCAAGTAGTCAGGCGAATGGAGAGAAGATCTTTAGACTGTAGGCGTGTCGCGGGTTATTTCCTGAAAAAAATCGTAATTGAGTCATGACACGCAACACGCTCTGACCCGGTGGAGCTGCGCAGGTTCGCGATTCAAGGCCTGGCAGATTGCTTGCATCTATCGTTCCACAGTGACGCTTGATGCACAGCATGCTGATTAATGATTTCGGGTTTATGATGCCGGCAATGGCTTTGCCGAACACGCCCACGAAACGGACCATGGAGCACCTATGCAGACTTTGTACCCGCAGATCAAACCTTATGCCCGGCACGATCTGGCCGTAGAAGCTCCGCATGTGCTCTACGTCGATGAAAGCGGCTCGCCGGACGGCTTGCCGGTCGTATTCATTCATGGCGGGCCGGGCGCGGGCTGCGATGCGCAAAGCCGCTGCTACTTCGACCCGAACCTATACCGAATCGTAACGTTCGACCAGCGCGGATGTGGCCGCTCGACGCCGCACGCCAGCCTTGAAAACAACACCACCTGGCACCTGGTCGAAGACCTGGAGCGTATCCGCGAGCATCTGGGCATCGACAAATGGGTGCTGTTTGGCGGCTCGTGGGGCTCGACCCTGGCGCTGGCCTATGCCCAGGCCCACCCCGACCGGGTGCACGCGCTGATTCTGCGTGGTGTGTTCTTGTGCCGCCCGCAGGAAATCCAGTGGTTTTATCAGGCCGGTGCGAGCCGTCTGTTTCCCGATTTCTGGCAGGACTTTCTGGCGCCGATCCCGGTCGAGGAGCGCGACAACCTGCTGGCCGCTTACCACAAGCGCCTGACCGGTCCCGACCAGATTGCCCAGATGCACGCCGCCAAGGCCTGGTCGGGCTGGGAAGGCCGCACTGCCACGCTGCGTCCCAACCCGCAAGTGGTCGACCGTTTCTGCGAACCGCAACGTGCCTTGTCGATTGCCTGCATCGAAACCCATTACTTCGTCAACAATGCCTTCCTGGAAGAAAACCAGCTGCTGCGCGACATGCACAAGATCGCGCACCTGCCGGCCATCATCGTGCATGGTCGCTATGACGTGATCTGCCCACTGGACAATGCCTGGGATCTGCACCAGGCCTGGCCGGGCAGCGAGCTGCAGATCATCCGCGACGCCGGGCACTCGGCGGCCGAAACCGGCATCGCCGACGCACTGGTGCGCGCCGCTGCGCAAATCGCCGAAAACCTGCTCGACTTGTCGCCCGAAGAGGCGTAGGACCGGCTTTAGCCGGGAAGTCGATGTCACAAATCTGCGGTGTGGCCCTTCGCGGCTAAAGCCGCTCCTACGGGAGTTTGCATGAAAGGCTTGTTGCAACGCGTGCGCAGTGCACGCGTGGAGGTAAACGGTGAAGTGGTCGGGGCCATCGACCAGGGTTTACTGGTATTGGTGGGCGTCGAGCCTCAAGACACGCAGGCCAGTGCCGATAAGTTGCTGCACAAGCTGCTTAATTACCGGGTGTTCAGTGATGCCGACGGCAAGATGAACCTGTCCTTGCGTGATGTAGAGGGCGGTTTGTTGCTGGTTTCTCAGTTCACCCTGGCAGCCGACACGCGTAGCGGTATGCGCCCGGGTTTCTCGAAAGCGGCACCGCCGGCACTCGGCAGTGAAATGTTCGACTATCTTCTGAAACAGGCCAATGCCGCTCATCCACAGGTTGCAGCGGGCCGTTTTGGTGCGGACATGCAGGTGCATCTGGTCAATGATGGCCCGGTAACCTTCCTGCTCGACACCTGACAAAACCGTTGGTTCTAACAACCCTGTAGTCATTGCGTACCAAGGCAATAAAAACTTTGTCACAGGTGATGCGTTGTCACGCGCGCTACAGGATAATCGCGCGCTAAATGGCCATCACGGATGGCTTGCCGGAGGGAAGTGCGAAGTCAGTTCGGCATCGAGTTGGGGAATCATTAAGCCCTTTCGGAGTCCGAACAATGCTCGCCAACCGGCACTGGATAGCTGGCCGTTGGTTCTTTAATCTGTTTTTCGGCGAGGGTTGCTCGTGATTGTTAGTCCCTGTAATGCTCCAAAGACACCTGTCGCCCGGCTGCGTAATGCGCTGATGGCTAGCACTGCATTGGTCTGCCTGTTTGGCTCGGGCCAGTTGTGGGCATTCAATCTTGATGATGTGGCTGCAAGGGCAAAAGACCTGGCCGGGCAGAAGTTCGAGGCTCCCAGGAGCAACCTGCCGGGTGAATTCCGCGATATGAAATTCGCGGACTACCAGAAGATCCGTTTCCGTGAAGACAAGGCCGAGTGGGCGGGCGAAAAGACCCCGTTCAAACTGTCGTTCTATCACCAGGGCATGCACTTCGACACCCCGGTCAAGATCAACGAAGTGACCGCCACCACGGTCGACGAGATCAAGTACGACCCGGCGCGTTTCGACTTCGGCGAAATGAAGTTCGACCCCAAGGCCACAGAAAAGCTCGGTTATGCCGGCTTCAAGGTCACTTACCCGATCAATAAGGACGACAAGCAAGACGAAATCATGACCATGCTGGGCGCGAGCTACTTCCGCGTCGTCGGCAAGGGTCAGGTCTACGGCTTGTCTGCCCGTGGCATGGCGATCGATACCGCCGTGCCTTCCGGTGAAGAATTCCCGCGCTTCAGGGAGTTCTGGATCGAAAAGCCTAATGCCGAAGATGGCCACCTGGTCATCTACGCACTGCTCGATTCGCCGCGTGCCACTGGTGCCTACCAGTTCATTCTGCGTCCAGGTTCCGATACCCGCGTCGATGTGAAATCGCGCATGTACCTGCGTGACAAGGTCACCAAGTTTGGCGTTGCGCCGCTGACCAGCATGTTCCTGTTCGGCACTCATCAGCCGCCGCGCGTACAGAACTATCGTCGCGAACTGCACGACTCCAGTGGCCTGTCGATCCAGGCAGCCAATGGTGAATGGTTGTGGCGTCCGCTGAACAACCCGCGCCACCTGTCGGTCAGCAGCTTCTCGGTCGAGAACCCGCGTGGTTTCGGCCTGCTGCAACGTGGCCGCGAGTTCAGCCAGTACGAAGACCTCGACGACCGCTACGACAAGCGCCCAAGCGCCTGGATCGAGCCGCGTGGCGATTGGGGCAAGGGTGTGGTCGAACTGGTCGAGATTCCGACCGCCGATGAAACCAACGACAACATCGTGGCCTTCTGGAAGCCTGAAACCCTGCCTGCCGCTGGCGAGCCGGTCGATTTCAACTACCGCATCCACTGGACCATGGACGAAAACGCGATTCACTCACCGGATCTGGGCTGGGTCAAACAAACCCTGCGCTCGATCGGTGACGTGCGTCAGGCCAACCTGATCCGCCAGCCTGATGGCACCATGGCGTTCCTGGTCGATTTCGTCGGCCCGGTACTGTCCGCGCTGCCGGAAGACAAGACCATTCGCAGCCAGGTGACCACCGATGAGAACACCGAGCTGGTCGAGAACACCCTGCGCTACAACCCGGTGACCAAAGGCTACCGCCTGAATCTGCGGATCAAGGTCAAGGACACCAGCCGCCCGATCGAAATGCGTGCCTACCTGTTGCGTGAAATCCCGGCCGAACCTGGCAAGGAACCTGCGCTGCTGGTCTCGGACGAGAAGAAGGCACCGAGCAAGCCGGCGACTGCGGGTGCAGTGAAAGACGAAAAAGCCGTGGCCAAGGCCGATGCGGTCAAGGTCGCTGAAGCGGGCAAGACCGAAGCTGCCAAGCCAGAAGCCGCCAAGCCGGAAGCTGGCAAGGCGGAAGCTGGCAAGGCGCCGGCCGATGCTGCCAAAGCCGACGCTGCCAAGCCTGAAACCAAGCCGGAAGTCGCCAAGACCGAGGCTGGCAAGGACAACGCTGCCAAGAACGCCACTGAGCCTCAGCAGCCTGCAACCGAAGCTGCGCCCACCCTTCCAGAGCCGGCCAAGACTTTGCAAGTCCTGACCGAGACCTGGAGCTACCAGTTGCCTAGCGATGAGTAATTCTCAAACGGCGCCAGAGTCTCTGAGCGAGTACCTGGCACACTTGCCAATGAGCGACGAGCAGCGGGCGGAACTTGCCAGTTGCTCCAGCTTCTCCGAACTGCACCAGCGCTTGTCGGCGCAGTCGGGCGCTTTGTCCACCGAGGCCGCTCAGGCTTCGGTAGGCACACGCCTGACCCTGGCCACTGCCGACGAACTGCGCGAAGCCGAAATGCTCGCCGTTGATGGTAACGGCCGCATCTGCCTGAAAACCGCACCGCCGATTCGCCGTACCCGTGTGGTGCCCGAGCCTTGGCGCACCAACATTCTGGTGCGTGGCTGGCGGCGCCTGACCGGCAAGAGCAATCCGCCGAAGCCGGTCGACGACTTGCCGCGCGACTTGCCCAAGGCGCGCTGGCGCACGGTCGGTTCGATCCGTCGCTACATTCTGCTGGTGCTGATGCTTGGCCAGACCATCGTGGCCGGCTGGTACATGAAAGGCATCCTGCCGTATCAAGGCTGGTCGCTGGTGTCGCTGGACGAAATCACCCGCCAGACCTTTGTGCAGACTGCCATGCAGGTGCTGCCGTATGCCTTGCAGACCAGCATTCTGTTGCTGTTCGGCATTCTGTTCTGCTGGGTATCGGCCGGTTTCTGGACCGCACTGATGGGCTTTCTGGAGCTGATTACCGGGCGCGATAAATATCGCATCTCCGGGGCCAGCGCCGGCAACGAGCCGATTGAAGTGGGTGCCCGAACTGCGCTGGTCATGCCGATCTGCAACGAAGACGTGCCGCGTGTATTTGCAGGTTTGCGCGCCACCTTCGAGTCGGTGGCCGCCACGGGCGACCTGGACCGCTTCGATTTCTTCGTGCTCAGCGACACCAACGACACCGACATTGCCGTGGCCGAGCAACAGGCCTGGCTGGACGTGTGCCGCGAGACCAACGGGTTCGGCAAGATCTTCTATCGCCGTCGCCGCCGTCGCGTAAAACGCAAAAGCGGCAACCTCGACGACTTCTGCCGCCGCTGGGGCAGCGACTACCGCTATATGGTCGTGCTCGATGCCGACAGCGTGATGAGCGGCGAATGCCTGACCAGCCTGGTGCGCCTGATGGAAGCCACGCCAGACGCCGGCATCATCCAGACCGCGCCACGGGCGTCGGGCATGGACACGCTGTATGCACGTTTGCAGCAGTTCGCCACCCGGGTGTACGGGCCGCTGTTCACCGCGGGTTTGCACTTCTGGCAACTGGGTGAATCGCACTATTGGGGCCACAACGCGATCATTCGCATGAAGCCGTTCATCGAGCACTGCGCCCTGGCGCCGTTGCCTGGTAAAGGTGCGTTCGCAGGTTCCATCCTGTCTCACGACTTCGTCGAAGCTGCGCTGATGCGCCGTGCCGGCTGGGGCGTGTGGATTGCCTATGACCTGCCGGGCAGCTACGAAGAACTGCCGCCCAACCTGCTCGACGAACTCAAGCGTGACCGTCGCTGGTGCCACGGCAACCTGATGAACTTCCGTCTGTTTCTGGTCAAGGGCATGCACCCGGTGCACCGGGCGGTGTTCCTCACCGGCGTGATGTCGTACCTGTCGGCGCCGTTGTGGTTCTTCTTCCTGGTGCTGTCGACCGCGCTGTTGGCGGTCAACACGCTGATGGAGCCAACCTACTTCCTGGAGCCGCGCCAGCTGTATCCGCTGTGGCCGCAGTGGCACCCGGAAAAAGCCGTCGCGCTGTTCTCGACCACCGTGGTGCTGCTGTTCCTGCCCAAGCTGCTCAGCGTGATTCTGATCTGGGCCAAGGGCGCGATCGGCTTTGGTGGCAAGTTCAAGGTCACGGTGTCGATGTTCGTCGAAATGCTGTTCTCGATGCTGCTGGCACCGGTACGGATGATTTTCCACACCCGCTTCGTACTCGCCGCTTTCCTGGGCTGGGCCGCGACCTGGAACTCGCCACAACGTGACGACGACTCCACGCCGTGGTCCGAGGCGGTCAAGCGTCATGGTCCGCAGACGCTGCTGGGCATCGCCTGGACGCTGCTGGTGGCCTGGCTGAACCCAAGCTTCCTGTGGTGGCTGGCGCCGATCGTGGTGTCGCTGATGCTGTCGATTCCGGTGTCGGTGATCTCCAGCCGTACAGGTCTGGGCCTGAAGGCGCGTGACGAGAAGCTGTTCCTGATTCCTGAGGAATACGAAACGCCCAAAGAGCTGCAGTCCACCGATCAGTACACCCACGAGAACCGTTGGCATGCACTCAACGACGGCTTTGTTCGCGCCGTGGTCGACCCGCAGCAGAACGCCCTGGCCTACGCCATGGCGACCTCGCGCCACCGCGTGGCGGCACCGATCGAAGCCTTGCGCGCAGAGCGTATCGAGCAGGCCCTCAAGGCCGGCCCCGAGAAGCTCAACAACCACGAACGGTTGATGCTGCTCAGCGACCCGGTGGCCCTGTCGCGCTTGCACGAGCAGGTCTGGAACCAGCGTCACCCCGAATGGCTGGCCGCCTGGCACGCCTCCATCGAGGCTGACCCGCACGCACCGCTGCTGCCGTTGCAGCCGGTGAATGCACCGCTGGTGCCGTTACCGGCTTGATGCAACCCACAA
>NZ_BAAILM010000039.1:156927-391920 GCF_054589175.1 Pseudomonas sp. 3A(2025) | reverse complement strand
GCTTGATGCAACCCACAAACACGCCCCTGATTCAGGGGCGTTTTTGTTTGGCCATGCTCCAATCGTGTGTTGGAACGCCGTCGTAGGACCGACTTTAGTCGGGAAAGCGGTTACGCGGTGCCTGCTTCCCGACTAAAGTCGGTCCTACAAGCGGTTCGCCGCCCGACGGATTACACCTTGAAGCGCCCCACCAATTCCTTCAAATGATTGCTCAGTCGCGCCAGTTCGATGCTGGAGGTGGCCGTTTCTTCACTGGCGGTCGCGGTCTGTTCCGAGATATTGCGCACGTTCACCACGCTGCGGTTGATCTGTTCGGCCACGGCGCTTTGTTGTTCGCTGGCGGTGGCGATCTGGCGGTTCATGTCCTGGATGCTGGCCACGGTGCGGGTTATCTGTTCCAGCGCGCTGCCGGCGCGGCGGCTGAGGTCGACGCTCTGGTCGGTCAGGCTGCGGCTGTTGTCCAGGGTGGTAGCCACTTGCTGGGTGCCGCTTTGCAGGGCGGCGATCAGTTCTTCGATTTCCTCGGTCGACTGCTGGGTGCGCTGCGCCAGGCTGCGTACTTCATCGGCGACCACGGCAAAGCCGCGCCCGGCCTCACCGGCCCGCGCGGCTTCGATGGCGGCGTTGAGCGCCAGCAGGTTGGTTTGCTGGGACACTGACTTGATCACGTCGAGTACGCCGACGATCTTGCCGCTTTCTAGCTTGAGGCTGTTCATCGCCTGGGTTGAGTTGCGCATTTCACCGGCCAGTTGCTCGATCTGGCCAATCGCTTCGCCGACCACTTTGTCGCCGTCGCGGGCCTGCTGGTCGGCGTGGGCTGCCGCCTGTGAAGCCTGTTGAGCATTGCTGGCGACCTGCAACACGGTGGCGGCCATCTCATTGATAGCAGTGGCGACCTGGTCGGTTTCCTCTTTCTGGTTATTGACCCCCACATTGGTCTGTTCGGTGACCGCCGACAGTTGCTCGGCGGCGCTGGCAATCTGCGTGACGCCGTCGCTGATGCCGTTGATCAGCGCGCGCAGGTTCACGGTCATGGTCTGGATGCTGGCTTGCAACTGGCCCATCTCGTCGTGGCGCAGCGTGTGCAGGTCGCAGCTCAAGTCACCCACGGCAATCCGTTCGGCGGCTACCAGCGCCTGGCGCAGCGGGACGATGATCTGCCGGGTCATGATCCAGGCAGCCAGCAGCCCGAACAACATCGCCAGCGAGGCAACGCCAGTCAGGGTGCTGCGTGCATGGCCCGCTTCGGTGTCGCGCAGCGAGCCTTGCAGGCCGATCAGTTCGGCGACCGATTCGAGCATCTTGTCACCGAGGTTTTCCATGCTTTGCTGATTCTGCTCGACCTTGACCTGCGCTTCGCGAAAAGCGCCCAGCGATGCCTTGTACAACTGCAAGGCCGCTTCGGCGGGTTTCAAGGCCTGCAGATTGTCTTCGGCCTGATCCTGAGCGATCTGCGCAATTTCTTTGAGCGCTTCGTCGAGGGCGGTAATGGCTGCGGTTTCATCCTCCTGCTTGCCGGTGAACGTGTAGGTTTGCACCTGAAAGCGGGCGAGCTGAATCTGCTGTTTGAGCTGCGACAGGTTGGTGAACTCGTCCAGCCGGTCACTGTTGTCCTGTTCCTGGCTGACGGCCTTGAGCACTTCGCTTTCCACCTGGCCAATTGCCTGGACCGCCAGCACTGCCTGTTGTTGCAGGGTGCTTGAGGCCTCGTCGCGACCCTTGCGCTGCAGGGCCAGCTCGGCAAAGGTCTTTTCCAGGCTGGCGACGATGCCGCTCTGCGCACCCAGCAAGTCAAGGCTGCGCCGGTCTTCGACCTCCTTGCGCAGCAGGCCCAGATGGGTTTCCAGTTCGTTGAGCCGGTCTTCGACGCGGGTGGCGCTTTGCGCGGTGTTTTCTTCGCGAAACAGAATGCGCTCGGCGCGCAGGTCCTTGGTCAGGTTGCTGAGTTGGGCAATGGACGAGATCGACTCGGAGCGTTCGATCATGGTGTCCAGCCCGTACCAGCCGGTCAGGGTAATGGTCAGGGTCAGCGACAGCACCAGGCCGAAGCCCAGCGCCAGTTTGAGCCGGACACTGAGGTTGTCGAGCGAATGATTGATCCAGCGGAACATGGGGTTTCTCCTGCGGATGGGTAGCGTCATGAACGCATCGGCAGGAGCGGGGAGTGCGCGACCTGTATAGGTCGTAGGAGATTTCCGAGCGATAGCGGAAGGTGAAGCGGGTCACAGGCCAGGGCGCCGTGTGGCGCCCATCGTGGCCATCAAACGGTAAAGCGGCTGACCAGGGTTTGCAGGTGATTGCCCAGGCGCGCCAGCTCGACGCTGGAAGCGGCGGTTTCTTCGCTGGCCGCCGAGGTCTGTTGCGACACGTCACGTACATTGATGACGCTGCGGTTGATCTCTTCGGCGGTGGCGCTTTGCTGTTCGGCGGCGGCCGCAATTTGCTGGTTCATCGACTGGATGGCCGAGACCGTGCGGGTGATGCTCTCCAGTGTGCCACCGGCGCGGCGGGTCAATTCGACGCTGCTGTCGGTCAGTGCCAGGCTGTCGTCCATGATGCTCGACACCTGTTGGGTGCCGTTTTGCAGGCCGGCAATCAGGGCTTCGATCTCTTCGGTGGACTTCTGGGTACGCTGGGCCAGGCTGCGCACCTCATCGGCGACCACGGCAAAGCCGCGCCCGGCTTCACCGGCACGCGCCGCTTCGATGGCGGCATTGAGCGCCAGCAGGTTGGTTTGCTGGGCCACCGATTTGATCACGTCGAGCACGCTGCCGATCTTGTCGCTTTCACGCTTGAGCTCGTCCATGGCCGTGGTGGAGTTGCCCATCGCCTTGGCCAGCCGCTCGATCTGGCCGATGGCCTCATTGACCACACGATCACCTTCACGGGCCTGCTGGTCGGCGGCCAGGGCGGCTTCCGAGGCTTCTTCGGCGTTGCGCGCCACTTCTTGCACGGTGGCGGTCATTTCATGCATGGCGGTGGCCACCTGATCGGTCTCGACGCGCTGGCTGTTGACGCCGGCGCTGGTCTGCTCGGTGACCGCCGACAGTTCTTCGGCGGCGCTGGCGATTTGCGTCACGCCATCGCGGATGCCACCCACCAGGTCGCGCAGACTGACGGTCATGCGCTGAATGCTGCTTTGCAACTGACCCAGTTCGTCTTTGCGATTGACGTTCAGGTTGTGGCTGAGGTCGCCCGACGCCACGCGGTCAACGGCTTTGAGGGTGTCCTGCAGGGGCGTGGTGATCTGTCGGGTGATGATCCAGGCAGCCAAGACGCTCAGTGCCAGTGCCAGAAGGGTGGCCAGGCTGATGGTCAGGATGGCCTGCTGGCTGTCCTTGTCGCGGCTGGCGTTCTGCTCCTGAATCAGCTCGGTGCTGAGTTTGACCAGTTGCTCGCCCAGCGGGGTCATTTTGTCCAGTGCCACTTTGCCGGCCGCCTGGGCATCACGGTACTGGCCGACGGCTGCACGGTAGCCTTGCAGACCGGCCTGCGCCGCTTGCAGGGTCGGTATGAAGTCAGCAGGGATGTCGCCGGCCAGCGAGTTGATACCGACCATGGCTTCGTCGATGGCCGCGTTGGCGTTCTTTTCGAATTCGGCACGACCGCTGTAGGTGTAGCCACGCACCTGGAAGCGTGCCTGCTGAAGCAGCTTGCTGACGCCCACAATGCTATTGAAGGCCAGGATGTTGTCGCCCTTGAGCAGTTCGGCTTCGATCTTGTTGATTTCAGCCACGGCTTTGTCGGCATTGTCGCCCATCAGGCTGCGGGTACCTTCGCGGGTATCGATGGCTCGGGTCATCTCGATGAAGGCCTGGCGATAGTCCTTGGCAGTCTGAAGTTGCGCGTCTACCCGTTGCTGATTGATGCTGGAACGCATCAGGCTGCGGGCTGTGCGCAGGTCTGTTTCGAGCTGGTTCAGCGCTGCGATGACGCTTTTGGCAGCTTCTGCGTTGAATACAGCTTCATAGCGCTGCCGCTGGATGCGCAGTTCCAGCGTCTGCTCATTGGCTTCATTGATGGCGTTCACCCGCTCGCCACGCTCGATCAGGGTCTGGATGCTGTTCCAGCCGGTGGCGCTGATGGCGAGTGTCATCAGCACTACCAGGCCGAAACCAAAGGCCAGTTTGCGGCTGACGCTCGCGTTGGCGAGACTTTGGGTAATGGACATGAGGACTCCTTGCCGTGCAGGTGCTATACGAACCTTGTATATCGGCAAGAATCCTACAAGCTAAAGCGATGTGGATGACAGAACAATGATTAGAACAAGCGGGCCAGCAGCGCGGTAACGGCGGTCTCGACGCGCAGAATCCGTGCCCCGAGTTGCACCGGTTGCAGCCCGGCCTTGCCCAGTAACTCGACCTCGTACGGAATCCAGCCGCCTTCCGGGCCGATGGCCAGTGTCACCGGCTGTTCGACGGCGCGCGGGCAGGCCGGAAAGTCGCCGGGGTGGCCGACCAGGCCCAGGGTGCCTTGCGCCACAGCCGGCAGCCGGTCTTCGACGAACGGCTTGAAGCGCTTCTCGATCAACACCTCGGGCAGCACGCTGTCGCGGGCCTGCTCAAGGCCAAGAATCAGGTTTTCGCGAATCGCATCGGGGTTGAGAAACGGGGTCTGCCAGAAGCTTTTCTCGACCCGGTAGCTGTTGACCAGAATCAGGCGTGGCACACCCATGGTGGCCACGGTCTGGAACACCCGGCGGAGCATTTTCGGGCGTGGCACGGCGAGGATCAGGGTCAGCGGCAGCTTGGCCGGGGGCGAGCTGTGCAAGGCCACACGCAGCTCGGCTTCACGGGGCTCCAGGCGCAGCACCTCGGCTTCACCCAGCAGGCCGCCGATTCGCCCGACCCGCAGGCTGTCGCCCACTGCCACGCGCTGCACCTCTTGCATGTGGGTCAGGCGCCGGTCGCGCAACACCACCCGGTCGGGCGCAATGAAGTCGCCTTCTTCAAGCAGCAGCAGGTTCACGGCAGCGGCGCTGGCGGCTGGTCGCCTTTGAGGTCGTCTGGGTGTTCGCCGCGTTTGGTGATCAGGCTGCTGCACAGGATGCCCAGCTCGAACAGCAACCACATCGGCACTGCCAGCAACGTCTGCGAGAAGATGTCCGGCGGCGTGAGGATCATGCCGACCACAAAGCAGCCGATGATCACGTACGGGCGGATCTTTTTCAGGTACTTCACATCGACCACGCCGATCCACACCAGCAGCACCACGGCCACCGGAATTTCAAAGGCCACGCCGAAGGCGAAGAACAGGGTCATGACGAAATCGAGGTAGCTGGCAATGTCGGTCATCATCGACACGCCTTCAGGCGTCACGCTGGCGAAGAAGTGGAAAATCAGCGGGAACACCAGAAAGTAGGCGAATGCCATGCCGGCATAGAACAGGATGATGCTCGACACCAGCAGCGGCACCGCAATGCGCTTCTCGTGACGGTACAGGCCCGGCGCAATGAACCCCCAGACCTGATGCAGGATGATCGGCATGGAGGCGAACAGCGCGACCATCATGGTCAGCTTGAACGGCGTCAGGAACGGCGAGGCCACGTCGGTGGCGATCATCGTCGCACCTTCGGGCAAGTACGCGCGCAGCGGTGCGGAGACCAGGGTGTAGATCTTCTGCGCAAAGTAGAACAGGCAGGCGAAGACCAAAAACACCGCCGCCACGCAGCGCAGCAGGCGGGTACGCAGTTCGGTCAGGTGCGAGACCAGCGGCATTGGCTGGTCGTTTTCCGGGATATCGGCGCTCATGGGGCTCGCGGTGGCAATGACGGGTCAGTGAGGGCAGCGGGCTGGACGACGGCTGCCGCCGGCTTTGGCGCTTTTTCCAGGCTCAGGCGCGGCGCTTGCGGCTTGACAATGGCAGCAGGCGCGGCGGGCTCGGGTTGCAGTTCGATCGGTTGCGGGTCCGGCTCGGCGGCAGGCGCATCGCGGTTCAGCACGTCTTCGTTGGGCGGCGAGAACAGTTTGCGGGCTTCTTCTTCCAGCGACAGGATGTGTTCGTTGTGCAGTTGCCGGCGAATTTCGTCGGCACCGATTTCACGTTCGACTTCCTGCTTGATGGCATTGAAGCTGCGTCGCAAGCGGCCTATCCACAAGCCTGCGGTACGCGCGGCGCCCGGCAGGCGCTCGGGGCCGAGCACCAGCAGGGCCACCAGGCCGACCAGCAGCAGTTCGGAAAAGCTGATACCAAACATGGATCAGACCTGATCCTTGCGCACTGGCTCCTGCACCCGCTGCGCCTGGGCGTCGATGGTATGCGGCGGCTCCGGTTGTGGATTATGCGCGGTGGTTTGCGCCGGCTGCGGTTGTGGCTGCGGCTGGGCGCTGGCATTCGGGTCAGCCGGCTTTTCGTCGTCGTTCATGGCTTTGCGAAAGCCCTTGATCGATTCGCCGACGTCACTGCCCAGGCCCTTGAGTTTCTTGGTACCGAACACCAGCACCACAACGACCAGGATGACGATCCAGTGTTTCCAGTCAAAAATACCCATGAAGCAATCCTCTTGAAGTTCAGACTCGAAATCAGGCCTGGCCTGTGGTCCGGGCCGCTTTTTCCGCATGACCGGACACGCCGGTGCGGCGCTCCAGTTCGTCGAGTACCGCTTGTGGATGCAGGCCCAGGGCCGAGAGCATCACCATGCTGTGGAACCACAGGTCAGCGGTTTCATAGATGACATCGCTGAAGTCGCCGCTGACGGCGGCGTCCTTGGCGGCAATGATGGTTTCGACCGACTCTTCGCCGACTTTTTCCAGAATCTTGTTCAGGCCCTTGTGGTGCAGGCTGGCGACATACGAACTGTCGGCGGCTGCGCCTTTGCGCGATTCCAGCACTTCGGCCAGGCGGGTCAGGGTGTCGGTCATGTTCAGTTTCCTGCTTGATAGATGGCGTCGGGGTCTTTGAGCACCGGGTCGACGGTTTTCCAGTCGCCGTTCTCGTAAACCCGATAGAAGCAGCTTTGCCGGCCGGTATGGCAGGCGATGCCGCCCAGTTGCTCGACCATCAGGATGACGACGTCGGCATCGCAGTCCAGGCGCAGCTCGTGCAGTTTTTGCACATGGCCGGATTCTTCGCCCTTGCGCCACAGTTTGCCGCGCGAGCGCGACCAGTAGATGGCGCGGTTTTCGGCGGCGGTCAGGGCCAGCGCCTCGCGGTTCATCCAGGCCATCATCAATACGCGGCCGGTCTGATAGTCCTGAGCGATTGCAGGCACCAGTCCGTCGCTGTTCCAGTGAATCTCGTCCAGCCAGTCTTTCATATTTACTCCGGCTGCCGGGGTTCTCGCCCGGCGGATTTGACAGTGTGCCAGCGCCTTGGGCTGCTGGCTATCGACGAACGATCAGATACAACCCTGCCACCAGCATGATCCCGGCCGGTACGCCGGCCACTCCCGGCAAGGTAGTACCTGCCGAGCTCATGGCCCAGGTCTGGATCGCGCCACCGCTCAGCAATGCGGCCCCCAGCAGGCGCAAGGCCCAGCTGTCGTTACGCTCGCGCCACGGTTGGGGCGGATCGTTGGCGTGCGGCTGCGAGAGACGTTCAAGCAGGTCGCGGGTCATGCCGGCAATATGCGGTAACTGTTCTACCTGTGATTGCAGGTTGCCCAGCAGCGTTCTGGGGCTGACCCGGTCGCGCATCCAGCGCTCCAGAAACGGTTGCGCCGTGCTCCACAGGTCCAGGTCAGGGTACAACTGACGGCCCAGGCCTTCGATGTTGAGCAGGGTTTTTTGCAGCAGCACCAGTTGCGGTTGCACTTCCATGTTGAAGCGCCGTGCGGTCTGGAACAGGCGCATCAAGACCTGGCCGAAGGAAATATCCTTGAGCGGTTTCTCGAAGATCGGTTCGCACACCGTACGGATTGCTGCCTCGAATTCGTTGAGTTTGGTTTCTGCCGGCACCCAGCCCGAATCGATGTGCAACTGCGCCACCCGGCGATAATCGCGCTTGAAGAAGGCAAACAGGTTACGGGCCAGATAATCCTGGTCTTGCGGAGTCAGGCTGCCGACGATGCCGCAGTCGATAGCGATGTATTGCGGGGCCCACGGGGTGACCGTGCTGACGAAAATATTGCCCGGGTGCATGTCGGCGTGGAAGAAGCTGTCGCGAAACACCTGGGTGAAGAAAATCTCGACGCCGCGTTCGGCCAGCAGCTTCATGTCGGTGCGCTGGTCGGCCAGGGTCGCCAGATCGGTGACCTGCACGCCATAGATGCGCTCCATCACCAGTACCTTGGGCCGGCACCAGTCCCAATACACCTGCGGCACGTACAGCAGGTCCGAGCCTTCGAAATTGCGCCGTAGCTGGCTGGAGTTGGCCGCTTCGCGCAGCAGGTCCAGCTCGTCGTAGATGGTCTTTTCGTAGTCGCTGACCACCTGCACCGGGTGCAACAGGCGTGCATCGGCCGACAGCCGCTCGGCGATGCGCGCCAGGATGAACAGCCAGGCCATGTCCTGGGTGATGATCGGGCGCAGGCCGGGGCGCACCACCTTGACCACCACCTCTTCGCCGGTCTTGAGCCGCGCGGCATGCACCTGAGCAACGGAGGCCGAGGCCAGCGGTTCGACATCGAAACGGCTGAACACCTCGCTGATCTTCGCGCCCAGCTGCGATTCGATCAGTTGCACCGACAGTTGCGGGTCGAACGGTGGCACCCGGTCCTGCAGCAGCATCAGCGCGTCGGCGATGTCTTCGGGCAGCAAGTCGCGGCGGGTCGAGAGCAACTGGCCGAACTTGATGAAGATCGGCCCCAGGTCCTGCAACGCCAGGCGCAGGCGCGTGCCGCGATCAAGCTCGGAGGGCTTGCGTGGCAGCCAGCGCCACGGCAGCACAAAGCGCACCGCCAGCAGCCACCAGGGCAGCGGCAGGGCAAACAGCAGGTCATCGAGACGGTAGCGGATTACGACACGCTGGATACGAAACAGGCGGCGGACGGCAAGCAACTTCATGCGGGATCGCTATTGCTGGGGTTCAGTGAGTGGGAAAGGCGTGCAACCCGGGCTTCCAGGCGTTCCAGATCGAGTTTGATCCGGTCCAGTTCACTGAACTGCGCCTCGGCCTCATGTTTGCCGACCAGGGTGCGTGATTCTTCGCTCAAATAATCGGCCAGGTTCTGGCTCAGGCTGGCCAGCGCGCCCTTGCTCCAGCGTGCGCGGCTGCGCAGGTGGCTGCCCAGCAACTGGCTGGCCACCGGGCCCAGCCAGCGCGACAGCTCGTATTCCCAGTCCAGTTCAAGGTCCTGAAGAATACCGGTCAGCTCCAGCAGCACGCCGCTGTCGCCTTCGATCTCGACATTCGGGCCATGCAGGACGGCGGTCTTGTCCTGGCTCAGGGCCAGACGCAGCAGGCTGGTGGCCGGTGCGCGCAGCGTACAGTCGGCGTCACCGGCCCAGTCGGCGGCCAGAAACAGGCCTTCATCACTGGGCAGGATGAACAGCTTCAGGGCCGGATCGCGGCAATCGATGGCAATCACCGTGCCGGCCAGCGCACTCAGGCGCGGCAGCGCGGTGCTGTCCATGCGCAGCACCCGGTTGATGCCGTGCTCGACACTGGCCAGCAAGCCTCGCAGCAGCATCAGGGCTTGATACCCCGGTGCAGGGCAACGATGCCGGAAGTCATATTGTGGTAGGTCACGCGGTCGAAGCCGGCCTGGACCATCATCGACTTCAGCGTCTCCTGGTTGGGGTGCATGCGGATCGATTCGGCCAGGTAGCGGTAGCTTTCCGAGTCGTTGGTGACCAGCTTGCCCATCAGCGGCATGAAGGCGAACGAGTAAGCATCGTAGGCCTTGGACATGAAGGTGTTGGTCGGTTTGGAGAACTCCAGCACCAACAGACGACCACCGGGCTTGAGCACGCGCAGCATCGAGCGCAGGGCGTCTTCTTTATGGGTCACGTTACGCAGGCCGAAGGCGATGGTCACGCAATCGAAATGGTTGTCCGGGAACGGCAGCTTTTCAGCGTCGGCCTGAACGAATTCGATATTGCCCGACACGCCTTTATCCAGCAGGCGGTCGCGCCCGACCTTGAGCATCGAGGCATTGATGTCGGCCAGCACCACATGGCCGGTCGGGCCGACCAGTTGCGAGAACTTGCGCGCCAGGTCACCCGTGCCGCCGGCGATGTCGAGCACCCGGTTACCCGGGCGCACGCCCGACAACTCGATGGTGAAACGCTTCCACAGCCGGTGCATGCCACCGGACAACAGGTCGTTCATCAGGTCGTATTTGGCGGCTACAGAGTGGAAAACCTCAGCGACCTTCTCCGCCTTCTGGCTTTCCGGCACGTTCTTGTAGCCGAAGTGGGTGGTAGGTTCGGCATCGCTGCCTTTGCGCTGATCGGTCATATCGCTGTCACCGGAATAGAATGCGGCCATTCTAATCGGCGTGGCTGGCTTTGTCTTGACAACGCGCATGACAGCTACAAGTGGCTTGCTATAGTGCCCCCATGATTCACCTTCGAACGAGGACCATTGGCATGTCGAAAATCATCGTTGAGCGCCCGCACGATCTGGGCCACGAGCAGGCCCGTACCAAGGCTGAGCATCTGGTAGAGAAGCTGGCGGCCAAGTACGGCCTGGAACACGAATGGGACGGCGACAGCGTGTCGCTGCACGGCAAGGGCGCCAAGGGCCGGGTCGACGTGGAAGCGGCGCTGATCCGCGTCAGTATCGAACTGAATTTCTTCCTGTCGGCGATGAGCGGCAGCATCAAAAGCGAAATCGAACGAGTCCTCGATCGCGAGCTCGCTTAGGCGCAGCGGCAAGCGATCAGCCTCAAGCTGCAAGAAAGAGCTAACGGCAGCTGTAAGTCTCAAGCCTCAAGCTGCAAGTAAGAACAACACGCTTGTAGCTTGAGGCTTGCAGCTTGCGGCTGCTCTTAGGGTGTGGATTCTAATTTTTCGCTCTACTTTGGTTTCACTGTCCCTTGAGGGACGTTCTCTTCAACTATCGAGCGTGAGGTGAACCATGGCCAAAGTCAGTGTGAAAAGAAAGATCGAAGTCGACCTGGAACAGGACGGCAAGCTTTCCGAAGTCAAGCACTACGCCCGCAAGATCTGGCTGGCGGGCCTGGGTGTGTATACCCGGGTCAATGAAGAAAGCAGCGAGTACGTCAAAGAGCTGATCCGCACCGGCGAGCGTGTCGAAAAGGACGCAAAAAAGGTCATCGACGAAAAGGTCGAGGCCGCCAACAGCGAGATCGACTCGATCAAGGGCGAGGCGTCCGAGGTCAAGAATCGCTTTGAAGCGCAACTCGACAAGATCGAAGGTTTGCTCGACCGGCGCATCGCCAAAGGCCTGCACCGCATCGGTATTCCGTCAAGACATGACGTTGATGCGCTCTCTGCTAAGCTCGATGAACTGACGGCATTGCTGGAACGCGTCGGGCCTCGAAAGCTCGAGCGCCCAGAGCCTAAAAAGCTCGCGCGCGTCGAGTCTGATCAATAAGGAGAGTGGGATGGCTGGCAAGAAAAAAACCGAAAAAGAAAGCAGCTCCTGGGTTGGCGAGATAGAGAAGTACTCTCGCCAGATCTGGCTGGCTGGGTTGGGTGCTTACTCCAAGATCAGCAATGACGGCAGTAAGCTTTTTGAAACACTGGTAAAGGATGGCGAGCAGGCCGAGAAGCAGACGCAGGCTCAGGCCGAGCAGAAGCTCGATGACGTCAAGGACGGCATCAAGGCGGGCAAGTCCCGGGTTGGCGATGTCAAGGACCTGGCCATTGGCAAGTGGAACGAGCTTGAAGGCGCTTTCGATAAACGCCTGAACAGCGCCATTTCGCGTCTGGGCGTACCGAGCCGCAATGAAGTCCAGAGCCTGCATGACAAGGTCGACCAACTGACCCGCAAGATCGAGCAACTGACGGGCGAAAAAGCCAGGCCAGTGACCTCGCGGGCTGCCGCGTCCAAACCGGCTGCCGGCAGCACTGCCAAGCCGTTGATCAAGGCCGCAGCGAAAACGGTCGCCAAGACCGCCGACAAGGTTGCCGATAAAGCCGCTGCCGCCAAACCTGCGGTGAAAAAGGCCGCTGCCAAGCCTGTTGAAGCCGTCAGCAAAACGGCTTCAGCAACTGCCAGCAAGGCTAAATCGGTGGCCGATTCGGCCGAAGCGAAGCCGGCCAAAAAACCAGCGGTACGCAAGCCTGCCAGCAAACCGGCAGTGGCCAAGGCGCCCGCCAGGGCAAAAGCTGCGGCCAGGCCAGCAGCAGAGGCTGCGCCTGCCACCGAGGCGCCGGCAGCCCCTGCAAGTCCGGCTGCCAACAGCGACGCCGGTGCGTCCGCCAGCCAGTCCTGATCAGGGCTGGCCAGCCCGGTTTGCCTTGCAGATCGGGCGGGCTCCTGGCGCTCAGGACGCTTGCTGTTCCAGATAATGCAGCGCCAGTTGCTCCACGCTTTGTCGCGAAGGGGCGACCAGGTGCGGCGCGACCAGCATCATGATCTGGTAGACCACTACCCGCACCTGGCCATCACGGCCCAGAATGCGCTGGTAATCCAGTGAAAACAGCAGCGTTAACGTTACCTGTTCTACCAGATGCCCCAATGCCTGGGTGTCGCTGACCAATTGCCCCTGCGATTTGAGATGGGCCAGTAACGACGCCAGGGTGCGCTTGAGCGCATCGAGCAGGTTACGAATGCCGCGCGCCAGCTTGGGCAAGCGCCCGGCCAGGTTCGACAGGTCCTGAAACAGAAAGCGGTAATGCGCCAGCCGTTCGACGATCAGGTGCAGGAACAGCCAGTAATCCTCGGCATCCAGCCGCGCATGCGCCGGTGGGTCGAGCAACGGTGCCAGCTCTGCCTGGAAGCGTTCGAACAGGTTGAGAACCAGTGGCTCCTTGCCGTGAAAGTGGTAGTACAGATTGCCAGGGCTGATGCCCAGTTCATTGGCGATTTCCAGAGTCGAGACATTCGGCTCGCCATTGCGATTGAACAACGCCAGAGCACATTCAAGAATTCGGTCGCGGGTTTTCATCCATCCCTCTTGTTCGGCAATCCATTCAGTCAGCGCACATGCACGTAGGTGCCCGGGGCCGCTTCCATCGGCGGATACGCCTCGTTGCCCAGGCTTGTGCGGGGTTCGCGCAGGGTGCCGGAGCGTTCCTGAACCCAGGCCAGCCAGGTCGGCCACCAACTGCCTTCCTGCGACTTGGCGTCGTAATACCAGGCGCGCGGGTCACTGCTGAGCTGGCTGCTCTCGACGAATGTAGCCTTGGGATTGCCCGGCGGGTTGAGAATGCTCTGCACATGACCGCTGCTCGACAACACGAAGCGCCGCTCGCCGCCCAGCAGCAGGGTAGAGCGATACACCGCATCCCAGGGGGTGATGTGGTCGTTGATGCCGGCCACGCTGAAACTGTCGACCGTGACCTTTTGCAGGTCGATGGGCGTGCCGCACACTTCAAGGCCGCCAGGGTGGCTCAACGGGTTGTGCTTGAAGAAATCCAGCAGGTCGCCATGCAAGGCGGCGGTCAGGCGCGTGGTGTCGTTGTTCCAGTAGAGGATGTCGAAAGCCGGTGGTGCCTTGCCCAGCAAATAGTTGTTGATCCAGTAATTCCAGATCAGGTCGTTGGGGCGCATCCAGGCAAATACCCGGCTCATCTCACTGCCTTCCAGCACGCCGCGCTGGTACGAGCGACGCTTGGCAGCCTCCAGCGCTTCTTCATCGATGAACAGCGTGGCCGGGCTTTCGATCTGGCTGTCGAGCAGGCTGACCAGATAAGTAGCGCTGGCCACCCGGCGCATCTGCCGCTTGGTTTGCAAATGGCCTTGCAGAGCGGCAACCGTCAGGCCGCCGGCGCAGGCCCCCAGCAGATTGACTTCGCGGGCGCCGGTGATTGTCCGGCAGACATTCATGGCCTGTTCGGCGGCTTCGACGTAGCTCGACAGCCCCCACTCGCGATGGCGTACATCGGGGTTGCGCCAACTGATGACAAAGGTCTGCAGGCCGTTTTTCAGGGCGTACTGTACGAAGCTGTTGGCGGGGCTCAGGTCGAAAATATAAAACTTGTTGATCTGCGGTGGCACGATCAACAGGGGGCGGCTGTATTGCTTCTCGCTCATGGGCTTGTACTGGATGAGCTCCAGCAGTTCGTTGCGAAACACCACCGCGCCTGCGGTGGTCGCTAACGTCCGGCCAATCTCGAAAGCGTCCTTGGTGGTCTGGCTGGGCAGGCCATTGTTGTGCAGCAGATCACTGGCCATGTGGCTCAGGCCCTTGATCAGGCTGCTGCCACCGGAGTTGAACAGCTCTTTGATCGCCATCGGGTTGAGCAGGGTATTGGTGGGCGCCAGCGCGTCGTTGATCAGGCTGAACAGAAAGTGCGCCCGCGCCCGGTCGTCGCTGCTCAGGTCGCTGTCATCGATCCAGTGCTTGAGCTGATGCTGCCAGCTCAGATACGCCTGCAGCCCGCGGCGGTACAGCGGGTTAAGGCGCCAGGCCGGGTCATCGAAACGGCTGTCGCGCGGGTGAGGTGCATGGGGTGTTTCGCCCAGGATCATTACCCGTCCCAACTGGTTGCCCAGCGCCAGTGCATGGCGGGCGCTGCGCAGCGGATGCCGCCAGCCCTGGCTGGCCACACTGCGCAAGGTAGAGAGCAGGTCGCGCCCGCGCAGGCCGGTAATTGCGCTTTGCGCGTTGATGTACGTGGCCGGGGTCGTCTCGGCATGCTTCACAGGTTTTTCTCGCATCTGGCAACACTCCTTCGTCAAGCCATCAGTGAAAACTCGGGACGCAGGAACGCTGCGTCGTTCTGCGCGATTCGACGGTCCTGTCAGGGCGCACAGCGGGGTAGAGCGAATGGCGCCTCTTCAGAGGCGGCCAAAATCAACGCGTGGTGGATGTGGGGTGCGGATGCATGACTGCACGCTGACGTTCCTGTTGCAGAAAGCTCATGATGATGGGCGCTACCGCTTCGGCCCGGGTAATCAGGAACAGATGACCGTCATCAATTATGTGTAGCTGGGCATTGGGTATCCGCCAGGCTAAAAGGCGCATATTTACCAGCGGAATCAGTGGGTCGTCGTCACCGGCCAGCACCAGGGTTGGCTGGCGAATCTTGTGCAGCCAATGAATGCTGGTCCAGCCCATGCCGGCAAACAGTTGCCAGTAGTAACCCAGCTTGCCGGACGAGCGAACCTTGGCAGCATGGTTGGCCGCCAGGTGCGGGTCGCGGCGAAAGGCCCCGCCGTAGATCTCAGGTGCAATACGGATGACGTGCGAGGGCTGGATATAGCGCCGGGGGCTGGCCATCAGCATCAATACCCGCGGCTTGCCCGGCACCATCACCATGCCGGCTGCGGTGGCGGCCAGCACCAGCTTTTTGCAGCGCTCCGGGTAATCGTGGGCGAACTGCTGGGCCAGCGCGCCGCCCCAGGAAACACCGATGGCATTGACCTGCCCGTAGTCGAGGTAATCGAGCATGCGCGCAGCCAGCCTGGCCAGGCCCGGAAAACGGTACGGACGCCTGGGTGTCGAAGAGCCGCCGACGCCTGGCACATCGAAGGCGATGACTTCCATGTCAGGGTCCAGCGCGTCGACGAACGGAAACACCAGTTCCAGGTTGGCGCCGATGCCGTTGAAAATCAGCAGCGGCGTCATGTGGCTCTTGCCGGGCCGCACGGCGGTACGAATCGTGTGGCCGTCCAGGTCAATAGAGCGAAATACAAACGGATGCGGCATGCCGGAGCCCTGTTGGTTAATACGCTGGAAAGCGGTCCTGCGCCTTTTCCAGACCGACCGAGGCATGGCCTCTTGCGTTTAGATCAAGCTTAGCGTTCGTGGACATAAGTGCCCGGTGAGGCCTCGCCGGCCGGGTGCGCTTTGTTGCCCAGGCTTGCAGGCGCCTTTTTCAGCGTGCCAGAGCGCTCGCTGAGCCAGGCCTGCCAGTGCAGCCACCAGGAGTCGGTGTGCTTGGTGGCGTTCTCCTGCCAGGCGGTCGGCTCTGCCGGCAGCTCGCTGTTGGTCATGTAACGGGCCTTGGGGTTGCCCGGCGGGTTGAGGATGCTCTGGATATGGCCGCTGCTCGACAACACGAATTCGGTCTTGCCACCGAACAGGCGCGCCGATTTGTAGCACGACAGCCAGGGCGTAATGTGGTCGTTGGTGCCGGCCAGGCAGAACACGTCGTTGGTGACCTGTTTGAGATCGATGGCGGTCCCGCACACTTCCAGGGCATTGGGGCGGGTCAGCGGGTTGTTCTTGAACATCTCGATCAGGTCGCCATGAAAGGCGGCCGGCAGGCGCGTGGTGTCGTTGTTCCAGAACAGAATGTCGAACACCGGCGGCTCGTTGCCGAGCAGGTAGTTGTTGACCCAGTAATTCCAGATCAGGTCGTTGGGGCGCATCCAGGCAAACACCTTGGCCATGTCGCGGCCTTCGAGTACGCCGGCCTGGTAGGAGTGGCGCTTGGCCGTTTCCAGGGTCTGCTCGTCGACGAACAGGGCGACTTCGTTATCCATGGTGGTGTCGAGCACGCTGACCATCAGGGTCATGGCATTGATCTTTTTCTCGCCCAGGGCTGCATAGTGGCCCAGCAAGGCGGTGCAGGTAATGCCGCCCGAGCAGGCGCCCAGAATGTTCAGGTCGCTGCTGCCGGTGATGGCGGTGACTACGTCGACCGCTTCCTTGAGCGCCTCGATGTAGGTCGACAGGCCCCACTCGCGCTGGGCTTTGGTCGGGTTACGCCAACTGACGATGAACGTCTGTACCTTGCTGTTCAGGCAGAAGCGCGCCAGGCTTTTTTCCGGGCTGAGGTCGAACACATAGAACTTGTTGATCTGTGGCGGGATCACCAGCAGCGGGCGCTGGTAGACCTGTTCGGTGCCGGGCTTGTACTGGATCAGCTCCAGCACATCGTTGCGAAACACCACCGCGCCTTCGGTGGTGCCCAGGTTCTTGCCGACCTCGAACGCATCCATGTTGACCTGGCTGGGCATGCCGCCGTTGTGCACCAGGTCCTTGGCCAGGTGTGACAGGCCGTCGAGCAGGCTCTTGCCGCCGGTCTCGAAAAAACGCTTGATCGCCGCCGGGTTGGCCGCGCCATTGGTCGGTGCCATGGCCTCGGTCATCAGGTTGATGACGAAGTGGCCGCGGCTGATGTCCTGCGGGGTCAGGTGGCTGCCGTCGAGCCAGTCATGCAGCTCTTTGCGCCAGGCCAGGTAAACCCCCAGATAGCGGCGGTACAACGGATTCTGGCTCCAGGCCGGGTCCTGAAAGCGGCGATCGTCGCTGGTCGGCTGCAGCTGCGAGCGACCCAGCATCACGTTTTTCAGCTCTACGCCCAGGTGGGCGACATGCTTGACGCTATGGATCGGATGCCTGATCGCCAGGCGCATGACCATGCGTGCGGTGGTCAGTAAATCCTTGCGACGCAAGCCCACCACCGGGTTGAGTCCCAGCGTGTGTTCAGAAGCCTGGCGCGGCAGTTCATCGTTGTTCTTGCTACTCATCTACGACGCTCCGTTGTCCTGAGGCGAGTACTGGCGAGTGATACAGGCGAGCGCCAGTACTACTGCTCATGTGACCGATGATGGCTGGTTGGCCGGTTCCCCAAGGCATGCCCATGGCACGAAGGCGTCTGAACGGCTGCGCTTTCACCACGGTTGACTGGCATGGCCCCTTTTGCTGCTGCGTCGAAACGATGCAGTTAACTTGCCAGAATCCTTGGCTACACGAGATTGCAAAAAACATGCAGGCAGCGTTATGCAAACAGGCCGCTGCGCGGCACATTGAAACAAAAACAATTAGAAACCGCTTACTAAAACGCCAAGCGGTTCGGGGGAAGGATAGACGCTGTTTATGACTGCGCTAGGTCAAAGCATCAGGCGCACGACTTGCTCGTGCGGATCGCGGGTCTTGCCGGCCTTTTTCAGCTCCAGCAGGTAGTCGTTCCACAAGTCGTCCTGGCGCTGGCACAACTGGTACAGGTAGTCCCAGGTGAACAGCCCGCTGTCGTGGCCATCGTCGAAGGTCAGCTTCAGGGCATACTGCCCGGCGGCCTCGACCTTGCTCAGGCCCACGCCCAGTTTGCCGAACTGCAGGATGGGCTTGCCATGCCCCTGCACCTCGGCCGAAGGCGAATGCACACGCAAGAACTCGGCGGGCAAACGATAGTGCTCGTCGGGGGCGTACTTCAGCGTCAGGGTTTTCGAGGCTTTATGCAGCTCGATGGCAGTGGGCAGCTTGTTCATGGTCCGCAGCTTAAGGCTGCAAACCCATTAGCTGCAAGCCTCAAGCCGCAAGCTTCAAGCAGAACGATGTTAGTGCGGCTAACACCACTCTGCCTCTAACTTGCGGCTTGAAGCTTAAAGCTTGCCGCTGCTGTCAGAGAATATAGCGCGACAGGTCTTCGTCGTCGGCCAGTTCGCCCAGGTGGCTGTTGACGTAGTCGGTGTCGATGCTGATCGGCTGTGCATCGGGCTGACCTGCCAGATCACCGGCGCTGAACGACACTTCTTCAAGCAGACGCTCGAGCAGGGTGTGCAGGCGGCGGGCACCGATGTTTTCGGTCTTTTCGTTGACCTGCCAGGCGATTTCGGCCAGGCGCTTGATACCGTCGGGCTTGAATTCGATGTTCAGCCCTTCGGTCTTGAGCAGTTCGCGGTATTGCTCGGTCAGCGAGGCATGTGGCTCGCTGAGGATGCGCTCGAAGTCCTGTGGCGACAGGGCCTTGAGTTCCACGCGAATCGGCAGCCGGCCTTGCAGCTCGGGCACCAGGTCGCTTGGCTTGCTCAGGTGGAACGCACCGGAGGCGATGAACAGGATGTGGTCGGTCTTGACCATGCCCAGCTTGGTGTTCACCGTGCAGCCTTCGATCAGTGGCAGCAGGTCGCGCTGTACGCCCTCACGCGAAACGTCTGCACCGCCGACATTGCCGCGCTTGGCGACCTTGTCGATTTCGTCGATGAACACGATGCCGTGCTGTTCGACCGCTTCCAGCGCCTTGGCCTTGAGCTCGTCGTCGTTGACCAGACGGCCGGCTTCTTCCTCGCGGACCATCTTCAGCGCGTCCTTGACCTTGAGCTTGCGCGACTTGCGTTTGCCCTTGCCCATGTTGGCGAACAGGTTCTGCAACTGGCTGGTCATTTCTTCCATGCCCGGCGGCGCGGAAATGTCGACGCCAACGGCTTCGCTGACTTCGATCTCGATTTCCTTGTCGTCCAGCTGGCCTTCGCGCAGGCGCTTGCGGAACAGCTGGCGGGTGTTGGAATCGCTGGTCGCCACCGGCTCTTCATTGAAGCCGCCGCGTGCCGGTGGCAGCAGGGCATCGAGAATGCGGTCTTCGGCAGCGTCTTCGGCGCGGTGGCGAACCTTGACGATCTCTTGCTCGCGCAGCAGCTTCATGGCGGCATCGGCGAGGTCACGGATGATCGACTCGACGTCGCGGCCGACATAACCGACTTCGGTGAATTTGGTCGCTTCGACCTTGATGAACGGCGCGTTCGCCAGCTTGGCCAGGCGACGGGCGATTTCGGTCTTGCCGACACCGGTCGGGCCGATCATCAGAATGTTCTTGGGGGTGACTTCGACGCGCAGTTCTTCGGGCAGTTGCATGCGCCGCCAGCGGTTACGCAGGGCGATGGCGACGGCGCGCTTGGCGTCGTCCTGGCCAATGATGTGGCGGTTCAGTTCGTGGACGATTTCGCGGGGAGTCATGGACATGGTTATCAACGGTCCTCAGGTCGGATGGCCGCAACGGCTCACTCGGCGAGGTCCTGCTCCTCAATGGTGATGTTGTGGTTGGTGAACACGCAAATATCGCCAGCGATGTGCAATGCGGTTTCAGCGATCTCGCGCGCCGACAGCTCGGTCTTCTGTAACAGGGCGCGGGCCGCGGCCTGGGCGAAGGCGCCGCCGGAACCCATGGCGATCAGCCCGTCTTCGGGCTCCACGACATCGCCGTTGCCGGTGATGATCAGGGAGGCGTCCTTGTTGGCGACTGCCAGCATGGCCTCAAGGCGGCTCAGGGAGCGGTCGGTACGCCAGTCCTTGGCCAGCTCGACGGCGGCACGGACCAGGTGGCCCTGATGCTTTTCCAGCTGGGCTTCGAAGCGTTCGAACAGCGTGAAGGCGTCGGCGGTGGCGCCGGCAAAGCCTGCGATGACCTGACCGTGGTACAGGCGACGCACTTTTCTGGCGTTGCCTTTCATCACGGTATTGCCCAGGGAAACCTGGCCGTCACCGGCCATGACGACTTTGCCGTGGCGGCGTACTGAAACGATGGTGGTCAAGGGAAGAGTCTCCACGCAGCGGGGCGAAAATGCCCAGATGGAGACAGATATGGGGATGGGGGCGGTGATTTCAACCGTGGACGATAAATGCCGGGTTGCTGGATGGTAACCCCGTAGGAGCGGTTTTAACCGCGAACCAGACACTGCGGTCTGTGATCTTCCCGGCTAAAGCCGGTCCTACGGGCCCCGTCAGCGGCTTTGGCGCTGTTGTAACAACAGGTTGCTGAAGCCGCCGCCGGCCAGTTGCTTCTGGGCGGTGGTCAACTGGTCGCGGTTGCTGAACGGGCCGACCAGCACGCGGTACCAGGTTTCTTCCTTGACCGTGCCGGACTCCACAGTTGCGGTCTGGCCCAGCAGGATGATCTGCGCACGCACCTTCTCGGCGTCGGCCTGTTTGCGGAACGAACCCGCTTGCAGGAAGAACTGCGTCACCGGCGCAGGCTTGGCTGGCGTGGTCGCCACCGGTGGCGCAGGCGGCGGGGTCAGGCCACTCAAGGCTGCCTGGGCGCGGGCGGTGTCGATCTTCGCCGCCTGTTCCGCAGTAACCGGAGCGACCGGGGCTACAGGTGCAACCGCAGGCGCCGGTGGGGTTTTCTCAGGCACCGCTTCCTTGGGCACGATGACTTCCGATTCCGGCAGCAGCGTGTAGAAGTCGTACTTGGGCTTGACCACGGCCGGGCTCGGCGGCGTCTTGTTCGCCTCGGCGATCTTGGCGGCAGCCTTGGCCTCGGCTTTTTCGCGTTTGATGTCGCTACCACCGGGCTCCAGTTTCATCAGAAAGACAATGAAGGCGCCGACCGTAAGGCCGACAGCCAACCATACCCATCCTGGGATCGACTTCTTCGGCGCTGCCTGATGGCGACTGGCACCGCGCTTGGGAGCCGCTTTCTTTTTAGCCACTGCCAACTTACATACGCTCCAGAGTGTCCAGGCCCAGCAGATCCAGGCCTTGCTTGAGGGTGCGGCCGGTCAGGGCAGTCAGGCGCAGGCGGCTCTGCTGCTGGTCCGGGTTTTGCGCACCAAGGATAGGGCAGTTTTCGTAAAAGCTGGAAAACAGCCCCGCCAGATCATACACATAGGCACACAGTACGTGCGGTGTACCTTTTTCGGCAACCGTGTTGAGAATTTCACCGAACTGCGCCAGGCGCGCGGCCAGCTCCAGCTCTTGTGCGGCCTCCAGCACGATATGGCCGCTGCTGGCGTCGAACGGCGTGCCCAGCTTACGGAACACCCCGGCAATACGCGTGTAGGCGTACAGCAGGTACGGCGCGGTGTTGCCTTCGAAGCTGATCATCTGATCGAAGTTGAAGCTGTAGTCGCTGGTGCGGTGCTTGGACAGGTCGGCGTATTTCACCGCGCTGATACCCACCGCTTTGGCGATGCCGCGCAACTCGGCCTCGGCCAATTCGGGGTTCTTTTCCTTGACCAGGTCATAGGCGCGCACTTCGGCTTCGTCGAGCAGATCGATCAGCTTCACGGTGCCGCCATCGCGTGTCTTGAACGGACGGCCGTCGGCGCCGTTCATGGTGCCGAAACCCATGTGCTCCAGTTGCATGCCTTCGTGGGTGAAGCCTGCACGGCGCGCCACTTCGAAGACTTGCTGGAAGTGCAGCGCCTGGCGCTGGTCGACGAAATACAGCACACGGTCGGCGTGCAGCACCTTGCTGCGGTAGCGGATGGCGGCCAGGTCGGTGGTGGCATACAGATAACCGCCGCCGGCCTTTTGCACGATCACCGGCAACGGCGTGTCGTCGGCGGTGCGGAATTCTTCGAGGAACACGCACTTGGCGCCTCCGCTCTCGACCAGCAGGCCGGTACTCGCCAGGTCGCTGACCACGTTGGCCAGGTCGTCGTTGTAGGCGCTCTCGCCCTTGACGTCGGCCGGGGTCAGGTTGACGTTCAGGCGTTCGTAGGTCTTCTGGCAGTGCGACAGCGAGATTTCGTTGAAACGCTTCCACAAGGCCAGGCACTCGGCATCACCGGCCTGCAGCTTGACCACCAGCGCGCGGGCGCGATCGGCGAACTCTGCGCTGTCGTCGAAACGCTGCTTGGCGGCGCGGTAGAAGTTCTCAAGGTCCGACAGCTCGTCGCTGGTCGTAGGCTTTTCTTGCAGGTAAGCCAGCAGCATGCCGAACTGGGTGCCCCAGTCGCCGACGTGGTTCTGGCGAATGACAGTGTCGCCCAGCCAGGTCAGCACGTTGGCCACCGCATCGCCAATGATGGTCGAGCGCAGGTGGCCGACGTGCATCTCTTTGGCCAGGTTCGGTGCCGACAGGTCGACCACCACGCGCTGTGCCGGGCCGTTGCGCAGCACCGACAACCGTTCGTCGGCCAGCGCCGCGTCAAGGCGTGCGGCGAGCGCTTGAGTGTTCTGGAAGAAGTTCAGAAAGCCGGGACCGGCGATTTCGACCTTGCTGATCTGCTCGTCGGCGGGCAGGGCGGCAATCAGCTTTTCGGCCAGATCACGCGGTTTCAGGCCCGCAGGCTTGGCCAGCATCATGGCGATGTTGCTGGCGAAATCACCGTGGGTCTTGTCCCTGGCGTTCTCCACCTGAATCGCCGGCGTCAGCCCTGGCGGCAAGACACCCTCGGTCTCGAGACGGGTCAGGGCGTGTTGGATCAGCTGGCGAATGGTGTCTTTCATGGGGTTCTCTTCAACCGCAAGCGCGGTAGCGCCTGGATGCGCGGGTGGAAAAACTGCACATTATCCGTGCCTGAAGCGGCCTTGCCAACCTTGGAGGCGTCAATACAGGTCGACCGGGTCGACATCCAGCGACCAGCGCACCTGACGGCCGCTGGGCAGTTGCTCGAGGACCAGTAGCCAGGCGCCCAGCAAACGGTGCAATGGCGCGCGGGCATTGGCCTGCAACAGCAGCTGTGCGCGATAGCGCCCGGCGCGCCGCTCCATGGGCGCCGGCACCGGCCCCAGCAGCTCGATGCCACCGGGGCTGATCTGCTCCAGCAATATCTCTGCCTCGGCGCAGGCTTCGTCGAGAAACTGCTCGGCCTGGCCCGGCTTGTGCGCTTCGGCGCGCAGCAGCGCCAGGTGCGCAAACGGCGGTAGCCCGGCGGCACGGCGCTCGCTCAGGGCTTGTTCGGCAAAGGCGAAGTAACCTTGCTCGGTCAGCTGAATCAGCAACGGATGGTCGGCCAGGTGCGTCTGGATGATCACTTTGCCGGGCTCTTCGGCGCGTCCCGCACGCCCCGCCACCTGCACGATCAATTGCGCCATGCGCTCGCTGGCGCGGAAGTCACCGGAAAACAGCCCGCCATCGGCATCCAGAATCGATACCAGTGTCACCCGTGGAAAGTGGTGACCCTTGGCGAGCATCTGGGTGCCGACCAGAATGCACGGCTGGCCACGCTGAATGGTGGCGAACAGTTGATTCATGGCGTCCTTGCGCGAGGTACTGTCGCGGTCGACCCGCAGCACCGGGTAATCCGGAAACAGAATCCCCAGGCGCTCTTCGGCACGTTCGGTGCCGGCGCCAATGGGGCGCAAATCGACCTGGCCGCACGACGGGCACTGGCGCGGCACGCGCTCGACATGCCCGCAATGATGGCAGCGCAACTCGCCGGAGCGCTGGTGCACGGTCATGCGTGCATCGCAGCGCACGCAGCCCGACAACCAGCCGCAGTCATGGCACAGAAGGGTCGGCGCAAAGCCGCGGCGGTTGAGAAACACCAGCACCTGCTGGCCCGCCGCCAGGGTTTGAGCGATGGCCTGTTGCATGGGGCCGGAAATGCCGCTGTCCAGCGGCCGGCTCTTGACGTCCAGGCGCAAGAAGCGCGGTTGCTTGGCGCCGCCGGCGCGCTGGGTCAGGCGCAGCAGGCCGTAGCGACCGGTGTAGGCGTTGTGCAGGCTTTCGAGCGACGGCGTGGCTGAGCCGAGCACGATCGGGATGTTTTCCTGGCGGGCACGCACGATGGCCAGGTCACGGGCGTGATAGCGCAGGCCTTCTTGCTGTTTATAGGAGCCGTCGTGCTCTTCGTCGATGATGATCAGCCCGGGATTCTTCATTGGCGTAAACAGCGCCGAGCGTGTGCCGATGATGATGTCGGCATCGCCGTCACGGGCCGCCAGCCAGTGATCGAGCCGTTCGCGGTCATTGACTGCCGAATGCAGCAGGGCGATACGCGCATTGAAGCGTTGCTCGAAACGCGCCAGGGTTTGCGGGCCGAGGTTGATCTCCGGGATCAGCACCAGCGCCTGCTTGCCGGCCTCCAGCACCTGACGAATCAGTTGCAGGTAAACCTCGGTCTTGCCGCTGCCGGTGACCCCGGCCAGCAGAAAGGCATGAAAGCTGTCCATGCCAGCGTTGATCGCCTCGCAGGCGGCACTTTGCTCAGGGTTGAGCGGCAGCTCGGGCTGCGCCAGCCAGTGCTCGTGGCGGGCGCCGGGCGCCTGGCTGCGCACCTCGATCTCCACCAGCCCCTTGGCCAGCAGCAGGTTGAGGCTGTCCTTGTTGAGCATCAGCTTGCCCAGCACCTGATGGGCCACGCCATGCGGGTGCTGGGCCAGGGTCGCCAGGGCCTCGCGCTGCTTGGGCGCGCGGGCAATGCGCGGGTCTTGCAGGCTGGCACCGGGTGTCACCTGCCAGAAACGCTCCTGACGCGGTTCGGCCAGTTCGCCCTGACGCAGCAGCACCGGCAAGGCCCAGCTCAGGGTGTCGCCCAGGCTGTGCTGGTAATACTGCGAGGTCCACAGGCACAGCTTGAACAGCGCAGGCGGTAGCGGTGTGTGGCTGTCGAGCAAGGCAATGGCCGGCCTGAGCTTGTCGGCCGGCACTTCGCTGTGGTCGCACACCTCGATCAGGATGCCGATCATTTCCCGGCGCCCGAACGGCACGCGCAGGCGCATGCCCGGTTGCAATGCAGCGCGGGTCACGCCGGCCGGGGCAAGGTAGTCGAACAGACGGCGCAGCGGCGAGGGCAGCGCAAGGCGCAAAATGACATCAGACACGCGGTGGCTTTCCCAAAGGGCTTTCCCTATATGACAAGCAGGCTGAACGAGCGGCGATCTTAGCAGACAGCCTGCCCGGGCTGACGACCGGCATGCGCGTGCATTTGCGTAATGGCAATTGTCTGGTAACATCCGCCGCCTATTTCGCGTGCGGTATCCGACAATAGTGTCGGGTGGCGGCTCGCAAGCCTGAGGAAGTTCCCATGAAAGCCGATATCCATCCAGTTTACGAGCCAATCGACGCCACCTGCAGCTGCGGCAACGTCATCAAGACCCGTTCCACTCTGAACAAGCCTCTGAGCCTGGACGTGTGCAACGAATGCCACCCGTTCTACACTGGCAAGCAGAAGACTCTGGACATCGGTGGTCGTGTTGACCGCTTCAAGTCCCGCTTTGGTGCTTTCGGCGCGCCGAAAACCAAGTAAGACCGGTTGCCACGGACTGCCCTTCGGGCATCTCCAGGCTGCTGGAAAAGGCGCCCCTTGCGGGCGCCTTTTTCGTTTGTGGGCTATGGTAATCCGGCTATCGCCAGCGCACCCGGCGCCGGTTTTGTACGGGTGCGACATAAACTATTCCACAATTGCAATCCAACCATCCGCCCTCTTGACAGCAGTGACTACCCAGTCTTGTTAGGATTCTGCATCTTGCGTATCCTCGGCGGTCCGTCTGTCCATAGAAAAAAGCGGAATCCTATAAAATGTCCGATCTGAAAACCGCTGCGCTCGAATACCATGCCAATCCTCGTCCAGGAAAGCTGAGTGTAGAGCTCACCAAGCCAACTGCTACTGCCCGTGACCTGTCCCTGGCCTACAGCCCAGGCGTTGCCGAACCTGTACGTGAAATTGCCCGCGATCCCGAGCTGGCTTACAAGTACACCGGTAAAGGCAACCTGGTAGCAGTCATTTCCGACGGTACAGCCATTCTGGGTCTGGGCGACCTGGGCCCTCTGGCCTCCAAGCCGGTCATGGAAGGCAAAGGGGTTCTGTTCAAGCGTTTCGCCGGTATCGACGTGTTCGACATCGAAGTCGACTCCGAAAGCCCGCAGGCTTTCATCGACACCGTCAAGCGCATCTCGATCACCTTCGGTGGCATCAACCTGGAAGACATCAAGGCACCCGAGTGCTTCGAGATCGAAAAGGCCCTGATCGAGCAGTGCGACATCCCGGTGTTCCACGATGACCAGCACGGCACCGCGATCGTCACCGCTGCCGGCATGATCAACGCCCTGGAAATCGTCGGCAAAAGCCTCGACACCGCCAAGATCGTCTGCCTGGGCGCCGGCGCTGCGGCCATCTCCTGCATGAAGCTGCTGGTAAGCATGGGCGCGAAGATCGAAAACATCTTCATGATCGACCGTACCGGTGTCGTTCATTCCGGCCGTACCGACCTGAACCAGTACAAGGCTCAGTTTGCCCACGCCACCGAAAAACGCACCCTCAGCGACGCGCTGGAAGGTGCTGACGTATTCGTCGGCCTGTCGGGTCCAAACCTGCTGAGCGCTGAAAACCTCAACCTGATGGCCAAGGACCCGATCGTGTTCGCCTGCTCGAACCCGGATCCTGAAATCGCTCCTGAGCTGGCCCATGCCACGCGCAGCGACGTGATCATGGCCACCGGTCGTTCGGACTACCCGAACCAGGTCAACAACGTACTGGGCTTCCCGTTCATCTTCCGTGGTGCCCTGGACGTTCGCGCCAAGCGCATCAACGAAGAAATGAAAATCGCCGCTGCCAACGCCCTGAGCGAACTGGCCAAGCTGCCTGTGCCTCAGGACGTCTGCGACGCCTATGGCGGCATCGAACTGAAATACGGCCGCGAATACATCATTCCAAAGCCACTGGACAGCCGCCTGCTGGGCGTGATCTCGGAAGCGGTGGCCAAAGCGGCTATCGAGAGCGGCGTTGCCACCCTGCCGTATCCAAAGCACTACCCGCTGACCAGCGTTGATGAAGTCTTCAATGGCTAAATGCAGCTGCAAGCCCCAATAAAAAACCCCGGCCATTGGCCGGGGTTTTTTATTGGGGAAGCTTCAAGCTGCAAGTTAGAAGCACAGCAGTCAGCACGACCCGGACTGCTCCTTCTTGCCGCTTGTAGCTTGCCGCTTGTGGCTGCTTTAAAACAGGTCAATTGGGGCGGATTCGTCCGCCGGCAGCGGGCTGCCCGGTGCGCTGCCGCCCATTTCGTTGACGCTCGGCGGCGTGTCCTCGCTTTTGAACAGCTCAAAGAACGCATTCGGCGTGTTCGGGCCAGCCGCGCGGCCGCTGAACGGGTCGACGCGCAGGCTGAGGATGCCGTCCGGCTCGGGTTGCTGGTGCGGTGGCTTGTCCTTGAGCGCGGCACTCATGTAGTCCATCCAGATCGGCAGGGCAACGGTGCCGCCGAACTCGTGGCGACCCAGGCTTTCAGGCTGATCGAAGCCGCTCCACACCGTGGTCACATAGTCGGCGTTGTAGCCGGAGAACCAGGCGTCCTTGGACTCGTTGGTGGTGCCGGTCTTGCCGGCGATGTCCGGGCGATTCATCGACAGCGCACGGCGGGCGGTGCCGCGCTTGATGACGTCCTGGAGCATGCTGTTGAGGATGTAGGTGGTGCGGCTGTCGACGATACGCTCGGCGACGGCCGGCGCCTGAGGCTCGCTGCCGGGTGCGCTGGCGACGATGCCTGGCGTGTCGTGTACCGCAAAGGTGGCGGTGTTTGGCGCCGCCTTGACTTCGTTGGCCGGCACCGTTGGCGGGTTGGCAGTGAACAGGAGCTGGCCGTCGCGGTTGTCGATGCTCTGGATCAGGTACGGGCTGATCTTGTAGCCGGCGTTGGCGAAGGTGCTCCAGCCGGTGGCGATTTCCATCGGCGTCAGCGTTGCGGTGCCCAGTGCCAGCGACAGGTTGCGCGGCAGGTCCTGCTTGGCGAAGCCGAAGCGGGTGATGTAGTCGATCGAGGTGTCGATGCCCAGTTGCTGCAACAGGCGGATCGACACCAGGTTGCGCGACTTGTACAGCGCTTCGCGCAGGCGGATCGGACCAAGGAAGGTGCCGTTGTCGTTTTTCGGGCGCCAGACCTTGTCGACGTACTCGTCGACGAACACGATCGGTGCATCGTTGACCAGGCTGGAGGCGGTGTAGCCGTTGTCCAGGGCGGCGCTGTACAGGAACGGCTTGAAGCTAGAACCCGGCTGACGCTTGGCCTGCATGGCGCGGTTGTAGTTGCTCTGCTCGAACGAGAAGCCACCGACCAGGGCGCGAATCGCACCGTTGCGCGGGTCAAGCGAGACCAGCGCGCTTTGCGCGGCAGGCACCTGGCTGAATTTCAGGCTGTTGTCGGGCTGGCGCAACACGCGGATCAGGTCGCCGACCTGAGCCACATCGCTGGTCTGGCGTGGCGTGGCGCCCATGCTGTTGGTGTTCTGGTAAGGCCGTGCCCATTTCATGCTGGCCCAGTCGACGGATTCTTCTTTTTCGCCATTGCGGGTCAGGACGCGCAGGCCGGTCTTGTCGACCTGGGTGACGATCGCCGGCTCCAGGCCGTTGATCGGGCGTTGCTTGCCCAGTTCCTGAGCCCAGACAGCACGGGTTGCGCCGGCAAAACGGCTTTCCGGGCCACGGTAGCCATGGCGCTGGTCATACTCGATCAGGCCTTGGCGTACGGCATCGTTGGCGTGTTCCTGCAGGTCGCTGGGCACCGTGGTGGTGACCCGGAAACCTTCGGTGTACGCCTCGCTGCCGTAGCGACCGACCATTTCGGCGCGGGCCATTTCTGCAATATAAGGCGCATACACTTCCGGCGTCGGCACGTGATAGCTGGCGTTCATCGGCTCGGCGAGGGCTGCCTGGTAAGCCGTCTGATTGATCTTGCCCAGGTGATACATGCGCCCCAGAATCCAGTCGCGGCGCTCTTTGGCGCGCACCGGGTTGGCCAGCGGGTTGAAGCGCGACGGTGCCTTGGGCAGGCCGGCAATAGTGGCCATTTGTGCAAGGCTGACGTCACGGATCGATTTGCCATAGTAGACTTGCGCCGCCGCCTCGATACCGTAGGCGCGGTTACCCAGGTAAATCTTGTTGACGTACAACTCCAGGATCTCGTCCTTGGTCAGTTGCCGCTCGATTTGCAGGGCCAGCAGGATCTCGGTGGTTTTACGCGAAAAGCTGCGCTCGCTGGTCAGGAAAAAGTTTTTCGCGACCTGCATGGTGATCGTGCTGCCGCCCGACTGGATATGCCCGCTCTTGACCAGTTCGCTGGCTGCGCGCACCAGGCCCGTGGGGTCGACGCCATAGTGGTTGGCGAAGTTGTCATCCTCGGCGGCCAGCAGGGCGTTGATGAAGTCGGTAGGAATCTCGGCGAAACGTACCGGTGTGCGGCGCATTTCACCGAATTCGGCGATCAGTTTGCCATCGCTGCTGTAGATCCTCAGCGGGATCTGCAACTGAATGCTGCGCAGCGCTTCTACCGAGGGCAGGTTAGGGCTCAGGTAGAGGAAGGCACCGCTCAGACCCAGCACCAGGGCACAGATCACCGCGACGATGGACCACCAGAAAAACTTCAGCAGGCGTATCAAGGCTTTTGGATTTCCAGAAAAAGAATGAGTGGGCGCAGGCTTTAACAATTGAATACAGTTGTAAGCCTTTGGTGTTTAAAAAAGCGCCGGGCATTATAAGCATTTTTCGTGTCCGGGCGGGATTTGCGCTACTGTCAAGGCGGTCGACAGCGCTGCTGGCCGCAAAACACTTCGTTAGTGACGCAAAGGCATAGGAATCAGGTTGTGTTCGAACTCTTCAGTAAGAAGGCCAACGCCCTTCTAGGGATCGATATTAGCTCCACATCGGTAAAGCTCCTCGAATTGAGCCGTTCCGGTAACCGCTACAAGGTCGAGTCCTATGCGGTCGAACCCTTGCCTGCCAATGCCGTGGTCGAAAAGAACATCGCCGAACTCGAGGGTGTCGGTCATGCCCTGACTCGCGTGCTGGTCAAGGCCCGCACCTCGGTCAAAAGTGCAGCGGTGGCCGTGGCGGGTTCTGCGGTGATCACCAAGATCATCGAGATGGACGCCGGCCTGTCCGACGACGACATGGAAAACCAGCTCAAGCTGGAGGCCGACCAGTACATTCCCTATCCGCTGGAAGAGGTGGCCATCGACTTCGAGGTCCAAGGCTATTCGGCGCGCAACCCTGAGCGCGTGGATGTCTTGCTGGCCGCGTGCCGCAAGGAAAACGTCGAGGTCCGTGAGGCCGCTCTGGCCCTGGCCGGGCTGACGGCGCGGGTGGTCGATGTCGAAGCCTATGCGCTGGAGCGCTCGTTCGGGCTGCTGTCGGCGCAACTGGGCAAGGGCCATGAAATGCTCACCGTCGCGGTGGTCGATATCGGCGCGACCATGACCACCCTCAGCGTTTTGCACCAGGGGCGCATCATCTATACCCGCGAGCAACTGTTCGGCGGCAAGCAACTGACCGAAGAGATCCAGCGCCGCTACGGCTTGTCGGTGGGCGAGGCGGGGCTGGCCAAGAAGCAGGGCGGTCTGCCCGACGATTACGTCAGCGAAGTGCTTGAGCCTTTCAAGGATGCGCTGGTGCAACAGGTTTCCCGTTCGCTGCAGTTTTTCTTCGCCGCCGGGCAATACAACGCGGTGGACTACATCATGCTGGCCGGCGGTTCGGCCTCGATTGCAGGTCTTGAACACTTGATCCAGAAACGCCTGGGCATGCCGACCATGGTTGCCAACCCCTTCGCCGACATGGCGCTGAGCGCCAAGGTCAATGCTGGCGCCCTGGCCAGCGATGCACCGGCACTGATGCTTGCCTGTGGTCTGGCGTTGAGGAGTTTCGACTGATGGCACGGATCAACCTTCTACCCTGGCGCGAACAGCAGCGCGAAGAGCGCAAAAAACGCTTTATCACCGCCCTCGTCGGTGTATTGGTGGTGGCGGTAGGCATCGTCCTGCTGATCGACCAGACCCTGAGCCGGGCGATTACCCATCAAACGGCGCGCAATACCTTTTTGCAGGGTGAACTGGTGCAGCTCGATGCGCGCATCAAGGAAATCAGCGAGTTGAAAGCGCGCCGCAAGCAGTTGCTCGAACGGATGAAAATCATCCAGGACCTGCAGGGCAACCGGCCGATCATTGGCCGTGTGTTCGATCAACTGGTGCGCACCTTGCCCGATGGCGTTTATTTCACCGATATCAAAATGCTCGACAACGTGATCGCGATCAACGGCATCGCCGAATCGAACAACCGGGTGTCCGACCTGATGCGTAATCTGGAAGCCTCCGACTGGCTGGAAGGGCCGATTCTCAATGAGGTCAAGGCCAGCGCCGCGCCCGATCAGGCCAATGCCTTCCAGTTGACCGTTCGCCAGACCCAGCCCTCTATAGAGGGAGCCAAGCCATGAATGTCTCCGAATGGCTGGAAAGCCTGCGCAAGGTCGATCTGGGCGAGCTGGACGTGAACAACCTGGGTTCATGGCCGGCGGCCGTCAAGGGCGTGACCTGTGTCCTGTTGATGGTTCTGGTGCTGGCTTTGGGCTACTTCTTTTACATACAAGACCTCGAAGCCCAGCTCGACGGCGCCCGTGCCTCTGAGGCACAGCTCAAGGAGCAGTACACCAGCAAGGCCTTCCAGGCTGCGAACCTCGAGCCTTACAAGAAGCAGATGACCGAGATGGAAGACACCTTCGGTGCCCTGCTGCGGCAGTTGCCCAGTGACACCGAGGTACCGGGCCTGCTTGAAGACATCACCCGTACCGGCCTGGGCAGTGGACTTGAGTTCGAAGAAATCAAACTGTTGCCCGAAGCGGCCCAGCAGTTTTACATCGAGCTGCCGATACAGATCACTGTGCAGGGCAGTTACCACGACCTGGCGACGTTCGTCAGTGGTGTGGCCAGCCTGCCGCGTATCGTTACGCTGCACAATTTCGATATAAAACCGGTCGACAAGAGCCCGATGAAGTTGCGCATGAGCATCCTGGCCAAGACTTATCGCTACAACGATGAAGGGTTGAAGAAATGAGCATGGCGCGTCTGATGTGCGTCAGCATGGTGCTGCTGGGGCTGGCCGGCTGTGGTGGCAGCGACGATTTCACCGACCTGTCTTCGTTTGTCGAAGAGGCCCGCAAACGGCCGACCGGCGCCATCGAACCGCTGCCCAAGTTCAGGCCCTACGAGGCCTTCACCTATAACGCCGCCAGCCTGCGCAGCCCGTTTCAGCCGCCGGTGAAAATCGACCCGCTCAATCGCCAGAAAGGCTCGCGCCAGGTAAAGCCCGACGAAACCCGGGTCAAGCAATTTCTGGAAGGCTTTAATATCGAGTTGTTCGAGATGGTCGGAACCCTGGGCAATGCTTCGGGTACATTTGCACTGCTGCGCGGCGGCGGTGGCGTTCATCGCGTCAAAGTAGGCGATTACCTGGGCCGCAACCACGGCCGGGTCGTGTCGGTCGGCGATCTGCAGGTCGATGTCATCGAAATAGTTCCTGATGGTGAGGGGGGCTGGCTGGAAAGGCCGCGTACGATCTCCCTCAATGAACGCTCTTGAAACGGGCAAGGCCAAGCATGCAAAGCACCGCACAACGGAAATTGAACATGATCAGGATTCTCTCGATTGTCAGCGCATCGCTATGGATCGCGATGGTGTCGCCGATTCTCCAGGCTGCCAGTCTCAAGACCCTGGATGTTGCGACACTGCCCGGTGATCGCATCGAGTTGAAGCTGGGGTTCGATGCTCCGGTGCCGGCACCCCGTGGCTATACCACTGACCAGCCGGCGCGTATTGCGCTCGACCTGCCCGGGGTCAGCAGCGAGCTGGCCAGCCGCAGTCGCGACCTGGGGGCCGGCAATGCACGCAGCGTCATGGTGGTTCAGGCCCAGGACCGCACGCGGGTGATCGTCAACCTGACCTCGCTGGCGCCCTACACCACGCGGGTCGAAGGCAATAACCTGTTCGTGGTCATCGGTCAGAGTGCTGCCGCCACGCAGCCTGTTGTGCAAAGCACTGCAAAAGGCGCTCCGCGCGTCGCAACGCCCATTCCGGTACCGGCCACCGCGACCCTGCGCGCGGCAGTACCGCCGGGAGCCAAGGCGGTGCGCAATATCGATTTTCAGCGTGGCGAGCTGGGTGAGGGCAACATCCTCATCGACCTGAGCAACGCCACTGTTGCCCCGGATATCCAGGAGCAGGGCGGCAAGATCCGGGTCGACTTCGCCAAGACCCAGTTGCCCGATGCCCTGCGCGTGCGGCTGGACGTCAAGGATTTTGCTACACCGGTGCAGTTCGTCACCGCCACTACCTCGGGTGACCAGGCCAGCATCAACATCGAGGCCTCGGGGGCCTACGATTATTCGGCTTACCAGAGCGATAACCGCCTGACCATCAGTGTCCGTCAGCTGACCCGCGACGACCAGGCACGCCGCGCCCTCGACAAGCCGGTGTACACCGGTGAGAAGCTCTCGCTCAACTTCCAGGACATCGATGTACGCTCGGTGCTGCAACTGATCGCCGACTTCACCAACCTCAATCTGGTGGCCAGCGACACGGTACAGGGCGGTATTACCCTGCGCCTGCAAAACGTCCCGTGGGACCAGGCGCTGGACCTGGTACTCAAGACCAAGGGCCTGGCTCAACGCAAGGTCGGTAACGTGTTGCTGGTCGCGCCGGCCGACGAGATCGCCGCCCGCGAGCGCCAGGAGCTTGAATCGCAGAAACAGATCCTGGAGCTGGCGCCGCTGCGCCGCGAGCTGCTGCAGGTCAATTACGCCAAGGCTGCCGACATTGCCAAGCTGTTCCAGTCGGTCACCAGCGCCGAGGCCAAGAACGAAGAGCGTGGCTCGATCACGGTCGATGACCGCACCAACAACATCATTGCCTACCAGACCCAGGACCGCCTGGACGAACTGCGGCGCATCGTCTCGCAACTGGATATTCCGGTGCGTCAGGTGATGATCGAGGCGCGTATCGTCGAGGCCAACGTCGGTTATGACAAGGCGCTCGGCGTACGCTGGGGTGGCTCCAGAACCAGCGGCAGTGGCAAGTGGACGACCTATGGTCTGGATGACAACGGCGACGAGGCGGGTAACACCGGTACGGACCTGACCCGAAACATTCCGTTCGTCGACCTTGGCGCTGCCGATGCGACGTCCGGGTTCGGCCTTGGGTTCGTGACCAACAACACGTTGATCGACCTTGAACTCAGCGCCATGGAAAAAACCGGTAATGGTGAAATCGTCTCCCAGCCCAAGGTCGTGACCTCCGACAAAGAGACGGCCAAGATCCTCAAGGGCACCGAGATTCCTTACCAGGAAGCCAGCTCCAGCGGCGCCACCAGCGTGAGCTTCAAAGAGGCCTCGCTGTCGCTTGAAGTGACCCCGCAGATCACCCCGGACAACCGCATCATCATGGAGGTCAAGGTCACCAAGGACGAGCCCGACTACCTCAATGCCTTGAACGGCATACCGCCAATCAAGAAAAACGAGGTCAACGCCAAGGTGCTGATTTCCGATGGCGAGACCATCGTTATTGGTGGTGTGTTTTCCAACACGCAAAGTAAAGTTGTAGAAAAAGTGCCATTTCTTGGCGATGTGCCGTATGTTGGCCGCCTTTTTCGGCGTGACGTGGTGTCAGAGGCCAAGTCCGAACTGCTGGTCTTCCTCACACCGCGCATCATGAATAACCAGGCGATTGCTGTGAGTCGTTGATTCTGTGCGAAATCTAATACTTGTGGGGCCGATGGGCGCGGGTAAGAGCACTATCGGACGTTTGCTGGCCAAAGAACTGCGGCTTCCTTTCAAGGATTCCGACAAGGAAATCGAACAGCGTACCGGTGCCAATATCCCGTGGATCTTCGACAAGGAAGGCGAGCCTGGCTTTCGTGACCGCGAGCAAGCGGTGATAGAGGAACTGTGCCTGTCCGACGGTCTGGTGCTGGCGACGGGTGGCGGTGCGGTGATGCGTGGCGAAAATCGCAAGGCGCTGCATGACGGCGGGCGTGTGGTATACCTGCACGCCTCGGTCGAGCAGCAAGTCAGTCGCACCGCCCGTGACCGCAATCGGCCTTTGCTGCGTACCGCCAATCCGGCCAAGGTCCTGGCGGACTTGCTGAGCCTGCGCGACCCGCTGTACCGGGAAATTGCCGACGTAATAATCGAAACCGACGAACGGCCACCGCGAATGGTGGTTCTGGAGATTCTGGCCCGTCTGGCAGAGCTTCCGCCCCGTTAAAGCATGGCGCAAAATGCGCTATCCTCGGCGACCAGCGAAACAGTGGCGGCCTGTGCAGTGCCCGAATGCACGCACACCGTCCAACCGGTAATCAATGTGGGGACACATGCAGACACTTAAGGTCGAGCTTGGCGAGCGTAGTTATCCGATTCATATTGGCGAAGGTCTGCTGGACCAGCCCGAGCTGCTGACACCGCACATTGTCGGGCGTCAGGTGGCTATCGTGACCAATACGACGGTTGCCCCGCTTTATCTCGAACGTCTGACCCGGACCCTGGCGGGCTACAAGGTGCTGCCGATCGTGCTGCCCGATGGCGAGGCGTTCAAGAACTGGGAAACCCTGCAACAGGTGTTCGACGGCCTGCTCGGCGCCCGGCACGACCGGCGCACCACGGTCATCGCCCTGGGCGGCGGCGTGATCGGCGACATGGCAGGCTTTGCCGCCGCCTGTTACCAGCGCGGGGTGAACTTCATCCAGATCCCGACCACCCTGCTGTCGCAGGTCGACTCCTCGGTGGGCGGCAAGACCGGTATCAACCATCCGCTGGGCAAAAACATGATTGGGGCTTTCTACCAGCCCTCCGTGGTTCTGATAGATACTCGTTCGCTGGTGACGCTGCCTGAGCGCGAACTGTCGGCGGGCCTTGCCGAGGTCATCAAGTATGGCATGATCTGCGACGAGCCGTTCCTGACCTGGCTTGAAGAAAACCTCGAAGCGTTGCGCGGCCTCGACCAGGTTGCCCTGACGGCCGCCATCGAACGCTCCTGCGCGGCCAAGGCTCGTGTGGTCGGCGCCGACGAGCGCGAGTCGGGCATCCGCGCCACACTGAATCTGGGCCATACCTTTGGCCACGCCATCGAAACCGAAATGGGTTACGGTGTCTGGCTGCATGGCGAGGCGGTCTCGGCCGGCATAGTCATGGCACTGGAAATGTCCACGCGCCTGGGCTGGATCAGTGCCGGCGACCGCGACCGTGGTATTCGTCTGCTGGTGCGCGCCGGCTTGCCGGTGGTGCCGCCGGCGCAAATGAATGAAGCGCAGTTCATGGAACACATGGCAGTCGACAAGAAGGTGATCGATGGCCGTCTGCGCCTGGTATTGCTGAACCGGTTGGGCGAAGCCGTCATTACCGACGACTATCCACGTGAAGTACTACAGGCCACCCTGGTTGCGGACTACAGCGCCCTGGTGGATCAGCTTAGAGGTTAATGGAAAGCCGATGACTAGTTTGCACGCCGACGAGGCCTTTCTCGGCCACTACCAGTTAAGCCATGACCCTTTTGCAGCACGGGTGCCGGGCTTCAAGTTCTTCCCGGCCCAGCGCAAGCCGGTGCTGGGGCAGCTCCATCACCTGGCGCGCTACAGCCAGTTGCTGCTGGCGGTGACCGGGCCTCAGGGCAGTGGCAAGACCTTGTTGCGTCAGGCGCTGGTGGCCAGCACCAACAAGCAGTCGGTGCAAAGTGTCGTGATTTCGGCGCGTGGCGCCGGCGACGCAGCGGGCGTTCTGCAGCAGATGGCGCAGTCGCTGGGCCTTGCTCGTGGCGATTTGCAGTCGATCCTCTACCAGGTGGTGCAACTGGCCCTGACCGGCCAGGAAGTCTACGTTCTCGTCGACGATGCGGAACAACTGGACAATTCTGCGCTCGAAGCCCTGCTGGGGTTGTCTGTGGGTGTGCCTGAAGGGCATCCGCATGTATTCCTGTTCGGCGAGGCTTCGTTGCTCGACCGTCTTGATCAGGTATGTGGCCAGTTACCTGCCGGTGCCGATGGCGAACGCTTTCATGTCATCGAATTGCAGCCCTACAACGAAGATGAAACCCGTGAATACCTGGCACAACGCCTGGACGGCGCCGGGCAGGGTATTGCCCTGCTGAGTGCCGAGCAGATTGCCGATATTCATGAACAGTCCGATGGCTGGCCTGGGATCATCAACCAGGTGGCCCGCGATTCAATGATCGAGGCGATGATCGCGAGTCGCTCTGCGGTCAAACGCCCTAGTGTGGGGTTCAACATGCCGAAGAAACACATAGTGGCTCTAGGCGCCGTAGTGATCGCGGCGGTCGCGGCTGCGGTACTGATTCCGGGGGGCAGCAAGACGCCCGAGTCCGGTCAGGCGCCTGCCAATGCCCAGGCCCAGTTGCCGCTGGGGCAGGGTACACCAGGCAACGCGCAATCCAACAACGGTGGCCCGGCCATCGAATTTGCCGGTAATTCCCAGCCTGTGCCATTGCCACTGGGCGGAAACTCTCAGCCGGTCATGCGTGGCCCGCTTGCAGAAGCGGCAGGCTCCGGTGATGGCGATGAAGACAGCGTGCCGTCTACCTCACCGGCCCATCCGCCGACCGTGACTGCTGGCGCCGGCGCATCGCCGAGCCAGCCAGTGGCGCAGGTGCCGCGTTCTTCCATTCAACCACCTGCGTCGGCAACCCCTGCGCCAGCCCCTGCCCAGCCGGCACGGCCAGCGCCTGCGCCAGCCCCGCAGACCCAGGTTGCCACTGCCAGGCCAGCTCCGGCGCCGGCACCTCAACCTCAGGTAGCGGCAGCGAAGCCTGCACCTGCTCCGGCGCCAGCGCCAGCGCCTGCTCCGGCAGCGCCGGCCAAACCGGTCGAAAAACCGGTTGCCGCTGCCAAGCCGGCAGCTGGCGGCAGCTGGTACGGCAGTCAGGCGCCAGGTCGCTACGTGGTACAGATTCTGGGCACCAGCTCCGAGGCAACGGCCCAGGCCTACATTGCCGAGCAGGGCGGCGAGTACCGTTATTTCAAGAAAACCCTGCAGGGCAAGCCGCTGTTTGTGGTGACCTACGGTAATTTCTCCGACCGCACCGCTGCACAAGAAGCCATCAAAAACTTGCCAGCCAAGGTCCAGGCTGGTAAACCTTGGCCTCGCACTGTCGCCAGCATCCAGCAAGAGCTCGGCGCCAGTCGCTGATCCGACAACCTCGCTTCTCCCCTGAAAGGCGCACCACTTCACAGTGGCGTGCCTTTCGGTGTCTGTGCCCCTCTCCCTACCTTACGGCAGTCTCTGCGCCAAACAGCGAAAATATGTTTGACGTATCACACGTGGTCGCTTTAAAAGATTCATAAATGCGACATGCTATTTCACTTAATAGTCATTAAATTTGTGAGCTCTTAAGTCGCTGTGTACAATGGCCTCCTTTTTGCCTCTCCAAAGCCGGCGTACGTTCGGCGTGATAGGTGGTTGGTTGATCAAGAATTTGCCTCTAACCCAGGCAGCCTGGTGAGAAAGTGTCTATGAAAGCAGGTCTGTACCATCCGGATGAATACAAGGCTAACTGTGGTTTCGGCCTGATCGCCCACATGCAGGGCGAGGCCAGTCATCACCTGTTGCAGACGGCCATGCAAGCCCTGACCTGCATGACCCACCGTGGCGGCATCAATGCCGACGGCAAGACCGGTGACGGTTGCGGCCTGCTGATCCAGAAGCCCGACCTGTTCCTGCGCGCCGTAGCCCGCGAGCAGTTTGCCGTCGACCTGCCGCGCCAGTACGCGGTCGGCATGGTGTTTTTCAACCAGGATGCCGACAAGGCTCAGGTCGCTCGCGAACACATGAATCGCGAAATCCTTGCCGAAGGCCTGCAACTGGTCGGCTGGCGCGAAGTGCCGATCGACACCAGCGTGCTGGGCCGTCTGGCACTGGAGCGTCTGCCGCGCATCGCGCAGGTGTTCATCGGCGGTGAAGGCCTGAGCGATCAGGAATTCGCGGTCAAGCTGTTCAGCGCCCGTCGCCGTTCCTCGGTTGCCAACGCCCAGGACGCCGAGCACTACATCTGCAGCTTCTCGCACAAGACCATCATTTATAAGGGCCTGATGATGCCTGCCGACCTGGCAGCCTTCTATCCGGACCTGGGCGATGAGCGCCTGCAAACCGCGATCTGCGTGTTCCACCAGCGCTTCTCGACCAACACAATGCCCAAGTGGCCGCTGGCCCAGCCGTTCCGCCTGCTCGCCCACAACGGCGAGATCAACACCATCACCGGCAACCGTAACTGGGCCCAGGCGCGGCGCACCAAGTTCGCCAACGACCTGATGGACCTGGAAGAACTCGGCCCGCTGGTCAACCGCGTCGGCTCCGACTCCTCCAGCATGGACAACATGCTCGAACTGATGGTCACCGGTGGCATCGACCTGTTCCGTGGCGTGCGGATGATCATTCCGCCAGCGTGGCAGAACGTCGACACCATGGACTCGGACCTGCGTGCCTTCTACGAATACAACTCCATGCACATGGAGCCATGGGACGGCCCGGCCGGTGTGGTGATGACCGAAGGTCGCCACGCAGTCTGCCTGCTCGACCGTAACGGCCTGCGCCCGGCGCGCTGGGTCATGACCAAGAACGGCTACATCACCCTGGCGTCGGAAATCGGTGTCTGGGACTACACCCCTGAAGACGTGATCGCCAAGGGCCGCGTCGGCCCAGGCCAGATCTTTGCCGTCGACACCGAGACCGGCCAGGTGCTGGACACCGACGCCATCGACAACCGTCTCAAGTCGCGTCACCCGTACAAGCAATGGCTGCGCAAGAACGCCCTGCGCATCCAGGCGACCATGGAAGACAACGACCACGGTTCGGCCTTCTATAACCAGGACCAGCTCAAGCAGTACATGAAAATGTACCAGGTCACCTTCGAAGAGCGTGACCAGGTGCTGCGTCCGCTGGGTGAGCAGGGCCAGGAAGCGGTCGGCTCCATGGGTGACGACACGCCGATGGCCGTGCTGTCGCGTCGCGTGCGCTCGCCGTACGACTATTTCCGCCAGCAGTTCGCGCAGGTCACCAACCCGCCGATCGACCCGCTGCGCGAAGCCATCGTGATGTCCCTGGAAATCTGCCTGGGCGCCGAGCGCAACATCTTCCAGGAATCGCCAGAGCACGCCTCGCGGGTGATCCTCAGCTCGCCGGTCATTTCGCCTGCCAAGTGGCGCTCGCTGATGAACCTGGACCGTCCAGGCTTCGAGCGCCAGATCATCGACCTGAACTACGACGAAAGCCTGGGTCTTGAAGCGGCGGTGCGTAACATCGCCGATCAGGCCGAAGAAGCCGTTCGCGCCGGTCGCACCCTGCTGGTCCTCACCGACCGCCACATCGCGCCGGGCAAGCTGCCGGTGCATGCGTCGCTGGCCACCGGTGCCGTGCACCACCGCCTGACCGAGCAAGGCCTGCGCTGCGACAGCAACATCCTGGTCGAAACCGCGACTGCCCGCGACCCGCACCACTACGCCGTGTTGCTCGGCTTCGGTGCTTCGGCGGTCTACCCGTTCCTGGCCTACGAAGTGCTGGGCGACCTGATCCGTACCGGTGAAGTGCTGGGCGACCTCTATGAGGTGTTCAAGAACTACCGTAAGGGCATCACCAAGGGCCTGCTCAAGATCCTCTCGAAGATGGGCATCTCGACCGTTGCCTCGTACCGTGGCGCGCAGCTGTTCGAAGCCATCGGCCTGTCCGAAGAAGTCTGCGACCTCAGCTTCCGTGGCGTACCGAGCCGCCTGAAAGGCGCACGCTTCGTCGACCTCGAATCCGACCAGAAGCTGCTGGCCACCGAAGCCTGGAGCGCGCGTAAGCCGATCCAGCAAGGCGGCCTGCTCAAGTTCGTCTACGGCGGTGAATACCACGCCTACAACCCGGACGTGGTCAACACCCTGCAAGCCGCTGTGCAGCAGGGCAACTACGAGAAATTCAAGGAATACACGGCGCTGGTCGACCAGCGGCCGGTGTCGATGCTGCGCGACCTGCTCAAGGTCAAGACCCTTGAGCAGCCGCTGAGCCTGGACGACATCGAACCGCTGCCAGCCATCCTCAAGCGCTTCGACTCGGCCGGTATCTCGCTGGGTGCGCTGTCGCCAGAGGCTCACGAAGCGCTGGCCGAAGCCATGAACCGCCTGGGTGCGCGTTCCAACTCCGGTGAAGGCGGCGAAGACCCGTCGCGCTACGGCACCATCCGCAGCTCCAAGATCAAGCAGATCGCTACTGGCCGTTTCGGTGTCACCCCCGAATACCTGGTCAACGCCGACGTACTGCAGATCAAGGTCGCCCAGGGCGCCAAGCCCGGCGAAGGCGGTCAGTTGCCTGGCGGCAAGGTCAACGGCCTGATCGCCAAGCTGCGCTATGCCGTACCGGGCGTGACCCTGATCTCGCCACCGCCGCACCACGACATCTACTCGATCGAAGACTTGTCGCAGCTGATTTTCGACCTCAAGCAGGTCAACCCGGCAGCACTGGTCTCGGTCAAACTGGTCGCCGAAGCCGGCGTGGGCACCATCGCCGCTGGCGTGGCCAAGGCCTATGCCGACCTGATCACCATTTCCGGCTACGACGGCGGCACCGGTGCTTCGCCGCTGACGTCGATCAAGTACGCCGGTTCCCCATGGGAACTGGGTCTTGCCGAAACCCACCAGACCCTGCGCGGCAACGACCTGCGTGGCAAGGTCAAGGTACAGACCGACGGCGGCCTGAAAACCGGTCTCGACGTCATCAAGGCGGCCATCCTCGGTGCCGAGAGCTTCGGCTTCGGTACCGCGCCAATGATCGCCCTGGGCTGCAAATACCTGCGCATCTGCCACCTGAACAACTGCGCCACCGGCGTGGCGACGCAGAACGACAAGCTGCGCAAGGATCACTACATCGGCACCGTCGACATGGTGATCAACTTCTTCACCTTTATCGCTGAAGAAACCCGCGAGTGGCTGGCCCGCCTGGGCGTGCGTTCGCTGGAAGAGCTGATCGGCCGTACCGACCTGCTCGATATTCTGCCGGGCGAGACCGAGCGCCAACAGTACCTGGACATGACGCCATTGCTGGGCAGCGACTACATTCCGGCCGACAAGCCGCAGTTCAGCCTGGTCGACCGCAACCCGCCGTTCGACAAAGGCCTGCTGGCCGAGAAAATGGTCGAGATGGCCAAGCCGGCCATCGAATCGCTGAGCGGTGGTGAGTTCGAGCTCGACATCTGCAACTGCGACCGCTCCATCGGTGCGCGCATCTCCGGCGAAATCGCCAAGCTGCACGGCAACCAGGGCATGAACAAGGCACCGATCACCTTCCGCTTCAAGGGCACTGCCGGGCAGAGCTTCGGGGTGTGGAACGCCGGTGGCCTGAACATGTACCTCGAAGGCGACGCCAACGACTACGTCGGTAAAGGCATGACCGCCGGCAAGCTGGTGATCGTTCCGCCAAAAGGCAGCCCGTTCAAGAGCCAGGAAAGCGCCATCGTCGGCAACACCTGCCTGTACGGTGCTACCGGCGGCAAGCTGTTCGCAGCGGGCACGGCGGGTGAGCGTTTCGCGGTGCGTAACTCCGGTGCCCACACCGTGGTTGAAGGCACGGGCGACCATTGCTGCGAATACATGACCGGCGGTTTCGTCTGCGTACTGGGTAAAACCGGCTACAACTTCGGCTCGGGCATGACCGGTGGTTTCGCCTACGTTCTGGACCAGGACAACACCTTCGTTGACCGCGTAAACCATGAACTGGTCGAGATCCAGCGCATCAGCGGCGAAGCGATGGAGGCCTACCGCACCCATCTGCAGAGCGTGCTGAACGAGTACGTCGCCGAGACCGACAGTGAGTGGGGCCGCAACCTGGCCGAGAACCTGGACGACTACCTGCGTCGCTTCTGGCTGGTCAAGCCAAAGGCCGCCAGCCTCAAGTCGCTGCTGTCCAGCACCCGCGCCAACCCACAATAAGCAGCTCTAAGCTGCAAGCTTGAAGCTACAAGCTTGCAGCCGATTGCACTTTGATTAGAACGTGATTCTTGCAGCTTGAAGCTTGACGCTTGAAGCTGCCCTGAGGGGCAAAAAATGGCTGAACGTCTGAGTAACGACTTCCAGTTCCTTGATGTCGGACGTAAAGATCCGAAGAAGAAGCTGCTGCGTCAGCGCAAGAAAGAGTTCGTGGAAATCTACGAACCTTTCAAGCCCCAGCAGTCCGTCGACCAGGCGCACCGTTGCCTGGGTTGCGGCAACCCGTATTGCGAATGGAAGTGCCCGGTGCACAACTTCATTCCCAACTGGCTCAAGCTGGTGTCGGAAGGCAACATCCTGGCCGCCGCCGAGCTGTCGCACCAGACCAACACCCTGCCGGAAGTCTGCGGCCGCGTGTGCCCGCAAGACCGTCTGTGTGAAGGGGCCTGCACCCTGAACGACGGCTTTGGCGCCGTGACCATCGGCTCGGTCGAGAAGTACATCACCGACACCGCCTTCGCCATGGGCTGGCGCCCGGACATGTCGCGCGTGGTGCCGACCGGCAAGCGCGTGGCGATTATCGGTGCCGGTCCTGCGGGCCTGGGCTGCGCCGATGTGCTGGTGCGCAGCGGCGTGACGCCGGTGGTGTTCGACAAGAACCCGGAAATCGGCGGTCTGCTGACCTTCGGCATCCCCGAGTTCAAGCTGGAAAAGAGCGTGCTCAGCCACCGCCGTGAAGTCTTCACCGGTATGGGCATCGAGTTCCGCCTGAACATGGAAGTCGGCAAGGACGTGACCCTCGAGCAGTTGCTCGCCGAATACGATGCCGTGTTCATGGGCATGGGCACTTACACCTACATGAAGGGCGGCTTTGCCGGTGAGGACCTGCCGGGCGTCTACGACGCACTGGATTTCCTGATCGCCAACGTCAACCGCAACCTGGGCTTTGAAAAGGCCCCGGAAGACTTCATCGACATGAAGGGCAAGAAGGTCGTGGTTCTGGGCGGCGGCGACACCGCGATGGACTGCAACCGTACCTCGATCCGCCAGGGCGCCAAGGCCGTGACCTGTGCCTATCGCCGCGACGAAGAAAACATGCCCGGCTCGCGCAAAGAGGTGAAGAACGCCAAGGAAGAAGGCGTGAAATTCCTCTACAACCGCCAGCCAATCGCCATCGTCGGCGAAGACAAGGTCGAAGGCGTCAAAGTCGTCGAAACCCGTCTGGGCGAGCCTGACGCCCGTGGCCGTCGCAGCCCCGAGCCGATTCCGGGTTCCGAAGAGATCATCCCGGCCGATGCTGTGGTCATCGCTTTCGGCTTCCGCCCAAGCCCGGCGCCATGGTTCGAGCAGTTCGACATCCGCACCGACAGCCAGGGCCGCGTCGTGGCGCCTGAACAAGGCAAGTTCAAGCACCAGACCAGCAACCCGAAAATCTTCGCCGGTGGTGACATGGTGCGCGGTTCCGACCTGGTCGTGACCGCCATCTTCGAAGGCCGCAACGCCGCCGAAGGCATCCTCGATTATCTGGGCGTCTGAAGACGCCAGCTACAAGTGGTAAGCATCAAGCTGCAAGCTGGACACGATCCACTTGTAGCTTGGCGCTTGAAGCTTGCAGCTTGAGACTGCTTTAATGCCGGCACTTTTATTGCGGATGCCGACATGACTGCCCTGAAGAACGACCGTTTCCTTCGTGCCCTGCTCAAGCAACCCGTGGATGTGACTCCGGTCTGGATGATGCGCCAGGCCGGTCGCTACCTGCCGGAATACCGCGCCAGCCGTGCCAAGGCCGGCGATTTCATGAGCCTGTGCATGAACCCCGCGTTCGCCTGTGAAGTCACCCTGCAACCGCTTGAGCGTTATCCGCTGGACGCCGCGATCCTGTTCTCCGACATCCTGACCATTCCCGATGCCATGGGCCTGGGCCTGTATTTCGAGACCGGCGAAGGCCCGCGTTTCAAGAAAACCGTCAGCACCCTGGCCGACATCGAAGCCCTGCCGATCCCCGATCCACACAAGGACCTGGGGTATGTGATGGACGCGGTCAGCACCATTCATCGCGAACTCAATGGCCGCGTACCGCTGATCGGTTTCTCCGGCAGCCCGTGGACCCTGGCGACCTACATGGTCGAAGGCGGCTCGTCCAAGGACTTCCGCAAGTCCAAGGCCATGCTCTACGAAAATCCACGCGCCATGCACCTGCTGCTCGACAAGCTGGCGCAGTCGGTCACCGCCTACCTGAACGGCCAGATCCGTGCCGGCGCGCAAGCCGTGCAGATCTTCGACAGCTGGGGCGGCAGCCTTTCGGCGGCGGCGTATCAGGAGTTCTCACTGGCCTATATGCGCAAGATCGTCAGCGGCCTGATTCGCGAACACGATGGCCGTAAAGTCCCGGTCATCCTGTTCACCAAGGGCGGCGGTCTGTGGCTGGAGAGCATTGCCGACGCCGGTGCCGACGCGCTGGGCCTGGACTGGACCTGCGACATCGGCCAGGCCCGCGCCCGGGTCGGTGACAAGGTTGCGCTGCAAGGCAACATGGACCCGACCGTGCTCTACGCCCGTCCCGAAGCCATTCGCCAGGAAGTGGGGCGCATTCTGGCCAGCTACGGCCACGGCACCGGCCACGTGTTCAACCTCGGCCACGGCATCACCCCGGAAGTCGACCCGGCGCATGCCGGCGCTTTCATCAACGCGGTGCATGAGCTGTCGGCTCAATACCACCGCTGATCAACGACCATCGCTGAGCAGAAAATTCCCCGGCCCACTGTTATCCAGCACCGGCACTTCGGCTTCGTCCTTCAGGTCGACGCCGGAGAGCTGGCGGCGGCAGGCTTCGCGCATCAGGTACATCAGGCGGAAGGTCGCCATGTTGTAGCTCAGGCCTTCAAGTCGCACGTTGGAAATGCAGTTGCGGTACGCATCGTTGAGGCCGATTTTAGGCCCGTAGGTGAAGTACAAGCCCAGGCTGTCCGGTGAACTGAGCCCCGGCCTTTCGCCGATCAGGATCACGCTCATCTTCGCCCCCAGCCGTTGTCCGACCTCGTCGGCCACCGCCACCCGGCCCTGTTCGACCAGAGTAATCGGCGCCAGCGACCAGCCGGCTTCGGTGACCTGCTCCAGCAGCTTGTCGAGAAACGCCACGCTGTGGCGGCGCACGGCCAGTGACGACAGCCCGTCGGCAATCACGATGGCCAGGTCATAACCCTTGCCCTGTTGCGCCGCATAGTCATCCAGCGCCTGCGCCGATTCTTCGTTGAGCTTGCGGCCCAGGTCCGGGCGTTGCAGGTAGGTGTGGCGGTCGGGCGCGGCGCTGTGCACCAGCAGCGTGTCGAATTTTCGTTCGTGCAGTTCGTCACGCAGGCCGGCATGGTCGAACGGCAGGTGTACCGCGTCGCGGGCCTGGGCGTGGGCGAACTGAAAATCGAGCTGCGCGGCGGTGGGCAGGCTGGTGCCTGCACGCCCCAGTGCAATGCGTGCAGGCGTCAATTGGCGCAGTTGCTGCCAGGGGTTTTCGGTCGCGGGGGATTGGTCGGTCATGTCCACCTCTTAAGCCAGTTGCGCCAAAGCCTGACGAAATGCCGGCGGCAGTTCGTTACCCATGCGCAGTTGACCGCCTTGCTGCTGGAAGATGCCCATACGCGCCAGCCATTGCTCGAACTCCGGTGCGGCATGCAGGCCCAGCACCTTGCGCGCATACAGCGCATCGTGGAACGAGGTGGTCTGGTAGTTGAGCATCACGTCGTCCGAGCCCGGAATGCCCATGATGAAGTTGATCCCGGCGGCGCCCAGCAGGGTCAGCAGCACGTCCATGTCGTCCTGATCGGCTTCGGCGTGGTTGGTGTAGCAGATATCGCAGCCCATCGGCACACCGAGCAGCTTGCCGCAAAAGTGATCTTCAAGGCCGGCGCGGATGATCTGCTTGCCGTTGTACAGGTACTCGGGGCCGATGAAGCCGACCACGGTGTTGACCAGAAACGGATTGAAATGCCGGGCCACGCCATAGGCGCGGGTTTCACAGGTCTGCTGGTCGACGCCGTGGTGGGCGTTGGCCGACAGGGCGCTGCCCTGGCCGGTTTCGAAGTACATCAGGTTGTTGCCCAGTGTGCCGCGCTTGAGGCTCAGCCCGGCTTCATAGCCTTCCTGCAGCACCTTGAGGCTGACGCCGAAACTGGCGTTGGCGGCCTCGGTGCCGGCAATCGACTGGAACACCAGGTCCAGCGGCGCGCCGCGCTCGATGGCGGCAATGGAGCTGGTGACGTGGGTCAGTACGCACGACTGGGTCGGAATCTGGTAGCGCTGGATGATCGCGTCGAGCATCTCGACCAGCGTGCAGATCGAACTCATGCTGTCGGTGGCCGGGTTGATGCCGATCATGGCGTCGCCGTTGCCGTACAGCAGACCGTCGACGATGCTGGCGGCGATGCCGGCCGGATCGTCGGTGGGGTGGTTGGGCTGCAAGCGGGTCGACATTCGCCCGCGCAAACCTTGAGTGTTGCGAAAACGGGTTTCGACGCGGGTTTTCTGCGCGACCAGCACCAGGTCCTGGATGCGCATGATCTTCGACACGGCGGCGGCCATTTCCGGAGTCAGGCCGGGCGCCAGTGCTTTCAGGCTGGCCTCGGTGGCCTGTTCGCTGAGCAGCCAGTCGCGCAGGCCGCCCACGGTCAGGTGGCTGACCACCGAAAATGCCTCGGCATCGTGGCTGTCGATGATCAACCGGGTGACTTCGTCGCTTTCGTAAGGAATCAGCACTTCCTGCAAGAAGTGCTTGAGCGGCACATTGGCCAGCGCCATTTGGGCAGCGGCGCGCTCGGCATCGCTGCCGGCGGCCACTTCGGCCAGGTAGTCACCGGAGCGCGCCGGGCTGGCCTTGGCCATCAGCTCGCGCAGGCTGTCGAAGCTCCAGGTCATGTGGGCGATGGTGTGGGTAAACCTAGCCATTGATCAGTCTCCTGTCGCGGTCACCCGCAGGGTGGCCGCTAATTGCAGGTCAGCGCAGGGATTGTTCAGCCGCCTGAATGGCCGCGAACTCTTCCTCGGGGGTACCGGACACCAGATGGTGACGGCTGTACAAGGCGAAGTAGGCAATGAACAGAGCGTAGATGACGGCAGCGCCGATCACGACCCGCGTGTCGACCAGAAAACCTGCGACCAGGGCAATCGCCGCCAGCACCAGTGCCACCGCCGAGGTCAGCACGCCGCCGGGTGTACGGTACGGGCGTGGCATGTCCGGGCGACGCACGCGCAGGGTGATGTGCGCGGCCATCATCAGGACATACGACAGCGTGGCGCCGAAGACTGCGACCAGAATCAGCAGATCGCCCTGGCCGCTCAGCGACAGGCCGAAACCGATGATGCCCGGCACAATCAGTGCCATGACCGGTGCCTTGTTACGGTTGGTCAGCGACAGGCCGCGTGGCAGGTAGCCGGCACGCGACAAGGCGAAGATTTGCCGCGAATAGGCGTAGATGATCGAGAAAAAGCTGGCGATCAGGCCGGCCAGACCGACCAGGTTGACGAACTGGCTCATCCAGGTCGAACCGCCGTAGACCTTGACCAGCGACTCGACCAGCGGGTTACCCGAAGCCACCAGCGCCTGGGCACCGGCAGCGCCCGGACCGACCAGCAGGATCAGGCCGGCAAAGGCCAGCAGCACCAGCATCGCGCCAATCAGGCCGCGTGGCAGGTCGCGTTTCGGGTCTTTGGTTTCTTCGGCGGCCAGCGGCACGCCTTCGACGGCCAGGAAGAACCAGATGGCGTACGGCAGCGCCGCCCAGATGCCCATGTAGCCAAACGGCAGGAAGCTGCTGGCGCCGGTGGCTTCGGTGGCCGGAATATCGAACAGGTTGGCGACCTGAAAGTGCGGCACCATCGCCACGATGTACACGCCCAGTGCGATGGCGGCCACGGCGGTGATCACGAACATCAGCTTCAGCGCCTCACCGGCACCGAGAATGTGGATGCCGATGAACACGACGTAGAACACCAGGTAGATGATCCAGCCGCCGATGCCGAACAGCGATTCGCAATAGGCGCCGATAAAGCAGGCAATCGCCGCAGGTGCGATGGCGTATTCGATCAGGATCGCCGTACCGGTCAGAAAGCCGCCCCAAGGCCCGAACGCGGTGCGGGTAAAGCCGTAGCCGCCGCCGGCGGTAGGAATCATCGACGACAGCTCGGCCAGCGAGAAGCACATGCACAGGTACATGGTCGCCATCAGCAAGGTGGCGATGAACATCCCGCCCCAGCCACCTTGCGCCAGGCCGAAGTTCCAGCCGGCGTAGTCACCGGAAATCACGTAGGCCACGCCCAGGCCGATCAGCAATACCCAGCCGGCGGCGCCTTGTTTGAGTTGGCGGCTGGCGAAATACTCGGCGCTGACCGCTTCGGTTTCCACACCCCCTTGAGAGGGTGTGGTGAGTGTCTCTTTGGACATATCTGGGCTCCTTCACGTCCCGCCGCGCGGCAGCGGGTCGTTGCTGTGTTGAGTTGGCTGTCTATGCGGCAGATCAGAAGAAGCCCAACGGGTTGATGTCGTAGCTGATCAGCAGGTTTTTGGTCTGCTGATAGTGGTCGAGCATCATCTTGTGGGTTTCGCGCCCGACCCCGGACTTTTTGTAGCCGCCGAAGGCAGCGTGCGCCGGGTACAGGTGGTAACAGTTGGTCCAGACACGCCCGGCCTTGATCGCCCGGCCCATGCGGTAGGCACGGTTGATGTCGCGGGTCCAGACGCCGGCGCCAAGGCCGAACTCGGTGTCGTTGGCGATTGCCAGGGCTTCGGCTTCGTCCTTGAAGGTGGTCACGCCGACCACCGGGCCGAAGATCTCTTCCTGGAACACGCGCATGTCGTTGGTACCCTTGAGCAGGGTCGGCTGGATGTAGTAACCGCTGGCCAGATCGCCTTCGAGTTGCTCCGAGGCGCCGCCGGTCAGCAGTTGTGCGCCTTCCTGCTGAGCGATGTCGAGATAGCCGAGAATTTTCTCGTATTGCTGCTGCGAGGCCTGGGCGCCGACCATGGTCTCGGTGTCCAGTGGGTTGCCGCGCTTGATGGCCTTGATCTTCTTCATGACCTCGACCATGAACGGCTCGAAGATCGACTCCTGCACCAGCGCCCGCGACGGACAGGTGCACACTTCACCCTGGTTGAAGAACGCCAGCACCAGGCCTTCGGCAGCCTTTTCGATGAAGGCCGGTTCCGCCTGCATGATGTCTTCGAAGAACACGTTCGGCGATTTGCCGCCCAGCTCCACGGTGCTCGGAATGATGTTGGTGGCCGCGCATTTCATGATATGCGAGCCGACCGGCGTCGAGCCGGTAAAGGCGATCTTGGCGATACGCGTGCTGGTGGCCAAGGCTTCACCGGCTTCGCGGCCAAAGCCCTGGACGATATTCAGCACGCCGGGCGGCAGCAGGTCGCCGATCACCTCGGCCAGCAGGGTGATCGACAGCGGTGTCTGTTCGGCCGGTTTGAGCACCACGCAGTTACCGGCGGCGAGTGCCGGCGCCAGCTTCCAGGCGGCCATCAGCAACGGGAAATTCCACGGGATGATCTGCCCGACCACGCCCAGCGGCTCGTGAAAGTGATAGGCAGCAGTGTGTTCGTCGATCTCGGCGCTGCTGCCTTCCTGGGCACGGATGCAGCCGGCGAAGTAACGGAAATGATCGGCGGCCAGCGGCACATCGGCGTTCAGGGTTTCGCGCACGGCCTTGCCGTTGTCCCAGCTTTCGGCGACGGCGAGCAATTCAAGGTTGGCTTCGATGCGGTCGGCGATTTTCAGCAAAATCAGCGAGCGGTTCTGCACCGAGGTCTTGCCCCAGGCCTCGCTGGCAGCATGGGCGGCGTCCAGCGCGCGCTCGATGTCGGCGCTGTCGGAGCGGGGGAATTCACCGATCACTGAGGCATCCACAGGGCTGGTGTTGGTGAAATGCTGGCCGTTGACGGGCCCGACGAATTCACCGCCGATGTAGTTGCCGTAACGCGACTTGAGCGTGACGACGGCGCCTGCAGTACCTGGTTTGGCATAGATCATGAGAATTCTCCGGACGACATTTGTTGTTATTCGAGATGGCCTGGTTAACGTGGCTCATCTTCATCATGAGCGGATTTCATGGGCGCGACTTGACCTTGAGAATGGCTCTTTGTCGTCCAGGGTCAACTCTTTACCGACGACGCGCAGCACTGTCGTATTGAGTCAAATCCGCCGCCCGGCAGCGGTGCAGGTGTTCCCGGATGACCCATTTGGGTGCATTTATCTTCATTCGAGAGGTGTCTTGATCGGCTGAAAGCGTTGCGCCCCGCAGTTATCAGAGTGGGCGGCGTATTTCTTGCTTGCTGACATCAATTGTCACAAAGGAGCCGCCCATGAGCATTCTTCTTGCCCAGCCAGCATTCTCGGCGGGCTCCTCGCTGCTGGCCGGTGCTCAGGCCAATGCCGGCGTACTGGCGGCGGCCGCCAGCGGGCTGTGCGACTTCATCGAAAAGCAGGGCGGCGACCCTGACCGTATTCTCGGCGTGTCCGGTATCGATCCCGAATCGCTGCGCCACCCGACCCTGAGCCTGGCGCTGCCCAATTACTGCCAGGTGCTCGAAGAGGCCTCGCGGCAGTCGGGCTGTGACAATTTCGGCTTGTACTACGGCCAGCAGTTCAAGCCCCAGGCACTGGGGTTGCTCGGCTATATCGGCCTGTGCTCGGCGACTGTCGAACAGGCACTGATCAACTTCGCCCGCGCCTTTCCGCTGCACCAGCGCAACAGCCTGATTCGCCTGGTCGATGCCGGCGACTGCTATCGCTTTGACTATCAGGTGCGCCACGGCGCGATTCTCAGCCGGCGTCAGGATGCCGAGTTGACCCTGGGCATGGCACTCAATCTGGTGCGTCATGTATTGGGCAACCAATGGGCGCCACGGGCGGTGCATTTCGAGCATCCACGGCCCGAGCACTGGCATGAGCACTGCAAAGTCTTCGATGCGCCGGTGTACTTCGAGCAACCGTTCAACTCTCTGCTGATCCCCAAGCGCGGCCTGCAACGCAGCATGCCGCAGAGCGACCCGCTGCTGTTGCTGGTGATGCAGGACTCGCTGAGCCAGCTCAGCCGGCTGAGTGAGAAGGGCGGGCAGGGCACGCTGGACATCGTCGATGAGGTGCGCGAACAGGTACGCCAGCGCCTGCTGGAAGGCGAACCGGTGCTGGAAGACATCGCCGGGCAACTGGGCATGGCCAGCTGGTCGCTGCAACGGCGCTTGCGCGAGCAGAACCTGAGTTTTTCGGCTGTGGTCGACACGTTGCGTTGTGAACTGGCCACTCATTATCTGCGCCAGCAGCAATTGCCGATTTCCAGCCTGGCGCCTTTGCTCGGCTATTCGGAAACCAGCGCCTTCAGCCGCGCCTTCCGCCGCTGGTTCGGGGTCAGCCCCCGGCAATGGCGCCGCGACGGTGATTGCCCGCCCTAGCTACCGTTCATCGGCACTCCAAAGCCGATGGTCTTTAGCTCGTATTCCCCGCGCCGATTTCTGGCGATGCTGCGTTGCGCCCGGTTTACACGTGCGTAACGAACCGGCACAACTCCCTATGGTCTGAAACAAACGCGCTGACAGGCGGTTATCAAGATCGTATTTATCGATATTTCAAAGCAGTTTTTTGCGCTTTTTTTCGATAGATAAATCGCTAGTCTGATCGCACGTCTTACAAGGTACCCGGCAATGCAGTTACGTAATTCACCTTCTCGATACGGTCTGGTCAGCCGCGTGCTGCACTGGGGTGTGGCCTTGACGGTCTTCGGCCTGTTTGGCCTGGGGCTGTGGATGATGGGGCTGGATTACTACGACAGCTGGCGCAAACAAGGCCCTGACCTGCACAAAAGCATTGGCCTTGTGTTATTCGCAGTGATGCTGGCCAGGGTGATCTGGCGCTTTGTCAGCCCGCCGCCACCGCCATTGGCCAGCTACAGTAGATTGACCCGTATCGGCGCGGCCTTCGGTCATCTGTTTCTGTATGTCGCGCTGTTTGCGGTGATGACTGCCGGTTACCTGATTTCCACCGCCGATGGCGTGGGCATTCCGGTATTCGGGCTGTTCGAGGTGCCGGCGCTGATCAGCGGACTGCCGCAGCAGGCCGACACTGCAGGACAAATACATTTTTATCTGGCCTGGACCATCGTGATTTTTGCGGTGCTTCATGGTCTGGCTGCTCTGAAACACCACTTTATTGATCGTGATGTGACCCTCAAGCGCATGCTGGGTCGTAATTGATAGCTCAACCATAAAGGGAATACAGCATGTTGAAGAAGTCTCTCGCCGCACTGGCTCTGGGTACAGCACTGTTCACCGCCGGTCAGGCAATGGCTGCCGACTACGTGATCGACAAGGAAGGCCAGCACGCCTTCATCGATTTCAAGATCAGCCACTTGGGCTACAGCTTCATCCACGGTACCTTCAAGGACTGGGACGGCACGTTCACTTTTGACGCCGCCAAGCCTGAAGCCAGCAAGATCGCCGTCGAGCTGAAAACCGCCAGCCTGTTCACCAACCATGCCGAACGTGACAAGCACATTCAGAGCAAGGATTTCCTGGACACCGGCAAATTCCCTGAAGCCAGGTTCGTCTCTACCAGCGTGAAATCCACCGGCGAGAAAACCGCTGACGTGACCGGCGACCTGACCCTGCACGGCGTCACCAAGCCAGTCGTGATCAAGGCGACCTTCAATGGTGAAGGCAAGGATCCATGGGGCGGCTACCGTGCCGGCTTCAACGGTTCGACCACTTTGAACCTGAACGACTTCGGCATCAAAGGCCCAGGCCCGACGTCGCAGACGCTGGATCTGGATATCTCGCTGGAAGGCGTGCAAAAGAAGTAAGCCTTAGCGCAGATACAAAAACGCCGACCCTTGGGTCGGCGTTTTCGTTAGCGGCTTTTAGCTGTCGCGGTTGCGGGTCAGCAGGGCCGGTTTTTCACCGCGTGGACGGTTTGGCAACTCGTCGAGCAGTTCGGCAGACGGGAAACGATCGATCTTCGATTCCTTGTGCACGATTTTTGGCTGCTGCGGCTGACGCTCCTGTGGACGAACGGCGGGCTCTTCACGGGCCTGACGATCACGTGGGGCGTTGTTGCGTGGGCCGCCGGTACGCGGACCGTTGCTGGTGCGCTTGCCGGCACCGGCGCCAGCACCGGCCGGACGTGGCGAGTTGTTGCGTGGTGCCTGCCCCTGCGGCCGGGCTGCGCCGTTGCCCGGCGACGATGCAGCGCCTGGGCGACGACCACGGCCCTGGGCGTTACCCTTGTAAGGGCTGACGTAGTCGGCGCGGTTGCCGAAGTTGTCGACGTCATCGTCCAGAAACACTTCCGGATCACGGTTGGCCGGTGCGCGCGGGATGGCAGGTGCAGCCGATTGCTGTGGTTGTTGCTGGCTGCGGCCAGTGCCTTCGCGTGGCTTTTTCTCGCGTGGCGGGCGAGCAGGGCGTTCGCCCGGTGCCGCTGCGGCGGCCGGCTTGTCCCTGCCCTTGTCTTTTTCGCGCCCTTTGTCCTTGCCTTTATCGCGACGGCCGCCGCTTCCCTTTTCGCCTTTGTCGGCGCCTTCGGCACGGCCGTTACGGGTATTGCGTTGTGGACGAGGCTCGCGGGTTTCAGGCTTTTCGGCTTCAACCGTGGTGGCGTCGAAACCGGCCAGATCGCCGTCGGCAATCTTCTGTTTGGTCATGCGCTCAATGCTCTTGAGCAGCTTTTCTTCGTCCGGTGCCACCAGCGAGATCGCCTCGCCGGTACGGCCTGCACGGCCGGTACGGCCGATACGGTGCACGTAGTCTTCGTCGACGTTGGGCAGTTCGAAGTTGACCACGTGTGGCAACTGGTCGATGTCCAGGCCGCGAGCGGCGATGTCGGTGGCGACCATGATCCGCACTTCGCCGGCCTTGAAGTCGGCCAGGGCTTTGGTACGGGCGTTCTGGCTTTTATTACCGTGAATCGCGACAGCGCTGAGGCCGTGCTTGTCGAGGTATTCGGCCAGGCGGTTGGCGCCGTGCTTGGTGCGGGTGAAGACCAGTACCTGCTCCCACGCGCCCTGAGTGATCAGGTGGGCGAGCAAGGCCCGCTTGTGGCTGGCGGCCAGGCGGAACACACGCTGTTCGATACGCTCTACCGTGGTGTTCGGTGGCGTGACTTCGATGCGCTCGGGATCATGCAACAGCTTGCCGGCAAGCGCGGTGATGTCGCTGGAGAACGTTGCCGAGAACAGCAGGTTCTGACGCTTGGAAGGCAGGCGTGCGAGGACCTTTTTGACGTCGTGCACAAAGCCCATGTCGAGCATCCGGTCGGCTTCGTCCAGCACCAGGATTTCAACGTGGGACAGATCGACATTGCCTTGGCCGGCAAGGTCGAGCAGGCGGCCCGGGCAGGCGACCAGTACGTCGACGCCTCGGGACAGGGCCTGGATCTGTGGATTCATGCCGACACCGCCGAACACGCAGGCGCTGACGAACTTGAGGTCGCGGGCATACAGCTTGAAGCTGTCGTGCACCTGCGCTGCCAGTTCGCGGGTCGGGGTCAGGACCAGTACGCGCGGCTGGCGCGGGCCGTGACGCTGGGATTTGTCCGGGTGACCGTTGGGGAACAGCCGCTCCAGGATCGGGAGGGCGAAACCACCGGTTTTACCAGTACCTGTCTGCGCCGCAACCATCAGGTCGCGACCTTGCAACACGGCGGGGATAGCCCGCTGTTGCACGGGAGTAGGCTGGGTGTAGCCCGCCGCTTCAACAGCGCGGACTAAAGCCTCGGAGAGACCGAGGGAGGCAAAGGACATGAGAAATCCTGTTCTGGTTGGAGCTTGTGCTCAGGGAAATCGTGCCTGGCGCAATGGCGTTCTGGCTGCTTTGACCTGCGACGGGGTGTGGGTCGCGGTTTTCAGGAGCTCATGAGGAACGCATCGCGTCCGGTGCAGCAGGGTCGGAAATCCATCTCGTGACTGCATCGGCGTGATCGAGATGCCTTTTGCAAGACCCAGCGTCCGGGCGTAAGCCTGGCGGGAAGGCCGGAGTATAACAGAGCCACTACGCTGTGCTGGTTTCCGGCTGCTCAACGGTTTTATCAGGAGTATGGCCCCGAAGCAATGCCTGGGGGCCATCGAACAATGGTCTCAGCGTGGCAGCTTGAGGTTGTTCCAGATTGCCAGGCTCGGTTCAGCCTGGTTCAGGGTGTAGAAGTGCAGCCCCGGCGCGCCGGCTTGCAGCAGGCTTTCGCACATTTCGGTGATGACCTGCTCGCCAAACGCCTGAATGCTTGCACTGTCGTCGCCGTAGGCTTCGAGCTGCTTGCGCACCCAGCGCGGGATTTCCGCACCGCAAGCGTCCGAGAACCGGGCCAGCTTGCTGTAGTTGGTGATCGGCATGATGCCCGGCACGATCGGGATGTTCACGCCCAGCTTCTGCACGCGCTCGACAAAGTAGAAGTAGCTGTCGGCGTTGAAGAAGTATTGGGTGATCGCGCTGTCGGCACCGGCGTTGACCTTGGTCACAAAATGCGCCAGGTCGTCCTCGAAGTTGCGCGCCTGCGGGTGCATCTCCGGGTAGGCCGCCACTTCGATATGAAAGTGATCGCCGGTCTCTTCACGGATGAAACTCACCAGGTCGCTGGCATAACGCAGGTCACCACTGGCCACGCCCATGCCCGAAGGCAGGTCGCCGCGCAGGGCGACAATGCGTTTTACCCCGGCGTCTTTATAGTGGGTCAGCAGCTCACGCAACTCAGTCTTGGTGTCGCCGACGCACGACAGGTGCGGTGCGGCAGCAATCTTCACCTCGTTTTCGAGCTGCAACACGGTGTTGAGCGTGCGATCACGGGTCGACCCCCCGGCACCATAGGTGCAGGAGAAGAAATCGGGGTTGTAGGTTGCCAGTTGGCGGGCAACGTTCAGCAGTTTTTCATGCCCGGCATCGGTCTTGGTAGGAAAGAACTCGAAGCTGTAGCGACGTTCCAGGCTCATAGGGAGCTCCAGCGGCAAGCTTCAAGCCTCAAGCTGCAAGAAGGCAGTGCGCCGACTCTCGCAGCCCAAGGTTCAAAGCGTGTTGCTATTAAAGACGTTAGACGACAAGCGACAAACCAGCCGCAAGCAACACCGCGAACGGCTCTTGCTTGCAGCTTAAAGCTTGCCCCTTGCAGCTGGCCTCACCTTAGTAGCGGTAAGTGTCCGGCTTGAACGGGCCTTCGACGGTCACGCCGATGTAGTCGGCCTGGGTCTTGGTCAGTTTGGTCACGACACCGCCGAAGCCACGTACCATTTCCAGGGCGACTTCTTCGTCCAGCTTCTTGGGCAGCACTTCTACAGTCAGGCGCTCGGCTTGCTGGGCAGGTGCCAGGTCAGCGAACTTCTGCTCGAACAGGAAGATCTGCGCCAGCACCTGGTTGGCGAACGAGCCGTCCATGATGCGGCTTGGGTGGCCAGTGGCGTTGCCCAGGTTCACCAGACGGCCTTCGGCCAGCAGGATCAGGTAGTCATCGTTCTGAGCATCGAACGCGCCGGCACCGGTACGGTGAATCTTGTGTACCTGTGGCTTGACCTCTTCCCATGCCCAGTTCTTGCGCATGAAAGCGGTGTCGATTTCGTTGTCGAAGTGACCGATGTTGCACACCACGGCGCGCTTTTTCAGAGCCTTGAGCATGCCGGCGTCGCAGACATTGACGTTACCGGTGGTGGTCACGATCAGGTCGATCTTGCCCAGCAGGGCAGCGTCGACGCTGGCTTCGGTGCCGTCGTTTTCACCGTTGATGTACGGCGAAACCAGTTCGAAACCGTCCATGCACGCTTGCATGGCGCAGATCGGGTCGACTTCGGTGACCTTGACGATCATGCCTTCCTGACGCAGCGACTGGGCCGAGCCCTTGCCCACGTCACCGTAGCCGATGACCAGCGCCTGCTTGCCCGACAGCAGGTGGTCGGTGCCGCGCTTGATGGCGTCGTTCAGGCTGTGACGGCAGCCGTATTTGTTGTCGTTCTTGCTCTTGGTGACCGAGTCGTTGACGTTGATCGCCGGGATCTTCAGTTCGCCCTTGGCCAGCATCTCTTGCAGACGGTGCACGCCAGTGGTGGTTTCTTCGGTCACGCCGTGGATGCTGGCCAGCATCTGCGGGTATTTGTGGTGCAGGATCTCGGTCAGGTCGCCGCCGTCGTCGAGGATCATGTTGGCATCCCATGGCTGGCCATCCTTGAGGATGGTCTGCTCGATGCACCACAGATACTCTTCTTCGGTCTCGCCTTTCCAGGCGAATACCGGTACGCCGGCTGCGGCGATACCGGCGGCGGCCTGGTCCTGAGTCGAGAAGATGTTGCACGACGACCAGCGTACTTCGGCACCCAGGGCAATCAGGGTTTCGATCAGCACGGCGGTCTGGATGGTCATGTGGATGCAGCCGATGATTTTCGCGCCCTTGAGCGGTTGTTCACCAGCGTACTTGCGGCGCAGACCCATCAGGGCTGGCATTTCGGATTCCGCGATGATGATCTCGCGGCGGCCCCAGGCGGCCAGGGAAATGTCGGCGACCTTGAAGTCGTTGAAATCTGCGGGCGTGTTTGCAGCGCTCATTGAAGAGTCTCCATTCCAAGTAAATGCGAATGGGCGCCGTTGTGCGTTAAAGGCCGGCCGGCTGAAGGATCAGCCTGACAGACAACGCCCCATCCGAGCCTGACAGGGTAAAACCTGCTGCAGCGCCCCTCGGACAGGTGGCGGGAACGGTATCAAGGGTAGATGACCGTTTGAAATCGGGTGGCAGTATAGCTGCGCTGGCGAATGTTCCCAAGGTTTTCTATCGGTTGTGCGTTTGTGGCGTATTCAGCAGAAAAATATTCTTGTACCGCACCCGGCCCTGCAAGGGCGCTTATCCTCGACGCCGAATTAATGCGCGCAAGGAGCAGCACTTGAACAGTCCCTCGAAAGGAATCGAGTCAACGAAGGCAATCGAGCCAGCCCAAATCATCGTCGAGCAGGCGGGCAGCCGCCGTATCACGCTGTCAGAAGGCGACAACGGCATTATCCACCTTGAACTCGATGGCCCGCCGATCCGCAAGCTGATTCTCAGCGGCGGTGGCGCGAAGGGCTTTGCCTATTCGGGGGCGGTGACGGCGCTGGAGCATCTCGGCGTCTTGCCAGGGCTTGAGTCGGTTCACGGATCGTCCGCCGGCGCGATCATGGCGGCGTTGATTGCCGCCGGCATGCCGGCGCCGCAATTCGATGACCTGATCGACAACACCAACCTGCTGGCCCTGCTCGACAGCAGCAATGCCAGCGTCGGCTGGTTGCAACGCGGCCTGGCCGGGCTGGGCGAGCGCGCAGGGCAAGTGGTGCCTGGCACCGCTGGCGGCTTCACCCATTTATTGCTGAGCGTATTGCCGCGCATCCGTTCCGAAGCGTTGCCATTGCAAACGTTGATTCGCAACACGGCCCGCGCTGCGGTACTGGCCCTGATCCACGATGCGCACCCTACCGAGGTGCTGGTCGTGCGCGAGCGTTTGCTGGCCGGTGGTGCGGTGACCTTCGCCGACCTTGCACTGCTCAGCCGGCATATCCCCCGGATCAAACAGCTCAACATCACCGGCACGGCGATGTTTTCAGGCGCCCCGCAACTGGTGGTGTTCGGCGCGGCGCTGACCCCCGACATGGACATCGCCCAGGCCGCGCATGTGTCGGCCTCATTGCCGGTGGTGTTTCGCCAGCCGGGCCAGCAAGGCCTGGATTTCCAGGTGTTCGACGAATTGACCTTCTTCCAGGACGGCGGCGTGCTGCTCAATACGCCGGTGCCGCAACTGCTCGATCCGGGGCTGGCCACCGACCTGCTATCGGGTGCCGACATGCTGATCCTGACCTTCGAAAAAAGTCCGATCGTCAGCAGCCGTGGCGGCTTGAAGGGTTTTCTGAGCGACTGGCTGGCAGACGCCCCGGTGACGGCGCAGCGCGAATTACAAAACCTCGACCTCAAGACCTTTGCCGCGCAAACCGTGGTGGTGCCGTTGCGCACCGAGCGCGGCGACTTCACCGGCGCGTTGAACGGCACGTTGAATTTCACCATGAGCGCGCAGGTCAGGAATCACTTGCAGGACAAGCTGGAACAGGCGGTCAGGGCGCATCTGGCCGAGCGTGCCGAAGGGCGTGAGGCTTATGATTTCGGCTCATTGCACGAGGCGCTGCAAAGCCTGGATGACGACATGCTTGCCAGCGTCGAGCGCGTGCCGGCAGCGGCGCAGATGCGGGCGTGGCGCAACACGGCATACAACCTGTTCGCCCAACTGGAGGCGGCCATTGCCGCGCTTGATCTCGACACTGCATCGGGTGATGTCGACACGGTCCTTGCGGCGCTCGAACGGCACACTACGACGGCGGCTGACAGTCAATGGCTGGTGCTGCAACTGAACCGTTACGAGCGGCCAGCCTTTGCGCGACTGCTCGATACCCGGCGCGTGCAGTCGCCGCTGCTGACGGCGGCGCGGGTGCTCATGCGTCAGCGAGAGATCCGGGTCATTGCTGGCAACATCCGAAAGGCGCTGATCTTTCCTTCCCTGCATCTGCTTTGGCAGACCGAGGCCAATACCGAATTGCTGCTGCGTGCCGATCAACAGTTGTTGCAGGCCAGAACGGCTGGCGAGATCAATCAGGCGCTGGATGCAATCATTGACGGCTATCAGTCGCGCAACCGTTTGCCGGTCACGCTGTGGACATCGCAGACCGTGGAGCAGGCCAGGGCATGGCGAATCGAGGAGGGCGTTGCGTAAAGGCAGGCATGGGCTTGAGCGGCTGGCTCTGCCATGATGCTTGGCATCTTTAGGTCAGATGACAGGAGTTACGATGAATTTTCATACTCGCAAATGGGTGAAGCCCGAAGACCTCAATCCTAACGGCACGCTGTTCGGTGGCAGCCTGCTGCGCTGGATCGATGAAGAGGCGGCGATCTATGCCATCGTCCAGTTGGGCAACCAGCGGGTGGTGACCAAGTACATCTCCGAGATCAACTTCGTCAGCGCCTCGCGCCAGGGCGACATCATCGAGCTGGGCATTACTGCCACCGAGTTCGGCCGTACCTCGATCACCCTGCATTGCCAGGTGCGCAACAAGATCACCCGCAAAAGCATTCTGACCGTCGAGAAGATGGTCTTCGTCAACCTGGGCGACGACGGCCTGCCGGCGCCGCATGGCCGCACTGAAATCCGCTACATCAAGGACCAGTTCGGCCAGCCGGGCGACGAATGACGCAGGCCGCCCGGCCTTGCGCAATGGTTGTTACGCCTTGAGGCGGCGCAGCCATTCCAGGCCTTCGCTGGTGTCGCCTTTCGGACGGTATTCACACCCCACCCAGCCGGTGTAGCCCAACTGGTCGATCACCTCGAACAGGTGCGCATAGTTCAGCTCGCCCAGGTCCGGTTCGTGACGGTCCGGCACGCCGGCGATCTGGATGTGGCCGATGCCGGCGAAGTCGCGGCGCAGTTTGGCGGTCAGGTCGCCTTCGACGATCTGGCAGTGGTACAGGTCGAACTGCACCTTGAGGTTGTCGGCACCGACCTGCTTGACGATGGCCTGTGCCTGGTCCTGACGGTTCAGGAAGAAGCCCGGCATGTCGCGGGTGTTGATCGGCTCGATCAGCACGATAATGCCGAACGGCCTGGCCTGCGCTGCGGCATAGGCCAGGTTTTCCAGATACACCGCCTGGTGATGTTCGCGCAGGCTTTCGTCGGGCAGCAGGCCGGCCATCACGTGGATGCGGTCGTTGCCCAGCACCTGAGCGTACTCCAGCGCCTTGGCCACACCGCTGCGAAACTCTTCTTCACGCCCTGGCAGGCTGGCAATGCCGCGCTCGCCGGCTGCCCAGTCGCCCGGTGGGGCATTGAACAGCGCCTGCACCAGACCGTTGTCGTCCAGGCGCTGCTTGAGCTCCTGCGGACTGTAGTCGTAAGGGAACAGGTACTCGACCGCCGCAAAGCCGTCGGCAGCAGCGGCAGCGAAGCGATCCAGAAAGTCATGCTGTGGGTACAGCATGCTGAGGTTGGCGGCGAAACGAGGCATGTTAACTCCAGTCTTTCAAGCTTCAGGGGGTCAGACGAAAGGCCACATTACCAGGGTCATCAAGAACCCCAGTGTGCCCAGCAGGGTGACCAGTACGGTCCAGGTCCGCAGGCCGTCGGCGACGTTCAGGCCGGCCAGCTTGGTGAACATCCAGTAACCGGCGTCGTTGATGTGCGACATGGCCAGACCGCCACCGCCCATGGCCAGACACAGCAGGGCCAGGTGGTTGGCCGACAGGTCCAGAGTGGCGATCAGCGGGCTGAGGATACCGGCGGTGGTCACCAGTGCGACAGTGGTCGAGCCTTGTACGGCGCGCAGCAGCAGGGTCAGGATAAAGCCCAGTGCCAGAACCGGCAGGCCGGTGTTGCGCAGTGCTTCGGAGACCACAGCACCGATGCCGGTGTCGACCAGGACCTTGCCGAATACGCCACCGGCGCCGGCAATCAGGATGACCATGGCCACGCCCGGCAGGGCCGAGCCGATCACGTCCGACACTTGCGAGCGGCTCCAGCCACGGCGCGAACCGAGCAGCCAGGCGCACAGCAGGGTGTCGATCAGGAGGGCGACCAGCGGCGCGCCGAGTACGGTCAGTACGTCGCGCAGCAGGGTGCCGGCCGGCAGCATGGTGGTGGCCAGCGTACCGAGCAGTATCAACACGATTGGCAGCAGGATCAGGGCAATGATCAGACCGAAGCCCGGTGCAGGCGCTGGCGGCAGGCTCTTGGCCAGGCTGCTGGCGCTGGCTTCGGCACCGAACTCTTTGGCGTCGGACGCTTCACGCACGGTGGAGTAGTCGTTACGTGCCCAGGCTTCCAGGTCGGCGTTGGTGACGTGCGGGCCATAGACTTCGGCGCGGATGTCATCGGTCATCGGGTAGGTCTTGCGGGTCATGCGCCCGGCCACGAAGTAGCCGATTGCGCACAGTACCGCGACCATCGGAATGCCCAGCAGCAATACCCGGCCCAGATCGGCACCCAGTTGGCTGGCAGCGGCCACGGCACCCGGATGTGGCGGCAGGAAGGCATGCACGGCCAGCAAGGCGGCGCACATCGGCAAGGCGAAGATCAGCAGCGGCTTGCGTGCCGCACGGGCCACGCCATAGGCCAGCGGCATCAGAATGATGACCCCGACCTCGAAGAACACCGGGATGCCGACCATGAAACCGGCCACGGTCAGCGCCAGCGGTGTGCGCTTGTTACCAAAGCGCTGGATCAGCGTCTTGGCCAACGCCTCGGCACCGCCAGACAACTCGATGATGCGCCCGATCATCGCGCCCAGGGCAATGATGATCGCGATGTGACCGAGGGTCTTGCCCATGCCGCCTTCGATGGTCGCCACCAGATCGGCAGGCTTAACGCCCGCGACCAGAGCGACGATGATGCTGACCAGCATCAGGGCAACAAAGGGCTGGAATTTGTATTTGAGAACCAGAAACAGCAGCAGGGCAATACCTGCGCCGGCAATCAGCATCAACATTAATGGAGTCATGCTTGCTTCCTGTTTTTATTGTGTTCCGGCAGTGCCGGCGTTGGCACAAGCCGCGGGCGCGGCCTGTTTTGGATTTATCGAGACGCGATTACCACTTGGCCCCGAACGTCTGATGCAGTTCTTCCAGCGCCTGGGCCGACAGCGGCGCAGGCTTGGGGTCGGTCATCAGCCACAGGCGGGCGGTTTCTTCGAGTTCTTCCAGGGCATAGCAGGCCTTGGCCACCGAGCTTTCCCAGACCACCGGGCCCAGGCGCTCGAGCATCACGCCACGCACGCTGTTGGCCAGTTGCGCCACACGCTCGGCCACCAGTGGCGAGCCCGGGCGTTGATAGCCGATCAGCGGGATGTGCCCGACCTTCATGACCTGATAAGGGGTCAGTGGCGGCAGAATGTCGTCTTCACGCCAGACGCCGGCAAGGGTCAGGGCCACCAGATGCGTGGAGTGGGTGTGCACCACGCCGCCGACCTGCGGGTTGCGGTCGTAGACCTGGCGGTGCAGGGCCAGGGTCTTGGACGGCTTGCTGCCCGACACCCATTCGCCTTGCAGGTTGACCTTGGCGATCTCGTCCGGCTGCAGACGGCCCAGGCAGGCGTCGGTCGGCGTGATCAGCCAGCCGTCGTCGAGGCGCGCACTGATGTTGCCGGCGCTGCCGACCGTGTAGCCACGGCCATACAGCGAGCGGCCGGCGTCGCAGATTTCTTCGCGCAGGGCTTGCTCATTAATCATCAGGCTTCTCCTGCCAACTGCTTGAGCGCCTTGGCGAAGAAGTCGCGGGCACCGAAGTTGCCGGACTTGAGCGCCAGGGCCAGCGGTTGTTCACCGTCGCTGACCGTTGCCGGTACGCCCGGATCGATCTGTGCGCCGATTTTCAGCAGTTGCACGCCGAGCGCCTGAACCACGGCACCGGAGGTTTCACCACCGGCGACCACAAAGCGGCGTACGCCAGCGTCCAGCAGGCCTTTGGCAATCTGCCCCAGTGCTTCTTCGACCATCGCACCGGAGCGCTCGACGCCAAGCTTCTGCTGCACAACTTTGACTTCGTCAGGGGTGCTGGTGGCATAGATCAGCACGGTCTGGCCGGCATCGCGGGCAAAAGCGATGGCCTGCTCGACCACAGGCTTGCCGTCGGCCAGTTCCAGCGGGTTGATGCGCAGGGCCGGGCGACCGGCTTGCAGCCAGACCGCGACCTGGCCATTGGTAGCCACCGAAGCGCTGCCGGCCAGGACCACTTCGCCGCCAGCGATGTCGATCTTTTGCGCGGCATCGAGCGCACGCAGTTTGCCGGCCTTGCGGAAGTTCTCCGGCAGGCCCAGCGCCAGGCCTGAACCGCCGGTCAGCAGCGCAAGATCGGCACAGGCTTCGCCCAGCACATACAGGTCGGCGTCCGACACGGCATCGGCAATGGCCATGCTCACGCCTTCGGCGCGCAGCTCATTGATGCGTGCGCGTACCGCTTCAGGGCCTTTGGCCACGGTGTCGTAACGCAGCAGGCCGACCTTGGCCCTGGTCTGCGCTTGCAGCACGCGCACCAGGTTGGCGTCGGTCATGGGCGTCAGCGGGTGGTTCTGCATGCCCGATTCGTTCAGCAACTGGTCCTGCACGAACAAATGGCCACGGAAGATCGTGCGGCCGTTTTCCGGGAAGGCCGGGCAGGCCACGGTGAAGTCGCTGCCCAGTTGCGCCAGCAAGGCGTCGCTGACCTGGCCGATATTGCCGGCTGCGGTCGAGTCGAAGGTCGAGCAGTATTTGAAGAAAATCTGCTCGCAGCCACGGTCGCGCAGCCATTGCAGGGCCGCCAGCGACTCCTCGACAGCGTCTGCCGAGGGCGTGGTGCGCGATTTCAAGGCGATGACGATGGCGTCGGCGTCCAGGCCAGCGGCTAGCTCGGCCGATGGAATACCAATGCTTTGTACCGTGCGCATGCCGCCGCGCACCAGCATGTTGGCAAGGTCCGTGGCGCCGGTGAAGTCGTCGGCGATGCAGCCCAGCAGCGGGCGGGAATTAACGCTCATCGCTTATTCCTCGGACTTGGCGGTCGGCAGGGTGATACCCGGGAAAATCTTGATCACGGCCGAGTCGTCTTCGCGGCCGAAACCGGCGCTGGAAGCCTGCATGAACATCTGGTGCGCAGTGGCCGACAGCGGCAGCGGGAATTTGCTGGCGCGGGCGGTATCCAGTACCAGGCCCAGGTCCTTGACGAAAATGTCGACGGCAGACAGCGGGGTGTAGTCGGCCTTGAGGATGTGCGGCACGCGGTTCTCGAACATCCACGAGTTGCCGGCGCTGTTGGTGATCACTTCGTACAGGGCGTCGGCATCGACGCCTTCGCGCAGGCCCAGGGCCATGGCTTCGGCACTGGCAGCGATGTGCACACCGGCCAGCAGCTGATTGATGATTTTGACTTTCGAGCCCAGGCCATGGACGTTGCCGAGGCGATAGACCTTGCCGGCCATGCCCGCCAGAACCGCTTCGGCCTTGGCGTAGGCGTCGGCGGGTGCCGAGGTCATCATGGTCATCTGGCCGGCGGCAGCCTTGGCCGCGCCGCCGGAGATCGGCGCATCGAGGTACAGCAAGCCCTGATCGGCCAGGCGCTGGCCCAGCTCGACGGCAAAGGTCGGCGCGACAGTGGCGCAACCGATGACCAGACTGCCTGGACGCAGTGCAGCGACGGCACCGTTGTCACCGAACAATACGGTTTCGGTCTGCTCGGCGTTGACCACCACGGTGATGATCACGTCACAGGCAGCGGCCAGAGCGGCTGGCGAGGTTGCGGCCACGCCGCCCTCAGCGGCGAACGCCTGGACCACTTCGCTGCGCACATCGCAGGCATGCACGTTAAAGCCATTGCGCAACAGCGAGCGGGCAATGCCCAGGCCCATGGCGCCCAGGCCGATCACACCAACATTGGATTGGGTCATTGCATCATCCTCGGTCTGTGCCGCTGCTCGTCATACCAACAGACGGCTAACATTGTTCTGAAATGTGAATGTGATAGTGGATCAGTGAACGATTAATGTGAAGTGATATTTAGGATTAACAAATATTCACACAGAAAAAAGCCCCTCGAAAGGGGCTTTGGTGAGCTCGCTGCGGGTGGCCTAAACCACTGCCAACTGCAACTCGATGCCTTGCTTGCGGATGCTGTCGGCTGCCGCGCCGGCCAGGGCGTTGTCGGTGATCAGGGTGTCGAACTGCTCCAGTGGCGCGATCTTGTACATGCCGAAGGTGCCGTATTTGGAGCTGGCGGCGACCAGCACGCTGCGCGAGGCTGACTGCATCGCCGCCTGCTTGAGCTCGACCTTGAGCGCCGACGGTGTGGTGGTGCCGCGTTGCAGGTCCCACGAACTGGTCGACATGAACGCGATGTCGGTGGCCAGTTGGCGCAGGGTTGCCGCCGCCAGGCCGCCGACGCTGGACAGGTTGGGGTGATCGAGAAGGCCGCCGGTGTGAATCACGTCCACATGCCCGGCATCGGCCAGCGCATTGACGATGCCGAAGTCGTTGGTCACCACGGTCATGCCCGACAGGGCAATGATGTACGGCACGATTTCCAGGGTGGTGGTGCCGGCGTCCAGATAAACGGTCATGTCCGGGTGCAGCAACTGCGCGGCCAGCTGCGCAATCGCCTGTTTGTGCGGCAGCTCGACCACCGCCTTGGATTGATGGCTGGGCTCGCTGTGCAACTGGCTGGCAATGCGCACGCCGCCGCTGACCGAATAGGCGCGGCCTTCTTGCTCAAGCAGGGCAATGTCGCGGCGGATGGTCATGTGTGAGCAGTCGAACATTTCCATCAACTGGTGGACGCTCAGCACCTGATGCTTGCGCAACTGGCGCAGTAGCAGTTCACGGCGTTGATCGGGAATCATTGGCGCACCGCCTGTCGGGGCGATCTCGTCATGGGCGGACATGCTTGCTCCTGCATTGCGCTAAGCGGACTAGGCATTGATTGAACCTCAACAGACCGTGGTCTGCCGAGGTGTTTTTTTTAACACTATTTATTCACGCTTTAGCATGCGTCCGGTCAGTGTGCCGCATCGAGCGCCGAAGCGGGGGGTTGCGTGTGTCCGGTGACCGAGCGCACCAGCTTGCCGATGGTCAGGCCCTGCAACAGGATCGACAGCAGCACCACGATGTAGGTGATGCTCAGCAGCACATCGCGCTCTGGCCCCAGCGGCAAAGCCAGTGCCAACGCGACCGACACGCCGCCGCGCAGGCCGCCCCAGGTCAGGATGCGAATGGTGCCTTGCGGCACGCTGCGCCAGCGGCGCAACAGCAGGATGGCCGGTGCCACGGTGACAAGGCGGGCCAGCAGAATGGCCACCGCCAGCAGCCCGGCGGCCAGCAAGTGCAGCCATGAGAACGGCAGCAGCAACAGCTCCATGCCGATCAGCGCGAACAGCAGGGCGTTGAGCATGTCGTCGAGCAGTTCCCAGAAACCGTCCATGTAACGGCGGGTCATGTCGTTCATCGCCAGGTTGCGTCCCAGGTTACCGATGATCAGACCAGCCACCACCATCGCGATGGGTGCCGACACATGCAGCTCGGAGGCCATCGCAGAGCCGCCGATGACCAGCGCCAGGGTCAGCATGACCTCGATCTGGTGTTGCTCGATGCTCTTGATCATCAGGTACACGGCGTAACCGATCAGGCCACCGAACAGCACTCCGCCAATCGCTTCATGGGCAAACAGCATGGCGGTTTCAGCGACGCTTGGGGTTTCACCCAGTTGCGCGATGCCCAGCAGCACGGTGAACACCACTACGGCCGTGCCGTCGTTGAACAGCGACTCGCCGACAATCGTGGTCTTCAGCGGTTTGGAGGCATTGGCGGTGCGCAACACCCCCAGCACGGCAATCGGATCGGTCGGCGAAATCAGTGCACCGAACAGCAGGCAATACAGGAAGCTGACGTGCCAGCCGAACAGGGCAAAGATCCACCAGGCCAGTGTGCCGATCACCACGGTGGCGATCAGCACGCCAAAGGTCGCCAGCAGGCCGATGGGCCAGCGGTAGCTCTTGAGGTCGGCCAGGTTGACGTGCAAGGCGCCGGCAAACAGCAGGAAGGACAGCATCCAGTTCATCAGCAGATCGCCGAAGTCGATCTGTCCGATCAGTTGCTCGACACGTTCTTCAAGCCCCGGAAAACCGATCAGGCTCAGGCCTTGCAACAGCAGGGAAAACAGCAAGGCGGTAACCATCACGCCGATGGTCGGCGGCAGGCCGATAAAGCGGTAGTTCACATAAGTGAGCAGGGTGGTCAGGCAAATGAAAGCAGCAACAAGTTCAAGCATCCGTAGGTCCGTATCCATTGCATATCGAGGGTGCATTTCAGTGGTTCAAGCGCACGCGTTGACCACAGGGAACCGAGGATAGTGCACTGAAAAGGAAATTTTTTGCCACACAGGATTATTTGATGGCGGCATGAAACTGTCGGGCGAGCCGCCCATCGGCTATTCTCGCGGCCTGTTTCGCGCGTTGGCCGAACAAGGAGAATCGAGGGTGTTGGCGACAGTCCTGGTGTTGATCGCGGCCGTGCTGCACGCGCTCTGGAACACGCTGGTCAAATTCAGCGGCGAGCGCTTGCTGGTGATCGCCAGCATGGACGCAGTGGCGCTGGTCTTTGCGCTGCTGGCCTTGGGCTTTGTCACGCCGCCTGCGTTGTCTATCTGGCCCTGGCTGATAGCCTCGGCGTTGTTCGAGTTGCTCTATCGTGCGCTGCTGATCAAGGCTTACCGGGTCGGCGATCTTGGGCTGGTCTACCCCTTGATGCGTGGCCTGTCACCACTGGTAGTGCTGGGCCTGACCCTTGTCTTTGCCGGCGAAGACCTGAGCAGCCAACAGATTCTGGGCATCCTGCTGATTCCTGCCGGCATGGTCTGCCTGCTTTGGCAGGGCGGTGGCGGGGCGCGCTTGCCCTGGTCGATGCTGCCGGTGGTGGGCCTGATCGGCCTGTGCATCGGCAGTTACACCTGGATTGACGGGCAAGCCTTGAAACTGGGCGCGAAGCCGCTGGATTATCTGGTCTGGCTGACGCTGATCAGCGCCTGGCCCTTTCCGTTGCTGGCCGTCGCTTACCGACGGCCTGCCTTCGTCATGTTCTGGCGCGAGCAGTGGCGTTTGGGCGTCAGCGTCGGGCTGTGTGTGTTGCTGAGTTATGCGCTGGTGCTGTGGGCCATGCAACTGGGCTCGGTCGCGGAGGCGGCGGCCCTGCGCGAGATCAGTGTCGTGCTGGTGGTGATCATGGGAATGCGTTACTTCAAAGAACCTTTCGGGCGGCCCCGGCTCTTAGCTTGTGCGCTGGTGTTGCTCGGCATGTTCGTGATGAAGCTCAATTGAAGGGAAAGAAAAATGACAGTCGCTTTCTGGTGTGTGTTGATCGCCATCCTGCTGCCGATAATCTGTGCGGCTATCGCCAAGCTCAGCAGCGGTAAATTCAATCTGGACCATAACCATGACCCGCGTGATTTCCTCGACCGCCTCGAAGGATTGCCAAGACGCGCCCATAACGCACAACTGAACAGCTTCGAGGTTTTGCCGGGATTCGCCGCTGCCGTGATCATTGCCCACATCGCCGGCAATGCGCAGCTGGTGACCATCGATGTACTGGCGGTGCTGTTCATTACCAGCCGCCTGCTGTACATCATTTTTTACCTGGCCGACCTGGCATTGCTGCGTTCGCTGGCCTGGCTGGTGGGCATGGGCCTGATCATCGGGCTGTTCGGCGCCTCGGCCTTCCCGGCGGCGGGCGCCTGATAAAGGCCTGATCAGTTCTGGACTTTCTCAAGCTCGGCCTGCGCGTCGAGCAGTTCCTTGCGCGACTCGGCCAGCTTGTCTTTGCGCTTGTTGATTTTCTCCGGGTCGCCCTTGGTCATGGCCTGGTTGAGGTCGGTCTGGCGGCGGCTGACTTCGCGCTTGGCGTCCAGCACTTTCTGTTCGCGTTGCTTGACCAGCGACGCTTCGCTGCAGTTGGCATTGGTTTCGCTCAGGGCCTTTTCCAGGCCGGCTTGCTGACGTTTGTTGCCTTCGGCCTTGGCCTGCTGAATCTTGCTGCTGATTTCCTGGCTCTTGAGCAGGCACTCCGACACCGGCGGTGGCGTCTCGGCGGCCAGCAGTGCAGGTGGGGTCAAGGTACAGGCCAGCAACAGCAGCAATGGGGAAAAACGCTTCATAAAAACTCCATGTGAAAGCCGGGCGGGTTCGACAACCCGGCATTAAAAACCCGCTACACCCAAGACTCGCAATCGGTCACTGAGTGCCAACACCTGCGGGTCGAGAAAAAAGGCATGCAATTGCGCCGCGCGCCCTGGGCCGACACCCGGTTCGGCCTGCCACTGCTGCGCACTGCGCGAGGCCAGTGACAGCCAGTCGTCACCCAGCGCTGCATTACCGGCGGGTGGGAGGCCCAAGGCCTTGAGCCAGAGCCTGAACGGTTTGTCACGGGCGCTTTGCAGGCTGGCGAACAGTTTAGTCGCGCTGCGCTCGCCAAGGCCCGGCATCTTAACAAGCTCGGTGGCCTCAAGGGTCATCCAGTCAAGCAGATTGTCGAGCAATCGGGCCTCCAGCAACTTGTCCCAGGTACCGGGGCCAACCCCCGGCAGGTTCAGCCCCTGCTTGCCGGACAGCCAGACCAGACGAGCCTTGAACTGGCTTTCACACCCCGCTGTCGGCTGCCAGCAACTGAGCGAATGAAACGCCTGAGGGTCCGGCACGTGCAGCTCGACCCGCTCGGTATTGCGCAGCACCACGCTGTCGAGGCGCGGGATGGTCAGGCCGGCCAGGCTCAAGGCGACCTGATCGCCGGGGCGGATATTCATTTCTTGCCAGCGTTGCAGCGAGCCGACGCTGAGCGAGCGGATGGTGCGGTCGTCCAGGCGGACCGGATGTACGTCAAGCACCGGGGTAATCCGGCCGCTGCGGCCAATATTGAAATTGACCTTGCGCACCTCGGCCAGAGCGGTGGCATAGGGGTATTTCCAGGCCGCGATCCAGTAAGGCGCCTTGGCCTGCCAGCGTTCGGCGGCGGGACGCTGGCCCTGGCGTAACACCACGCCATCGCTGGCAAACGGCAGCGGCTGGCGATACCAGAACTCGCGCCAGTGCCGGGCGCTGTCGAGATTTTCCAGCGGTTGGGTGTAGCCCGGGCTATCGGCAAAACCCATGGCGGCAAGGCCCGCCAGACGTGCCTGGATGTGCGCAGGTCCGTCGGGCCAGTCCCAGACGAACAGTTCGATCCGCTCCAGTTCGGCAGCGCTCGGGTTTTTACGCGCCAGAGCGCCGGCGACCTGACTGCGTGCGTTCAGGCTGCCGGCGCTGGCCTGTATGTGATCGCTCAGCCGCCAATACAATTCGCCTTGCAGCACCATGCTGTCGGGTCTGGGCAACGTATTGGGAATAGCGGCAATGCGCAGGGCATGAGCGGTCCAGTCCTGGCCGTGCACGCCGTCACCCCGGCTGATTGCGCGGCTCAGCCGGCCGTGTTCATACACCAGCGTAACGGCCACGCCATCGACCTTGGGCTGAATCCACAGATCCTCACGACCGTTCAGCCACTGTGCCACAGCCTTTTCGTCGGCCAGTTTGGTCAAGCCGGTGTGCGCAACCGGATGGGCGACCGGCCCTTTGGCGGTCTGCAGCGGGTTGTCGGTATCCTCGGCCGCAAGGTTGAAGCACTGGCGCAGGTGGGTCAGCCGCTGTCGTGCCTGGTCATAGACTTCATCGGCAATCAGCGCGACGCCCTGGCGGTGATAGCTGTCGTCCCACTGGCTGATCTGCGTTTGCAATGCACTGATTTCATGTTGGGCTTTGGGCGCGTCCCATTCAGGGCAGGACCTGGCATAAGCCGCTGCGCCCATGGCAAGCAAGCCCAGGCCCATGACAAAACGTATGATCGACGACATTGAAAGCATCCTTGCTGGAAACGATGCCTGACAGGCTAGACAGCTTTGGTCTTGCGCTGTGTGCGCTATGGTCACCGGCTTTTGCAAGACGTTAGCGAGTGTTTCGCAGCAGTACAGTCGTCGTGGATAAAAGCGCCTGGCTGTGCCTTGAGCGCTCGCGGCGTGCATGACAAATTGCTGTTCTGTTCTGGAGAACCCTCATGGACCTGACGACTCTCGCGGTATTTATCCCTGCCTGCTTTGCGCTGAACATGGCGCCCGGCCCGAACAACCTGCTCTCGGTCAGTAATGCGAGCCGCTATGGCTTTGCCCGCTCGTGCGTGGGTGGCGCCGGTCGCATGCTGGCCTTCGCGATCATGATTGCGCTGGCGGCGGTCGGGCTGGCGGCAGTGCTGCACACCTCCGAGTGGTTATTTCATGTGATCAAAATCGTAGGCGCCGCTTACCTGTTCTATCTGGCGTGGCAGCTCTGGCGGGCCTCCCCGCAGGCCGATCAGCAGGTTAGTGCAGGCTCGACCAGCCTGTGGCGGCTGGCGCGTCAGGAGTTTCTGGTGGCCATCGGCAATCCCAAGGCGATTCTGTTGTTCACCGCATTCTTGCCGCAATTCGTTGACCAGTCGCAGGATGTCAGCGCCCAGTTCGTTGTGCTGGGCGGGCTGTTTCTGGCGCTGGAGTGCGTGGCCATCGCCCTGTATGCCGCGATGGGTGTACACGCCCGCAAGCTGTTCGCCCGCCCGTCCAGCAAACAGCTGTTCAACCGCGTGTGTGCCGGCCTGCTGGCCAGTGCCGCCTCGGCATTGCTGGTGGCGCGCCGGGCTTGAGACTGGAACCGGGCAACGCAATACCGGGTCTCATCAGGCTGAATAGTGCCGATAGGGACGTGTATGAACAGCAAGCAGCTGTCTGAAACCAGCAAGTTTCTAAGCTATGTACTGCGCCATGAGCCGCAAGCCATCGGCTTGCAGCTCGACAGCGAAGGCTGGGCCAGTCTCGATGCGTTGATTGCGGGCGCCGCCAGCGACGGCCGCGTGCTCAACCTGGAAATTATCCAGGCGGTGGTCGAGAGCAATGACAAAAAGCGCTTTGCCTTCTCCGAAGACGGCCTGCGCATTCGCGCCGTGCAAGGTCACTCGACCACGGCGGTGGATATTCAGCATGTCGAGAAAATCCCGCCGGCGCTGCTGTACCACGGCACGGCCACGCGCTTTCTCGAGTCGATTCTGCAACAAGGCCTGATCGCAGGCTCGCGCCACCATGTGCACCTGTCGCAGGACGAACAAACGGCGGTGTCGATCGGCCAGCGCTACGGCAAGCCTGTGGTATTGCAGATCGATGCGCTGCGCATGCAGGAAGCGGGGTTCCGGTTCTTTCAAGCAGACAACGGCGTGTGGCTGACCGAGTCGGTGCCGGTTGAATTCATAAGGCAATAGGCCGCACAACAAAAAGCCCCGCACGATCACTCGTGCGGGGCTTTTTCGTAACCGCCAGGTATTACAGGCCGGCAGCGACGCGCAGGGCGTCGGCGCGGTCGGTTTTTTCCCAGGTGAAGGCGGTGAAGGTGTCGTCGCCCACGGTCATCTCGTACGGCGTACGGCCAAAGTGGCCATAGGCTGCGGTCTGCTTGTACATCGGGTGCAGCAGGTCGAGCATGGTGGTGATGGCGTATGGGCGCAGGTCGAAGTGCTCGCGTACCAGCTGGATGATCTTGTCGTCCGACAGCTTGCCGGTGCCGAAGGTGTTCAGCGAGATCGATGTTGGCTGGGCCACGCCGATGGCGTAGGAAACCTGAATCTCGCAACGCTCGGCCAGGCCGGCGGCGACGATGTTCTTGGCCACATAACGACCGGCGTAGGCGGCCGAGCGGTCAACCTTCGATGGGTCCTTGCCGGAGAACGCGCCACCGCCGTGACGGGCCATGCCGCCGTAGGTGTCGACGATGATCTTGCGGCCGGTCAGGCCGCAGTCGCCCACCGGGCCACCGATGATGAAGTTGCCGGTCGGGTTGATGTGGAACTGAGTGTCCTTGTGCAGCAGTTCTGCCGGGATCACGTGTTTGACGATCAGCTCCATCACGCCTTCGCGCAGGTCTTTGTATGACACGTCGGGGTTGTGCTGGGTCGACAGGACGATGGCGTCGACGCCGACCACTTTGCCGTTCTCGTAGCGGCAGGTGACCTGCGACTTGGCATCCGGGCGCAGCCACGGCAGCAGGCCGGACTTGCGGGCTTCGGCCTGGCGCTGCACCAGTTGGTGCGAGAAGGTGATCGGGGCTGGCATCAGCACGTCGGTTTCGTTGCTGGCGTAGCCGAACATCAGGCCCTGGTCGCCGGCGCCCTGGTCTTCAGGCTTGCTGCGGTCAACGCCCTGGGCGATGTCCACCGACTGCTTGCCGATGATGTTCATCACGCCGCAGGTGGCGCCGTCGAAGCCGACGTCGGAGCTGTTGTAGCCGATGTCGAGGATGACGTTACGGACGATATCTTCCAGGTCGACCCAGGCGGAGGTCGTGACTTCGCCGGCAATGATTGCAACACCGGTCTTGACCAGGGTTTCGACCGCGACACGGGCGAACTTGTCTTCAGCGATGATGGCGTCCAGGACTGCGTCGGAGATCTGGTCGGCAATCTTGTCCGGATGTCCTTCGGACACGGACTCGGAGGTGAAAAGTGAGTATTCGCTCATGTCTACGGGTTTCCTGAATTTAACCGAGGGTGAGTGTCGCCAGACGGCCGCTGAAAATGGCGAACCTGGATCTGGAAACCATTGCGTAAGCCCACATAAAGGCTCTGTTCGGGGACCAGCCCCGCGGCGATGGCCCAGTGGGCCAGGTCTTCCTGTTCAAAGCCCAACCAGAGATCGCCACAGGCCTCCCTGGCCCAGCTCTGGTCATGGCTGCACAAGTCCGTTACCAACAGGCTGGCGCCTGGGCGCAGATGCCCGGCCAACTGTCCAATGGCATCGGCCGGTGCGGCGAAATGATGAAGCACCATGTTCAATACGACGCAATCGACCTGCACTTTAGCGTCGCCCAACGCATCGGCCAGGCGCAACTCGACGTTGCCAAGTGCCTGACGCTCGCACAATTTACGCGCCAGTTCGAGCATCGCAGGACTATTGTCCATCGCCGTGACATGGGCAAAACGCTGCGACAGGTCAGGCAAAAAACTGCCATCGCCGGGGCCGACTTCCAGTGCTGTTGCGTCGGCACCGAAAGGCAGTTTGTCGAGCAACGCCAGCAGGCTGTCGCGGTACTGCGCAAGGCCGGCGATCAGGTCTTGCTGGGCATGGAACTTGTCGGCCACCCGGGCAAAAAAATCCTGGCTGGCGGCCGCGCGCTGACGATGCACGGCATCGATCCGTGCCTTGACCTCGACCGGCAGGCGCAGCGCATCGACTTCTTCAAGCAGGGCGGCATGCAGACGACCGCCGGTCGCGCCGGTCAGCGGCAGGGAGCGGCGATAGAAAATGGCATTGCCTTCGCGGCGTGTCGCCACCAGCCTGGCCTGGGCCAGCACCTTGAGGTGATGACTCATGCCTGACTGGCCGATGGCGAAGATCTGCGCCAGCTCCAGAACGCCGAACGAGTCGTTGGTCAGCGCGCGCAGAACATTCAGCCGCAACGGATCGCCGCCGGCTTTGCACAGGGCGGACAACTCGTTACAGGCATCATTGCCGATGGCAGGCACGCAACTATTCATAAGGCGGCAGTCTAGACAGCGACCGGGCACGCTGCAAGATCAATATCAAAAAGTTTTGATATTGATTGGCGGGTAGTGGCAAAGCGCAGTTTCAACCCGCGCGGCAGGGCATATGCGCCAGCGCTGACTGCAAATGACGCCTGGGCGACAGGAAAAAAACGGCTCGGTGACTATCTTTCATTGCCCCCAGCCAGTCGCTGAGGGAAAATGGACGCCTTTTTTCCGATCCTATTCTTTACCCCCAGGAGATCAGCGATGCCTAGCCGTCGTGAGCGTGCCAACGCCATTCGTGCCCTGAGCATGGATGCCGTGCAAAAAGCCAACAGCGGCCATCCGGGTGCCCCCATGGGTATGGCGGATATCGCCGAAGTCCTGTGGCGCGATTTTCTCAAGCACAACCCGGCCAACCCGTCGTTCGCCGACCGCGATCGTTTCGTGCTGTCCAACGGCCACGGTTCGATGCTCATTTATTCGCTGCTGCACCTGACCGGCTACGACCTGTCGATCGACGACCTGAAAAACTTCCGTCAATTGCACAGCCGCACCCCGGGTCACCCTGAATTCGGCTACACCCCGGGCGTTGAAACCACCACCGGTCCTCTGGGCCAGGGTTTTGCCAACGCCGTAGGTTTTGCCATCGCCGAGAAGACCCTGGCGGCGCAGTTCAACCGTCCAGGCCATGACATCGTCAACCACAACACCTACGTGTTCATGGGCGATGGCTGCATGATGGAAGGCATTTCCCACGAAGTCGCCTCGCTGGCCGGCACACTGGGCCTGGGCAAGCTGATCGCGTTCTACGACGACAACGGTATCTCGATCGACGGCGAAGTCGAAGGCTGGTTCACCGACGACACGCCAAAGCGTTTCGAGTCGTACAACTGGCAGGTGATCCGCAATGTCGACGGCCATGACGCCGACGAGATCAAGACCGCCATCGAAACCGCGCGCAAAAGCGCTCAGCCGACCCTGATCTGCTGCAAGACCACCATCGGTTTCGGTTCGCCGAACAAGTCGGGCAAAGAGGAATCCCACGGCGCGCCACTGGGTGCCGACGAGATCGCCCTGACCCGCGCTGCACTTAAGTGGAACCACGGCCCGTTCGAAATCCCGGCCGACATCTACGAGCAGTGGAATGCCAAGGAAAAAGGCCTGGCCGCCGAAGCCGAGTGGGACCAGCGTTTCGCTGCCTACTCCGCTGCTTTCCCTGAGCTGGCCAACGATTTCATCCGTCGCATGAGCGGTGAGCTGCCGGCCGATTTCGCCGAGAAGTCCGCTGCCTACGTCGCTGACGTCAACGCCAAGGGCGAGACCATCGCCAGCCGCAAGGCCAGCCAGAACGCACTGGGCGCTTTCGGCCCGCTGCTGCCTGAATTGCTTGGCGGTTCGGCGGACCTGGCCGGTTCCAACCTGACCATCTGGAAAGGCTGCAAGAGCATCACCGGCGAAGACGCCAACGGCAACTACCTGCACTACGGTGTGCGTGAGTTCGGCCAGGGCGCAATCATGAACGGTATCGCCCTGCACGGCGGTTTCGTGCCGTACGGCGCGACCTTCCTGATCTTCATGGAATACGCCCGCAACGCCGTGCGCATGGGCGCACTGATGAAGCAGCGCGTGATCCACGTGTTCACCCACGACTCCATCGGTCTGGGCGAAGACGGCCCGACGCACCAGCCGGTCGAGCAACTGGCCAGCCTGCGCACCACGCCGAACCTGGACACCTGGCGTCCGGCCGACGCAGTCGAATCGGCTGTGTCCTGGAAATACGCGCTGGAGCGTAACGACGGCCCATCGGCCCTGGTGTTCTCGCGTCAGAACCTGCAGCACCAGACCCGCGATGCCGAGCAACTGGCCAATATCGCCCGTGGCGGTTATGTACTGCGCGACAGCGTGGGCGAGCCGGAGCTGATCCTGATTGCCACCGGTTCCGAAGTCGGCCTGGCCGTTCAGGCCTACGAGGCACTGGCTGCCAAGGGCCGCAACGTCCGTGTGGTGTCGATGCCGTGCACCAGCGTGTTCGAAGCCCAGGACGCCGGCTACAAGCAGTCCGTCCTGCCGTTGCAGGTCAGCGCCCGTATCGCCATCGAGGCGGCGCATGCCGACTACTGGTACAAGTACGTGGGCCTGGAAGGCCGCGTGATCGGCATGACCACCTTCGGTGAGTCGGCACCGGCTGCCGCGTTGTTCGAAGAATTCGGCTTCACCCTGGAAAACATCCTGGGCACCGCCGAAGAACTGCTCGAAGACTGATCGATCAGCGACATCCATCGGCGTGGCCGTCCGGCCGCGTCGACGGGTGTCGTCACTGTTTCTGACGTGTGAGCCACCATGCCCCAGCCCCGCCCTTATAAAGTTGCTCTGAACGGCTACGGCCGTATTGGTCGTTGCGTCGTTCGTGCCCTGTGCGAACGTGGCGCAAAGGCGGGCTTCGAGGTGGTGGCGATCAACGACCTGGCCGATATGGCCAGTCTCGAATACCTGACGCGCTTTGACTCCACACATGGCCGGTTTCCCGGAGAAGTGCGGGTCGAAGGCGATTATCTGCACATCAACGACCACCGCATTCGCGTGTTGCGCAGTGCGACGCCCGAAGGCATCGACTGGGCGGCGCTGGACATCGACCTGGTGCTGGAATGCTCCGGTGTCTACAACACCCGCGACGATGGTCAGCGCTTTCTCGATGCCGGTGCGCCGCGTGTGCTGTTTTCCCAGCCGATGGCCAGCGAGGCGGATGTCGACGCCACCATCGTCTACGGCATCAACCAGCAAGACCTCACCGGTCGTGAGCTGCTGGTGTCTGCCGCTTCCTGTACCACCAACTGCAGCGTACCGTTGCTGCGTTTGCTGGATCAGGCGCTGGGGCTCGATTACATCACCATCACCACGATTCACTCGGCGATGAACGACCAGCCGGTGATCGACGCTTATCATCATGAAGACCTGCGCCGTACGCGCTCGGCTTTCCAGTCGATCATCCCGGTGTCTACCGGGCTTGCGCGAGGTATCGAGCGGCTGCTTCCGGAACTTGCCGGTCGAATTCAGGCCAAAGCGGTGCGTGTGCCGACGGTCAACGTTTCGTGCCTGGACATCATTGTGCAGACCGCACGCGACACCGACGCTGTCGAGATCAACCGGATTCTGCGCGAGGCCGCAAGCAGTGGCCCGCTCAAGGGCTTGCTGGCCTACACCGAGTTGCCGCACGCCAGCTGCGATTTCAACCATGACCCTCATTCGGCGATCGTCGATGCGAGTCAGACCCGCGTGTCCGGCCCACGGCTGGTCAATGTGCTGGCCTGGTTCGATAACGAATGGGGTTTTGCCAACCGTATGCTCGACGTCGCAGGCCACTTCCTGCGCGTTGCAGACCCACAACAGTAAAACAGGAACGCCTCATGACCGTGTTGAAGATGACCGACCTTGATCTGCAAGGTAAGCGTGTACTGATCCGCGAAGACCTCAACGTGCCGATCAAGGATGGCGCTGTCAGCAGCGACGCGCGGATTCTCGCCTCTCTGCCGACCATCAAGCTGGCACTGGAGAAGGGCGCAGCGGTCATGGTCTGCTCGCACCTGGGCCGTCCGGTCGAAGGTGAATTCTCCGCTGAAAACAGCCTCAAGCCGGTCGCCGAGTACCTGAGCAAGGCGCTGGGCCGTGAAGTCGCGCTGGTGGCCGATTACCTGGACGGCGTCGAGGTCAAGGCCGGCGACGTGGTGCTGTTCGAAAACGTGCGCTTCAACAAGGGCGAGAAAAAGAACGCCGACGAGCTGGCGCAAAAGTACGCCGCCCTGTGCGACGTGTTCGTGATGGACGCCTTCGGTACTGCGCACCGCGCCGAGGGCTCGACCCACGGCGTGGCCAAATTCGCCAAGGTGGCAGCGGCAGGCCCGCTGCTGGCTGCCGAGCTGGACGCACTGGGCAAGGCGCTGGGCGCGCCGGCCAAGCCGATGGCGGCCATCGTTGCCGGTTCCAAAGTGTCGACCAAGCTCGACGTCCTCAATAGCCTGAGCACGATCTGCGACCAGTTGATCGTCGGCGGCGGCATCGCCAACACCTTCCTGGCCGCTGCCGGGCACCCGGTGGGCAAATCGTTGTACGAACCCGACCTGCTCGACACCGCTCGCGCCATCGCCGCCAAGGTCAGCGTACCGCTGCCGGTCGATGTGGTGGTGGCCAAGGCCTTCGCCGAAGACGCAGAAGCCACCATCAAGCGGGTTGCCGATGTGGCCGAAGACGACATGATTCTGGACATCGGCCCGCAAACCGCCGAGCAGTTCGCGCAATTGTTGAAATCTTCGAAGACTATCCTGTGGAACGGCCCGGTGGGCGTATTCGAGTTCGACCAGTTCGGCAACGGCACCAAAGTGCTGGCCAAGGCAATTGCCGAGAGCGATGCGTTCTCCATCGCCGGTGGCGGCGACACGCTGGCGGCCATCGACAAATACAGCGTTGGCGCGCAGATTTCCTATATCTCCACCGGTGGCGGCGCGTTCCTGGAGTTCGTCGAAGGCAAGGTGCTGCCGGCGGTCGAAGTGCTGGAACAACGCGCCAAGGCGCAATGATCCGCTTTGCCTGAGGTATCGATGATGGTCAAGGTCTTGCCGGTATTGTTGATTGCGGGAGTGTTGGCCGGTTGCGCCGGTACACCGGCGTCCGAAGACAAGCAGGACGACAGCCAGGCCGCGCCCGTGCAACTGAGTTGCTATCAGGCACGCTGGCAGGCCGAAACGATTCAGGTGGTCGATAAACGTAGCGGTCAGACGTTCTGGGACCGTTACGATTTCATGCCGCAGATCGGCAATGTAGGGTGTCGCTGATCCGCACGCTGTGATTGCAGGCAACATCCAGGCAGCAGGGCGGTCATTAACAGGGTGGATATCTTTTATGCAAAAGGAGTTTCGCCATGAAAATCGCCGCCCTGCTGTTGGTAAGTTGCGCTGTACTGTCTGGCTGTAGCGGTTCGGGGTCAAACCGGGCCTGTGAAGTGTTCAGCCCGGCTGCGGTAAATGTGCCGACCACCGAAAACAGTCAGCGGGTCGAAGCCCAGGCCACGGGTGAACCGTCTGACGATGGTAAACACGAACAGCACTGCCCTTGAGCGACATTCGCCGGGCAGGCCAGGAGAGTGAATGAAAGGCGTGATTGCTCTTGGAGCACTGGTTTTGCTTGGCGGTTGCACAGTCTTCAAGCCAGCGCCAAAGGTTGATCCGTGGACCCGCTGGGTCTGCGACAGCAAGGCCGAGGTCAACTGGCGCTATACCGACGCTGCCCACAAGGCGGTGGATGTGCGCCTGAACCAGAGCGATCAGGTGTTTCGCCTGCAGGCCGAGCCCGGTGGCGTCGGCGAGCTGTATGGTAACGGTGTCTTGTCGCTGGCCAAAAATGGCGATGAAGGCCTGGTGTACTGGACCGCCACCAACGATTTGATCGGTCGCGGCTGCAGCGTCAGATAAACTGCAGCACGGCCGCGCGCCGGCGTTTTTACATCGCCTGCGCAGATAACTTGAATAGCAGCCGCCACTGGGGCAGGCTCGCACGATTAACGACCCGATCGGGAGAGAAACAGACAATGGCACTTATCAGCATGCGCCAGATGTTGGACCACGCCGCCGAATTTGGCTATGGCGTTCCAGCTTTCAACGTAAACAACCTGGAACAGATGCGCGCCATTATGGAAGCGGCCGACAAGACCGACTCCCCGGTGATCGTTCAGGCTTCGGCCGGTGCCCGCAAATACGCCGGTGCCCCGTTCCTGCGTCACCTGATCCTGGCGGCCATCGAAGAGTTTCCGCACATTCCGGTGGTCATGCACCAGGACCACGGCACCAGCCCTGACATCTGCCAGCGCTCGATCCAGCTGGGCTTCAGCTCGGTAATGATGGACGGCTCCCTGGGCGAAGACGGCAAGACCCCGGCCAGCTACGACTACAACGTCGATGTTACCCGTCGCGTCGTGGCCTTTGCTCACGCCTGTGGCGTGTCGGTAGAAGGCGAACTGGGCGTACTGGGCTCGCTGGAAACCGGCCTGGCCGGTGAAGAAGACGGCGTGGGTGCCGAAGGCGTTCTGGATCACAGCCAGATGCTGACCGACCCTGAAGAAGCCGCCGACTTCGTCAAGCGCACTCAGGTCGATGCCCTGGCCATCGCCATCGGCACCAGCCACGGCGCTTACAAGTTCACCAAGCCGCCTACCGGCGACATTCTGGCCATCGAGCAGATCAAAGCCATCCACAAGCGCATCCCCAACACCCACCTGGTGATGCACGGCTCGTCTTCGGTGCCGCAAGAGTGGCTGAAAATCATCAACGAATACGGCGGCGACATCAAAGAAACCTACGGTGTGCCGGTCGAAGAAATCGTTGAAGGCATCAAGCACGGCGTGCGCAAGGTCAACATCGACACCGACCTGCGTCTGGCCTCTACTGGCGCCATCCGCGAATTCCTGGCCAAGCACCCGGCCGAGTTCGACCCGCGCAAATACCTGGCCAAGACCGTGGTTGCCATGCGTGACGTGTGCATCGCCCGTTACGAAGCCTTCGGCACCGCCGGTAACGCCTCGAAGATCAAACCGGTCTCCCTGGACCGCATGTTCGAGCGTTATGCCCGTGGCGAGCTGGATGCCAAGATCAACTGAGTGTTGATCGGTTGAATAAAAAACCCGCGCCTGCGCGGGTTTTTTAATGGCTTCATTTGTTTGCCCCCGGCCCCGATGGGATACTCACGCACTTGTGAATAGCTCTCAACGACGCCTGCCATGACCACGCCTGTGCACATCCTCCTGATCGAAGACGACGAACAACTGCGTCTGCCGCTGCTCGACCATCTGCAACGCCAGGGGTTTCAGATGACGGCCTGTGAGCGCGGGGATACCGGGCTGGCGCAAGCGTTGGCGCAGCGTTTCGACCTGGTGCTGCTCGATATCATGCTGCCGGGCCTCGACGGGCTGGGGTTGCTGGCTCGTCTGCGCGAGCAGCAGGGCATTCCGGTGATCCTGATGTCGGCGCTGGGCGCCGAGCAGGACCGCATTACCGGCTTTACCCAAGGGGCAGACGATTACTTGCCCAAACCCTTCAGCCTGGCCGAACTCGACGCACGCATCGGTGCCCTGTTGCGCCGTGTGGCACTGGACCGGCGAGGGCCGCAGACGCCAGCACCCGGCGGCGCCTTGCGCTTTGACCCGATTGCCCAGGATGTGTCTGGCAGCAGCGGCCCTGCCGGGTTGACGCCATCGGAATACCGCCTGCTGACCACCTTGCAGGAACATGCCGGCCAGCCCTTGAGCAAACCGTTTCTGTATCAGCACGTGCTGCACCGTAACTACACCCGGCTCGACCGCGGTCTGGACGTGCATGTGTGCAATATCCGCCGCAAGCTCACGGCCATCGAGGCGCATGAGGTGCAGATTCAGGCCGTGCGCAATCAAGGCTACGTGTTGGTCCGGGCGGCAACGTGATGGTGCGTCGTCGGCATTCGTTGCTATGGAAGCTGGCGCTGTTGCAGGTGTGCTTTTGCCTGGTGCTGGTCTGGACTGTGTGGATCTGGGGCCTGAAGCTTGAGCGCAGCACCTATTTCCTGAGCCCGCCCGAACGTGAACTGCTTGAAGGCTACGCCGCCCAGGCCGAGGCATTGGCGCAAAGCGCTGACCCCGTTGCCGTCGAGCGCTGGCGCGAACAGATGATGGCGCAGGAACAAACCTGGTTTGCGGTACTCGATGCGCGTCTGCAAAGCCTCGGTACCCAGCCCTTGAGTGCCGAAGAGGTTGGCCACCTGACCTACATGCGCAAGCTCGACTGGCCCATGAGCCGGCGCCTGCAGGATGAATTGCCGTACGTCAGCATCGAGTTTGCCCGGCACCCGGAAAGCGGCCGGCTGGTGCTGCAATTGCCCGAGCGCTTGCTGCCCGGTGGCCTGACGCCCTGGACCCATGTGATTTCCCACGGCGTGGTGCCGGCCTTGCTGGCGCTGGTGTTGGGTCTGATTTTGTACCGGCTGGTGGTGGTGCCGCTGGCTGATCTGCGCGAGCGGGCCAACGCGTTGCGCGCCGATGATCTGGACAGCGGCCTGGGCAGCCGGGTCGCCCTGCGCCGCGACGAACTGGGCGAACTGGCGCAGGCGTTCGACCATATGGCGGTGCGTTTGCGCCAGAGCCTGAATCAGCAGCGGCAAATGCTCCGCGCCTTGTCGCATGAAATCCGCACGCCCTTGGCGCGCTTGCGCATCGCTTGTGACAGCAACCTGCCCGCCGAGCAATTGCAGGAGCGGCTAGGGCGGGAGATCGACGACATGCAGCGGCTGGTCGACGACAGCCTGGACCTGGCCTGGCTGGACACCGAGTGTCCGCAACTGCCGCGCGAAGAGGTCATGGTGCTGTCGGTCTGGGAAGCGCTGTGCGCCGATGCCTGTTTCGAAAGCGGCTGGGCGTCGTCGCGGCTGATCTGCGAACTGGGCACCGAATGCGTGGTGCATATCCACCTGAACAGCTTCGCCCAGGCGCTGGAAAACCTGCTGCGCAACGCCATTCGCCATTCCCCGGCCGATGGCGTGATCCGTCTGCGCGGCCAGCGCGAAGGCGACTACTGGCTGCTGAGCCTCGACGATCAAGGGCCGGGAGTAGACGAGCAGGACCTGCAAAGCATGTTCGAACCGTTCCGCCGACTGGACGGTGCCAGCGGCCAGGGTTTCGGTCTGGGTTTGAGCATCGCCCGCAAGGCCATCGAGTTACAAGGCGGGCAACTGTGGGCCAGCCGGCGCGAGCAAGGGCTGAGTATGAAAATGCGTTTACCGGCAACACCTGTCCCGTAGGAGATCACCCGCCGCCACGGCGCCGCGCTGTCGCGCAGCAAACATGGGACCTGTAGGAGGGGCCGGTCGGCGTCCCGATCTGCCGGAATGCCGGACCATCGCGATCGGCTGCGTTAGCAGTCGTAAATGTTCAGCGTTTCATCGACTTCTGTGAGCGCTTTGCGCTCAATCGCCAGCAGAGACGGATCGCCGCCCGCTCCCTCCTACACGTGGTGTTTTTAATTCAATAAAATCAATAACTTATTTTATGTTTGATGAGAGATCGCCCGTCGCCATGGCGCCGCGCTGTCGCGCAGCAAACATGGGACCTGTAGGAGGGGGCTCTGCCGGAATGCCGGACCATCGCGATCGGCTGCGCAGCAGTCGTAGATTTGTAGCGTTTCGACGATTTCTGTGAGCGCTTCGCGCTCAATCGCCAGCAGAGCTGCCTCCTACAAGTGGTGTTTTTAATTCAATAAAATCAATAACTTATTTTATGTTTGATGAGAGATCGCCCGTCGCCTTGGCGCCGCGCTGTCGCGCAACAAACATGGGACCTGTAGGAGGGGGCTCTGCCCGCGATCGGCTGCGCAGCAGTCGTAAATGTTCAGCGTTTCATAGATTTTTGTGAGCGCTTCGCGCTCAATCGCCAGCAGAGCTGCCTCCTACACGTGGTGTTTTTTAATTCAATAAAATCAATAACTTATTTTATGTTTGATGAGAGATCGCCCGTCGCCTTGGCGCCGCGCTGTCGCGCAGCAAACATGGGATTGTAGGAGGGAGCTCTGCTCGCGATCGGCTGCGTAGCAGTCGTAAAATGCTAGCGTTTCAGAAATCTCTGTGAGCGCTTCGCGCTCAATCGCCAGCAGAGCTGCCTCCTACAAGTGGTGTTTTTTAATTCAATAAAATCAATAAGTTATTTTATGTTTGATGAGAGCGGCTTTAGCCTGGGCGGCATACCGACGAATGCCGCAGAGCCCTGTGTTTAGAAAGTTAATGCGCTTTACTCTCAACTGACACTAATTATCATTTGTGATCTCTGCGCTTTCTGCCGCTTGTCGTTTCTGGAGATCACTGATGTCTGTGCGCCTGTCACCCCTGCCGTTAACCACTTTGCTGCTGTCGGGTTGCTGCCTGTTGCCCGTTGCCGTACGGGCCGCCGATGCGGCGCTTGAACTGCCCAGCCAGACCGTACTGGCCACCGCCGAAGAAGAGGTCAAGCAGGCGCCCGGTGTGTCAATAATCACGGCTGACGACATCAAGAAACACCCGCCCGGCAATGACCTGTCGCAGATCATTCGCACCATGCCGGGGGTCAATCTGACCGGCAACTCCAGCAGCGGCCAGCGCGGCAATAACCGCCAGATCGACATCCGTGGCATGGGTCCGGAAAACACCCTGATCCTGGTGGATGGCAAGCCGGTGGGCAGCCGCAATTCGGTGCGTTACGGCTGGCGTGGCGAGCGTGACAGCCGGGGCGACAGCAACTGGGTGCCGGCCGATCAGGTCGAGCGTATCGAGGTGCTGCGTGGCCCGGCAGCGGCGCGCTACGGTAACGGCGCAGCGGGTGGGGTGGTGAACATCATTACCAAGAAGCCGGGCACTGAAACCCATGGCTCGGCGACGGTCTACAACTCGATTTCCCAGCACTCCGAAGAGGGCGCGACCCGGCGCATGAACTTCGGCCTCAATGGCCCGCTGACCGACAGCCTCAGTTACCGGGTTTACGGCAACGTCGCCAAGACCGATTCGGACGACGCCGACATCAACCAGGGCCATGAATCGCTGCGTACCGGTAATCAGATCGGCACCTTGCCGGCCGGGCGCGAAGGCGTGCGTAACAGGGATCTCAATGGCTTGCTGAGCTGGAAGCTGTCGCCCGAGCAGACGATTGATCTGGAAGCCGGCTTCAGCCGCCAGGGCAACATCTATACCGGCGATACCCAGAACACCAACAGCAACAGCACGGTGCAGAACCTGCTGGGCCATGAAACCAATCACCTGTATCGCCAGACCTTCTCGGTCACCCATCGCGGCGACTGGGATTTCGGTACCAGCCTGGCTTACCTGCAATACGAGAAAACCCGCAACACCCGGATCAACGAAGGCCTGGCCGGCGGCACCGAGGGGATTTTCTCCAACAGCAGCGTCTACACCACGACACTCAACGACCTGACTGCCCACGGCGAGGTCAACCTGCCGCTGCACCTGGGTGTCGACCATGTCCTGACCCTGGGCACCGAATGGGTCGAGCAGAAGCTCGACGATCCAAGTTCCAACACCCAGACCACCACGGCCGGTGGCACGGTGTCCGGCATTGCCAGCAGCAACCGCAGCACCGAATCGGCATCGCGGATTGCTTCGCTGTTTGTCGAAGACAATATCGAACTGTTGCCGGGCACCAGGCTGACGCCGGGCCTGCGCTTCGACCACCATGACATTGTCGGCGATAACTGGAGCCCGTCGCTCAACCTGTCGCAGGTGCTGACCGACACCATCACCCTCAAGGCCGGTATCGCCCGTGCGTACAAAGCGCCGAACCTGTACCAGCTCAATCCCAACTACCTGCTCTACAGCAACGGCCAGGGCTGCTACGGCTCGACCACCAGTTGCTATCTGCAAGGTAATGCCGACCTTGAGGCCGAGACCAGCGTCAACAAGGAGCTGGGCATCGAGTACCGCGACAACGGCTGGGTGGCCGGGCTGACTTACTTCCGTAACGACTACAAGAACAAGGTCGAGTCCGGTCTGACGCCGGTCGGCACGGCCAGCGGCGGCACTGGCAGCACCGCCAATGCCAATATCTTCCGCTGGGAAAACGTGCCCAAGGCGCTGGTCGAAGGCCTGGAAGGTACGCTCAATATCCCGCTGGCCGATGGTCTGGACCTGAGCAACAACTTCACCTACATGCTGCAATCGAAGAACAAGCAGACCGGTGACGTGCTCTCGGTCACGCCCAAGTACACGCTCAACTCGACCCTTGACTGGCAGGCCACCGATGCATTGTCGCTGCGTGCCAGCGTGGCCTGGTACGGCAAGCAGACGCCGAAGAAATACGACTACCACGGTAATCGCGTCACCGGCACCGCCAACAACCAGCTCTCGCCCTATGCGCTGGCCGGGATCAGCGGCACCTATGAGCTGAGCAAGAACCTGAGCCTGTCGGCCGGCATCGACAACCTGTTCGACAAACGCCTGTACCGCGAGGGCAACGCGCAAGGCGTGAATAATATCGAAGGGGCAGGCGCTGCGACCTATAACGAGTCCGGGCGGACCTTGTACACCAGCCTGACGGCCTCGTTCTGATGGGCCGCCTGGCACTGGCCGGCCTTGCCCTGTGCGCTTGTATTTCCAGCGTGCAGGCCAGGCCACCGGCCGATGAAAAAATGAACGGGGACATTCTGCAACGTCAGGATTTGCCCTATCGCTTCGAGCAACAGCGCCTGGACTCGGCCGATGGCCTGCGTCATTACCGTCTGTGGGTTGGCATACCAAAACGCCCGGCACCGGCCAGCGGCTATCGCGTAGCGTATCTGCTGGACGGCAATGCCGCCGTTGGCGCGCTGGATGACGCGCTATTAACGGCACTGGATCAGGGCAGTCCGCCGCTGCTGGTCGCCATCGGCACCGACACCCCGCTGCGCATTGATCGCAGCGCCCGAACGCTGGATTACACGCCAAGGCGTGAGGCAGCGGTGCAGCTCGATCCGCTGACCAACGAACCCAGCGGTGGCGCCGATGCGTTTCTTGACTTGCTGCAACAGCGCATCAAACCGCTGGTCGCCAGTCATTATCGCGTTGATGCACAGCGGCAGACCTTGTGGGGGCATTCTTATGGCGGGTTACTGGTCTTGCATGCCTTGCTGAGCCGCCCCGGCGAGTATCAGCATTACGCAGCGGCCAGCCCGTCGCTGTGGTGGGGCGACGGCGCGATTCTGGAGGAGCAGAAAGGTTTTGCGACACGCCTGAGGGGCCAGCCGCTGAGTCTGTTGCTGATGCGTGGCGAGCAAGAGCCGGCGGTGCCGGGGCGGGCCGCCGCCAGCCGTGTGGATGAGAGCAGCGCGGCGCAACTGACCGAGGCGCTGGCACACAACCCCAGCCTGCAAGTGCAGTACCAGGTGTTTCCGGGCCTGGGTCATGGGCCAATGCTGGCCGAGTCACTGCGTTACACCTTGCAGTGGCTGGCCAGGCAGCCTTGAGCGCTTATTTAGCGGCGATGCATTCCACTTCTACCCGCGCCTCAAGGGCCAGACCCTTGACGGCCACAGCGCTTCGGGCCGGGAAGGGTTTGCTGAAGTAGGTGCGATAAACATCATTGAAGGCGGACCATTCGGACATGTCGGCCAGAAATACCGTGCACTTGATGATGTTGTTCATCTTGAAGCCGCTGGCTTCGGTGCCTCGCTTGACGTTGTCCATGACCTGTCGGGTTTCGGCCTCGATACCGCCCGGTACCAGATTATTCTGGCCGGGCACGATGCCCAACTGGCCGGACATGAACAGCAGGTTGCCAACTTTGGCGGCACTGGAAAACGGATAGTTCTCGTTATGGCCGAAATCGAGAATCTCGACCTTGTTATCGGACTTGGCATTGGCTTGAAACGCCAACAATGAGGCGCAGAGCGAAATAGCCCAGGCTGTCTTATTCATGGGTAAAGTCCTTGCTTAAATAATTATTACAGTGCGAGTGCTTTTAACAGTGTCGGGTAAAACTGTTGTGGGGCCTGCAAGTGTGGCGAATGCCCCAGTGTTTCAAACTCGACCAGTGTCGAACCTGGAATGCGTTTGGTGGCAGCTTTACCCAGCTCGGCATAGTTGGCCAGTGTGGCCATCACCGCAGGCGATGCGCCATGGCTGATCGCTGTTTTATCGGTCAGGCCGATAAATAGCGTGGTGGGCATCTTCAGGTGTTCAAACTCGTGAACCACCGGCTCGTTAAATATCATGTCGTAGGTGAGTGCCGCGTGCCAGGCAATGACGGGTAGTTGCGGGCCACTGAACAGGTGTGCCTGCATATCGACCCAACGCTGTAGCTCGGGTCGCCATTCGCCGTTGTAATGCACGCGCTGCTGGTACGTTTTAAGGCCGGCTGCGCTGAAGCCGAGTTCTTCTTCATAGTAGCCATCGACACCTTTATACGGCACCCCGAGGGCTTTCCAGTCTTCGAGGCCCAGCGGATTGATCAACGCCAGTTGCTCGGTGGCTTCGGGGTACATCAGGGCATAGCGCGCCGCCAGCATGCCACCCATGGAGTGGCCGATGACCGTGCTGCGGGTAATGCCCAGGGTTTGCAGCAACTCATGCGTATTGCTGGCCAGTTGCTGGAAGCTGTATTGGTAGTGCCCGGGCTTGCTGGATTTGCAGAAACCGATCTGGTCCGGGGCGATGACTCGATAGCCGTTATCGCTCAGGGTCTTGATCGTGTCGGTCCAGGTGTCGGCGCAGAACAACTTGCCGTGCATCAATACGACGGTGCGGTTTTTCGGCGTGCTGTTCTTGCTGGCCGCTACATCGATATAGGCCATCTGGATATTTTGTTGTTGTGAGGCAAACTGATGGCGTTGTACGGGATAGTGGTAATCGAACGCTTCAAGTTCAGTACCAGTGGCCGGCGCGACAGGGATGCTCTTGGCCTGTGCCGTGGCGGTGAAGGCCAGTAATGTGCCAGTAATCAATAATTTCATGGGGCGTTTAAACTACGCAAGCAAGCGAAAGTGCTGGGTGATTAGTAACGGTGATGCTCGCTTGTTGCAAATGTGCGTGTGTTGCGAAAGTTTCAAAGCTGCAACTTTATAATTTCAAGGCGTGCCTGCGCGACGATGGCCAAAAAAGACACACCGCCGGTTTCAAGGCCTGCCGCTGGCTTTTACGCTAGTTTGGCCAGTGCAGCACAGGCTGCCTTGTACGCTTCATGCTGATATTTGTTCAGCGAATCGGGCAGGACAAAATTGTGTTTTTTGTTTGCTGCATTGATCGTCTGCGGTGACAGCAGGGTCACTTCGCAGTCGGCCAGCAGCTGAAAAATCGTCTCGATCTTGAACGTCGTCGGACCGCCGGCGAATTCGCCTTTCTTGCTGCGCTTCTTGATCACGATATGGCCGATGCCGTTTTCGCGCACGAAGGCAGCAATGCGGGTGGCGAAGTCCTTGACGTTGGCGGACTCGTCATCGTCGGCCAGCGCCACCTTGCGGGTCGCCAGCGGCAGGTGGCCGATGCTGTCGTTCTGGCGGGTAGCCAGGGCAAAAATGGCTTCGCTGCCTTTGATTTCCACACCGCAAATAATCATGTCATGCCCTGTGTCTTTCGTTGAAAGGCCACAGGGTAGCGCATTAACAGGCTGATTATTCCTGTGCGATCGACTCCAGATATTCCGAGCGTTCGTCGCTCATCCGCGCAATACAGTCGTTTTCGCTGATTTTGAACGCCTTGCTGCCGGCCGCCGACGGGAACACTTCGACGGCGCAGTCGGTGTCGCGCAGTTTTTCCCAGGCTTTCTGGGCGTCCTTGAGCTTGTTGGTGAAGTCGTTGAACTGGGTCTTGTTGGCCACGAACTGCGATTGCACCCGGTTGAGCAGGTTCTGGAAGTTTTCCTTGAGCAGTGCCTCGGCGGTCTCGCGGCTATAGACGGAGCATTCCAGGGTCTGGTTGTCGCTGTCGACGCCATCGCACGGGGAGGTTTCAGGCTCTTGTGCCGCCCAGACGCTGCTTGCCATTGCACCTGTCAGTGCCAGTCCCAGGAAAAAGGTTTTCATCTATCACGCTCCAATCCATTAATGCCCTGAATTCTGGCTCAAGCGCATGACAAAGAACAGGTTTGCCATGCAGGCAGGTGACTGGGCAGTACCCTTTGTCGCGGATTGACGCTTTCGGCAATTCCCCTGTCGTTTTTGCATCCGGCTCCCCTGCGCCTGCGGCATATGCTGGCCCCATTAGCGCCGACAGCCGATTTGGCGCGCAAGCACCTATATAAAGGGGACTGCCTGATGAGCCCAGCCGAACTTCACGCCGACAGCATCGTTATTGACGGGCTGATCATCGCCAAGTGGAATCGCGAACTGTTCGAAGACATGCGCAAGGGCGGCCTGACCATGGCCAACTGCACCGTGTCGGTATGGGAAGGCTTCCAGGCCACGGTCAACAGCATCAGCAGCAGCATGAAGCTGATGCGCGAAAACAGCGACCTGGTCATGCCGGTCCACACCACCGCCGACATCCGCAAGGCCAAAGAGATTGGCAAGACCGGCATCCTGTTCGGCTTCCAGAACGCGCACGCTTATGAAGACCAGATCGGCTATGTCGAGATCTTCAAGAAGCTCGGCGTGGGCATTGTGCAGATGTGCTACAACACCCAGAACCTGGTTGGCACCGGTTGCTACGAGCGCGACGGCGGCCTGTCGGGCTTCGGTCGCGAAATCGTTGCCGAAATGAACCGCGTCGGGGTCATGTGCGACCTGTCCCACGTGGGTTCGAAAACTTCCGAAGAAGTCATCCTCGAATCGAAAAAGCCGGTCTGCTACTCCCACTGCCTGCCGTCGGGCCTTAAAGAGCATCCGCGCAACAAGTCCGATGAAGAACTGAAGTTCATCGCCGATCACGGCGGTTTCGTCGGCGTCACCATGTTCGCGCCGTTCCTGGCCAAGGGAATCGACTCGACCATCGACGATTATGCCGAGGCCATCGAGTACACCATGAACATCGTCGGCGAAGACGCCATCGGCATCGGCACCGACTTCACCCAGGGCCATGGCCAGGACTTCTTCGAGTACCTGACCCACGACAAGGGCTACGCCCGTCGCCTGACCAGCTTCGGCAAGATCATCAACCCGCTGGGCATCCGCACCGTGGGTGAATTCCCCAACCTGACCGAGACCCTGCTCAAGCGCGGCCACTCCGAGAGCGTGGTGCGCAAGATCATGGGCGAGAACTGGGTGCGCGTTCTCAAGGATGTCTGGGGCGAATAAAGCGCCTTTGCAGCGCTGACACCTTCCATTCAGGGCAAACAGCGGTTTGCCCCATCACAAGAATTTTTCTGGAGTCAAGTTTCCATGGCCAAGATCGCCCCGCAACTGCCCATCGAAGTCGACAGCGAGACCGGTATCTGGACGTCCGATGCCCTGCCGATGCTGTATGTACCGCGCCATTTCTTCGTCAACAACCACATCGGTATCGAAGAAGTGCTGGGCGCCGACGCGTATGCAGAAATCCTCTACAAGGCCGGCTACAAGTCTGCCTGGCACTGGTGCGAGAAAGAAGCCGAATGCCATGGTCTGGAAGGCGTCGCAGTGTTCGAGCACTACATGAAGCGCCTGTCGCAGCGCGGCTGGGGCCTGTTCAAGATCCAGGACATCGATCTGGATAAAGGCACCGCCAGCGTGACCCTTGAGCACTCGGCGTTCGTGTACGTGTACGGCAAGGTTGGCCGCAAGGTCGACTACATGTTCACCGGCTGGTTCGCCGGTGCCATGGACCAGATTCTGGCCGCCCGTGGCAGCTCGATCCGCACCGTAGCCGAACAGGTTTATGGAGGCTCCGAAGAGGGCCATGACGACGGTCTGTTTGTCGTCAAACCACTTTAACCGCGCCGTTGGAAAGCACCGCGAGTAAAGCTCTGGCAAGGCGAAACCGGCCCATCCGGTTTCGCACCATTAGACCGAGCAGATGCCGCCCGCTTTCGCCTTGAGGAGTTTTGGAAATGGCTTTTGAAGCGATGTTCCAGCCGATCCAGATCGGCAAGCTGACCATTCGTAACCGTGTGCTCAGTACCGCCCACGCCGAGGTGTATGCCACCGACGGCGGCATGACCACCGAACGCTACGTCAAATATTACGAAGAGAAGGCCAAGGGCGGTATCGGCCTGGCCATCTGTGGCGGCTCCTCGGTGGTGGCCATCGACAGCCCGCAAAGCTGGTGGAAGTCGGTCAACCTGGCCACCGACCGGATCATCCCGCATTTCCAGAACCTCGCTGACGCCATGCACAAGCACGGCGCCAAGATCATGATCCAGATTACCCATATGGGCCGTCGCTCGCGTTGGGACGGCGATCACTGGCCGACCCTGATGTCGCCGTCGGGCATCCGCGAGCCGGTGCACCGCGCGACCTGCAAGACCATCGAACCCGAAGAAATCTGGCGCATCATCGGCAACTACGCCCAGGCCGCGCGCCGGGCGATGGAAGGTGGCCTGGACGGCATCGAACTGTCGGCAGTGCACCAGCACATGATCGACCAGTTCTGGAGCCCTCGGGTCAACAAGCGCACCGACGAATGGGGCGGCAGCTTCGAGGGCCGGATGAAGTTCGGCATGGAAGTGCTCAAGGCGGTGCGCGCCGAAGTCGGTCGCGACTTCTGCGTGGGCATGCGCATCTGTGGTGACGAATTTCACCCCGATGGCCTGTCGCACGACGACATGAAGCAGATCGCCAAGTACTACGACGACACCGGCCTGCTGGACTTCTTCGGCGTGATCGGCTCGGGCTGCGATACCCACAACACCCTGGCCAACGTTATCCCCAACATGAGTTATCCACCGGAGCCGTTCCTGCATCTGGCCGCCGGTATCAAGGAAGTGGTCAAGATCCCGGTGCTGCACGCGCAGAATATCAAGGACCCCAACCAGGCCACGCGGATTCTGGAAGGCGGCTATGTCGACATGGTCGGCATGACCCGCGCGCACATCGCCGACCCGCACCTGATCGCCAAGATCAAGATGGGCCAGATCGACCAGATCAAGCAGTGCGTGGGCGCCAACTACTGCATCGACCGCCAGTACCAGGGCCTGGACGTGCTGTGCATCCAGAACGCTGCAACGTCGCGTGAATACATGGGCGTGCCGCACATCATCGAGAAATCCACCGGGCCGAAGCGCAAGGTGGTGATCGTCGGTGCCGGCCCTGCGGGCATGGAAGCGGCGCGGGTGGCGGCCGAGCGCGGCCACGACGTGACCCTGTTCGAAAAGAAAGACGCCATCGGCGGGCAGATCACCACGGCCTCCAAAGCGCCGCAACGCGACCAGATCGCCGGCATCACCCGTTGGTATCAACTGGAACTGGCGCGCCTGAAAGTCGACCTGCGCCTGGGCACTGCGGCAGACGCGGCGACCATTCTCGACCTGCGTCCGGATATCGTGGTGCTGGCGGTGGGCGGCCATCCCTTCCTGGAGCAGAACGAACACTGGGGGGCGGACGAAGGACTGGTGGTCAGCAGCTGGGACATCCTCGACGGCAAGGTCGCGCCGGGCAAGAACGTGCTGGTCTACGACACCATTTGTGAATTCACCGGCATGTCGGCGGCGGACTTCCTGGCGGACAAGGGCTGCCAGGTCGAAATCGTCACCGACGACATCAAGCCGGGCGTGGCGATGGGCGGCACGACCTTCCCGACCTACTACCGCAGCATGTACCCCAAAGAGGTGATCATGACCGGGGACATGATGCTGGAGAAGGTCTACCGCGAAGGTGACAAGCTGATTGCCGTGCTGGAGAACGAATACACCGGCGCCAAAGAGGAGCGGGTGGTCGACCAGGTGGTGGTCGAGAACGGCGTGCGTCCGGACGAGGCGATCTACTACGCGCTCAAGGAAGGCTCGCGCAACAAGGGCCAGATCGACATCGACGCCCTGTTCGCCATCGCGCCGCAACCGATGCTCAGCCAGCCGGGCGACGGTTACCTGCTGTACCGGATCGGCGACTGCGTCGCACAGCGCAACGTCCACGCGGCGATCTACGACGGGCTCAGGCTCTGCAAAGATTTTTAAGAACAGCTGCAAGCCTCAAGCTGCAAGCCACAAGAGTAAAGCAGACCCGCAGCGCTGCTGTTTCTTGCAGCTTGTAGCTTGCAACTTGCACCTCGTCAGAGGTGATCCAGATGTTGAGTACTATTCTCCCGATTCTGCTGTTCGCCGCCCTGGGCCTTGGTGTCCTGGGCGCCTTGCGGCGGGTCAAGCTGTGGCGTAACGGCCGCGCCTCGAAAGTCGACTTGCTCGGCGGCCTGCTGGCCATGCCCAAGCGCTACATGGTCGACTTGCACCATGTGGTGGCCCGCGACAAATACATCGCCAACACCCACGTGGCCACCGCCGGTGGTGCGGTGGCGTCGATCGTGCTGGCAATTGTGGTGCACGGCTTTGGCCTGCATAACCAGATTCTTGGCTATGCGCTGCTGTTGATGACGGCGGTGATGTTCGTCGGCGCGATCTTCGTTTTCCGCAGGCGCCTGAACCCGCCATCGCGCCTGTCCAAAGGCCCGTGGATGCGCCTGCCGAAAAGCCTGCTGGCGTTCTCGGCGAGCTTCTTCGTATTGACCCTGCCGGTGGCCGGCATCCTGCCTGCCGATTTTGGTGGCTGGGTGCTGGCGGCGATTCTGGCGCTGGGCGTGCTGTGGGGCGTGAGCGAGCTGTTCTTCGGCATGACTTGGGGCGGGCCGATGAAGCACGCCTTCGCCGGTGCCCTGCACCTGGCCTGGCACCGGCGCGCCGAGCGTTTCGGCGGCGGTCGTTCGACCGGCCTCAAGCCGCTGGACCTCGACGACCCGCAAGCGCCACTGGGTGTCGAAAAACCCAAGGACTTCACCTGGAACCAGTTGCTGGGCTTCGACGCCTGCGTGCAGTGCGGTAAATGCGAAGCCGCCTGCCCGGCGTTCGCCGCCGGCCAGCCGCTGAACCCGAAAAAGCTGATTCAGGACATGGTCGTCGGCCTGGCCGGCGGGACCGATGCCAACTTCGCCGGTAGCCCGTACCCTGGTAAAGCGATTGGCGAACACGGCGGTCACCCGCATCAGCCGATCGTCAACGGCCTGGTGGATGCCGAGACCCTGTGGTCGTGCACCACCTGCCGCGCGTGCGTCGAAGAGTGCCCGATGATGATCGAGCACGTCGATGCCATCGTCGACATGCGTCGCCACCTGACCTTGGAACGCGGCGCCACGCCGAACAAGGGCGCCGAGGTGCTGGATAACCTGATCGCCACCGACAACCCCGGCGGCTTCAACCCCGGCGGCCGGCTGAACTGGGCAGCGGACCTGAACCTGAATCTGTTCAGCGAAAAGAAAAGCGCCGATGTGCTGTTCTGGGTCGGCGATGGTGCGTTCGACATGCGCAACCAACGCACGCTGCGCGCCTTCATCAAAGTGCTCAAGGCGGCGGGCGTCGACTTTGCCGTGCTGGGCCTCGAGGAGCGCGACAGCGGTGACGTGGCCCGGCGTCTGGGTGATGAGGCGACCTTCCAGACCCTGGCCAAGCGCAACATCCAGACCCTGGCGCGTTATCGCTTTGCGCGCATCGTGACCTGCGACCCGCACAGCTTCCATGTGCTCAAGAATGAATACGGCGCGTTTGGCGGCGAGTATCAGGTGCAGCATCACAGCACCTTTATCGCCGAACTGATTCAGGCCGGCGCGCTGAATCTGGGCCAGCACAAAGGCGGCAGTGTGACCTATCACGACCCGTGCTACCTGGGCCGCTACAACGGCGAATACGAGGCGCCGCGTGAGGTGCTGCGTGCGCTGGGCATCGAGGTCAAGGAAATGCAGCGTTCCGGTTTCCGCTCGCGCTGCTGTGGCGGTGGCGGCGGTGCGCCGATCACCGACATTCCTGGCAAACAGCGGATTCCTGACATGCGCATGGACGACATCCGCGAAACCGCCGCTGAACTGGTGGCCGTCGGTTGCCCGCAATGCACCGCCATGCTTGAAGGCGTGGTCGAGCCACGCCCGTTGATCAAGGACCTGGCCGAATTGGTGGCTGATGTCTTGATCGAAGACGACGCCGCCCCGGCCCGCCAGCCGGCACAGACCAAACGTGAACCTGCGGAGGTGCACTGATGAGCGACATTATCCGCCGCGACCCACGCGCCGAGTGGATCGCCCGTAACCGCCTGCACCCGCTGCATGCCGCCATGCAACCGGTGCAGGATCGCTGGATGGGGCCTAATGGAGTCCTGCGTAAAAAAGTCCATGGCATCGGCTTTATCGGCCCCAACGGCCTCAAGCGCATCGACCGCAGCGGCGCGCAGCAGGGCGGCGCGGTCAAGCGCAGCGCCGCTGTGGAGGTACAACTGCCACTGCACAGCGTCGCGCAGCCGGCGTTCATTATCAGCGTGGTGCCAGACATGGTCGGCGGCCGCCTGAGCAGCCACGACCGCGACCTGCTTGGGCTGGCGCGGCAACTGGCCGGCAGCGACGGCGCGGTACTGGCCGTGGTGTTTGGCGACCATAAAGAAAGCGCGTTCGACACGGCGGGTGTAGATCGCCTGCTGGTGTTGACCGATGACAGTTTTGAAGGCTATTCACCGGAACAACGCGTTCAAGGCCTGCGGGCTGTGGATAACCAGTTCGACCCGCGCCACTGGCTGCTGCCTGACAGCCGCACCGGTGGCGGCGAACTGGGCCGGCGCTTTGCCGCCAGCCTCGGCGAGCGCCCGGCCACGCGGGTCTGGCAGATCAAGGACGGCCAGTGCAGCGCGCGTGCCGGTGCCGGCCGCGAAGACCTGGTGCGGCCATTGGCGCGGTTGATTCTGGCCGCCGCCGAATGCGCCGAGCCGGTCAGCGAAACCCGTCACCAAGCCTTGCCCGTAGAGTTATCCACAAGCGTGGCGCGCAGCTTGCCGCGCATCGAAGACCTGGGCGCTGTCGCCGTCGACCCGGCGGCGATTCCGATGGCCGAATCGGAGTTCATTTTCTCTGGCGGCAACGGCGTCAAGGACTGGGACCTGTTCCACCGCACCGCCGCCGTGCTTGGCGCCACCGAAGGCGCTTCGCGGGTGGCGGTGGACAACGGCTTCATGGCCCGCGACCGCCAGGTTGGCGCCACCGGCACCTGGGTCACGGCGCGGGTGTACATGGCCGTCGGGATCTCCGGGGCCATCCAGCACCTGCAAGGTATTGGCGCCTGCGACAAGGTGGTAGCGATCAACATGGACCCTGGCTGCGACATGATCAAACGCGCCGACCTGTCGGTGATTGGCGACAGCAGCGAGCTGTTCGCTGCGCTGATCGCCGCTGTGGATGCCTGGCGTAATGGAGAGAAACGTGATGCAGCCTAAGCCCGCGACCACGAACAAACCGGCCTTGCAGGTCATCAGCCTGGTCTCGGTCGGCTCGCACCCGACCTCCGGCCGCGCCCGCCGCGCCGAACAGGACGCCCGCGCCGTCGAGCTGGGTTTACGCCTGGTTGGGGATAACTTGCAGATGCTGCACGCTGGCAATCCCGAAGAACCGGCATTGCGTGCCTACCTGGGCATGGGCCTGGACGAAATGCACATCCTCGAACAACCGGCCGGTAGCGATGCCTTGCCGGCCCTGACCGAGTACATCCGCGACTGCAACGTGCAAATGGTGCTGACCGGCAGCCAGGCTGAAACCGGTGAAGGCTCGGGCATGCTGCCGTTTCTGCTCGCCGAGCGCCTGGGCTGGCCACTGGTGATCGGTCTTGCCGAAGTTGAGTCGCTGGAAAACGGCACTGCCCTGGTGCTGCAAGCCCTGCCACGCGGCCAGCGCCGCCGGCTCAAGGTGCGCCTGCCGTTCCTGGCAACGGTGGATAACTCGGGACCCACACCCCGGCAAAGCGCCTACGGCCCGGCGCGGCGCGGTGTATTGGGGGTGGATCAGGTTGAGGTGGTCAACGACGCGTTACTCACAGGCGACAGCCTGCAACCGGCCAAGCCACGCCCCAAGCGCTTGAAAGTGATCAAGGCCAAGAGCGGCGCCGACCGTATGAAAGCCGCGACCGCCAAGGCCAGTGGGGGCGGCGGCAAGGTGCTCAAGGGCGTGAGTGCGCAGGAGGGCGCCGAGGCGATTCTGAAGCTGCTGATTGAAGAGGGGGTGATTCGCTAGCTTCATCCCGTTCTTTGCGGCTGAGGTGGACTCCCACCCGGCCGCAAACGGTTCCCCACGTTTTATCCACTGCCCCATTCTCCTGTTCAACCTGCTTTACACACATTCCCTGTGCGCCTGACTGTGGATAAGGTGTTTGCTGCTGTCTGCAGGCCTTTAAATACGTGGCTTACAGAGGGTTGTTCAATTAATGATCAATTCGTCTTGCGATTTGTCATGTGGATAAAGCATCCACCGCTCAGCACATTCATCCACAACTGCCCACAATCTCTGTTGGTGTGCCTGTGCATAAGATGTTGGCTGTACGCTGTAATCATTGATTTATAAGACTTTTATTGGTTTGGTCAAAAAACGTACAAATTGGCCTGGTATTCATTTGATCCCAGTCTTGCACCTTGAAATTCAAGCCTTTGCCGCGTTTTCCACAAGTGAAGGCCGCTGGGGACAGAGTTGCCCCCAAAGTCTGTTGGTGTATCTGTGGACAAGATGTTCGTGATTCCCCAGACGCCTTTATTTACGTGGGTTTCAGAGGCTTGATCAATAAGTGATCAAGGATGTTTGCTCACATTTTCTGTGGGCCGGGCTGTGGATAAGTTGTTGGTGGATGGCGGCAAGGGCCGTAGATGCTGGTGTGTACGACAGCAGGTTGTTTTTTGAACAACGCAGGTACAAAAAAGCCCGCCCCTTAATCAGGGGCGGGCTCTTGGCAAGGCTTGAGCGATTATTTGCTCTGCACCTGCACCCCTTTGAGGTAAGGCGCAGGCTCCGCACCCAGGTTTTCCAGCACGCGGGCGCTGTACCAGTCGATGAAGTTGACCACGCCGAACTCGTAGGTCTTGGAGTACGGGCCTGGCTGGTAGGCGGTGGAGTTGATGCCGCGCTGGTTCTCTTCAGCCAGGCGACGGTCCTGGTCGTTGGTGGCGTCCCACACCTCACGCAGGCGCGCCACGTCGTAGTCGACGCCTTCGACCGCATCCTTGTGCACCAGCCACTTGGTGGTGACCATGGTTTCCTGCGCACTGATCGGCCACACGGTGAAGACGATGAGGTGATCGCCCATGCAGTGGTTCCAGGAGTGCGGCAGGTGCAGGATGCGCATCGAGCCCAGGTCCGGGTTCTGGATGCGGCCCATCAGCTTTTTGCTGCCCTGCTGGCCGTCCATGGTCATCGACACGGTGCCCTTGAGCAGCGGCATGCGCACGATACGGTTGCGCAGGCCGAAGCCGGCGTGCAGGTAAGGGATTTTCTCGGCTTCCCACTTGGCTGCCGACTCGGCCACGTGGTCCTTGAACGACTGGGTGGCACGCGGATCGTGGGTGTCGTCCCATTCCAGCAGGGTGTTGAGCAGTTCAGGGTGCGAGCCGCTGCAGTGGTAGCACTCGCGGTTGTTTTCCAGCACCAGCTTCCAGTTGGCCTTTTCCATCAAGGTGGTCTGCACCGCCACCTTGGTGTTCTCCATGTCGTAAGGTTCCATGTAGTGGCTCAGGGTGGCCAGGAACTCGTCGATGGCGGGCGGGTTTTCCGCCAGGCTGATGAAGATGTAACCGCCGGCGGTTTTGACGTTGATCGGCTTGAGGCTGAACTTCGACATATCGAAGTCTTCGCCCATCTCGGTGCCGGCGTACAGCAGGCGGCCGTCCAGCTCGTAGGTCCACTGGTGATAATGGCAGACCAGCTTGGCGACCTTGCCTTTCTCGGCCGTGCAAAGGCGCGAGCCACGATGGCGGCAGACGTTGTGGAACGCATTGACCTTGTCGTCCGGGCCACGGACGATCAGCACCGGGTTGTTGCCGATCTGCAAGGTCAGGTAGTTGCCTTTCTTGGGGATCTCGCAGGTCATGCCGGCAATCAACCACTCTTTGTGGAAGATTTCCTGCATGTCGATCTGGAACAGCCGCTCGTCGTTATAGAACGGCTGTGGCAGCGAATAGGTGCGTTCGCGGTTTTGCAGCATCTCGGCAGTCGCCTTGCGTGCTGCTTCAAGTGGGTCGCCCAGGCTCAGGTTTGCAGTGACGTCCATCTTTGGATTCCTCAAGACCGCCTCGGGCGGTCGCGGCTGTGGCTAATACGGTTGGTTGGCGGTGCACGCAAGGCGATCTCTTGGGCACCTCTAAAAACTACCTGCGTTGTCATCGCTGCGTTAAAAACAGGCTCGGAATGCTCATTTACAATCCGTAAAGTCGAACGCGACTCCGACCGTTCCTCGCCTGTTTTTGTGGGGCCGCCATCGGTATTGCACTGACTGCCTCGCCTACGTTTTTAGAGGCACCCTTTTTTGGTCGCTCTTGCCGGGAATTATCGCGTAACTGGTTAGCGGCGAGTGTGGAGATGCGCGAGGTAACAACCTTATCCATGCGCGACATGGCCGAATCCGTTCCCGACGGGCAAGTCCATGCCCTTGGGGGCTGGTCGCCGTAAGTACGTCAATGTCGCTGATAGATAAATGGCGGGGCAGGGCGTTACGCAGAATTCGCCTCATAAAAGGCCGACAGTCGGCCGTGGAGATCGAGCATGTCCCAAACCTTCCTCAACCCGGTCAACACCCAGACATGGGCCAACGGTCGTCACGCGGTGCGCGTGGTCAAAGTCATTCAGGAAACCTGGGACGTACGCACGTTTTGCTTCATGGCCGACCAGCCGATCATGTTCTTTTTCAAGCCGGGGCAGTTCGTCACCCTGGAGCTGGAAATCGACGGCCAGCCGGTCATGCGCTCGTATACCATTTCCAGCGCACCGTCGGTGCCGTACAGCTTTTCGATCACCGTCAAGCGCGTGCCGGGCGGCAAGGTCTCCAACTTTTTGCACGACACCCTGCATGAAGGCCAGGAGCTGGCCGTGCACGGTCCGGTGGGGCTGTTCAACGCCATCGACTTCCCCAACCCGAAGATTCTGTACCTCAGCGGCGGTGTCGGTATCACGCCGGTGATGTCGATGGCACGCTGGTACTACGATACCAACGCCAATGTCGACATGGTCTTCGTGCACAGCGCCCGCACGCCCAAGGACATCATCTATCACCGCGAGCTGGAGCACATGGCGTCGCGGATCGACAACTTCAGCCTGCACCTGATCTGCGAGAAGCACGGGCTGGGCGAGCCGTGGGCCGGTTATCGCGGCTACCTGAACATCCGAATGCTGGAACTGATGGCGCCGGACTTCCGCGACCGCGAAGTGTTCTGCTGCGGGCCGACGCCGTACATGAGCGCGATCAAGCGCATGTTGCAGGACAACGGCTTCAACATGGCCCAGTACCATGAAGAGTCGTTCGGCGCGACGCCGCCCGAAGCCAAGGCCGATGCGGTGGAACATGCCGAGCAAGCCGCCGAGGCGCCGAATGTCGATGCCAGCGACCTGCACGAAGTGGCCTTTACCGACACCGGCAAGAGCATTCGCATCACCCCGGGCGAAACCGTGCATGCGGCGGCGGCCAAGCTGGGCCTGATGATCCCCAAAGCCTGCGGCATGGGCATCTGCGGCACCTGCAAGGTGATGAAGCTCAGCGGCGAAGTGGAGATGGAGCACAACGGCGGCATCACCGAGGACGACGAAGCCGAGGGTTACATCCTGTCGTGCTGTAGCATTCCGAAGAGCGATGTACGCATCGAGTATTGAGCGGACCGCCCGGGCGGCGAACCGTAGGACCGTAGGACCGACTTTAGTCGGGAAGCAGGCACCGCATAACGGCTGTTCGCGGCTAAAGCCGCTCCTACGGGGTAATACCGATCAGTTAAGGCAAAACACGCTCACTCCGAGGGGAGGCGGATCACCGGTCAGAGGTTGAAACGCATCACCATGCTGTTGAGGTCCACCGCCAGGCGCGACAGTTCGGTGCTGGCGGCCGAGGTCTGACTGGCGCCGGTGGCGGTCTGGGTCGACAGGTCGCGGATGTTCACCAGGTTACGGTCGACCTCGCGGGCCACCTGGGCCTGTTCTTCGGCAGCACTGGCGATCACCAGGTTGCGCTCGTTGATTTGCTCCACCGCCGCATGAATGGTGTCCAGCGCAAGACCCGCGCCCTTGGCGATACTCAATGTCGACTCGGCGCGCTCGGTGCTGCTGCGCATGGCGCCGACGGCCTGCTCGGTGCCGCCTTGAATGGTGTCGATCATCCGCTCGATTTCGCTGGTCGATTGCTGCGTGCGGTGCGCCAGCGCACGCACTTCATCGGCCACCACCGCAAAGCCGCGTCCGGCTTCGCCGGCGCGTGCTGCCTCGATGGCGGCATTGAGGGCCAGCAGGTTGGTCTGGTCGGCCAGGCCACGAATCACGTCCAGCACTTTGCCGATATCCCGCGATTGCTCGGCCAGATGGCTGATTTGCTCGGCACTGCCTTGCACATCGCGGCTCATGCGCTCGATGGCGGTGACGGTTTCGACCACCAGGTCGCGGCCGTCGCGGGCCGATGTCGTGGCGTTTTGTGAGGCTTGCGAGGTGTCGTTGGCATTGCGCGCCACCTCCTCGACCGCACTGGTCATCTCGTTGACCGCTGTGGCGGCCTGTTCGATTTCATTGTTCTGCCGACCCAGGCCGCGGGCGCTTTCGTCGGTGACGGCATTGAGCTCTTCGGCGGCCGACGCCAGTTGCGAGGCCGAGCCTGAAATGCGCTGCAAAGTGTCGCGCAGCTTGTTCTGCATGGTGTGCATGGCTTGCAACAAACGCCCGGCTTCGTCGCTGCCGTCGACCTGAATGGGTTGGGTCAGGTTGCCTTCGGCAATGGTTTCTGCGGCCTTCAAGGCCTGGGCAATCGGCTGGGTGATGCTACGCGTCAGCAGCCAGGCGAACAGCAGGGTCAGAAAGGTGGCGACGATCAGAAGACCGACCACCAGCCTGAAGGCATCCTGATACTGCTCGGTGGCCTCGGCGGTGGTGTGGTTCAGTTGTGTGGTGTTGAACTCGACCATTTTTGCGATCAGCACGTTGATCTGGTCGGAGTTTTCCATCATCTCGTTGTTGAGCAGGCCTTGCAGGCCCTCGATATTGTTGGTTCTGGAAAAATCGAGCAGGCGCGCTTCGAGCGTGTGCTGCGTGCTGAGCAATTGCAGGTACTGGTTGTAGAGCGCCTGTTCCTGCGGGTCATCGATCAACGGCTCGTACAGCTTGCGGGCTTCGTCGATCTGCTGGTTGCGCAGCACGATGGTTTCTTTGGTTTTCTGCTGGACATCGGGTTCACGGTTGACCATCAGCCGATAGGACAACACCCGTATGCGCTGGGTCAGTTCGTTGATGCGATCCAGAGACTTGATGGTCGGTACGCTGTTGTTGGCCAGATTTTCCGTGGCGCTGCGGATCTTGCTCATCTGCGACAGGGCGAACACCCCGAGGATCAGCATGAGTGCGCCGATCAGGGCAAAACCAAGGAAGGCGCGTGGCGCGATATTCATAGTGCGTAGAGACATAAATAAGGGCTTCCAGAACGTAAGGCGCAACCCATATGGTGTGCCGGCGATAACGCTCTGACCCGAAGCTCTGGCAATCGGTTGCATTCGGTGATGGCAAAAAAGTATCACGGAGTTTCGACCCTGAAGGCAGGCCTGGAGGCCGGATTTGACCGGCGGCGGGAACCGAAACCAGCAGGCAAAGTCACATAGACCCTTGAAGGCGCCCGGTCTTGCCTCCACTTATAGCCAAAGGCCGGTTTTAAAGGCCTGAACGCTGGCATGCACCCTCACTTTTCTTTATGGTGTGTGCCCCCATGGAACTTGTACGAGTAATCAGAATGTTGGAAACGTCCCTCAGCCAGTTGGAACAACTCGTCAGCGACCTGGTGCAACAGAACCAGCAACTGCAGAACACGACCGAGCAACTGCGTGCCGAACTGTCCCAGGCCCGTGAAGAGAACGACAGCCTGCAGTTGAACCTGCTGGAGCAGGAAGAAAAACAAGGCAGCACTGCCGCACGCATCCAGGCTCTGGTTGAGCGCGCTACCAGCGCCAATACTGTGAACGCATGAGTTCAGCGAGTGATGTGACGGTCTTCTCGATCCTGGGCCAGGACTACTCGGTCAAGGCCCCGGCCGGCGAGGAGCAGGCCCTGCTGCAGGCCGCCGCAATGCTCCAGGCGTCGTTGGCCGACACCAAGCGCCAGTACCCGGCCCTGATCGGTGACCGGTTACTGGTGCTGGCGGCCCTGAACCTGTGCTCGCGGCACCTTGAGCTCAAAGAGCAGCACAAGGTGGAGCTGGCGCGCTATCAGGAACAGGTCGAAGCCACGGTCGAAGCGATCTCGCGGACCATTTCGCAGAGTTGATCAGGCCTGCATCACCTGGCGGATATCGGCCGCCAGTTGTCGCACGCGTGCTTCTTCGGTATCCCAGGAGCACATGAAGCGGGCGCCGCCCTTGCCGATAAAGGTATAGAAGCGCCAGCCCAGCCCGGTCAGGGCGGCGATGGCCGGTTCCGACAGTTGCAGGAACACGCCGTTGGCCTGTACCGGGAACATCAGCTCGACACCCGGCACATCCTTGACCAGTTCGGCCAGCAACTGCGCGCAGTGGTTGGCGTGGCGGGCGTGTTTGAGCCAGGCATCGTTTTCGAGCAAGCCCACCCAGGGCGCCGACAGATAACGCATCTTTGAAGCCAGTTGGCCGGCCTGCTTGCAGCGGTAGTCGAAGTCTTCGGCCAGCTCGCGGTTGAAGAACAGAATCGCCTCGCCGACCGCCATGCCGTTTTTGGTCCCGCCAAAACACAACACATCCACACCGGATTTCCAGGTCAGCTCGGCCGGCGTACAGCCCAGGTATGCGCAGGCGTTGGAAAAGCGCGCGCCGTCCATGTGCAGGTGCAGGTTCAGTTCCTTGCAGGTGGCGCTGATCGCCTTGAGTTCTTCAGGCTGATAAACGGTGCCGACTTCGGTGGCCTGGGTCAGGGTCACGACCCGGGGTTTGGGGTAGTGAATGTCCTGACGCTTGAGGGCGATTTCACGAATCGACTCAGGACTCAGCTTGCCGCCGACGCTGGGTGCGACCAGCAATTTCGAACCGTTGGAGAAAAACTCCGGGGCGCCGCATTCGTCGGTTTCGACGTGGGCGGTTTCCGAGCAGATGACACTGTGATAACTCTGGCACAGCGCCGACAGCGCCAGCGAGTTGGCCGCCGTGCCGTTGAAGGCGAAGAACACTTCGCAGTCGGTTTCGAACAAGCGACGGAATTCATCGGCGGCCCGCGCCGTCCATTGATCGTCGCCATAGGCGCGTTGATGCCCGTGGTTCGCCTGCTCCATGGCTGCCCAGGCTTCTGGGCAGATGCCGGAATAATTGTCGCTGGCGAACTGTTGGCTCTGGTCTGGCATGGCCGAATCCTTGTGGTCGATTATGGTGCTCACTGTAAACGAACATGGCCGGTTCCGGCAGCCGTCGTTGTACATGTCTATACATGAAGAGGGATAGATGGACCTTTCCAATCCGCCGTTTCTGCCCATGCGCAACCGGGCGCTGGACTTGCTCAAGTGGCTGGCGATGCTGAGCATGGTGCTCGATCACCTGCGTTACGTGGGCTGGTCAGTGGATTTTTTATATGTGCCGGGGCGTCTGGCGTTTCCGTGGTTCTGCCTGGCGATTGCCGCCAACCTGGCGCGCCGCAGCGCGGCTGAAGTGTCGCCGCGTGTGCAGTGGCGCTATCTGGGCTGGATGCTGGGGTTTGCGCTGTTGTCCGAGGTGCCGTATCGATTGTTCATGGCGGATGCGCCAATCTTCAACGTGATGCCGACCTTGCTGCTCGGCCTGCTGATCGCTCAGGGCTGGCGCCAGCGCATGGTTGCCACACGGATCATGGCACTGGCAGCCTTGTTACTGGCGGCGCTACTGCAACAGCACCTGATGTTCGGCCTGGCCGGGGTGCTGTTGCCGCTGGTGCTGTTGCTGGTGATTCAGCGCTCGCCTGGCTGGGCCTTGCTGGCGGGCGGGGTGTGTATTTTTGCCAACGCCTGGCAAGACATGTTCGCCGGCATGAGCTGGGGCGATCCGGTGTCCATCGGCGCATTGCTGGTCTGTTTGCTGGCGCCGCCGGCGGGCGTTGCGTTGTTGCAGCACAAGGTGCGCTGGCGAGTCTGGCCGATGCGCCGCTGGGCCTATGCGATTTATCCGCTGCATTTTTTGCTGCTGTGGGGGATACGCCACATCACGTAGGTTCTATCTGACCCTCAAGGGTGTGGCTTAACGGGGGATAGCAGCTGTTCTGCATAACGTGCAAGTACATGACCGAACGCGACCTGCTTTTCAGCAGGTGCTGTGCGCAGGGCTGTGATGATCTTCATGAGTTCCTGATCATTGGTATGCACGATGAACTCATCGTCGAAAAAACTTCCGATGGCTTCTTTGCGTCGCTGGTTGAGGTAAGCGATATCCAGTGCCAGAACCTCAATCATTGTGGATGCTGCACTATCTTCGGGGTTTGTGGGCTGTATGCCCCCGGTCAGCAGGTAGCGAAAGCGTTGCTCACAGGTCTCTTCTGTCGGGGCAATAAAGGCGTGTTCATCAAACCAGTTTCCTTTGCGATGACCGCAATGCAGAGGATTACCCGGTTTGGTTTGACGTAGACAGGATGCATGAAGATTGGCGTAGTCCAGTGCCTGCTTGGGGTAATGCTCTTGAGGTCTGAAGTGCTCGATATGGCTGCTATCAAGAGCGACCTTCTGGCCACAATAACAACAGAAGAAATTTTGTTCTTGCAGCAGGCTCTCGTGTAATTGCCGTTTTTCCGGATTCTGCAAGTCAGGGTAGACAGGGGTCCAGTCTGCATTGGCTTGTTCTTTCCATCGGCTGAAGGCAGCGGGCTCAGTTCCTTTGATAATCCGCTTCATCGGTTAATGATTTCCTTACGCCTGATCAAGGCTTCAGCGCCTGCAAACTCGGGTAAGTCAGGCGCTATTTCTTTCAGTGCCTGGAGTTTTTTTCGGGCCTGTTCAAGGCCATTGTCTTCCAGGGTGGAGAACAGCTCGTTCAGCAATTCTTCAATTTCTGGTGCACGCTGGGCAACGTCCATTACGTCTTCAAGGACGCTGCTGGAGTCGAGCCCGTAAGTGACTCTTGGATGAGAGCCCTTTGTATTGTGTAAGAGGATGACTTGGTCGGGTTTCAAACTGCCGATGATTTGTGGCGAGTGGCTGGCCGCGATGAATTGAATCTTCGGAAAGGCTTTTTGCAGGGCGGGAGCAATACTGCGTTGCCAGCCTGGATGCAGGTGAATATCCAGCTCGTCGATGATGATGACGCCTGTTGTGTCCACCAGCGCTTCTTTGCCTAGATGTGGGTTGAGCAGGAAAATCCGGCGGGCAATATCGGCGAACAGCGCAATTATTCCGCGCTGGCCATCGCTGAGGTCGTTAAAGGGTATGGTCTTGTCTTCAAGATTGACGATCAGGCTGCGCAGGTCCATGTCGTACTCGATGCTCTTGAATGGCAGCGCGCATTGGATTGCCGAGTTGAGCCACTCAAGTTCGTCGTTGAATTTATCTATAGAAGGCTTGCGCGATATTTTTTGCAGTCGCTCCAGCGTTTTACCCACCAGCCAGCTTTCAAAGTATTTAAAGTTGGCAGCTGCATCGAACCATTGTTTATACGCGTCAAGTCTGGATGGCTTTTCCAGCGCTGCCTGCTGTAGGTAAGCCTCGTCAGTCGACCAGCGTCGGTTGGCTTGATAGAAGGCCACTATTGCAAGGTCTGTTGGCTGGCTGGGATCCAGCGAGTTCAACTTTTGCTGGGTTTTTATACTGATAGGAACGCTGACCGGTTGGCCCGCACTATTGCGCTCCAACGACAGACTCCAAGCGGGAAAATCAAAAGCCTCGCCTTGCGCTTCAAGCTTGATGGGGTAAAAACGTTCAAAGCGGAACTGGCCGTCAAAATCGACGATTGAAAATCGCACGTCCGTCTCGGACAACGCCGAGCCATGAATTCCCAGAGCCTCCATAAAATCTTTGAAGCTGGCCGCCACCCCTTTCAGCAACGACGTCTTCCCGCTCCCATTAACCCCCACCACCAGATTGAACCCCGGCTGAAAGTCAAAATGAGCATCTTCGTAGCAACGAAAATTCTGCAGGTGAAGGTGGTCGAGGCGCATGGCGGTTTTCCTTACCAGGTCAGGCGGATGCGCCAGTGTACCTGAGTCGCTAATCCTTCCCACTCAACGGCTGCAACCGCGCCAGCCGCCACGCGACGCCCAGTGCCAGCAACAACAGCAACCCGATGAACAACACGATCCCGTTCCAGCCTGCGTGGTGCCAGAACACGCCGCCGGCGGTGCCGGCCACGCTGGAGCCGACGTAGTAGCAGAACAGGTACAGCGAGGCGGCCTGGCCGCGGGCGTGGGTGGCACGGCGGCCGACCCAACTGCTGGCCACCGAGTGAGCGCCGAAGAAGCCGAAGGTGAAAATCAGCACGCCGACCATCACCACGGCCAGCGGCGTGAACAGGGTCAGGCCCAACCCCGCCAGCATCAACACGATCACGGCCCAGAGTACTTTGCGCCGGCCCAATGTGTCGGCCAGGCCGCCGATTTTCGCCGAGCTATAGATGCCCGACAGGTAGACCACCGACAGCAGGCCGACTACGGCCTGGCTGAGGTTGTACGGCGCTTCGAGAAAACGGTAGGCAATGTAGTTGAAGAGCGTGACCGAGGCGCCCATCAGCAGGAAGCCTGCAAGAAACAGCAGCGGCAGGCCGGGATCGCGAAACTGCACGACAAAGCCGTCGAGCAGGCTGCGTGGGTGCAGCGAGCGCGGGCGGAAGTTGCGTGACTCGGGCAGGATGCGCCAGAACACTGCCGCTGCGATCAGCGCCAGGCTACCGATCACCAACAGCGCGACGTGCCAGTTCACGTAATCGATCAACACCCCGAGGATCAACCGCCCGGACATGCCGCCCACCGCACTGCCGGCGATGTACAAGCCCATCGCCAGGCCCAGATGGGTGGGATGGATTTCTTCGCTCAGGTACGTCATGGCCACGGCGGCCAGCCCGCTCAACGACAGGCCGACCAGTGCGCGAGTGACCAGCAGGGTTTCCCAACTGGGCATCAGCGCGCTGGCCAGTGTGGCGATGGCGGCGCAGAACATCGCCAGCACCATCACCGACTTGCGCCCCAGGCGGTCGGAAATGGGGCCGGTGATCAGCAGGCCGATGGCGAGCATGAAGGTCGAGATGGACAGCACCAGGCTGGCCTGTGTGGGGCTGATTGCAAATTCCTGAGACAGCCTCGGCATCATCGGCTGTACGCAATACAGCAAGGCGAAGGTCGCAAAACCGCCGGCAAACAGCGCCAGCACCGTGCGTTTGAACTGCGCTGTGCCCTTTTCGATATAGGTCGTGGCATCGCTAGGGGCGTGGGCAAAAGCAGGATTCACGGTAGACCTCGGAGGGTGCGACAAGCTGGCATGGAAAAAAGCATATAGCCCGCTAATGATTCAATCCAATATATTGTTCGACCTGTTTGATAGGTTTCACGACTTGATCGAGGCTGTATGGAATTGCGTCATCTGCGTTACTTCATTGCCGTCGCCGAAGAGCTGCATTTTGGCCGGGCGGCGCAGACGCTGGGGATTTCCCAGCCGCCGCTGAGCCAGCAGATTCAGGCGCTGGAACAGGAACTGGGTGCGCGGCTGTTCGAGCGTACCAATCGTCGGGTCGAGCTGAGCGAGGCCGGGCGGCTGTTTCTCGATGAGGCGCGACTGGTGCTGGCGCAGGTCGACAAGGCCGCCAATGTGGCCCGCCGTGCGCAACTGGGCGAGCTGGGTGAACTGAAGATCGGCTTTACCGCGTCGGCGCCGTTCATTTCCAGCATCCCCAAGGCGATCTTCAACTTTCGCCAGGCGTACCCCGCCGTGCATCTGGCCTTGCAGGAAATGATCAGCCAAGACGTGGTCGAGCAACTGGAGGCCGGCAGCATGCACGTGGGCATCATGCGCCCGTTGCCGTTACCCGACTCGCTGGTGGCCATTGAAATCCTGCGCGATCCACTGGTGGCGTACATGCGCGCCGATCATCCATTGGCGCTGCGCAGTGAAGAGGGCGTACACATGGCCGACCTGGCCCATGAGCCGTTTGTGTTCTTCCCGCGGACCTACGGCAGTGGCCTGTATGCGCAAGTGATGAGCCTGGCCCGGGCGGCGGGTTTCAATCCGCTGATCACCCAGGAAGCAGGCGAGCCGATGACGATTATCGGCCTGGTGGCGGCGGGGCTGGGCGTGACGATATTGCCGGCGTCGTACCAGCGCGTACGCATCGAAGGCGTGGCCTTTCGCACCTTGCTCGACCCCGGCGCCACCAGCCCGATCTGGCTGGTACGGCGCAAGGACGAACAGTCACCGATGGCCAACGCCTTCTTCGAGCTGGCAACCGGGCGACTGGGCTACTCGTGAACTCGTAGGACCGGCTTTAGCCGGGAAAGCCGTCATGCGGCGTCTGCTTCCCGACTAAAGTCGGTCCTACGAGCGTGGTGTCAGTTGACCTTGCTGAGGTCGCCTTTCAGCGCCACGCCCGCCACGAACGCGCCGGCGTGGCATTCGAAGTTCACCGGGTCCTTGCGCTCGATTTTCTTGTAGTAGCTGGCGATGTTGGTCACCGCGTTCGCGCCCGCGCCTTTGGCGGCTTCGTTCAGTTGCAGGATGGCCGATTGCAGCACCCATTCGCAGGCTTCCGGGTCGCTTTTGTTGAAGGCGTTGGTCTTCTTGTTGGTGATCGCGTTAGGGCTGACCACGGTGACCTTGCCGCGCGGGGTGACGCCGGCCAGGTAGAAGCGAACGCTGCCGTCGAGCTTGCCTTCCTGGGTCATCTGCTGGATCACCTTGTCGAAGGGCAACAGCAGCATGGTGTCGCGCGCCTGGCTGATGCCGGGCAAAACACTCAGGGCAATCGCAGCGCCTGCGATCCAGGATTTCATCTTCATCGGGTTCATCTCCTTGAAAGTTCGGGTCTCAGACCCAGCGACGGAAAATCAACGACGTGTTGACCCCGCCAAATGCGAAATTGTTGTTCATCACGAATTCGTTGCTCATCACCCGCGGTTCGCCACTCAGGTAATCCAGCGCGCCGCACTGCGGGTCGACCGCGTTCAGGTTGAGCGTGTGGATGTAGCGGTCGCGGTTGAGCATTTCGATGCTGAACCACGACTCAAGTGCCCCACAGGCGCCCAATGTGTGACCCAGAAAGCTTTTTTGTGAGCTGATTGGCATTCTTGAGCCGAACAGCTCGCTGGTGGCCAGGGTCTCGGCGATGTCGCCTTGCTCGGTCGCGGTGCCGTGGCCGTTGACGTAGCCAATGGCGTCGGGCGCCAGGTTGGCATCCTGCAAGGCCAGCTCCATGGCGCGGCGCATGGTCACCTGCTCGGGGCGGGTGCTGTGCGCGCCGTCGGCATTGCTGCCGAAACCGACGATTTCCGCGTGGATGTGTGCGCCTCGGGCCAGCGCGTGTTCAAGTTCTTCAAGCACCAGCATGCCGGCGCCTTCACCGATCACCAGGCCGTCGCGGCCGGCGTCGTAAGGGCTGGGGCTGGTGTGCGGGGCGTCGTTTTTCAGGCTGGTGGCGTACAGCGCATCGAACACCATGGCCTCGGTGGGGCACAGCTCTTCGGCGCCACCGGCAAGCATCAGCGGCAGGCGCCCGAACTTGATTGCCTCATAGGCATAGCCGATGCCCTGGCTGCCGCTGGTGCAGGCGCTGGAGGTCGGAATCAAACGCCCGGTCAGGCCGAAGAAGATGCTGATATTGGCGGCCGTAGTGTGCGGCATCATGCGCACGTACGAGTTGGCATTCAGGCCGTCGGCCACCGAGTTGAGCAGCATGTTGCCGAACGCCTTGATGTCTTCGGTGCTGCCGGTCGAGGAGCCGCAGGCGGTGCCCATGCGCCCGTCGCGGATGATCGGGTCATCGAGCAGGCCTGCATCGCGCAAGGCTTGCTCGGACGCGGCGACCGCCATGCGCGAGACCCGGCCCATGCTGCGCAATTGCTTGCGGGTCCAGTGCGCGGGCACGGCGAAGTCATCGATGGGCCCGGCCAGCCGGGTGTTGAGCTCGCCGAAGCGGTCCCACTCGCTCATGTAGCGAATGCCGCTGCGGCTGGCGCTGAAGCTGGCCTCGATCGTGGCCCAGTCGCTGCCCAGCGAGGTGATGCCGGCCATGCCGGTAACGACCACACGTTTCATCAGCACAGGCCTCCGTTGACAGCCAATACCTGGCGGGTGATGTAGCCGGCTTCGGCGGACATCAGGAAATTCACGGCACCGGCGACTTCTTCGGGCGTGCCCATGCGTTGCGCCGGGATCATTTTCATCAGTTCTTCGACCGGTACGTTTTCATCGAGCATCGCCGTGTCGATCAGGCCGGGGGCGACGCAGTTGACGGTGATCTTGCGCTTGGCCAGCTCGATGGCCAGTGCCTTGGCGGCGCCGATCAGGCCGGCCTTGGAGGCGCTGTAGTTGACCTGGCCACGGTTGCCGATCAGGCCCGACACCGAGGTAATGCACACGATACGGCCGGCGGCGCGGCGACGGATCATCGGCATGGTCAACGGGTGCAGCACGTTATAGAAGCCGTCCAGGTTGGTACGCAGCACGGTGTCCCAGTCGTCCTCGCTGAGCGCCGGAAAGGCGCCGTCGCGGGTTAGCCCTGCGTTGAGCACCACGCCGTAGTAGGCGCCATGGGTCTCGACGTCCTGCTCCAGTACCGTGCGGCAGGCTTCGCGGTCCGAGACATCGAATTGCAGCACGCGGGCCTGACGGCCCAGGGCGAGGATTTCGGCCTGTACGGCTTCTGCTTCTGCCAGGCCGCTGCGGCAATGCAGCACCAGGTCGAAACCTGCCTGTGCCAGGCGCAGGGCAATGGCCCGGCCGATGCCACGGCTGGAGCCTGTCACCAGGATCGAATCAGTCATGTGTGGCGTCCTCGTTCAAATAAGCGGCGGCGTTGGGCGGGCAATACACGCTCAGGCGGGCGAACGCTTCGAGGTTCGGGCCAGTGAGACGGCATTCGAACACGCCCATGCCGTTGTCGTCCTGCAAAGTGCGCAGGGCATTGATCGTCAGTTCGCTGCCAGCCGGAAAGTGCTCAACAGCGCATTCGTATTTGCGCGTGCCGAGCAAAAAACCAAGCTGCACAGGCTCGCCACGCTGGCGCGCCTGGCAGCCGGCAAAGGCGGCAACGCTTTGCGCCATCAGCTCGATGCCGACCCAGGCCGGCAGGTGGCCGTCGGCAGTGTTAAGCAGACCGTCGGGGCGCACGGTCACGCGGGTCTCAATGGTGTCGTCGTCGAACGCCACTACCTGATCGATCAGGATCATGTCGGCCGCGTGGGGGATCAGTTCGGCAACCGGCCAGGCGATCATGCGGCGTCTCCGATAATCAGGCTGATGTTATTGCCGCCAAAGGCAAACGAGTTGCTCATCAGGCGGCGCGGTGTGTGGGCGGGCAGGCGCGTATCGGGCCCGGCCCAGCGCAGGGCAGGCAATTGCGGGTCGGCTTCGGCGTCCCAGACATGCGGCGGTAGCGCCAGCTCGGGATTATCACCGCTCAGGCTCAGCCAGCAAAATGCCGCTTCCAGCGCCCCGGCCGCACCCAGCGTATGGCCGCTCAGCGGTTTGGTCGACGAGCATGGTACGCCGTGCGGAAACAGCGCTTGCACCGCCAGGCTTTCCATTGCGTCGTTGTGTTGCGTGGCGGTGCCGTGCAGGTTCAGGTAATCGATCTGGCCGGCTTCAAGACCTGCGTTATGCAGGGCACGCTGCATGGCTTCGCGCGCACCACGCCCGGTCGGTTCGGGGGCGGAAATATGGTGCGCATCGCTGCTGGCGCCGGCACCGAGCAGGGCAATCGAATGCTCGCCGCTGGCCTGGCGGGTCATCAGAAACAGCACGGCAGCTTCGCCGATATTGATGCCGTCGCGGTTGCGCGAGAACGGGTTGCAGCGCTGTTTCGACACTGCCTCAAGGGCGTTGAAACCGTTAAGCGTCAGTTTGCACAGGCTGTCGACGCCGCCGCACAACACCGCATCGCACAGGCCCAGGTCCAGTGCACGGCGGGCGCTGAGCAAGGCGCGGGCGCTGGAGGTGCAGGCGGTGGAAATCACATAGGCGGGGCCGCTGAGGTTCAGCCACTGTGCGAGAAAGCTGGCCGGGGCGCCGAGTTCCTGCTGGCGATAATCGTAATGTTCGGGAAAGGTCTGGTCGCGCAGCCAGGTGCCCATGCTGCGGCTGGCCTCGTCGATGCCCGAAGTACTGGTGCCGAGAATTACCCCGACCCGGTCGGCACCGTAACGGGCGATGGCCGCGCGGATCGGCGCCTCGATCTGCACGGCGGCGGCCAGCAGCAGGCGGTTATTGCGGCTGTGGGCGCCCATCTCCAGCGGGATGGGCGGCAGCTCGCCGTGAATGGCGCCGACCGGCAGGCTTGATCCTGCGACCCAGCCGCTTTCGCTCTGCATGCCGCTGCTGTCGCCGGCAAACAGCTTGCGGGCCACTTCGCTACGGCTGTTGCCCAGCGCGCAGACCAGGCCCAGATCATTGAGATAGGCGGTCATGGCGCGTTTCCGTTGTCCAGTGGGGTGATGTGATAACGCAGGCCCTGTTGCAGGCTCAGGGTGAACACGCGCGGGGTGCGATAGTCCACAACCCAGCGTGATTGCAGCCGGCGTTGTGCGCCTTGCTGCTGCGCGGCCGGGTAACGGCTGGCCAGTTCGTTGTCCGGGGTCAGGGCGAACAACAGCGCGGCGAACAGCTCACGCGCTTCGGGGTTGGGCGGCAGCAAGCCGTCGGCCTGCCATTCACCGTTGCTCAAGCGCTGGCGGGCCTGCGGAATGCCCAGCGGGTCCATCATCGACCAGCGCAAGGCGGCGTCTTCCTGCTGGATGATCAACAGCCAGTCCTGCTGCTGGGCGGCCTGTTCACGCTGCACATGCAACTGCTGCGGCAAGGGCAGCGTCGGCAGCCCGGCCATGGGCAAGGGCGCCTGGCTGGCGCAACCGGCGAGCAGCAACAGGCTCAGCCATAAGACGCGAATCATACTGCGCCACTCGCCAGCGGCTTGCGCGCCACCGCATTGACCAGGGTTTCTTCACGCTGACCAAACGGCTTGGGCTTGCGCAGTTTCAGGCGCTCCAGCAGGCCGAAGTCCTGGCTGCGGCTCCACCACAAATACGGGTACGACACGTTGGCGTCAGTGAACTGAAAACCCTGGCCACGCAGCATGTCGAGGTACTGCGCCGCGCTTTTCTGCACGTGCATGGGGTGGCGGAACAGCCAGCGGATCACCCAGGTGTCGATATAGGCTTCGGTGGACTCGGCAAACAGCAGGTAACCGCCGGGCTTGAGCACCCGGTAGAACTCGGCCAGCGCCTGTTGCTGCTCGACCAGATGGTGAAAGGTCTGGTGACAGAACAGCAGGTCGACACTGGCATCGGCCACCTGCAAAGACGCGCAGTCGCTGCCGATCAGCTCGACGTTCAGGCCCAGGCGCGTGGCTTCGGCGCGGCTTAGTTCGAGGCTGTGCGGGTCGGCATCCACACCAATGATGCGCGCTGGCTTGAACACCTCGTTCAAGTAACGGAACGACTTGCCCTGGCCGCAGCCGGCATCCAGCAGTACCGCGTTGCTCGGCAACGGCTCGCTGAACAGCCCGCGCAGGTCGTTGATGGCTACGCGCAGCACATGGTGCTGCCAGGTGTGGCTGCGCAGGAACCAGAAGCCGAAGCGGGTTTCTTCGACATAGCTGTCGCTCAGGAACGGTCCGCTCATGAGGCCTCGCTCGCGCAGATTTCAGCCAGCATGCGCAGGCGGCGCTTGGGTTCGCTGACAAACGGGTTGCGCATATCCCAGGCATAGCCGGCGAGGATCGAGCAGATCATGGCGCGAATCTCCGGTTGCGCGTCCTTGTAGAAAATCACGTCCTGAAAGCTACCGTCGTACCAGCCTTCGACATAGGCGCGGAAGGTGTCGACGCCGCGCTTGAGCGGCACGGCGAAGTCGTTTTCCCAGTCGACGCTTTCACCGCGTAGCTGACGGTCCAGCAGGCCTGCGGCCATGCTCGCCGAACGCATGGCGATGGTCACGCCCGAGGAGAACACCGGGTCGAGAAATTCGGCAGCATTGCCCAGCAGGGCAAAGCCGTTGCCGTGCAGCGATTTGACGTTGGCCGCATAGCCGCCGATGGTCCGCGCCGGGGTGTCCCACACGGCATTTTCCAGCACTTTGCTCAGGCTTGGCGTTTCGGCGATGAAGGCCTTCAGGCAGGCGTCCAGATCGTCGGGCTTGTTCTTGAAACGCTCGGCGCTGGCGACCACGCCGATCGAGCAACGGCCGTTGCTGAACGGGATCGACCAGAACCACACGTCGCGCTGGTGCGGGTGCACGCTGACAAGGATCTTGTTGCGGTCGAAAGGCGGGCTCTGGATGTGGTCTTCGACGTGGGTGAACACCGCCTGGCGCAGCGGAAAGTCCGACGGCGCCTCAAGGTCGAGCAGGCGCGGCAATACCCGGCCATAGCCGCTGGCATCCAGCACGAAACCGGCTTGCACGGTGTACTCGCTGCCGTCTTCGCGACGTACCTGCAATTGCGGTTGTGCGCGGCTGAAATCGACGCTGACAATCTCGTGCAGGTAACGAATCTCGACACCTTGCTGCGCGGCCTGATCGGCGAGCAACTGATCGAAGCTGGCGCGCTGAACCTGGAAAGTGGTCGGCTTGCCCTGGCTGAACGTGTCGCCGAAATCGAAATCGCTGTACTCATCGCCCCAGGCAAAGGCCGCGCCGTTCTTCAACTGGAAGCCCGCCGCCTGCACGGCGTCGAGCATGCCGGCTTCTTCGACGAAGTCCAGGCAGTGCGCCAGCAGGCTTTCGCCGATGGAAAACCGCGGGAACGCCTGGCGCTCGATGACCAGCACATCGTGGCCCTTGCGTTTGAGCAAGGCGGCGGCAATCGCGCCGGCAGGGCCTGCGCCGATGACCACGACCGTGCGATGTTCCTTATCAGTGATTGGCACAGGAGTTCCTTACCGGTTTGTCGGTAGCAGTAGCGAATGAAAGATTTTTGCGGCCCAGCCCGACCAGCGCCGGCATCAGGGTGGCCAGCAGGCTCATCAGCATCAGCGCCAGATAAAGTGCGGCGCTGATCAGTTGCTGTTGCAGCAGCATGTTGAGAAAGACGATTTCGCTGAGGCCGCGAATGTTCAGCAGCACGCTTTCGCGCCAGCGGCTGGCACCGGGAAACGACGGTGGCGCCCAGCACAGGCCCAGCCAGTTACCCAGCAGCTTGGCGGCGATCGGCACCACAATCAGCGCCGCCAGTTGCAGGCTGTCCAGCGCGCCGAGGGCGGTGTGCACGTTGATCTGCACCAGGCCAAACGTCAGCAGCAGCGGCACGGCCAGATAGTTTTGCAGGGCGCGCAGTACATCCGGCTTGATCGGTAGCACCCAGGCTTGCTTGAGGCGCGCCATGCACAGCAGATAACCGATGCCGAAGATCAGCGCGTTAAGCCGGTAATGCTCGGCCACCACCAGCAGGGCGAAAAAGCCCAGGCTGTAGACCAGCGGCTGGCGGATGCGCAGCACGCGCAACAGCAATGGCGCGCAGGCCATCAGCAGCGGCAGCAACAGGCTGCTCAACTGCAGGCTGCCTTGGGCCAGCGCGAACAGGCTCCAGCAGGTCAGGTCGATGATGATTGCCGCCTGCACCAGCCGATGAGTCGCTTCGAGCGGGTAGCCGATGTGCTTGAGGTACAGGTACAGCACCGGAATTGCGGTAATCGCAAATACCAGCCCCACGGCCAGATCACTGAGCCAGGCTTGTTCCGGCAGCAGCCACAGCGCACAGGCCAGGCCGCCGGCAAACGGCACGAGAAAACTCGGCACCGCAATTTTCAGGCTCTGGCGGTCGAGCCGTACCTCGATCACATCGCTGAGGATATGCCCCAGCACCAGCGCAAACGCCAGGCTGTACAAGGTCTTGAGCCACACCGGCGCAATCAGTTGCGCACCCGTGAGCTGCCAGTGCGGCTCGATCCACAGCAGCATCAACAGCGGCAGGCCGAAGGTGGCCAGCAGCAACTGGCTGACGATTGGAATCAACCCCAACCGGCTGCCAATCCAGGTGGCGCAGGTAAAGGCCAGCAGGGCCATGAGCCAGAACAGCAGGATCATCATGGGTGAGCCTCAGTGTGTTTGAGCGCGCGCGGGCTGGCCCACGGAGCGAGCAAAAAGCTGAACACCAGCCCGAGGCTGACCGACAGGCCAAAGTTGCTGATCGCCGGTGTCTGCGACAGCGCCAGCAGGCCGAACGACAGCCAGGTGGTAATGGCAGCCAATAACGTGCCGAGCAAACTGACCGCAGCACCGCCGACTTGTTCGCGCATGAGGATCGCGTAATCGACGCTGATTGCCGTCACCAGCAGCAGGCCGAACAGGCTGAACAGGGTCAGCGGCTGGCCCAGCCAGCCCAGGCACGCCAGACTGCACAGCGCCGCCAGCAGCGGCAGGGCGACGATGCGCAGCGCACCGCCGAGGCCAAAAGGGGCGATCAACAACACGACGATCAGCCCACACGACAGCAGCTTGAGTTCGGCGGCGCTGATCTGGGTCTGGGCGAACACGCCGTTCAGCGCGCCGAGGCGGTCGACCAGTTGCACGCCGGGCAAGTCCTTGGCCTGGGCGTGCAGCAGGGTCGGGTTATTCAGGCCTTGCAGGCTGACGATGGCGGCTACGCCGTTGTCGCTCTCTATACTGCTGCGTCCCAGCCACAGCGTGCGCCACGGTTCGCTGACCGGTCCGGCCAGCGCCTGATCGATGTCTTGCACGGGCAACGCCTGCAACTGACGCAGTTCGTTACTCAAGGTCTCGGCAGTGACGCCCAGCGCCAGCAGTGGCTGCCAATGCCCAGGCAGCTTTTCAAGGGCGGCGCGCACGGCCTGCTGTTCGCTGGGCGCGGCGAGCAGCTGGTTAAGCGCCATATAGCCGCGCAGGGTTTTCTCGCTGACCAGCGTGTCGAGGCGCTGGGTCAGGGCGTTCTGGCGCTCAAGCAACTGCTGCTCGTCTGCGCCGCGAATCAGAAAGAACTGGCTGGTCGGCTGGTAACCGGTGATGCGCGCAATCGCCTGGGCTTCGTCGGTCAGGGCTGGTGGCGCCGAGACCCATTGGCGAATGTCGTTGCGGGTGGTCAGTTGCCAGAGGCCGGCGGCACAGAAGGCCATCAGCAGCACCAGCAACAGCGGCGTATTGATCTTGTTCAACAGCGCTTCGCGCCAGTCGAGCAGGCGCTGGGCGACCTGCAACGGCCAGTGCGCCGGGCGCAGTTCGACCTTGGCCAGCAACGCCGGCAGCAAGCACACCGACGCCAGCCAGGCACCGATCAGCCCGGCGGCAGAGAACGCGGCAATTTGCGTCAGGGCCGGAAACGGCGTCCACGCCAGCGCCAGATAACCGATGCAACTGGTGATCAGGCTCAACGTCAGGCCCGGCAGGGTCAGGCGCAGTGCCGGCCAGCTGCGCCACGGTTTCAGCGTCCAGCTCTTGGACAAATAGTGCAGCGGGTAATCCACCGCCACGCCGATCAGGCTGGAGCCCAGCACCAGCGTCATCACATGCAGATGGCCGAAAATCGCCACGCAGGCCACTGTGCCAAACAGCATGCCCACCAGCACCGGCACAAAGGCCAGCAACACCCGCCAGCGGCGGAAAGCCAGCAGCAACAGCAGCAGAATGCCGGCCGTGGCGCCGCCGCCGACCCAGGTGATTTCCTGACTGGCCTGCTTCTGGCCGGCGGCGGCGTACAGCAAGCCGCTGGCAGCCAGCAGCCTGCCGTTATCCTGCGCGGCCTGCTCGCGGGCCGTGGCCAGCAACGCGGCTACCTGAGTCGGCAGGTGCATGTCGAAGGCATCGTTGGCGGTGCGCACGCGCAGCAGCGCCCATTGCAGGCCATCGGCTTGGGCAATCAGCGCGCCGCTGGCCAGGTCTGGCTCCACCGAGCCCGTGCGCGGCAGCGCATTCTGGATACGCCCGGTCAGGCCCAGCCAGTCGTCCTGGTTTGCCACCAGACTGAAGCCGGCAAACGGGTCGAACAGGCTTTGCACGCGCTGTTCGATAAACGCCTGTGGTTGCTCGATCAACTGCTTGCGATCGGCAGCCGGCAGCATCGCCAGCCGGCCTTGCAGCAATTGCTCGCGCAGCGCCGGCAGGTCGGCTTGCAGGTTCCACTGGACCTTCTCGAACAGCCCGCTGACTTGCCATTGTTCTGCAAGATGCTGGGTCAGCTTGATCGCTTGCTCGCGCTCGGCGTGCCCGACCAGCACCAGCATTTCGCGGTTCAGCGGTTCTTGCATGCGTTGTTCGGCGCGCAGCTCCAACGGGTCGGGGCGGCTGCCCGGCACCAGTTCCATGAGGTTGGCCGACAGCGGCGGGCCGTCACGCCACTGCCAGCCGGCCAGCGCCATGACTGCCAGCAGCATCAGCAGGAACAGGCGCGGCAGATGCCGCTCAGGATTTGAAGTCATTACGCCGGGCATCGCTGAGCGCAGGTGCGCTGTGGCTGTCGATCATGTTCAGCACGGTGCTGTCACCCTGGGTTTCGAGCAGTTCGATACGTTGCACCAGCTCGCCGCCGTCGATATTGATCTGGCGAAACACCTGTTGCAGCAACACCGAGCGCGGGGTCAGGATCAGTTTCCAGGCCTGGGCATCGCCGCTCAGTTGCAACTCGAAATCGCGTTGCAGGCCACTGCTGTCGCCTTGCAACACGGCGAGAAACAGGCGGTTCTGCTCGGTACCGGCGCTCTTGCCCGGCAGCAGTTGCCAGCTTGAGCCCTGACGCCGGGCGATGCCGGCATTGGTGATGCGGTAGTCCTGTTTCAGCGGGGTTTCCAGCAGCCACAGCAGGCCGAAATCCCGCGCCAGCACGAAGTTGCCGGTGCTGACCAGCGGCTGCGGCAGGGCGCGCAGGTGTTTCTCCTGGCTGAAACGCCCCTCGACCACCACAGGTTTGGCCAGTTGCGCACTGAGCTGTTGCAGGTCGAAGGCCTGGGCCAGTGAGGACAGGCACAACAGCGTCAGGGCGGTGAGCAAGCGTTTCATGGCAAGGCCTTCTGCACGGCGTCGGTAAAGACTTTGGGGGATGCCAGTTGCATCTCGCGGGTGGCGACGTCGACGGCGACCTGCACGGTGCTGGCGCGGGTCATGCGTTCGCCGGTGGCGGCGTCGCTGATCAGGTAATTGATCTTCAGGCGGTTCTCCCATTCGACCAGGCTGGCGCGCACGATCAGCTTCTGGCCGAACACCGCGCCGCGTACATAACGCAGTTGCAGGTCGATCACCGGCCAGCCGTAGCCCGATTCGACCATCTGCATGTAGTTGTGGCCGATGTGGTCGAGCAGCGCGCAACGCGCCACTTCGAGGTATTTGACGTAGTGGCCGTGCCAGACGATGTTCATCATGTCGACATCGAAAAACGGCACGACGACTTCGGTGTCGACGTCGATCAATCCTTTACTGCGCATGCAACCTCCAGTGGCGGTCGGCAATACGTTGCAGGCACAGGCGCAGCTCGCCCTCAAGACCTCGGTCGTCGATGACCGGGGCAAAGTCTTCGCTCAATTGCGTGTGCATGGCGGCCAGCGCTGGTGGCAGCGGACGCGCATCGGCTTGCCGGCTGCGCAGCCACAGGCCCTGATTGGCGGCGATCAGCGTAGCGGCGGCGACCTGTTCGGTCAGCTCCAGCACGCGAATCGCATCGCGGGCGGCGATGGTGCCCATGCTCACCTTGTCCTGGTTGTGGCATTCGGTGGAGCGCGAGAACACGCTGGCTGGCATGGTGTTTTTCAGGGCTTCGGCGGTCCAGGCGCTGGCGCCGATCTGCACCGCCTTGAAGCCGTGGTTGATCATTGCCCGCTCGGCGCTGGCGCCCGACAGGTTGCTCGGCAGGCCGTGGTTGTAACGCACGTCCACCAGCAGCGCGAGCTGGCGGTCGAGCAGGTCGGCGACGTTGGCCACCAGGGTCTTGAGGCTGTCCATGGCAAAGGCAATGTGCCCACCATAGAAGTGCCCGCCGTGCAGCACGCGCTCTTCGTCGCCGTCGATAATCGGGTTGTCGTTGGCGCTGTTCAGTTCGGTCTCGATGAACGAACGCAGCCAGCCCAGGCTGTCGGCCAGTACGCCCAGCACATGCGGCGCGCAACGCAGCGAATAACGGTCTTGCAGGCGATGCAGCGGCGCGGTCGGTGCGTCGATCGCCAGGTCCTGACGCAGCCAGGCGGCGACCCGGGTCTGGCCGGGGTGCGGCTTGGCCGCGAACAGGCGCTCGTCGAAATGCTCGGGGTTGCCTTGCAGGGCCACGACGTTCATCGCGGTGATGCGCGTGGCCAGTTGCAGCAGGTAGTCGGCGCGGGCAAAGGCCAGGCAGGCAATGCCGGTCATCACTGCGGTGCCGTTCATCAGGGCCAGCGCCTCTTTGGGGCGCAGCACCAGCGGTTCCCAGCCCAGCTCGCGATGCACGTCGAGTGCCGGGCGGCGCTCGCCGCGATACAACACCTCACGCTCGCCCGACAAGGTCGCGGCCACGTAAGACAGCGGGGTCAGGTCGCCGCTGGCGCCCACCGAGCCTTCTTCGGGAATCAGCGGCAGCACATCGTGCTCGATAAAGGCCTGCAAGCGTTCCAGCAGCTCGATCCGCACCCCCGACACGCCGTGGCACAGCGACTGCAAACGCGCCGACAGCACCGCACGGGTGGCGCGCTCGTCTAGCAGCTTGCCCAGGCCGCAACCGTGAAAGGTGTACAAATGGCGGGGTAACGCTTCGACGTGCTGCAACGGCACGGCCACCACGCACGAGTCGCCGTAGCCGGTGGTGACGCCGTAGATCACGCCTTCCTTGTCCAGCAGCGAGTCGAGAAACTGCGCGCCACGGGCAATGCGTGCGCGGTATTCGGCATCGGCTTGCAGGGCGGTGGGTGCCTCGCGGTTGGCGACGGCCAGCACCTGCTCGATGCTCAGCGGCTGGGCGCCGAAGGTCACGGTGTCGGTCACTTGATGAGTCATCGATGCTTCCAGAAAGGATAGAAATTGAACCACTGCTGCGGGGCTTGCAGGCAGTAGTGCGCCAGACGTTCGGCGTAGCGTGCGGCCCAGTGGGCAATGACCTCGGCACGGTCGCTGCGGCGCCATTGCACCGCGTCGGTGAAGGGTTCGAGGATCACCCGATAGCCCTGCGCGTCCTTGAGGCAGAAAAACAGGTTTACCGGGCACTTGAGCAGCCCGGCCAGTAGCCACGGGCCTTGCGGCAACGCCGCCGGTGCGCCGAGAAAGTCGACTTGCACATGGCGGCCGCCATGCAGCGGCACGCGGTCGCCGGCAATCGCCAGCCACTCGCCGTCGTCCAGACGCTGGCTCAGTTGCAGCATGATCGCAGGGTCCAGTTCGCTGACCTGCACCAGCCGCAGGTTGGTCGCGCCGGCTTCGCCCAGCAAGCGGTTGAAACGCTCGGCGTGCTTGGTATGCACCAGCACGTTCATGGTGACCTTCTCGCCCAGCTCGGCCAGCGCCCGGCAGACTTCGAGGTTGCCCAGGTGCGCACCGACCAGCAGTTGCCCGCGTGCACCGCGCAGTTGAGTGCGCAGCCCGGCGGTGTCGACGATACGAATCTGCTCGATGCGCAGCTTGCCGTTCCATACATCCAGCTTGTCGAGCAAAGCCTCGGCAAAAGCCATGAACTGGCGGAATACCTTCCAGGTGGTGGGCCGCAGCTCAGGCCGGCCGCTCCACTGCGCCAGACGCTGCTGGTACTCATGAATGCTGCGTCGGGCGGTGCGGCCGAAGATAAAGAAGTACAGCACGATGCCATACAGCACCGGGCTAAGCAGGCGCCGGCCCAGTACACGCACGGCCCAGGCGGTGAGCTTCATCAGCATGAAACTGCCGCGCTCTTCGCGGTCGGCCCAGTGCTTGTCGTCTGGCGGCGCACTCATGGCTGCACCTTGGCTTGCGGCGAGACCTTGCGCCACAACAGCACCGGCAGGCGCAGCAGCATGCCGAAGAACAGCTTGGTGTGCATTTTCGAGATCAGCGCGTTGTCGTGAAACAGGCGAAAGTGCGACAGGCCGTCCTGCGGGTAATGCACCTTGGTCGGCAGCCAGCGCATCGGCTGGCCGCGCCACGACAGGCGCACCAGAATCTCGGTGTCGAAATCCATGCGCCGGCCCAGATTGACCTTCCCGATCAGCGCGAGCACCGGCGCCAGCGGGTAGACCCGAAAGCCGCACATCGAGTCGCGAATGTGCAGCGACAGGGTGTTGATCCACACCCAGACGTGGGTCAGGTAGCGCGCATACAGCCGGCCCTTGGGCACGCTGGCGTCGTATTGCGGGTAGCCGCAGATCAGCGCCTGCGGGTGCTGGCGCGACTGCTCGAGAAAACGGCCGATGTCGCTGAGGTCATGCTGGCCGTCGGCATCGACCTGCAAGGCATGGCTGAAGCCCAGCCTGGCCGCCTCATGGAAGCCTGCGATGACTGCGCCGCCCTTGCCCTGATTGACCGGCAGGCGCACCAGATACACGGCCTCGAGCGTGGCCAGTTGCTGCAACACCTGGGCGCACGCCGGGCTGCTGGCGTCGTCGACCAGTACGCAGGGCAAGCCGGCGTCGCGCAGGGCCTTGACCACGTTGGGCACGGCCAGTTCGTGATCGAAGACCGGGATGACTGCGCAAGGGTTATGCATGAGCGGGCTCCTGCTTTTGCCCTTCCAGCAGCAGCCGGCCGCTGGAGCAGGGCGCCTGTTGCTGGTTGTGGTAGGCGAAATACAGTTTGCCGCGTTGCGCATCGAAGCGCAGGGTCAGGCTCAGGCGGTCGCCGGGGCGCACCAGTTGCTGGAACTTGAGCACTTCCATGCCGGCAAAACGCGGCGGCAGCTCCAGCAAGCGCTGGCCCAGTTGCATGGCCCAGTCGACCTGCACCACGCCGGGCAGCACCGGCACCTTGGGAAAATGTCCGGTGAAATACGCAAGGTCCGGCGGCACTTGCAGCTCAAGGTGCAAGGTGTCGTCCAGGGTTTGCTGGCTCAGCAGTTCCGGGCCTTTGCCGCGTGGCGCAGCGAGCAGGGCTTCGACCTGGGCCTGTGGCAGTTTGCCTTGGGTTGTGAGCGGCAGTTGCAACAGCAGCCGCCAGCGACGCGGCAGGGCCAGCGGTTCACAATGGCCGCTCAGGTGTTGGCGCAAGGTTTCGGTCAGGGCGCGGCGGCCCTGATTACGCAAGGCATGCAGGCCGCTGTCGCTGAGCACTACCAAAGCGCCCAGCGAGGCGCGGCGTTCCTGCACCACGCCCAGGCGCGCCTCGCTGACCCACGCATGGCTGGCCAGTGCCTGCTCCAGCGAGGGCAGGGCAATACGTTTTTCTTCGAGTTTGACGATGCGGTCCAGTCGGCCCAGCAAGGCAAAACGGCCATCGGCTTCGAAGCGTGCGGCGTCGGCGGTCTGCTCGATATGGTCGGGCGGCAGATAGGTCGAGCGCACCTGCAAGGCGCCTTCGCTGTCTTGCGTCAACTGCACACCATCAAAGGCTTGCCACAGCGGCTGGCCCTGACGCCAGGCGATACCGCCGGTTTCCGAGCTGCCGAAAATCTCGGTAGGCCATTGCCCCAGCCGCTGGTGCAGGCTGCTGGCGGCGTCTTCGGGCAGTGCGCCACCAGAAGAAAACACCCGGCGTACCGCGCTCAGGGCCGGCCAGTCGAGGTTGTCGCCCATGCGCTTGAGCAGCGCGGGGCTGGCGACCCAGGCAAACGCCGGGTGCTCGCCACTGGTGCGTTGCAGGTCTTCGGGGAAGGGCAATTGCCGACGTTCCCACGGCCGCCCGGCGCACAGCGGCCACAGCACCCGGAACAGCAAACCGTAGATATGCTGGGCCGCCACACTGCCGATGATGCAGGCATTGCCGAGTTCGGCGCCCCACAGCTTTTCCAGGCCGCGCACTTCGTTGTCGAGCTGGCGCAGGCGCTTGTCGATGCGCTTGGGCTCGCCGCTGGAACCGGAGGTGCACAGGCTCAGGCGGCATTCATCCAGGTCCAGCGCAGCGGGCAGCAACGGTTCGGCCAACAGCTCGCTCAGGCGCACATCGCCAGGTTGCTCGCTGAGCCACAGGTCGACCTGCGGATTCCAGCGTTCGCGGGTCTGCGCTTGCAGATCGGCGGGCAGCAATACACTGACCCCGGCGCGCCAGGCGGCGAACAGCGCGATGGCCAGGTCGCCGGCATCTTCCAGGTGGATCGCCAGGCGCTGCACACCCCGCGCTTGCAGGCCGGCGGCGGCGCTCAGCGCCTGCGCGCAAAACTGTGCATGGCTCAGCGCCGGCTGCGGACAGAGCAGCCTGTCGGGATCGGCATCGAGCAGCAGGTGTTCAAGATTTAACCAGTTCATGTCGTTCATTTTTTTATGCGCCGCCTCTGACACGCCGGCGGACAATCCATTCACCTGCGAACAGCAGGCCCATCAATCCATAGGAAATCAGCCCGGTCCACAGCGCCCACCAATGCAGCGGCGCCCACAGCGTCAGGCTGGCGGCGATCAGGCCGTTAACGAGAAAAAAACCGCACCACACCCACGTTACCTGGCGCGTGTAACGAATCGCGACCTCGGGCAAATCAGGGTCGCTGAGCCGTGCCATGCGCTCGACGATCGGCATGCCGCGTATCAGACTCGTGCCGAACAGGCACAGCATGAAGGCGCTGATCAATACCGGGTACCAACGCAACACCCTTGGGCTATCGAGCACTGCCAGCAGCAGGCAGAACGTCAGGGCCACCAGCGCCATCGCCAGGCTACCCGGACGGCGCTCGCCAGTGACGGCGCGGGCCAGCCACAGGCTGGCGAGCAGCAACGCAAATTGCCAGGGGGCGAAGTGCTCCATGCCGGCATACACGGCAAACGGATAGAGCACACCGACCAGTACCAGCAGCAGGCTGACCAGCCGCTTCATGCGGCGCTGTTGACCAGCCGGTAGACCGCTTCGACCACGTCATTGACCGTGCGTACCGACTTGAATTCGTCGGCGGCGATCTTTTTGCCGGTCTTGCGTTTGATGTGGTCGATCAGGTCGACGGCGTCGATGCTGTCGATTTCCAGGTCCTGATACAGGTTGGCGTCCAGGGTGACGCGCTCGGGTTCGATCTCGAACAGCTCGACCAGGGCGCTGCGCAGGGTTTCGAAGATGTCTTCACGGGTTTGCATGATCAGTCCTCAGGCCGGCTGTCTGGCGCTGACGAAGGCCGCGAGGCTGTCGACGCTGGTGAAGTGCGAACGGGTGTCCTTGGCCTCGGCATCGATCTTGATGCCGTAGCGTTTCTGAATGGCCAGGCCCAGCTCCAGGGCGTCGACCGAGTCCAGGCCCAGGCCTTCGCCGAACAGGATCTGGTCGTTGCCGATGTCCTGGGTGCTGATGTCTTCCAGACCCAGTGCGTCGATGATCAGTTGCTTAATGTCCCGGTGTAGATCGCTCATCTGCGGCGAGCTCCTTGATGAAATAGTCATGCAGGTAATCGTTGAGTTTGCGCGACGCCAGAGGCGCCGGGCCAAGCACGGCAAAGCGGTCGGGGTCGATGTCGGCCCCCACGGTGAGGCAAAAATGCACACGGCGTTGCGGAATGCGGTACCAGGGTTCGGCCTTGGTCAGGGTGGTGGGGCTGACCTTGATGGTCACCGGGGTAATGACCCGCGCCCCGCGCAGGGCAATGGCCGCCGCCCCGCGATGAAAGGCCGGCGCCTTGCCCGGCGTGGTGCGCGTGCCTTCGGGAAAGATGATCAGGGTCTGGCCTGATTTGAGGCCATCGACGGTCAGGTCGAGCATGTCCATGCTGCCGTCGTTGCTGACATAGCCTGCGGTGCGCACCGGGCCGCGGGTGCAGGGGTTGTCCCAGAGGCTGCGCTTGACCACGCAATTGGCGTCGCGCACCAGCCCGATCAGGAACACCACGTCGATCAGCGAGGGGTGGTTGGCAATGATCATCTGCCCCGGACGACCAAGCTTCTCGGCGCCGCGCACTTCATAGGTCAGCACGCCCATGCGCGCCATCAGACGAATGAACAACCAGAACAGCCGGCTGATGGTGCGCCGGCCACGGCGCTGATGGCTGGCCTTGTCGCCCGGCAGGCAGGCCAGCAGCGGAAAAATGATCAGGCGCAGGCACAGGCCGCCGATGCCGAACAGGGCAAAGCTGATTGCAGTGGCCAGCAAGCGCCAGTAATAGGCGTCGCGAGGCTTGTTCAGTGATTGCGTTGCCAGTTCCATAAACGCTTGTTCCACGGATGTTGGCAGGCGGATTGCCCGGTATTGAGGGTGCGCAGCAGGTTCAGCGCGTGAGGCCAGTCAGGGCCTTCGACATCCTGTGCGTCGCTGCTCAAGGTCAGTTGCCAGTCGCTGCCGGGTGTCAGCAACAGGCCGACGGCATACGGAAAAGGTACATCGTCGATCCACTGCGCGTAGGCCTGCGGCGGCTGCTCTTCGGTGACCACCAGCAGCACCGCCGGTGCGCCTTCGGCCAGCAGCGTGGCGGCTTCGAACACGCCATGCTCCAGGCCATCGCCGGCCGCTGCCAGGGCGGTCATTTCGCAGGTCGAGCCGCGCATGATCGACCACAGGCCGATGACCGCGTTATGCACTGAAAGGCTGAATTGAGTCGGTGACAGTGGCTCGTCGGCGGCCAGGTCACGAAGGATGTCGAAGGTACGAGGCGTTTCGCCGTGGCGGGAGACAAACACCAGCGGCAGATGCTCGTAGCCTTCAGCCAGTGGCCAGCCCACGGCAAACGCCATGCGTGCCATGCGCCCGAGACGTCGGCGTTGCATGGCTGGCAGAAACGAGACATCCGGGGCCTCGTCGCTGGCAGGCAGCAGCGCCGGATTCTGGCTCCACTGGTGCCAGTCATCGACGCTTGCCAGGCCAGGAGCCCAGGCACGCCATTGTGCGATGTTGAACGTGATCAAAGATTTTCTTCCCGCCCCTGCGGGCTGACTACTTCGTACCGTGAATACCGGAACGACACCGACCTTGGCGTGACTTTTGACCGAGTGCGCGCATTATCCTGATGGGGGTCATGCGTAGCAAATTTGTTACACATTATCTGTGTACCGCTTCTCTGTTTCCGACTGAAGGCGGCGTTATTGCAGCTATATGGCCATGATCACGCCCGATTTGGCGGTGTACACAAAAATGTCACATACATCGCCTAGACTCGGTAGGTTTGACTGATCAGACTGGTCCGTTCAGTTTTTACCTATCAGGGAGATCCAGACATGCGTCGCGTGGTGTTCAATCAAAAGGGCGGTGTGGGCAAGTCCAGCATCGCCTGCAATCTGGCAGCGGTCAGTGCCAACGAGGGCTATAGGACACTGCTAATCGATCTTGATTCCCAAGCCAACTCGACTCAGTACCTTACGGGGCTCACCGGCGACGATATTCCGATGGGGATCGCCGAGTTTTTCAAGAACACGCTGTCTTCAGCACCGTTCGCCCGCAAGAACCATGTCGACATCTACGAAACGCCGTACGACAACCTGCATGTGGTCACCGCCACCGCAGAACTAGCCGAATTGCAGCCCAAGCTTGAGGCCAAGCACAAGATCAACAAACTGCGCAAACTGCTCGATTCGCTGGATGAAGATTACGAGCGCATTTACATCGACACCCCGCCAGCGCTGAATTTTTATGCGGTGTCGGCCCTGATCGCGGCCAACAAGGTGTTGATTCCGTTCGACTGCGACAGCTTTTCCCGCCAGGCCCTCTACGGCCTGATCCGTGAGCTTGAAGACCTCAAGGAAGACCATAACGAGGACTTGCAGGTCGAAGGCATCATCGTCAACCAGTTCCAGCCCCGTGCCAGCCTGCCGCAGCAGATGCTCAACGAACTGATTGCCGAGGGTCTGCCGGTCTTGCCGGTGTACCTCAACGCTTCGGTCAAGATGCGCGAGTCGCACCAGGTCAACCTGCCCTTGATCCATCTGGACCCCCGGCACAAGCTGACCCAACAGTTTGTGGACTTGCACCATTATCTGGAAACCCACGCGCAAGAGTGATCAGGCAATCGGGCGGAACAGTCTTGAGTTGAACGTTCCGTCCTTGATCGACAGGGTCAATTGCCGAGCGTTTTCACGCGCGGTTTCGGCCAGGTCGTCCGGGATGGCAATGGTCGCCTCCATATCGGCCTTGAAGTTCTCCTGAGAGGCATTCACGCAATTGCTGCCTGGCTTGCAGCCACATTGCACCTGATGCCCATGCGTGGCCACGGCGACCTGCTCGTCGACCCAGGTCGGATTGCCCTGCGCGATAAACCCGACACGCTTGCACGCCGGGCACCACACTGGGTCACCCATGCGCGCCACCCGGCGCAAGTCGATCACATCCGTGGCGGAGGCGGCCAATACGAAACCGCCGGTGGTGGTGGAATCGCCTTCCCTGACTACAAATGGCATGGCACTGCTTCCTCTGTGGGTTGGAGAAGCGAATGCTAGGTTGAAATGGCCGGGTCGGGGGCGCGTTTGGGCGTTTAAGGACGATTCCTACGGAAGAATCAGACGTCGGTGCGTGTGCGGAAGAAGTTTTGGTTTGTTGGTATTTAATTGTCGATCAAGAGTCTTTCTGGATGTTTCTTTAATTCGTAAGTCTGTATAGGTGAAGTCCCCTTTAAACAGGGCGATCACTGATATTTTGATAAAAAATCACCTCGCACTTTATTACATTCCATCCATGTAGTGATGAACCTGCCTGAGTAGAGTCGCCGGCTTTGTTTTGCGGATAAATGCAGATGGCCGACGAACCGTGGGCAGGGCACCACTGCAAGGTTTGTCATGAGCAGTGGTTAAAGAAACAGCGGGAAAAGGAAATCGAGCAGGTTCGTAAAGACCAATACGTTGTTCGACCGGTCAAACCGCAGGCGCCAAAACCTCAGCCAGAGCCTGCTCCTGCGCCGGTTATCAAGATCAAGGGCTGCATATTCGCCAAGTCGTGCCTGCTGCCCGATGCGATTACCGACTATCGGGACCCCAACGGCTTTGTGCCGACCGAGAGCCTGAGGCGTTACGGCAATCATGCTTTTCTGGGCGGTCGCACGGTCAACAGTGCCGGCGTGCTGCCGCTGGAAAATATAGGTGGTGATACCCTGCCGACGGGGCTTGGCAGGTTGTCATTAGCCGGCGTCGTGACCGCCCCTGTCGCCGCAGGCATGTTGACAGGGCTTGCCGCACTGCTCTGGTCATCGAGTCTGGGCGACAGCGCCCTGTATTCCGAAGAGCAACTGCGCGCGCTCAATAGAGCCCGAACCCGGGTGCGCATCAATGTCGAGCAGCAAGCAGACGGTCGGCTAAAGGGATATGCCTTCTACACCGGCAACAACCGTGAGTGGGAGGAAGTGGATGTTGTCCGGTTTCAACCGCGCGGTGCCGAGCAAGTCGCGGAGCTGGGTGGCGGGATTGAACTGATCTGGACGCCGTCGGTAGATCCTGCCGACACGTTGGGAATACCCGCACTGGAAGCCTCGCCACAGGCACCGCATATCTGGGTTTTCCCGGCGACGCCGCAGGCTGACAACATCATCGTTAATCCGATTTATCCGCCGGAATACAAGGATTTTATTCTGGTGTTCCCGGTGGGGGCCGGGGTGGCGCCGCTTTATATTGTGCTGAGCTTGAATGGGCTGGGATATCATCCAAAGCCTGAATTTTTGCCGGCATTTCCGGACGCCACGAAAGTCAAGCCAAAAGGCTCCGTTAAAGGTGGCGGTTCATTAAGGCCACGCTGGAGGGCGTGAGACGGGACTATCTACGAATGGGATTTCCAGCATGGGGCTGTTGAAAAATATAATAAGCGTGGTAAGCATCTTGGTGAATTCAATTATGAAACAGGTACTCAAACCAAATCTGCAGATCCGAAAAGGAGAATAGAGCCATGAAGCATACGGTTGTAGGTTTTTTACCGGATGAAGATTTTCCATGTTACGAACAGATTATAAAAATTAGTGTTTCTGATCTGACGGCTCTGATGGAGTGGGAGGATGAGAGCTGGGTCGTCTATGATTATCGACTCGATGAACATAGAATCAGAAAAATTGAGCAGGCTTGTAATACTCAATTTCCAGAGGGTTTGGAGCTTTTTTTAATGACAACTGCCTGAAATAAAACTATGAGGTATGTGGCTAAAGGTGTGGTGCTAGGTGAAGATTTTGTGGTTTTTAGTCAGGATTTAAATATTTCTCTGCAGGAGCTGAAGGTGATTATGGGATGGGAAAGTGATGAGGATGCTATTTATGATTGTCAGTTAGAAACTGACCAGGCAGCGAGTATCGAAAGGGTGAGCGCATTGAGTTTTCCGAAGGGGCTTGATTATTATTTGACTTGCTATCAATAGTTTCTTTGAGGAGTTATGAGCTCATGAAGCACGCAATCAGAGGGTATGCTCCAGCAGAAGAGATTCCTTCGTTCAAGATGGATGTTTCGCTGACGGTGGCCGAGTTAAAGCCCATCATGGGGTGGGTTGAGGATGATGATTTTCTCTATGTATACAAACTGACTGGGCAGCAAGTTATGGTGATTGAAAAGGTTTGTTCGTTAGAATTTCCCAAAGATCTGGAACTTCATTTGAACTGCTATGCCTGATGGGGTTGTTCAGGAAGAGTGCTCCTTGCCTTGAGGTAACAGCAATAGCGTAGGAATAGATTTCACGGAGCTAACTATGAACCATAGGGTGATGGGCTATAAGTCTGGCGCGGATGTTGCTGTGTACAGACAGCATGTTTCGATAAAGCTAAGTGAGCTAAAGAGTATTATGGGGTGGGCGACTGATGAAGATTGTATCTATGTCTATGATTTATCGGTGAGTCAGCTTTTGGAAATTGAGAAAGCAAGTGGATTAGTTTTTCCCGATGATTTGTTTTTTCAATTGGATTGTTATGTCTAGTCTTGTCTCATAAATTGCTGCGAGAGGTGCTAAGCGGGTGAGGTCAGCAAGCGGCTGGAGAAGGTTCTGTATGAGGCCTGGGTTTAAATAAAACCGAAAATCTGTCGAGGGTTGAGCCCATGAAACATTTTGTTCGGGGTTTTCTTCCTGAAGAGAATTATTCCTGCTATGAGCAGGAAATTAAAATAACGCTGGATGACTTGAAGAAGCTTATGGACTGGGAGCATGAGTGGATGGTTGCAAATGATCATCATTTGGATGACAAACAAATCACGCGAATTGAACAGGCGTGTTCAGTCAAGATCCCTGCCGGCCTGGAGGTTTTTCTAATGACACGTGTCTGACTTCGTGGCTAAGAGCGATAATGCAGAGTCGCTCCTAAGGCACTCAGTAATAGGTTTTCAGTTTAGAGCTTCTCTACGGTTCTACCCATTGCCATGTACTGAATTATTTTCTTCCTTTACTGCCTCTTCACGCCAATACGTGCGAAATATAAAGTCCCAAAGCGGTGAAGACACACCAAAATTCTTCTCGATCCCCTTGCGGTGATGCAAATCGTGGTTGGCCACCAGTCCAGGAATGAAACGGTAGGCCCAGTGCCGTGGGCGGTGCATCACGTAGTGCAGGGAAATATAGCTGAAATAGCCCAATACCAGCCCAGCGAAAGCCGAGGTCAAGCCAGTGAACGATGCCAGCAGCAGGAGGCCTGCATAGACCGAGCTGGTCTTCCAGCTGGAAACACCAATGTAGGCGAGTACATCGACATGATGGGGCCAGTGTTCCCAGCGGTAGAGTGAATGAAACAGAAATCGATGCACTGCATATTCAAGTAGCGACCACATCAGCAAGCCAAAAAACATCTGAGCGGGCTGAAAGTTACCAATGCATAATGCGAGGAGGATGAACAGCGGTGCCGTGAAAAAATCGAGATAATAGGCGGTTCCTGACATCATCCATTTGTTCGATGTGCTCAAGAGAAAATCCTTTATTTATAGATGCTGGGGGTACGGTTGCGCGGTCAGCAAGCGGGCGTGTATCGCTTTATTCAAGACCATCGTCACGGCGGACAGCATCAAACCACTTTTGTTAATTTTGGTCTGTAGGATCTTTCTGTGGTTGTTGTAGGGAGTGTCAACAAGTGCGGAATCAGCGCTGATATAAAAATCAGGCAAGGTGGTGGGAGACCGTCAGGTACGGGATCGTAATCGTCAGTCCTAAAGGGAGAATAGAATCATAAAGCATATTATGTATGGATACAGAAGTAATGAGGACTTCCATGCCTTCAAAGCGGAGTTGCCAATTTCACTTGAGGCGCTTACCGCCATCATGGCGTGGGATGAGGTTGAGTGTTTTTGTTTTGTGTACGATGTTTCGCCTGAGCAACTCACGAGAATAGCGGAGCTCTGCCCTATAAAATTCCCCAGTGGCCTAAATTATCAGCTGAGCTCTTATCTTTGATTTTCAATGCCTGAGGCGTGCTCAGTCTTGGGCACACCACAGTGTAGGCGCGCTTGCCCGCGATTGAGTGCGAAGCGCTCACAAAAATCTGCGAAGCGTTGAAAATTTACGACTGCTACGCAGCCGGTCGCGGTGGTCCGGCATTCCGGCAAGCGCGCTTACACGTGCTCTCACATCCTCTCGGCCATCTGCTCGCGTATTTCGGCGACCGTCTTGCCTCGGGTGTCCACCCCGCTGCCCGACTCGCGTAACCAGGCAACCTCCGTCTCGGTCAGGCCAAGTGCACGCAAGCTATCGACCCATTGGCGCAGACGCTCCGGTGCGGTCTGTCTGGCATTCGGCCCTTTGGCACGCAGGCAGACTTCGCAGGTGTCGTCCGGGTGCGGCCTGGATTCCCAGGTTCCCGGACGCCGATACTCATACAAGCCGCAATTGCAGCGACACAGCCACAATGTGCCTTTGCCCGAGCGGCTTGGGCGATACCAGGCAATGGCTGTCATGGTCCCGCGCCGCTTGCCGGTGTAGTCGGGGGCGTGGTCCGGGCGGGGTGACAGGGTGGGCAGGTGATCGAATGTGGATCGCGTGTTGGAGTCGTTCATGCCTGCCTCCCTTGGGTGGCAAGACCCAAAAACAGCGGCGTGGCGACGTTGGGGTGTACGACAAAAAACAGCTCGGTGGCTTTTTTCAGGCAAGCCGGGTCCGTTGACGCCGATGCGTCATTTTTATTTTTCATGTTGATCTCCGCCGGCCTATGGCCTTGGAATACAGGTCATCCTCGCGACCATCCTGATGGAGGGTGCGATCCCTTGGTGTGGCAGGGTGAGCTGGTCAGGTTGAGGCTTTACGGCGGTGAAGTGCGGGTGTGGCGGTGTTGGTAGTGAATGTCATGGGTGTTGCTCCTTGGGTAGTGGAGCTGCCACGGTTCGCCGTCAAACGAATGAGGGTGGCAGCTGTGCGCAGGTTGACGGACCGGTTACCCAAGGAGGCCGGCAGACCCGAAGGTCTCCCACGCACAGCCGCCATAAACACAACATGCGGGCACAAAAAAAGCGCCAGCAGTCGATATGGTAGCGCTTGTGCGCCTCAGGTAATTCAGGCCGTCAAACCCGATCGCCATGTGGGCGACGGACGAAAGATACCGGGCATTTAGCACGCGTGCAACCGCCGATATCGACCGCTCAGCAGTAATGATTAATGACCATCATTTTATTTTCTTATTTGTAGGAATAGTCTGAAAAAACACTAAGAAACATCTCGTTTCTGCTCTAGTGACTGGAAGAGCTCCTACAAATAATCCACTGTCGTCCTCCCGCCATCCAGTAGAAAACTTGTCATGGACATATTAATGGGCTTTGTCGCTGCGTTATTTTGGGGCGGCACAGACTTCCTTGTGGGATTGAACGCCAGGGCCGTGGGTGTCAAACGAGCCGTTTTTTTTGGTCAGGCGTTAGGCTTCATTCTGATGAGTGCGCTACTGCTCATCTACCCGGCCTATCTCGTAAAGTCGATATCCGCACCTGTACAAGACTGGATGTTGGGATGCATAGCAGCGATATTCACGGTCGCCGGAGCGCTGGCGCTGTCAAAGGCTTTCGCTTTGGGCAAGGCCGCTATTGTTGCGCCACTTGTAACGTCTTACGGTGTATTCACAACGATATTGGCGTGGGCGAGTGGCGACATCATTGTTTTCACTCAGTTTGCCGGTATCGCCGTTTGCGTGATTGGCGTTTTACTGACGAGTGCACATGACAGTGCCGAGGGTGAAGACAAACGCAAGAACAAAGCATCTATTATTTATGGATTACTCGCCGCCATCCTGTATGGCGCAAGCTTCTGGATTCAAGGTAAATATACGCTGCCGTCGTTAGGTCCGATTACCATGCTGTGGTTGGGGTACGCGGTAGGCGTGCTCATCCTGTTTTTCCTGGTGTTGAAAGTCGACTCAGGTTTGAAATTACCCTCCGCCAAAAGTTTTGGCACACTGACCAGTGCAAGCTTGTTGAACCTTGGTGGCTTTTCGGCGTTCTCGTTTGGTGCCACTAACGGTTCTGTTTCTGTGGTAACCGTCATCAGTACCTTGTCGGGAGGCATTGCCGCTGTATTGGGCTATCTTTTCTTCAAAGAGCGACTGCTAACCATTCAGGTGGTTGGTATATTTCTGGTGTTGGTTGGGGCGATTGTTCTTCACCTGTTTCACTGAGTCCTTAAAAGGAGGCGTGCTCAGTCTTGGGCGCACCACTGTCGTAGGAGCGGATTTATCCGCGAAGCAGACGGCACCGTTCGCGGCTAAAGCCACTCCTACGTGGACCGAGATTATCTCTACGAAGAACAACTGATCTCCAGATGCTTGCCCCAATCCGGCGGCCGTCTCGCATACTCCTCCATCCCCGCCTGCTCGTTGAACGGATTGCTCAACACCCGGTGCAAGCGCCGCACTTCTTCATAATCGCCCTGTTCCGCCGCTTGAATAGCGTTCTGCGCCAGGTAATTGCGCAGCACATACAGCGGATTGACCGCATGCATACGCGCCCGCCGTTCCTGCTCGGTCCCGTCATCCTGACGGGCAATGCGCGCAAGATACCGCTCACCCCACGCATCAAAACCCTTGAGGTCAATAAAGTCGTCGCGCACGCGGCGTATGGCATCGGCGGCTGGCTGGTCGCCCAGCATGCGGAAGAACAGGTGATAGTCGACGCCGCCGGTTTGCATCAGTTGCAGTAGCTGGCTGACCAGTTGCGCATCGTCGTCTTCGGCGTTGGTCAGGCCCAGGCGGCGGCGCATCAGGTCGTCGTAGTGGGCCTGGTACAGCGGCAAAAACAGGCCGATGGCTTCGCGCAGGGCTTCGACGCTGATGAATGGCGTCAGTGCCTGCGCCAGCGCGCTGAGGTTCCACTGGGCGATCGGCACCTGATTGCTATAGGAATAGCGGCCTTCGTGGTCGGAGTGGTTGCAGATGAAGTTCTGGTCGAAGTCGTCGAGAAAGGCGAACGGGCCGAAATCGAAGGTGATGCCCAGGATCGACATGTTGTCGGTGTTCATCACGCCATGGCAGAAGCCATAGGCCTGCCATTTGGCAATCAGTTCGGCATTGCGCTCGACGATCTCGGTGAACATCGCCAGCCACGGCTCGGGCTGTTGCAGGCACTGCGGGTAGTGGTTGGCCAGCACGTACTCGCCCAGCGCTTTCAACTGCTCGGGCTGTTGGGTGTAGTAGAAATACTCGAAGCTGCCAAAGCGCACATGGCTCTGCGCCAGACGCAGCACCATCGCTGCGCGCTCCTGCTTTTCGCGCCACACCGGGGTGCTGGAGCCGATCACGCAGGCCGCCCGGCTGGTGGGGATGCCCAGTGCATGCAGGGCTTCGGAGGCCAGAAACTCGCGGATCGATGAGCGCAGCACGGCGCGGCCGTCGCCCATGCGCGAATACGGCGTTTGCCCGGCGCCCTTGAGGTGCAGGTCCCAGACCTCACCGGCGTCGTTACGCACCTCGCCCAGCAGCACGCCGCGGCCGTCACCGAGGCGTGGTGTGTAACCGCCGAACTGGTGGCCGGAATAGACCATGGCCCGTGGGTCGGCTTCGGCCCAGAGTTTATGGCCGCTGAACACCTCGACGAACAACGGCTGTTCGGCCTGGCTCGGGTCCAGATCGAGCAGTGCCAGGGCCGATTCACTGGCCACGACCAGGCGCGGCTCGTCGATGGGCTCGGGCAATACCGAGGTGGAAAACGCATCGCCCAGGCGGGCAAAGCGGTTGTCGAAATCGAGTTCGTCGAGGGCGTTCAAAAGAGGCGGCCTCCAGTTAGCGGTTCAGGCTGCGTTCGAAGGCGGCCAGCACGGTGCGTTCCGATTGCACAAGGTAGGTCTCGAGCATGGCAGTGGCTTCGCTTGGCCGGCCGTCTTCGAGGGTATGCAGAATCGCGGCATTCATATCGACATAGGGCGAATGCAGGAATTCCGGGTTTTTCAGCAGGCCGAAGGCCAGGCGCAGTTCAGCGGAGATCTGTTCGTAAAACGTCACCAGCCTCGAACTGTCGGCCAGTTCGACGATGCCCCGGTGAAAACGCATGTTGGCCGTGCCCAGGCCGATCCAGTCCTTTTCCTCGCGGGCACGCAGGCCCGCTTCGACCGCTTCACGCATGTGCAGCACGCCAGGATGTTGCGGGTAACCCTGGCCAATGGCTTTGCATTCGATAAAGCGCCGCACGCGGTAGATATCGATGATCGACGCCATATCGGGTACCGCGACGCTCACGCCGCGATTGGGTTCGTGCTTGAGCAGGCCTTCCTGGGTCAGCACCCGGAACGCTTCTCTCAAGGTGTTACGCGAAATCTGCAGACTTTCGGCCAGCGCGGCTTCGGACAGGCGTTGACCCGGCACCAGTTGGCCTTCGACCAGCATTCTGCGCATTTCCTGGGTGATGGATTCTCCAAGTGTTCGGGGCACTGGAGGAGAAGCGTCGTTCATTACGGGATCCAGAAATAAGAAAAGCCGCGCCGATATTCCATGAGCGCTTCATCAGTAGCAAGGACAAAGGCCCCAGCCTGCTTCATTAAGTAGCATGGCTGAGTTGAAGGGTAACAATTTGGTGCAAATCATAAGGCTATTCACACTGGATTGTTCAACAATAAATCCTTTGTTTTTCTACAGTTTGATGATGATAATTGGCCATTGGCATGCTCATTGCTCAGGCAAGTGACCTCTCATCGTTAGGAATGCGGCCGTGACACAGACCACCAGTGAGTTCACAAAGGCGCGGCGATCTTCTTTGATCGCTGCGATGTTCATGATGGCCACCTCGGCCATTGGCCCAGGCTTTCTGACCCAGACAGCCACCTTCACCGCGACCCTTGGCGCGGCGTTCGCGTTCGGTATCCTGGCGTCGATCCTTATCGACTTTGTCGTGCAGTTGAACGTCTGGCGCATCGTCACCCTGACCCGCATGCGCGCCTCGGACCTGGCCAACGCGGCGATTCCGGGCAGTGGTTATCTGTTGGCGGTGCTGGTGATCGCCGGCGGGCTGGTGTTCAGCCTGGGTAACATTGCCGGCGCCGGTCTTGGCCTGAATGCCCTGACCGGTCTGGACCCGATGTGGGGCGGTGCACTAAGCGCGCTGCTGGCCATCGGTATCTTCTCGTCGCACCGTGCCGGTGTGGCGATGGACCGGATCATGATCGTGCTGGGGGTTCTGAAGATTTCCCTGATCATGTTCGCCGCCTTCGCCTCCCATCCACCGTTGGGTGAGGCGCTGCGTCAGTCGGTGTGGCCTGACTTCATCGACTTTGCCTCTATCACCACCATTGTCGGCGGCACCGTCGGCGGCTACATCACCTATGCCGGCGCCCACCGCCTGCTCGACCGTGGCACCGTCGGGGTCGAGAACATCGACGCCGTCACCAAGGCGGCCCTCAGCGGTATTCTGGTCACCGGCATTGCCCGCTATGTATTGTTCCTGGCGATTCTGGGGGTGGTTGCCAGTGGTGTGGTCATTGACGTGTCGGGCAAGGGCGCCAACCCTGCCGGTCAGGCCTTCGGTGCGGCTGCCGGTCAGTTCGGCATGATGATGTTCGGCCTGGTGTTGTGGGCTGCCGGTATCAGCAGCATGATCGGCGCGTCCTACACCTCGATGTCGTTCATTACCGTGTTCTCGAAAAAGATCACCGAGCGGGCGCGTAACCTCGCCACTGTCGGCTTTATTGTCATCGCCCTGATCGCCTACCTGATTCTGGGCAAGCCGCCAGCGGCACTGCTGGTGTTCGCCGGTGGCTTCAACGGCCTGATCCTGCCGCTGGGCCTGAGTATCTTCATGTACGTGGGCTGGCGCCGGTCCGACCTCATGGACGGCTACCATTACCCGCGCTGGCTGCTGATCCTGGGCGTGCTGACCTGCCTGTTGTCGTGGTACATGGCGTTCAAATCGGCGCGTGCCATCTTTGCCTTCATCGGCGCCGCCTGAGGGCGCCCTGATCTTAAACAGATTCAAACGGAGACCTGACTATGCGTGCCATCGACCTCAACAGTGACCTGGGCGAAAGCTTCGGCGCCTGGAGCATGGGCGACGATACGGCGATTCTCGAAGTCGTCAGCAGTGCCAACGTCGCCTGCGGCTTTCATGCCGGCGACCCGGCCGGCATCCTGCGCACCCTCAAGGCGGCGGCCGCCCGTGGCGTGGCCATCGGTGCCCATGTGTCTTACCCGGACCTGGTCGGCTTCGGCCGGCGCAACATGGACATTCCGGCCGAGCAGTTGACCGCCGATGTGATCTACCAGATCGGCGCCCTGCAAGGGCTGGCACGCAGCGTCGGGGCTCAGGTGAGTTACGTAAAACCTCACGGTGCCCTGTACAACACCATTGCCGGCGACCCGAAACAGGCCGCCGCGGTCATCGACGCGCTGCTGCGTCTGGACCCGGCGCTCAAGCTGGTGTGCCTGGCCAACTCGCCATTGCTCGGCTGGGCCCGTGAAGCCGGCTTGTCGTGCGTGGCCGAGGCGTTCGCCGACCGTGCTTACACCCACTCAGGCACGCTGGTGTCGCGCTCGCTGCCCGGTGCGGTGCTGCACGATGCCGAACTGATTGCTCAGCGCATGTTGCGCCTGGTCAGCGAGGGCGTGATCGAGTCGATAGATGGAAAAGTCATTGCCTTGCAGGCCGACTCGATTTGCGTGCATGGCGACAGCCCCGGTGCCGTCACCATCGCCCGCAGCCTTAAAGACGGCCTGCACGCGGCTGGCGTGAAGATTCATGCCTTTACCCAGCCCCTATAGGAGAACAAGGATCATGCGTTTCTACCCCGTCAGCCTGGATGCCCTCCTGGTTGAATTGGCGAACCTGGACGAGACACTTGCCCTGTTCGACTCATTGCAGCAAACGCCGATTAGCGGCGTGCAAGAGATCGTGCCGGCGGCGCGGACCTTGCTGGTCAGTTTTCGTCCAGGCGCCGTCAGCCGTGAGGTCCTGGCTGCACAGATCGTTGCGCGCGACCTGACGGGCAAGGTGCGTCAGGCGGGCAAGCTGATCGAAATCCCGGTGCACTACAACGGCGAAGACCTCGACGATGTTGCCCGCGAGCTGGGCATCAGCGTCGACGAAGTCATCAAGCGCCACACCGGTAGCGACTATGACGTGGCCTTCTGCGGTTTTGCACCGGGCTTTGCTTACCTGAGCGGCGGCGCAGGCTTTGTGGTGCCACGGCGCAGCACCCCGCGCACGCGCATTCCGGCCGGTGCCGTGGCGCTGGCGGGCGGCTTCAGTGGGGTTTATCCACAGGCCAGCCCCGGCGGCTGGCAGATCATCGGCATCACGCCGCTGAAAATGTGGGACCTGGAGCGTGACGAGCCGGCCTTGTTCCAGCCCGGTTACCGCGTGCGCTTTTGCGATGCCGGGCCGCTGCCGGCCGCTGGCCTGACCGTGGCTGCACCGCGCCGTCAGCCGGTGTCCGAGGTGACGGCAGATTATCTGGAAGTGGTTTCGCCGGGCCTGCAAACCCTGTTGCAAGACCTTGGGCGGCCAGGCCGTGCGGGCGAGGGCGTGTCGGCCTCCGGGGCGATGGATCGTGGCGCACTGCGCGCCGCCAACCGTGCGGTCGGCAACGCCCCGGCAACCGCTTGCCTGGAAGTGCTGATGGGCGGCCTGAGCGTGACCTGCCATGCGCAGACCGTGGCCGCCATTACGGGTGCCGACGTGCCGGTCGAAGTGCGTACTGCGGCAGGCCAGATTCTGCGTCCTGCACTGTATGCACCGTTCGTTTTGCAGGACGGCGATCAGTTGACCCTCGGTGCACCGACGGCTGGTCTGCGCAGCTATCTGGCCATTCGCGGCGGCTTTGCCGTAACGCCGGTGCTGGGCAGCCTGTCCACCGACACCCTGGCTCAGGTCGGCCCCGCGCCACTGGCGGCGGGCGACCGTCTGGCCCTGCAACCGGCGCCGGGTGGCCTGGCGGTGTCGATCGATGAACAACCGGCCTTTGCCATGCCGCAACGCGATCAGGTCATCACCCTGGATGTGGTCATGGGCCCGCGCAGCGACTGGTTCACGCCAGAGGCGCAGGCGCTGCTGGGGCAACAGACCTGGCAGGTCACGCCACAATCGAACCGCATCGGCATTCGTCTTGCCGGCGAGCAATCGCTGACCCGCGCCATCGACGGCGAACTGCCCAGCGAAGGCACCGTGGTGGGCGCCATTCAGGTGCCGCCCAGTGGCCAGCCGGTGTTGTTCCTGGCCGATCACCCATTGACCGGCGGTTACCCGGTGATCGGCGTGGTTGCCCCGTACCACCTGGACCTGGCCGGGCAGATCCCGGTCAACGCGCGTATTCGCTTCAATCCGCTGAGTGCCTTCGAGCAGGTGCTGCCAGCCTCTTCAGACGAGATCGACAAATAATGAAAAAGGTTCTGATTGCCAACCGTGGTGAAATCGCTGTGCGTATCGCGCGGGCCTGCCGCGACTACGGCGTGAAGTCGGTAGCGGTGTATGCCGATGGCGATATCGACGCTCTGCACGTACGCCTGGCCGACGAAGCCTGGGGCCTGGACGGCGAGCGCTCCAGCGACACTTACCTGAACATCGAAAAACTACTGGCTGTGGCGGCCCGTGCCGGCGCCGATGCGGTGCACCCGGGTTATGGCTTTCTGTCGGAGCGCGCCGATTTTGCCCGCGCCGTGATCGCTGCCGGCCTGACCTGGATCGGCCCGGACCCGAGCACCATCGATGCCTTGGGCGACAAGGTCCAGGCCCGGCACATCGCACTGAAGGTCGGCGCGCCACTGGTCGCCGGCACCGCCAACCCGGTTCAGGACGCCAGCGAGGTGATCGCCTTTGCCGAGCAGCACGGCCTGCCGATTGCCATCAAGGCGGCATTCGGTGGCGGCGGTCGCGGCCTGAAAGTGGTCTGGCAGATGGAAGAAATCACCGAACTGTACGAGTCGGCAGTGCGTGAAGCCGTCGCCGCTTTCGGCCGCGGTGAGTGCTTCCTGGAGCGCTTCCTGCACCGTCCACGGCACATCGAGGCGCAGATCATCGCCGACCGGCATGGCCGCGTGGTCGTGGTCGGCACCCGCGACTGCTCGTTGCAGCGCCGCAACCAGAAGCTGATCGAAGAAGCGCCTGCGCCGTTCCTGGACGACGCCCTGCGCCAGCGCATTCACGAATCGGCCCGCGCCATCTGCGCCGAGGCCGGCTATGTCGGCGCCGGCACCGTGGAGTTCTTGCTCAGCGGCGACGGCACCCTGTCGTTCCTTGAAGTGAACACGCGCTTGCAGGTCGAGCACCCGGTCACCGAAGAAACCAGCGGCATCGATCTGGTGATCGAGCAACTGCGGGTTGCCGAAGGCCTGCCGCTGTCGTTCCAGGACACCCCGGTGCCACGCGGTCACAGCTTCGAGTTCCGCATCAACGCCGAAGACGCCGGCAACGGCTTTCTGCCGACGCCGGGCCTGATCGAACAGTTCCGCGCACCATCCGGTCCCGGCGTGCGTCTGGACACCGGCGTGGTCGAAGGCTCGCGTGTGTCGCCCAACTTCGACTCGATGATCGCCAAACTGATTGTCACCGGCGCCACCCGCGAACAAGCGATCAGCCGCGCCCGCCGCGCCCTGGCCGAGTTCGAGGTACAAGGCGTGGCCACCGTGCTGCCGTTTCATCAGGCGGTCATGGACCATGACGATTTCACCGCGCCCGACACCTTTGCCGTGCACACCCGCTGGATCGAGACCGACTTTGCCGAGAAGGTCACTATCGCACCGCGCATCAGCACGGCGGCGGACCCTGAAGTGCTACGCACCTTCATCGAGATCGACGGCAAACGCCACGATCTGGGCTTGCCGGCTGCGTTGTTGCGTGGCCTGAGCCTGAACCAGGCCAGCCCTGCCGGCGACAGCGTGGCAGTGGCTGAAGCCGTCGATCCACAGGCCGTGGCCACGCCGGTCGCCGGCAACCTGCATGCCTGGGTCGTCGAAGATGGCGCAACGGTCGAGGCCGGGCAAGTGATCGCCGTCATGGAGTCGATGAAGATGGAAACGTCGGTTCTGGCGCCCTGTGCCGGGCAATTGAGTATCAAGGAAAAACCAGGTCGTTACCTTGACGCCAAGGTCACGATCGGGCGTATTGAAGTTAGTTAATCAGCGTTCACTTTTTTACTACCAGCGTGCTGTCGGGTTAATACCCCGACGGTCGCCGGCTGCCTGCCAATAACTAAAAACTGTATCGATTAGATCTGCCCTTATCAGGAGTAACTTGAATGTCGATGAATAAGACTGTTGCAGTCGCGTGCGCGTGTGTTTCCTTATTTTCAGTCGATGCCTCGGCGGACTTTATTGCCGATAGCAAAGCCGGCGTGGAGTTGCGTAACTTCTATTTCAATCGCGACTTCCGCAATGGCCCACCCACCGCGCAGCGCGACCATGCTGCTGAATGGGCGCAAGGCGCATTGTTAAAGTTCGAGTCGGGTTACACCGCCGGCACTCTGGGCCTGGGCCTCGATGCGCTGGGCATGGTCGGCGTCAAACTCGACGGGGGCGATGGCTCCGGCGGCACCGGCCTGCTACCAGCGGACCTGAGTTCGCGCAATGGCCGTGGCTCGCAGGACGAATACGCCAAGCTGGGCCTGACCGCCAAGGCGAAAATCTCTGAAACCGTGCTCAAGGTCGGCTCGCTGGCATTTCGCACCCCGGTGGTGTCGAGCAATGACACACGCCTGCTGCCGGCGACCTTCGAAGGCGCCATGCTCAGTTCCAAAGACATCGACAAGTTGACGCTGCAAGGCGGCAAGCTGACGCAAATCAAGTTCAACAGCTCTTCGAACTATCAGGACTTTACCGGTAACCGGATTGGCGGCGTCAGTGATGAATTCCTGTTTGGTGGCGGTACGTACGCCTTTAACAAAGCGCTGAGTGTCAGTGCCTATTACGGCAACCTTGAAGATGTGTATCGTCAATACCACGGCGGTGTCGTGTATGAAATTCCGCTCGCCGATAAACAATCGCTGAAGTTTGACCTGCGTTATTCGAAAAGTACCGAAGACGGTAGTTTCCGCAATCTGGATAACCGTGCGGCCAACGGTCTGGTGGCGTACACGCTGGGCGGCAATGTCTTCACCGCCGCGTACCAGCGCATGAGCGGCGATGACCCGTTTCCTTATATCGCCAACAGCGACCCGTACCTGGTCAACTTTGTGCAGATCAACGACTTTGCCAATATCGAAGAGCGTTCGTGGCAAGTGCGTTATGACTACAACTTTGCCGCCTTGGGTGTGCCTGGCCTGACTTTCATGACCCGCTATGTCAGCGGTGACAACGTGCTGGTCGCAGGCAGCAACAGCGGCAAGGAATGGGAGCGCAACACCGACATCGGTTATGTGGTGCAAAGCGGCGCGCTGAAGAACGTCGGCCTCAAGGTGCGCAATGCCACCGTGCGCTCCACGTTCGGCAATGACCTGGACGAGACCCGCCTGATCCTGAGCTACACCCTGGCGCTCTGGTAACCGCAGCCGGCCGGGCGTCGCCCGGCCGTACGGCCCCCGCAACGATCAAATACGAGGAAGCCGGATGAAACCTCTCGGGTTCAACCAGAAGATATTACTGAGTGCCTCACTGGTGATCATGCTGGTGTTCGGTGTGTTTTGCGCCGTCAACGATGTGCGCTTGCGCCACGACACCTTGCAACGCCTCGAACACAGCACGCGCAACCTGGCAGGAGCCATGGCCCACGATATCCAGAGCTGGCTCGATGGCCGGCTGTTGCTGGTCAAGGGCATGGCCGAGCTGATCGGCCGTGATCCAGACCCGGCACGTATGCTTGCGACGCTGCGCACGCCGGTGCTGCAAGACACTTTCGTCGCCAGTTATGTGGGCACCCGCGAGGGTGCCTTTCTTATCGAGCCGCCCCGGCAGATGCCGGCCGACTACGACAGCCGCCAGCGGCCCTGGTACAAGGACGCCATCGAGACGGGCGCGGTGATGACCGAGCCGTATGTGGGCGTGGGTATCGATTACCGGGTCATCAGCCAGGCCGTGCCGATTCGTTCCGGGGCGCAGACTCTGGGCGTGCTGGGCGTCAACCTGAGCATCGAGACCATCGCCAGGACCCTTAATGCCCAGGCATTCGAGGGCCGCGGTTATGCGTTTCTGGTGAGCAAGGAGGGCAAGATTCTGGTCCACCCGGACAAGGCCATGATCGGCAAGACCCTGGCGGACCTGTTCATGGGCCAGGCACCGGCGCTGGCCGATCGCCTGAGCGAGGCCACGACCGCCGATGGCGACAAGCTGACCCTGTTCATGCCCATCAAGGGCCTGCCCTCGCAGAACTGGTACATCGGCATCGCGCTCGACAAACCGGTGGTGCTGGCCAGCCTGGCCGGGTTCCGCCAGTCGGCGATCATCGCTACGGTCATTGCGGTGCTGGTTACCTTGTTGCTGTTGGGGCTGGCGTTGCGTCTGTTGATGAAGCCGCTGCGCCAGATCAGCCAGGCCATGCAGGACATCGCCCAGGGCGAGGGCGACCTGACCCGGCGGCTGACGATTGCCTCGCAGGACGAGTTCGGGTTGCTGGCCCAAGGTTTCAATCGCTTCGTGGATCGCTTGCATGCCTCGATCAGCGAGGTGTCATCGACCACCCAGACCTTGGCGCAGGCGACCCGTAGCGTGCTTGGTGCGTCCAATTCGTCGGTTGAAAAGGCTCGCAGCCAGGCGGGTTACACCACCAGCATCGCTGCGGCCATCGAAGAGTTGGGGGCGACGGCGCAGAACATCGCCGGCAGCGCGTCGTCAGCGTCCCGAGAGGCGTCCGAGGCGCGCACGCAGGTGAGTTCGAGCTGCGCGCTGGTCGAAGACACCGTGAGCACGATGCGCAGCCTGCAAGGCAATATCGAAACCACGCGGGCGCAGATCGAAGACCTCAATGCCCGCAGTTCGAACATCGGCAAGGTGCTGGAGGTGATTTCGGCCGTGTCGGCCAAGACCAACCTGCTGGCCCTGAACGCCGCCATCGAGGCGGCGCGGGCCGGCGATGCGGGGCGCGGTTTTGCGGTGGTCGCCGATGAAGTCAGAAGCCTGGCCCATCACACCCAGGAGGCTACCGAAGAGATCCGCGTGGTCATCGAGGCACTGCAGCAAGGCGCCACCCAGGCGGCGCAGACCATGCTGGTCAGCCATGAAATGGGCAGCCGCAGCGTGGCGGTGGCCACCGAGGCCGGCGCCAGTTTGCAGGCCGTGGTGTCGCGCATCGGCCAGATCGATGACGTCAACCTGACCGTGGCGGCGGCGACCGAAGAGCAATCGACGGCGGTGGAACAACTCAACCGCGACGTGCATGAAATCAGCCGGCTGAACGAGCACAGCACCGACAACCTGGCCGCCACGCTGCAGGCGTGCGCACAACTGGACATCGAAGCCGAAAGGCTGCGCGCGATCGTCGAGACCTTCAGGTTGTGAGGCGCAGGACCGTAGGACCGACTTTAGTCGGGAAGCGGACGCCGCGAATTTGCGGTGATGCACTTCGCTGCTAAAGCAGCTCCTACGAGCGGTACAACGTGATCGTTAGTCCAGTTTTACCTCGGGCGGCTCCGGGGATTTGTCGATGCCGACATGGGTCGGTGCCGGCTCGATGGGCACCAGCTTGAGTTCGCCGCCGTGGGTGTTCTTCAGGTAGACCTCCATCTGCCGGAACGAGATGTTGATCTTCTGCTTCTTGAACTCGCGGTTGATGAACCGGTTGATTTCGTCGAGCACCGGGTTGCGGTCGCCCAGATCGCGTACGTGCATGCGCAGCTCGTGGTCCAGGGTGCTTTCGCCGAAGTTCAGGAAGTACACGATCGGCTCCGGCTCCTTGAGCACCCGCGGGTTTTCGCGGGCCGCTTGCAGCAGCAGCGCGCGTACCAGGTCGAGGTCCGAACCGTAGTCGACGCCGACCTTGAGGGTCACGCGGGTCACGGTGTCGGTCAGCGACCAGTTGATGAGCTGGCCGGTAATAAAGGTCTTGTTCGGGACAATGATGTCCTTGCGGTCAAAATCGGTGATGGTCGTGGCACGGATGCGGATCTTGCTGACCGTGCCCGACAGGTTGCCGATGGTGATCGTGTCGCCGATGCGCACCGGGCGCTCGAACAGGATCATGATCCCGGAAATGAAGTTGGCGAAGATTTCCTGCATGCCGAAACCCAGGCCCACCGACAGTGCTGCGACCAGCCATTGCAGCTTGTCCCAGCTGACCCCGAGGGTCGACAGGGTGGTGACAAAGCCGACGCCGGCGATGGTGTAGGACAGCAGCGTGGTGGTGGCGTAGGCGCTGCCTTGCGCCAGGCTCAGGCGCGACAGCACGAATACTTCGAGCAAGCCGGGCAGGTTGCGCGCCAGCACGAAGGTGATGACCACGATGACCAGCGCGCCGAGCAGGTCGCCCAGGCTGATCGGCACCATGCTCATGTTGGCGCCGGTGCCGCTGGTGTATTCGTACAGGGTGACGTTATCCAGATAGGAGAATACGGTGATCAGGTCGGCCCAGACCCAGTACATCGCGCCGACGAACAGGGCCAGCAAGGCCAGGCGAATCAGGCGCAGCGACTGCTGGTTGACCTGTTCGATGTCCAGCTTGGGCTCTTCGATGGGTGCATCGCTGTCACCGGCGTCCCGCGCCGCCTGGCGTTTGGCCAGGGCGCGCTGGTAGGCCAGGCGCCGGGCGGCGACGTTGAGGCCGCGAATGAACGTCGCTTCGACCACCAGCCACAGCAACAGCAGGTACAGCGTGTCGATCAGCCGGTCGGTGAGTTTCAGTGCGGTGTAGTAGTAGCCGAAGCACACCGCCACGAACAGCGCGGCCGGCAGTACGGTGAAGGCCAGCCCCAGTGTCTTGCGAAACAGCGAGGCGTTGTGATGCGTGGGGCTGGCCAGCAACAGCCGGCCCAGCAGCAGGGTCATCAGCGCATAGCAACTGAGCACTACGCCGATGCCCAACACGTCGTCGGCCAGCGCCGCCGGTTGATGCTCGGCCACGGCAACCACCGCCACCAGCGCCAGGACCACAAGCCCCAGGCGGCGAATCCAGCCGCGCAGGAATTCGACCTGCACCGGCTCCCAGCGGAAATGCAATTGCGCGACGCCGTCTGGCGCCAGTACCCGGTAGGCGGTGTAGAACATCAGCCAGGTCAGGCCGACTTCCTGCAAGGCCAGGCCCAGGTTGGCGTTCTGGCCACGCGCATCGATCTGCAAGGCATAGCCGCACAAGGCCAATGCCAGCGCCACGGGCATGGCCAGGAGAATATTGATCAACAGGGCCAGCGGCGTCTTCCACTGGTTATCGCGGCGGAAGTGGCCGATATCGGCATGCAACTGCGTGAGCTTGGCGTACAGCGCCTTGCGTCGCCAGGTCAGCACGCCGATCAGCAACAGCAGCGGTAAGAACAGCAGCGGCCGCTGGGTCAGCCCTTCGGACAGTTCGCTCAGACTGGAGGCCCAGGGCAGGGTGGCGACCTGCTTTTGCAGGCGTGGGCCAATGCCCTGAAACCATTCCAGGTCCAGCGGCTTGTTGCTGGGGATCCAGAACATCTGCTCGTCAAGGGTCGCGCGCAGGCTGATGGCGGTGCTGATCAGCTGTTTCTGATTCAGTTGCAGGGTGATCGATTCATTGAGCATCGCCGCCAGCAAGCGGTTAAGGCGCTCGTGCAGGTCGCTGCGGGTGACCGCCAGGTCCATCAGCGTGCGGCGCAGCGCCGGGGTGACTTCTTCGGCAGGCTCGGCGGCCAGCAACCTGTCGACATACGCCAGTGGCGTGCCCATCTGCTCGCGTTGCTGGTTGAGCTCGAACTGGTAGAGGCGGATGTCGGCGATTTCGTCGGCCAGGTTACGGTCCAGCTGCAAGTGCGGCAGCGACTGTTTTTGTTTGTAGAGAATCTTCGACAGCAACAGGCTGCCGCTCAACACATTGATCTGCTCGTCGAGCGCCTGATCGGTCTGGGTCAGGTTATCGAGTTGCTGCTTGGTCTTGAGGTTGCTCTGGGTCAGTTCGTTGAGCCGGTCGGTGCCGCGCAGCAAATAGTCGGACAGCTTGAGGTTGCCCGCGCTTTCGGTGGCCAGCAGGCTGCTGCCGCCGGATTTCTGGGCTTCCAGGGCAAGGTCTTCGACGGTCTTTTGCGACTGGGTGCGGCGCTTGTCGTTGATCAGGGTTTGCAGGTCCTGGATTTCCTGATCCTGACGCTGGACCTTTTCGTTCAGCAGGTCGTACTGGCTGTTGCCCAGGTCCTGCAACTGGCTGTTGCCGGCCAGTTCCTGGCGGCGCAGCAGGCTGATGGCGTTGAGCGACGCGAGTTCGGCGTTGTACAGGTTGCGCTGATCGGCGCTGAGGGTCTTGCCGCCTTCCTTGCCGGCCTTGAGGATCGTATTGATCTGCTGGGTGCGGGTCTGGTTGTTGCTGATCTCGGTCTGCGCCCGCTCCGGACGGGTCTGGGCGGTGAGGATCAGGCTGTTGGCGTCGTTCAGGGCCTTTTGCAGATCACTTTGCTGGGTGCTGCGCTCGCTGAGCAGTTGCTCGAGCTGCGGCACGTCCATTTTGGCGTAGCGCTGGGCCACCGGGATTACCGGGCTGGCTTTCAGGCGCTCCAGCTCGCGCTGGTTTTCCAGCACCTGCCTGGGCGCCTGGTCCAGTTGCTGCTTGAGGGCGGTGAGCTTCTGCTGGCTGTCTTCCTGGTTCGACAGCAGGCTCAGGGTCTGTTCGAGCACCTGTTGCAGGGCCTTCTGATCGGCCTCTGGCAGCTTGCGGTCGGCGATCTTGTCCAGGCTTTGCTGGACACTGTCGCGGCTGGGTGGGTCGGCGGCCAGCGCCGTCATTGAGGTACAAAGGCACAGGCCGAGAACGGCGGCCGCCAGAAAGGCACGCAAGGAAGACATAGACACCGATCGTTTGCTGGAAACCCCGAGGGCCGCGATTGTACTCGGGATCTACAAAAACAGTGCAGGTCCCGGACGGCTGCCCTCGGGGAATTTGACGCCGACCTTGAGGATTTTGTTCCCCTCTGTCACCGCCACGGTCCACAGCGTGCCGTTCCACTCGATCTGGTCGCCGACGATCACCGCACCGCGGTTTTTCTGCACGATGAACTGGCCCAGCGGCATGTCCGGGCTCAGGCCATCAAGCTTGAGGCCGTACAGCGCCGCCACATCGCCCAGCTTCGCATCACCTTCAAGGACGAAATCACCGAAGAAACGCAGGTCCTGGCCACGTTGCGGCGCCTGGCTGAACAGCTTGCCGAGCGCTGGCAGGTCATGTTCGTGGCCGATCACGCACAGCAGGTCATCGACTTCCAGCGTGGTACTGCCGGAGGGGTGCAACAGTTGCTTGCCACGGAACAACGCAGCGATACGGGTACCTTCGGGCATTTTCAGTTCGCGCAGGGCGGCACCGATGCACCATTTTTCGGCGCCCAGGCGATAGACGAACAACTCCCACTCGCTGGTGATGTGTACTTCCAGCGCCGAACGCGACACCGGCGCCGGGTCTGGCGGCACGGTGACCTTCAGCAGTTTGGCCATCCACGGCAGGCTGGTGCCTTGCAGCAACAGCGAGACCAGCACGATAAAGAACGCCAGGTTGAAGTACAGCTGCGCGTTGGGCAGCCCGGCCATCAGCGGGAACACCGCCAGAATGATCGGCACCGCACCGCGCAGGCCGACCCAGGCGATAAAGGCTTTTTCGCGGCCATGAAAGGCTTTGAACGGCAGCAGGCCGACCAGCACCGACAGCGGTCGCGCGACCAGAATCATCCACAGCGCCAGACCCAGCGCCGGTATCGCGATCGGCAGCAGGTCGTGCGGGGTGACCAGCAGGCCCAGCACCAGGAACATGCCGATCTGCGCCAGCCAGGCCATGCCGTCGAGCATGTGCAAAATGCCGTGGCGGCTGCGGATCGGCCGGTTACCCAGTACCAGACCGAACAGATAGATGGCCAGAAAGCCGCTGCCATGGATGGCGTTGGTCAGGGCAAAGATCGCAAGCCCGCCGGCAATGACCAGAATCGGGTACAGGCCCGCAGCCAGGTTGATGCGGTTGACCAGTTGCAGCATCAGCCAGCCGCCGCCCAGGCCCATCAGCCCGCCGATGCCGAATTCCTGAATCAGGTGACCGAGCAGGCCCCAGTGCAGGCCGGTCTGGCCGCTGGCAAGCATGCCGATCAGGGTCACGGTGAGAAACACCGCCATGGGGTCGTTGCTGCCCGATTCGATTTCCAGGCTGGCGGTGACCCGCTCGTTCAGGCCCTTGCCGCCCAGCAGCGAGAACACCGCCGCCGCATCGGTGGAGCCGACGATGGCGCCGATCAGCAGGCCTTGCATCAGGGTCAGGTTGAACAGCCAGGCGGCAACCATGCCGGTCAGCACGGTGGTGATCAGCACACCGACGGTGGCCAGCGACAGCGCCGGCCATAGCGCCACCCGGAAGCTGCTGACCCGGGTGCGCAAGCCGCCGTCGAGCAAAATCACCGCCAGGGCCAGGTTGCCGATCAGGTAGGCGGCGGCGTAATCATTGAAGATGATGCCGCCACCGTCGACGCCGGCGACCATGCCGACTGCCAGGATAATCACCAGAATCGGGATGCCCAGGCGCGAGGACAGCGAGCTGACCAGGATACTCGCCCCGACCAACACCGCGCCGATCAGGAACAGGTTGTTGATGGTGGTGGCATCCAAGGGCGGTACTCCAGGGTCAGGCAAATTGAGAAGCGTCGGTGCTGGCATTTGACCATGCACCGCGCGTGCCAAGGGATTTAACCTGTTGAATTGGCTGGCTGTCAAAGGCTTGTCTGTCTATCAAGCAGCAAACAGGCTGTATGTTTGTACCGTGCGCCTAAATAGTTAACGCAGTACAGGCTTGCCAATCTGATCACGTGCGTGGCTCTTTCACTCAAGGAGCAAGACCATGTGGTCACTGTCCACGTTTATCCCGCCAGCCTCGGCCCGCAAGGGTTATGTCTCTGAAGAGGCCCGCCTCAAGCAACAAGCGCTGCGCTTCATGCAGGACTACCCCGATGCCTACACCATGGCGTGGGCCGCCGCTCGCAAGTTGCTGTACGAACTGACCGGCAAGTCGCTCAACCCCGATACGGTCTGGTGGCATCGCTTCAGCACCTCGATGAGCAGCCCGCGGACCTTCACCGGCTGGCAGCACGCCGGCACGCCGGTGGAGTCGATGACCCTGGTCGAATTGATGATGCGTCGTTTCAACGCCCACGATCAGGAGGACACCGACGACTTGCAGTTGTATGGCGGTTTTTATACCGATGGCCCGCAGCACGGCACTTTTGACGAGCGCAACGAAGTTGCCGTCCTGCCCCGGACTGTCCTGGAAAAATTCTGGGCACTGAATTTTTCCAGCCTGTTCCAGCAGCGCGTCGACGCCTTCTGGCGTGTCCACGCAGAGACCTTCTGCGAACTGGCCAGGGCCCGTTTTCTGGCGCTCGCGGGGCTGGCAGCGCGTGATGGCGATTTATCGCAGGCTGATTTGCACAGGCTTGTTCGGGTTGCGATCCCTGATACGCGGTCGCAAAACGATAATGAGCTGTACCCCGAGGCACACACAGGGTTACACGCGATCAGCGTACGCAGTTTCGATGTCGCAGGCATCGAGTCCGGTCAGATCATGCGTCTGGTCGAGGCCAATGGTCGGCAAACGCTCTATGTGCCCGGCATGACGCCGGCATTTCATGTCTGTGAAAGCGAGCGGGAGCTGTATGGCTGGGTGCGTCGGCAACTGGCTGATGAGGCGTCGCGCAAAGGCTTCGAGGCGTTGTTCCTGCGCTCGCCGCAGGCTCGTGAGGAACACGGTGTGGCATTGGCCGCAGCGCTTGACCGGATTCGCGACCAGGCATTCGGTGCCGACCGCAACCACATCGATACCGCGACCTTGCCGTTGTTCAATCAGAAGGATCAGGTCATTGTCGGTGATGTGTTCGAGCATTTGCGTAGTCTTGCCAGGCAGGAAATGCAAGCCCTCGCTCATGAGCTGGCGTCTAACGCCAGTCTTCGCAAGCAGATGTGGATCGGCTATTTCAATGCTTTTCTAAGGATCTTTGGCCCGACGGCGATGTTCACCTGGCCGCTGGCACTGGTGATGGTCGGGGCGGGAATTGCCAATGTCGGCCTGAATATCGATCAGGCCGTAAACGCCAGCGGCTCGCGGCAACGCAAGGCCGGGGTGATCGGTGCCATCCTTAATTCGATCTTCGTGCTGTTCAACCTGCCATTGCTGGCCGACGCTGTGCCGGCCTTGCGCGCAACCCTCTGGGCCGTGCCCGACTCGCCAGGCCTGGCCGGGGCCGGGCCGGATGCCGAAAGCCAGGAATGGATTGCGCTGCAACAACTCGATCATGGTCCGTTGACCACCGGCGAAGGCCTGATGCAGGGCGTCGAGCGCAGCACCAATGGCGATACCTGGATCATGCTTGGTGAAAGTCCGCGCCGGGTGCGCTACAGCTCGGCACTCAAGTCCTGGCTGGTGGTCGATCCGCTCAACCCGTTCGCCTTCGATGGTTCGACGGCCGTGCGTTTGAATGCCGAGGGCCAGTGGGAGTTGCAACCGGTGTTACGCCTCAGCGGTGGCAGCCCGATGCAGGCGGCAGTTGCCAGCGAGGCGAATGTGGCGCCTTATCCGACAGTACAGTCGTCGTTCTGGGATACCTACATGCGCTTGAACTTCACCGAAGAAGAACGCTTGTCCGACCTGGCCCTGGCGCGGCAAAAGGCGGTGATCAACGTGCATGAGGTGAGTGACACCGATGAGGTCGAGCTGGAAGACCTGCTGGTGCTCGATGCCTCGGGTAATCAGTACCGGGTCTTCAAGACCCCGCAGGGCCGCTACGTCGGTGGACGTGTCAACCATTACACCGAGCATGAAGAAGACTTCAACGGATTCCTGCGCACAGGGTTTGCCCGGGTCGCTAACCAGGCCCACATCATCGAAGAGCTGGCCGATGACTTGAGCGTGATCGGCTACAACAACCAGGTCACGTTGTACCGCGGCGGCAGCAGCGCTCGTGGCACTTCAGGCCTGACCTTTCGCAGCGGCCAGATCAAGGCCGGCGATGTGTTGGTCAATACCGATTTCACCTCGTTCAGTGAAAACCCCTATGTCACCCGTTCGTTCGCCAGCAGCCAGGCGGGCGCGCCGTCCTATGGCTTCGATAGAGCGATCCGCTTCGATGACACCTCTATCGTCTTCGAACTACCGGCCGGGGAGTACCTCAATGCCACACCCATCGCACCGTTCTCTCAAGAGGATGAAGAGGCTGAGTCGCTGTTTATCCCCGGGCATTATTTCAAGGTGCAGAACATTCAGGAAGTGGTGGGCAATCACTACAAATTCATCAAGGTCCAGCTCAGGGAAGTGCCGGTCTCTCAGGCAGGCAGTCAGTTTTATGAGATGCGTACGGGCCAGTTATTCACACGCGCAGGTTATGCGGCGCGCCTGGGCGTTGTCGGCCAAAGGTTGGTGGAGCGGTTTTTTCCTGTGCCTGTCGTTAATTAATTAGCACCTGGGCGTGTGTGGATCTGCTCACGTACACCGCTTCTTTAAAGGAGCAGTACGTGATGCACAAATTAAAACCGGACTACAGCCGCATCGGTGCGGCGCACCGCTATGTCACCGGTGACCTCAGGCTTAAAAGCATTGCCCGGCAGTTCGTCGAGGACTACCCGGATCTTTATGGGCTGGCGTATGCCGAAGCACGCAAGCTGTTGTTCAAACATACCGGCACCTGGTTGAACCCGGACCGGGTCTGGTGGCACCGCTTTGCGGATGCCGTCAGCAGCCCGCGTAGCTATACCGGCTGGGAGCACAGTGGCGTGCCGCAGGAATCGATGACCTTCGTCGAGCTGATGATTCAGCGCTTTAACCTGCACGCACAGAGCGCCCCGGATGAATTGCAGGTGTATGGCGGCTTTTACAGCGCCGGCCCCAACGCCGGGTACTTCAATGAACATAACGAAATCCGCCTGCTGCCCCAGCCGATACTCGACGATTTCTGGGCGCTGGATTTCAGTAATCTGTTCACCACCAGAGTGGGCCGCTTCTGGGCCCTGCACAGCGAGCACTTCTGCACCCTGGCGCGAGCCGGATTTCTGGCAGCGGCCAGCCTGCAACTGCGCGGCGGCCACCTGACCGGCGCGCAGTTCCAGACCCTGAGCCGGGTCGCAGTGGGCGCGCTGGCGCCGGTCATGACCTATGACACACTCAACACCCCGGTCTCCTCAACGCCGGGGATCATGCTGCGCACTTTCGATATCGGCGGTTATGAGTGTTCGCAGAGTGTGCGTCTGGTCACCGCCCAGGGTGAGCAATACCTTTACCTGCCGGACGAAAAACGCGCTTTCCATGTCTTTGCCTCCGAGCAGGCACTGTATACCTGGGTGCAGGAGCGTCTGCGCAATGAAGGGGCAAAGTCCACCTTCAAGGCTTTGTTTCTGCGCTCCACGGCCAGTCGACAGCTGCACGAAGGGTTCTTCGACGATCAGGTGCAGCAGATCGTCGACAGTCCCTGGGTGGCGGGGCAGACCCTGATCAACCATCACGAGCGGACCATCAGCGGCGATGTTTTCGTGCACCTGCGCGGTGTAGCCAGGCAACAGATGGAGGCGGATGCACAAACCCTGCTGAACTCGAATGCCAGCTTGCGCAAGCGAATCTGGCTCGGTTATCTGAATGCGTTCATCAATGTATTAGGCTCTTTGGCGCCGCTCGGCTGGCCGATCACCCTGAGTCTGGTGGGGGCCGGCACGGCCGCCATGACGTTGAATATCGATCAGGCCCGGCATGCCCGCGACCCGCGCCAGCGCAAGGCCGGGGTGGTTGGCGCGGTGCTCAATGCGATTTTTATCGTGTTCAACCTGAGCACACTGGTGGGGCAGTTGCGCCTCGGTGTACTGCGCAGCGTCGGTGACGCCATGCCTGCGACGGGGCGCATGCGTGGCGTGCAGATGCTGATCAATGGTGAAACCTGGATCAGCCTCGATGAGATGCCGCAGCGGGTACAGTTCAGTGACGATGCACAGGCCTGGGTTATTTATGACGCGGCAGCCCCGGATGCCCAAAGGGCTGTACGTCTCAATGCCGATGCCGAATGGGAGTGGCAAGACCCCGTGCAGCCTTCATTGGCCGGAGAGGCCGAGAGCCAACTGAGCAATGAAGTGTCACACGGCACATTACTGACGATGCATTCGGACTTTTGGGACACCTTCATGCGGTTCAATCTGGCAGAGGAGGAGCGTCTGTCACAGGCCGGTCTGGTACGACAGCAAATCGTCATCGACTTGCCAGAGTTGCAGCCTGCCGATCAGGTGATGCTGGATGCCGAGAACAATGAACTTTATATCGACACCTGGGGCAACACCCATCACGTGTTCAGGAAGGCCGGCGGTGAGTATGTCGGTGGCCGTATCCAGCTGTATTCGGTCAGGGATGCTGCGTTCAATACTTACCTGCGCAGTGGTGTGTCTCAAGGCGTCAGCCAGGTTGACCTCATTGAAGAGCTGGCTGATGACCTGCAGACCCTCGGGCTGGACAACAGTGTCACGCTATACCGCGGTGGCAGCGCAGGGCGTGGTACCTCGGGCAGTTTCTTTCGCAGCGGGAAAATCAGGTCGGGCGATGTGCTGGTCAACACCGACTTCACCTCGTTCAGTGAGAATCCATACATGGCGCGGGTGTTCTGCAGCAGCCAGGCGGGTGAGCACTCGGCCGATTTCGCTGCTCGTGGCGCCGAGTCGACATTGACCTTCGACGACTCGGCCGTGGTGTTTGAGTTGCCGGCCAGGTATTACCAGGGCGCCACCCCGATCGCGCCGTTTTCCAATGAGCAGCGTGAAGTCGAGTCGCTGTTCATGCCGGGTGGTTATTTCATGGTCGACAGTGTTCAGGAGGTGGCCGGTGCCGGCTACCGTTTCATCAAGGTTGAACTGACCCAAATCCCCCAGCCCAAACTCTGGCACCGCTTGTTCGACCTGCGCAGTGGCGAGCCTTTCAGCCGCGAGCGCTACGCACAACGGCTGGGGGAACAAGGACTGCGGCTGGTGAACCGCTTCTTCCCCCTGAACCCGCTGGGGCTGGATGTGTAGCTCCACCGGTTATTCACAACGTAGCGCGCAGTGCTTTAAGTCGCGCGAGTAACTGGCCCAGATAGCCTGATTGCAGCAACTTGCGCAGATGCCCATTCAAGAAGCGGTCGAGGCGCAGGTGGGCAATCAGTAGCTTTCTGAGTTGTGAGGCGTCCGCTGTCAGAAGCGGTCCGAGATTGGCGTCGTTTAATGCGCCGTCAGGAAACTCCGTGATCCAGTCGAACGGCGCCATGAAGTCAGTCGCGTACACCGCTTCGACAAACAGTGACAGGTCAATGTCCGGTTGGACGCTTGACGCAGTGGGGGCGTATTGGAGGATGACGTCAATGGCGTCCTTGGAAGGGGGGGCGAGCGTGACCATAACGAATCCTCACAAATGGGAATATTGAATGTCGGCGGTGTTCGGCAGCGTTTCATGCGACCAGATATCGGTGATCACTACCGGCACCACAAACTGCTCGGCTTTATAAATCGCATGGTTCATCTTGAAGTCGAACAGCACTTCGTCTTCATTGGGATAAAACGAAAGCACATCAATGTCCTTGCCAATGGAACTGTTGACGATCAGGTGATAATCGCCTGACCATAAACCGCTTCTTCGCGAGGTGCTGGTGTACGAGGCTTCCTGGGCAATGGCGCCGACGGCGTAAAGTTCTTCAATGCCCGGAAAGGCAAACACGTAACGATGGACCGGTGTTTGCGTGACCCGGAACTTTTTCATCTGTGCCAGCCCGGTACTGAGGGCTTCGATCGTGGCATGAAAGTAAGCATGTTGCGGGCTGGTTACATCATCGGCGCGTAGAATAGTATTCAAATAGTAATAAAGCGCTTTGGTGTATTCATGCACCATGGTGTATTGCCGTTCGGTCAGGCCGATATCTTCCGGGGGGACGGTGTTCTTCATCGGTGTCCGGTCAAACAGAGGCCAGTTTTTTTTGATGTGCCTGAGCTCATCGAGCACAGTAACCGTTGCCAGTGGCGGGTCGAGATAGTGTGCCTTGAGGGTCTGGAATTCCGGGGCGGCACTGCCCGCGACCCTGTCGGGTACGACAATGCTGATAGTGCTCCAGGGCGCGCGTGCTGCAAGGCTGGCAGCGGCAAACAGAGCACTCTGAGCATGACCATGTTGTCGTTGGCGTCATCGTGCGTACTCAAAATGCCCAATGCCAGCGTCGAGGGGCTATCGTTGCCTGCAAACAGTCGCAGCGCCTGGAACACCTGCCAGGCCTTGCGCGCCGCTTCGTTGGGTTCAGCCAGCGGTTCGAACACCACGAGACGCTTGAAAAAACGGCCCTGCTGCACGCTGGAAATCCAGCAGGGCAGCAGCGGCCTGAAGTCCATTTCGCAAGTGCTTTCCAGTGCCTCGACCGACACGCCGATGGCGTCCAGTTCGGCCACGAAGCCACCTTGTTGCGGGCTGTAGTTGCCAGGCTCGCAATCGATCAGTAAGTAATCGGTAGACAGTTCGGCCGGCTCGGTTATAAGCAGTCCGCTGGACAATGTTATTTCGCGAACATCGGCCCCGATGTGATCAACCGTGATCGTATTCAGTAGTTTCATGACCGTTCTCGTGAGGTGGCTTGATGTAGAGTCAGGCAATCATCTCGAGAGGGGGGCGTCAACTAGCAGGAATGATAGTGTTATTGGGCTACTGCTTGAGTGCAGGGGCGAGAGTCGGTCTGTCTATAGACTTGGAGCGTGTTGAATTCAATAAGTATTAGTTGTTTGAAGTCGACATGAAAAAGAGGGCCGAAGCCCTCTTTTCAGTGACCGCTTATCGATCAGCCAATGGTCATCAAACTCGCATTGCCGCCAGCGGCTGCGGTATTGACGCTCAAGGCGCGTTCGATCACCAGGCGCTCCAGGGCAATGCCGGTGTCACCGTACGGCAGGCCGTGCACGCCGACGATGGCGCCGCCGCGTTGGGCCACTTGCTGGCAGACGCCGCGCAACTGGTCGCTGTCGCCGTGGTGCAGCACGGCATCGAAGTGCACCTCGTCGCGGTTCCAGTCGGCGACCAGTTGCAGGCGCTCCTGAATGTCGCGTGGCAGGCGGTTGCGCAGGGCGCGGGTGGTGTCGGCTTCGACCCAGACCGCGCGGCTGCCGACGGCCAGTACGGCGGCCAGTTGCGCCAGCAGGTCGCCTTCGTCGTCGGCCAGGCACAGCACCTGATCGCGCGGCAGGATGGTGTAGGTGTTGCGCTCACCGGTAGGCCCCGCCAGCGAACGGCTGATGCCGCTTTGCGATTGCGCCGCAAACTGTTCGCACAGGGTGACCAGTTCGGTGCGCTGCTGGCTGGCGGCCCAGGCCTTGAAGGCGTGCAGCGGTTGCAGCAGGGCATCACGCAGGCGCGTGTCCGGTGCCAGACGCGCATCGGCCGCGCTGAAGGACTTGGCAATCGCGTCTTGCGGACGGGTGCTCAGCAGGCGGTACAGGTACAGCGGACCGCCGGCTTTCGGGCCGGTGCCCGACAGGCCTTCGCCGCCGAACGGTTGCACGCCGACCACGGCACCGACGATGTTGCGGTTCACGTACAGGTTGCCGGCATGCGCCTTGTCGATGACCTTGGCGATGGTTTCGTCGATGCGGGTGTGCACGCCCAGGGTCAGGCCATAACCGGAGGCGTTGATCTGCTCGATCAGCGCATCCAGGTCTTTGCGGGCGTAGCGCACCACGTGCAATACGGGACCGAAGATCTCGCGTTGCAGCTCATCAAAGCTTTCCAGCTCGATCAGGGTCGGCATCACGAAGGTGCCGCGCTTGATCTCGGCAGTGTCGGCCAGGGCCATCTGGTACACGGTGCGGCCTTTGTCGCGCATGGTCTGGATGTGTTTCTCGATGCCGGCCTTGGCTTCGGCGTCGATCACCGGGCCAATATCGACATTCAGACGCTCGGGGTTGCCCAGGCGGCTTTCGGCCATGGCGCCCTTGAGCATTTCCAGCACGCGGTCGGCAGAGTCTTCCTGCAGGCACAGGACGCGCAGGGCCGAGCAACGCTGGCCGGCGCTGTCGAAGGCCGAGGACACCACGTCGATGACCACTTGCTCGGTGAGCGCCGACGAATCGACGATCATCGCGTTCTGGCCGCCGGTTTCGGCGATCAGCGGAATTGGCCGGCCCTGAGCGTCCAGGCGCCCGGCGACATTGCGTTGCAGCAGGCGCGCCACTTCGGTGGACCCGGTGAACATCACGCCCTTGACGCGCTCGTCACCGACCAGGCCTGCGCCGACGGTTTCGCCACGGCCCGGCAGCAGTTGCACCACGCCTTCAGGAATACCGGCTTCGAGCAGTAGACGCACCGCTTGTGCCGCGATCAACGGGGTTTGTTCGGCCGGCTTGGCCAGCACCGGGTTACCGGCGGCGAGCGCTGCGGCCACCTGGCCGCTGAAGATCGCCAACGGGAAGTTCCACGGGCTGATGCACACCACAGGACCCAGCGGACGGTGCGCATCGTTGCTGAATTCAGTGCGCGCCTGCACCGCGTAATAACGCAGAAAATCGACCGCTTCGCGGACTTCGGCGATGGCGTTCAGGTAAGTCTTGCCGGCTTCGCGGACCAGCAGGCCCATCAGCGGCTGGATCTCGCCTTCCATCAGGTCGGCGGCACGCTCCAGAATCGCGGCGCGCTCGGCGGGCGGGGTGGCCTGCCAGATGGGACCGGCGCTCATGGCGCACTGGATCGCGTTATTGACGTCGGCGACCGTGGCTTCCTGCACATGGCCGACCACGTCACGGTGATCGGACGGGTTAAGCACGGGTGCCGGGGTTTCTTTGCTCGACTCGCAGCCCAGCAACGGCACGGCTTTCCAGTCGTTGTTGGCGCTGGACAGCAACGCCGAAGACAGCGACGCCAGACGGTGCTCGTTGGCCATGTCGATGCCGCTGGAGTTGGCGCGCTCGCGGCCATACAGGTCGCGCGGGTGTGGAATGCGCGGGTGCGGCAGGCCACAGCTGCCCTCTTGGGTGGCCATGCGCTCGATGCTGCTGACAGGGTCCGCCACCAGTTCCTGAATCGAAATCGACTGGTCGGCGATACGGTTGACGAACGAGGTGTTGGCGCCGTTTTCCAGCAGGCGACGCACCAGGTAGGCCAGCAGTGTTTCGTGGGTACCGACCGGTGCATAAACGCGGCACGGACGGTTCAGCTTGCCATCGGCAACCTTGCCCACCACTTGCTCGTACAGCGGCTCACCCATGCCGTGCAGGCACTGGAACTCGTACTGGCCAGGGTAATAGTTCTGCCCGGCGATGTGGTAGATGGCCGACAGGGTGTGGGCGTTGTGCGTGGCGAACTGCGGGTAGATGACTTCCGGGGCGGCCAGCAGTTTGCGTGCGCAGGCGATGTACGACACGTCGGTGTACACCTTGCGGGTATAGACCGGGTAGCCCTCCAGGCCGTCGAGCTGGGCGCGTTTGATCTCGCTGTCCCAGTAGGCGCCTTTTACCAGGCGGATCATCAGGCGATGACGGCTACGGCGTGCCAGGTCGATGACGTAGTCGATCACATACGGGCAGCGCTTCTGGTAGGCCTGGATAACGAAACCGATGCCGTTCCAGCCGGCCAGTTGCGGCTCGAAGCACAGGCGCTCCAGCAGGTCGAGCGACAGCTCCAGGCGGTCGGCCTCTTCGGCGTCGATGTTCAGGCCGATGTCGTATTGCTTGGCCAGCAGGGTCAGCGCCAGCAGGCGCGGGTACAGCTCTTCCATCACGCGCTCGTACTGGGCGCGGCTGTAGCGCGGGTGCAGGGCCGAGAGCTTGATCGAGATGCCCGGGCCTTCATAAATGCCGCGACCGTGGGACGCCTTGCCGATCGAGTGAATCGCCTGCTCGTAAGAGGCCAGGTATTTCTGCGCATCGTGCTCGGTCAGTGCCGCTTCACCGAGCATGTCGTAGGAGTAGCGGAAGCCCTTGGCTTCGAACTTGCTGGCGTTGGCCAGCGCTTCGCCGATGGTTTCGCCGGTCACGAACTGCTCGCCCATCAGGCGCATGGCCATGTCGACGCCCTTGCGGATCATCGGCTCGCCGCTCTTGCCGATGATGCGGCTCAAGGACGAGGTCAGGCCGGTTTCGTTGTGGGTCGAAACCAGTTTGCCGGTCAGCAGCAAGCCCCAGGTCGCGGCATTGACGAACAGCGACGGGCTGTTGCCCAGGTGCGGTTGCCAGTTGCCGTTGCTGATCTTGTCGCGAATCAGGGCGTCGCGGGTGCCTTTGTCCGGGATGCGCAGCAGGGCTTCGGCCAGGCACATCAAGGCCACGCCTTCCTGCGACGACAGCGAGAATTCCTGCAGCAGGCCCTGGACGATGCCGGCGCGGCCGCCGGCGCTTTTCTGGTTGCGCAGCTTGTCGGCAATCGAGGCAGCCAGCTTGTGGGTGGCGTCAGCAACCGGCACCGGCAGGCGTGCCTGCTCCAGCAGCATTGGCACGACTTCCTGCTCGGGACGACGGTAAGCCGAGGTAATGGCCGCGCGCAGCACCGATTGCGGCAGGATGCTTTCAGCGAAGTCGAGGAAGTTCTGGTGGCCGGCATCGCTCGGCAGCTCGCCACGGTCGTCGCCGTCCTTGCCGTGCTGGCCGTTGAGTTCCAGCAGGGTTGCACCACTCTCCAGCTTTTCGAGGTAATTGAAGATCGCCTGCTTGATGACCCAGTGCGGGGTACGGTCAATGGTGTGTGCGGCTGCTTTCAATCGCTCGCGGGTCGGGTCGTCGAGTTTCACGCCCAGAGTGGTGGTGGCCATGTCTTGTCCTCTTTATCGCCACGGCAATTGTGGCATTTGGCTGTGAGCGCAGATTAGCCGGGCGCACGGCCGGGTGCAACCTGGTGCAACCCAAAATGTTTCAATCTTTACATTCCTCATGCGGGCCGGATTTTTTATCGGTGCCAAGTGCATGATTTCGGTGCTGTTTGCTGCCGGTTAAACCGATGATGCACAGGAAACGGGCTTTTTTGTGGGGCAACTCATGGTGCGATCAATGGTGCAACTCAGTGGGTAAAACTGGTTGCACCTTGATCGTCATGTAAATACGATGCTCCGCGTCAGCGTGGCGTCCGGGCTTGCTCCCGGACGCTGAATAAAAACAATGCCAAGGCAGAACACATGAGTTTCACGAATCCTACCTTGATCACCTTCGTGATCTATATCGCGGCCATGGTCCTGATCGGCCTGATGGCCTATCGCTCGACCAACAACCTTTCCGATTACATTCTGGGCGGACGCAGCATTGGCAGCGTGGTCACGGCTTTGTCGGCCGGTGCCTCGGACATGAGCGGCTGGCTGTTGATGGGCCTGCCGGGCGCCATCTACATGTCGGGCCTGTCTGAAAGCTGGATTGCCATCGGCCTGATCATCGGTGCCTACCTGAACTGGCTGTTCGTCGCCGGTCGACTGCGCGTGCACACCGAGTACAACGGTGATGCGCTGACCCTGCCGGATTATTTCAGCAGCCGCTTCGAAGACAACAGCGGCGTGCTGCGGATTATTTCGGCGATCGTGATTCTGGTGTTCTTCACCATCTACTGTGCCTCCGGCATCGTCGCCGGTGCCCGCCTGTTCGAAAGCACCTTCGGCATGTCCTACGAGACTGCACTGTGGGCCGGCGCGGCGGCGACCATTGCCTACACCTTCGTCGGTGGTTTCCTGGCGGTGAGCTGGACCGACACCGTGCAGGCATCGCTGATGATCTTTGCCCTGATCCTCACGCCGATTTTCGTCCTGTTGGCGACTGGCGGTATCGATCCGACTTTCCTGGCCATCGAGGCGCAGATTCCGGGCAGCTTCGACATGCTCAAGAACACCACCTTCATCGGCATCGTTTCGCTGCTGGCCTGGGGCCTGGGCTACTTTGGCCAGCCGCACATTCTGGCGCGCTTCATGGCCGCCGATTCGGCCAGGTCGATTACCAATGCCCGTCGTATTTCGATGGCCTGGATGATTCTGTGCCTGGGCGGCGCCGTCGCCGTGGGCTTTTTCGGGATCGCCTACTTCGCGGCCAACCCGGACGTTGCCGGTCCCGTTACCGAAAACCCGGAGCGGGTATTCATCGAACTGGCCAAACTGCTGTTCAACCCGTGGGTGGCCGGTGTGCTGCTGTCGGCGATTCTGGCGGCCGTGATGAGCACCTTGAGCTGCCAGTTGCTGGTGTGCTCCAGTGCCCTGACCGAAGATTTCTACAAGGCTTACCTGCGTAAGGGCGCTTCTCAGGTCGAGCTGGTCTGGGTCGGCCGTGCCATGGTGTTGCTGGTCGCGATCATCGCCATCCTGCTGGCGGCTGACCCGAACAACCGTGTTCTGGGTCTGGTGAGCTACGCCTGGGCCGGCTTCGGTGCTGCCTTTGGTCCGGTGGTGCTGCTGTCGCTGCTGTGGAAAGGCATGACCCGTAACGGCGCGCTGGCCGGTGTAGTGGTCGGTGCCGTCACCGTTGTGCTGTGGAAGCAGTTCACCACCATCGGCCTGTACGAGATCGTGCCGGGCTTCATTCTCGCGACACTGGCCATCGTGGTGTTCAGCCAGATCGGCCCGAAACCGTCGGCAGCCATGCGCGAGCGTTTCGACATCGCCGACAAGGCTTACAAGGACGCGGTGCGCTGATCCTGGCCTGAGTGTCATGGCCCGCCCGTCTGACTGACGCGCGGGCCATTTTTTTGGCGTCGTATTACTGTCCGGCTGTGCCTGTAAAGCGGCACAGTCTGTTGGTATACCGTTAGTCGGCTAATGGCTGGTTTCGGCGTGGCAATACGCCTGCGTGCTTATTCTTTTTCTCAGGCAGGTCTAGAGTTGGTGGCATCTTGATGACAAATGATCTGGCATCACCTTCACGACCAACAAGAGAAACAGCATGGAACGCGCGCAAGACAAGCCAGGCGATGGCGCTTCGGTGCTTCTGGTGGTCGATGATTATCCCGAAAATCTGGTCACCATGCGTGCGGTCCTGCAGCGTGCCGACCGCTGCATCGTGACCGCCAGTTCCGGGTTCGAGGCGCTCAGCGTGTTGCTCGAGCGCGACGTCGACCTGGTGTTGCTCGACGTGCAGATGCCCGGCATGGACGGGTTCGAGGTGGCGCGGCTGATGCGCGGCAGCCAGCGCACCCGGCTGACGCCGATCATCTTTCTGACCGCTAACGAACAAAGCCAGGAAGCGGTGCACAAGGGCTATGCCAGCGGTGCTACCGATTATCTGTTCAAGCCCTTCGACCCCAATGTCCTCAAGCCCAAGGTCCAGGCCTTGCTGGAGCAGCAGCGTAACCGTCGCGCCTTGCAGGCATTGACGCAAGAGCTGGATGCGGCGCGGGCGTTCAACGCCTCGGTGCTGTCCAATGTCGCCGAAGGCATTCTGGTGGTCGACGAAGCCGGTATCGTGCGCTTTGCCAATCCTGCGATCTGCCGCTTGCTGGACAGTACCGAGCAACAACTGCACGGTTCGGCGCTGCTTGCTCATGTCTGTGAGCCGCAGGCTGGCCACTGGCTGGAGTCCGGTTTTCATACCTGGTACCGGCGCGGCGAGACCTGGCGGGTCCACGACGCTACCCTGCGCACCCGCACGGGCGGTCCGTTGCCGGTGACCTTTTCCTGTGCGCCGCTGCCCAGCGAGCAGAAAGCCATGGTGCTGAGCATCCTCGACATGTCGGTCGAGCGTGACCTGTACCGGCAACTGGAGCAGCAGGCGGTCACCGATGCGCTGACCGGGCTGCTCAACCGTCGTGGCTTGCACAAGGCCGTGCAAAGCATGCTGCAGCGCAATCAGCGGGCCAGTAAATGCCTGGCAGTGCTGTATCTGGACCTGGACGGTTTCAAGATGATCAACGATTCGCTCGGCCATGAAGCGGGCGATGATGTGCTGCTCTGGGTCGCCGGGCAGTTGCGCGAATGCATGCGCCCTTACGATGTGCTGGCGCGCATCGGCGGTGACGAGTTCGCAGTGGTGATCGAAGGTCTGGAGCATCCCGAGCAGGCTGCCAAGATCGCCGAAAAGCTTATCGAGCGGGTCTCGGTACGCCGTCATGTGAATGGCGTGGACGCCACGCTGGGGGTGAGCATCGGCATCGCCACTCATCCTGATGGCGGTGCTGATCTCGATGGCCTGCTGCGCCTGGCCGACACCGCGATGTACGAGGCCAAGCGCGCCGGGCGTCATCAGTACCGCTTCTACGACCAGAACATGAACGGCCGCGCCCGTTCGCGACTGATGCTCGAAGAAAGTGTGCGCAGCGCCATCGACGACCAGCAGTTCGCGGTGATCTACCAGCCTCAGATACACATTGCCGATGGCCGGCTACGGGGTTTCGAAGCCATCCTGCACTGGCAGCACCCGGTGGTTGGCGATGTGCCCCGCGACCTGTTCATGCCGTTACTTGAAGAGTCGCGTCTGATTAACCGGCTGGGCGGCTGGATGTTCGATCAGAGCGCCTTGCAACGAAAGAACTGGAGCACGGTGTTCGATGCCGACCTGGTGGTGAGCGTCGGCATCGGTTCGGCTCAGTTTTGCCTGCCCAGCCTTGCCAGCGAGTTACAGCGTGCGCTGGAATATCACGGTTTGTGTCCGGGGCAGCTCGAGGTCGAGATCAGCGAACGTTCGTTGATCCACAACCTGGCCCATAGCCGCAAGCAATTGCGCCAGTTACGCGATATCGGTGTGCGTGTCGCCCTGGACGACTTCGGTGCCGGCGACTGTTCGCTGGCGCATGTGCGTACCCTTGAACTCGACACACTGAAGATCGACCGGCATTTCGTCGCCACCTTGCTCGACTCGCCACGCGATGCGGCGCTGGCGCACAGCATTATTGAGCTGGCGCGTAATCTGGGCATGCTGGTCATGGCTGACGGCGTAAGCAGCAGCGAGCAGTACCACTGGCTGCTGACGCATGGCTGCCAGTTGATTCAGGGGCCGCTGGTGGCGGCACCGATGAATGCCGATCAGGCCGCGGACATGACCCGGCAGTGGAGCGGGCCGGGTTTGAAGGTGGTTTGAGTGGTGTAGACTGGCCGCTTTCCGGTTCTGTGTGCCCTGATCGTGTCCAGCCCGTTTGTGCTCAAGTATCTACAAGCCTATCCGCCCGACTTGCAGGATCAGGTGCGCCAGTTGATTGCTCAGAATCGACTCAGCGATTACCTGCAAAAACGCTACCCCGAGCGCCACGCCATCCAGAGCGACAAGGCGCTGTATGCCTTTGCCCTGGACCTTAAAAACCAGCACCTGCGCAATGCCCCGCCGATCGACAAGGTGCTGTTCGATAACCGCCTCGACCTGACCCACCGCGCGCTGGGCCTGCACACCACGGTGTCGCGGGTGCAAGGCGGCAAACTCAAGGCCAAGAAAGAAATTCGTGTGGCTTCATTGTTCAAGGAGGCGGCGCCTGAGTTTCTGAGCATGATCGTGGTGCACGAACTGGCGCACTTCAAGGAAACCGAGCACAACAAGGCGTTCTACAAATTGTGCGAACACATGTTGCCCGGTTACCACCAGCTGGAATTCGATTTGCGCGTGTACCTGACCTGGCGTGATATGCCGGCGGCGGTCGAATAACCCTGCAGCTTCAACACATGGAATCACGCATGCAAGTGAGCAAAACCAAAAGCAGTTTCTACCGCCGTCTGTACGTGGCCTGGTTGATCGACAGCGGGCAGGCGCGCAGTGTGCCGGCGCTGGAGCAGGCTACCGGCATGCCGCGGCGGACCGCGCAGGACACGATCGCGGCGCTGGCGGATCTGGACATCGTCTGTGAGTTCGAGCAGCAAGAGGGCGCACGCAATCATGCCGGCAATTACCGGGTGCGGGACTGGGGCGCCATCGACAAGGCCTGGATCGAGCGCAATCTGGCGACCATCAAGAGCGTGCTGGGCTACCCGTAAGCCGCTTATTCCAGGTCGCGGCGCATGCCGATGTGCGGGATGTTGTCTTCCAGGTACGTCTCGCCCACCGGATCGAAGCCGTAGCGGCTGTAATACCCCTGCAAGTGCGCCTGCGCCGACAGATAGATCGGCTGGTCGGGCCATTTGCGCTCGGCATGTTCCAGCGCCTGGACCATCAGTTCGTGGCCCAGGCCCATCTTGCGGATGGCCGGCGCCGTGACCACGCGACCGATGGTCACGTCGCCGCCTTGCTGGATCGGGTCCAGCAAGCGCAGATAGGCCACCAGTTGTTCATTTTGCCAACCCATCAGGTGGCAGGTGTCGCCCGTCAGGTCCATCCCGTCGACATCCAGGTACGCGCATTGCTGCTCGACCACGAACACCTCGGCCCGCAGGCGCAGAACGGCATATAGCTGTTCGATGCTCAGGTCGGTATGGTGTTTGCAGATCCATTTGATAGACATGTCGCTGACTCGGAGGGAAACCTGAACGGATTCTAAACTCATCGGGCTGTATTCCCAATAAAACCCTGTATCGCCTGCCACTTTGTACGTGACGCAGGTCTGGGGGTGCTTGGGCCTGTCCGTTCGTCTGAGTGGATCGGTAGCATCGATGGGGGCCGGGAAAACGCTGTGTCGAGTGTCGATGAGTTGAACGGAAGCATTCCGGTCAACAGGCCAGATCAGGAACTTGCGCATGCAGCGATGGATTCACGTCATAGGGATCATGGGGTGCTTGTTGATGGCCCAGGGCAATGCAGCAGAGCGGCTGCGGCTGGTTGCCGACCCTTGGGCGCCGTTCACTGACTCGGTGCTGCTCAACGGCGGCCTGGCCACCGACATCGTCAGCACGGCACTGGCACGGGCCGGCTATGTCACGGTGTACCAGCAACTGCCCTGGGCACGGGCGATGCTGGGGCTGGCCGAAGGGCGCCACGATGTGTTGATCAATGCCTGGTACAGCGAAGATCGCACCAGGATCGGGCAATTCTCCGCGCCTTATTTGCTCAACCGCATTCTCTTTCTCAAGCGCAAGAGTGAGCCGATCGACGACTGGAGCCTGTCGCTGCTGCGTCAGTACAGCATCGGCGTGGTACGTGGCTACGCCTATACACCGGCCTTCGACAGCGATACCCGGCTGCGCAAGGTGCCGGTGCAAAACTTCTCGATGGCCGCGCGCATGCTGGCCGCCGGGCGTATCGACCTGACCCTGGAAGACGAACTGGTCGCCCGCCATAACCTGGCGCAGGAAGACGAGCAGGTGCGCGAGGCCCTCGAGTTCTTACCGCAGCCTTTGACCGAAAACGGCCTGCATATTCTGGTCAGCCTCAAGCACCCTGAACATGCCTTGATCGTGCAACGCTTCGACGCTGCCATTGCCGCGATGCGCGCCGATGGCAGCTATGACGCCTTGTTCAGACGGCACGGCTTTTAGGTCACTTGAGCCGGCTCCGGCTGTTTGATCAAATGCGCCGCCAGGGTGCGCAAGGGCGCCAGTTGACGGCAGATCAGCGCCAGTTGGGTCTGTACCAGACGCTGGCTTTCTTCCAGTTCGTCGGGAATCTGCTCCAGCTCGTTGGCCAGGGCTTCTTCGGCATCGCTTTGCACCGCCACCGGCTGGCGCTCGGCCAGGCAGCGGGCGATGTCGTCGATGCTGGCCGCCAGGGTTGCGCCGGCGCCGTCGATCAATTGCTCGTGCACGGTGGGCGGCAACAGCGTGTCGCGGTGCGCACCAAGGCCTGAAAGGTAGCTAAGCAAGGTGTGCGACAGCACCAGAAAGCGAAAACCCACATCGGCTTCCTTGCGGAAGTGCCCAGGCTCCTTGAGCATATTGGCCAGCGTGGTCGACAGCGCCGCATCGGCGTTGTGCGCGTTGCGCCGGGCCAGCCGGTACGCCAGATCGTCGCTTTTACCCTTGGCGTACTGCTGCATGATCTGGCGCAGGTACAGGCTGTTGCACGACAGGGTATTGGCCAGCACCTTGTTCAGGCGTCGGCCCTGCCAGTCGGGCAGGAACAGGAACACGGCAAGGCCGGCGATCAGGCTGCCCAGCAAGGTATCGAGCAGCCGCGGCAGCAACAGCCCGTAGCCATCGCCGACCTGGTTAAAGCAGAACAGCACCATCACCGTAATGGCCGCGGTCGACAGCGTGTAGCGGGTGGTGCGGTTGACGAAGAACACCACGCCGGCCAGCACCGCGCACATCGATTGCAGGATCGGGCTGGTGACCAGGCCAAACAGCGCCCAGCCGGCGACCAGGCCAATGGCAGTGCCGATGATCCGCTGGCCGAGCTTGATCCGCGTGGCGCCATAGCTGGGCTGGCAGACAAATACCGTGGTCAGGATGATCCAGTAGCCGTTGGCCGGATGGATCAGGTGCACCATGGCATAGCCGACCGACAGTGCCAGCGGCAGGCGCAAGGCGTGGCGGAACAGCAAGGATGTCGGGGTCAGTTGCTGGCGCAGGCGGTTCCAGAAATCCTTGAGGGTGCGTGGCGAGCGGTCGAGCAGGCTGCTGTCGCTGGCGTCGGCCAGGGCGTCGGGGTTGCTGGCGTCCTTGATCAGCCGGTCGAGGGTTTCCAGGTTGGCCGCCAGGGCGCGCAGCGAGCGCAACAGGCTGCGCCAGGCCGGGTTGCTCTGCACGCGCAGGTGTTCGAGCGAGGCGCGCAGGTCTTCCATGGCCTCGGCAAAATTGGCGTGATACACGAACGGCTGGCGCATCTGGATCGATTCGGACAACGCCTGGCAGGCCGAACCCTGCTGGCGCAGCAGGCGCTGACAGCGGAACAGCACATCGCTGTGAAAGAACGCGTCGGCCAGCGAGTTGTAAGGGTAGTGCGAGGAGCTGGCGCGCTCATGGATGTCCTGGGCGATGAAGTACAGCTTCAGGTAACGGCTGACCTTGGAGCCCGGCCGGCCGCTGCCGACCCGGTGCAGAATGATTTCCTTGGTCGAGTTGAGTGCCGCCACCACGCGGCCATTCTGCTGGGCCAGCTCCAGGCGTCGCGCTTCGACGTCAAGGGTGCGGATAGGCTCGAACAGGCTCGACTTGAGCTTCAGGTACAACCCCAGCTCACGAAACAACCGGGCCAGCGCCTGCTGCACCGGCTGGTTGGAAAACAGCATCTGCCACAGCACCGACAGCAGCCCGTACCAGGCGGCACCGGCGACCAGCAGCATCGGTTCATGCCAGAAGTCCAGCACCTCGCCGCCGCGCTGGTCGACGCCGATCATGGTGTACACCGACAGAATCAGCGTGCCGTAGGCGATGGCGCCGTAACGCTCGCCCAGCGCACCGAGCATGGTCAGGCAAAAGCTCGCCAGCGCCAGGGCAATGGCGAAGATCCACGGGTACGGAAACAGCAGCTCGACCGACAACGCCGCGACGCTGAAACACACCAGCGTTACCGCCAGCGCATTGAGGCGGCCCTGCCAGTTATCGTCGGTCTCGGCCAGGGCGCTGGCGATAATGCCCAGAAACAGAGGAATCAGCAGGCCCATCTCGTTCTGATACCAGCACAGCGCCATGCTGCCGGTCAGGGCGATGAACACCCGGATGCTGTAGCTGAACTTGTCCTGCGCCCATAAGCGACGGAGCGTGTGACGAAGGGATTTCGATGCCATGAATGCGCTGACAACCTTTTCGCGATTGAACGGGCAGGAGGAATATGTACAGCGCTTGAGTGGCGCTGTACACCGGCAAAGCAAGATTTATTCCGGCCGCCACGCGATGCGACGTTATGTCCTACACGTACTGCGCCGCCGCATAACCCGAAGCCCAGGCCCACTGAAAGTTGAAGCCGCCCAGGTGGCCGGTCACATCCAGCACTTCGCCGATGAAATACAGCCCGGGTGACTTCAGCGACTCCATGGTCTTGGACGACACTTCGCGGGTATCGATGCCGCCCAGCGTCACCTCGGCGGTGCGATAGCCTTCGGTGCCGGCCGGCACGACCTGCCAGTCCGCCAGTTTGTCGCTGATGGCCGCCAGTTCGGCGTGGGTGTACTGCTTGAGCGGTCTGGAGGTGAACCAGTGCTCGGCGAGCAGGGTCGCCATCTTCTTGGTGAAAATCTCGCCCAGCAGGGTTTTCAGTTCGCTGTTGGGGCGCTCGGCCTGTTGCTGCTTGAGCCATTCATGCGCGTCGTGGTCGGGCAGCAGGTTGATGTGCAGCGTGTCGCCCGGTTGCCAGAACGACGAAATCTGCAGCATCGCCGGCCCGCTCAGGCCTCGGTGGGTAAACAGCAGGTTCTCGCGGAACGCGCTGTCGTTGCAGCTCACCAGACAATCCACCGAGGTGCCCGACAGCTCGGTGCACAGCGCCTTGAGCTGGTCGGTGATGGTGAACGGCACCAGGCCTGCGCGGGTCGGCAACAGGGTATGGCCGAACTGCTGGCCGACCTGATAACCGAAACCGGTCGCGCCCAGGGTCGGAATCGACAGCCCGCCGCTGGCGATCACCAGCGAAGTGCAATCGAGTGTGCCCAGCGTGGTCTGCAAGCGATAACCGCTGTCGGTCTTTTCGATGCCCTGCACCGAGGTGTCCATGTGCAGGCTGGCGCCCGCGTCGCGGCAGTGGTCGAGCAACATCTCGAGGATGTCACTGGCCTTGTTGTCGCAAAACAGCTGGCCGAGCTTTTTCTCGTGATACGGCACGCCCTGCTTGGCGACCATCGCGATGAAATCCCACTGGGTATAACGCGCCAGGGCCGACTTGCAGAAGTGCGGGTTATGCGACAGGAAGTTGGCCGGCTCCGTGTACATATTGGTGAAATTGCAGCGTCCGCCACCGGACATCAGAATCTTTTTGCCGGGTTTGTTGGCGTGGTCGATGACCATCACCCGCCGACCGCGCCCGGCGGCGGTCAGCGCACACATCAAACCGGCAGCGCCGGCGCCGATAATTACAACGTCAGTTGCGGGCACAACACAATCCTCAGGGGTGTGAATAGCGTCGTAGGACCGGCTTCAGCCGGGAACGATGTCGATGCGACGCTGTTTACAGAATCCGCACGCGCAGTGTTTTGCCTTTGATCTTGCCCTTGCTCAGGCGGTCCAGCGCTTGTTGGGCGATGGCGTGTTCCACGGCCACATACGACTGGAAATCGAAGATCGCGATCTTGCCGACCTGCGCTCCTGGAATACCGGCGTCGCCGGTCAGGGCGCCGAGGATATCGCCAGGGCGCAGTTTTTCCTTGCGGCCCGAAGCGATGCACAACGTGGTCATCGCCGGTTGCAGGCGCGCCCCGCCCTTGGTGCTCAGTTCGTCGTACTGCTGCCAGTTCAACGGCGCCTGTTGCCGCGACTCGATGGCGCGGGCGCGGGCGCTTTCCGGCGGGGCGACGAGGCTGATTGCCACGCCTTTTTCGCCGGCGCGACCGGTACGGCCGACACGGTGAATGTGGATTTCGGAGTCACGCGCCAGCTCGACGTTGATCACCATGTCCAGCGCATCGATGTCCAGGCCGCGAGCGGCGACATCGGTGGCCACCAGCACCGAGGTGCTGCGGTTGGCGAACATCGCCAGCACCTGGTCACGGTCGCGCTGTTCCAGATCACCATGCAGGGCCACGGCCGACATGCCTTTGGCGATCAGGTGATCGACCACTTCCTGGACCTGCTGCTTGGTAAAGCAGAAAGCCACGGCCGAGGCCGGCTGGAAGTGATTGAGTACGCGCACCACGGCTTCAAGGCGTTGCTCAGGGGCGATTTCGTAGAAAATCTGCTGGATCTGGCTGTCGGCGTGCAGGGTCTGCACCTTGACGATCTGCGGGTCGCGCATGAATTTGGCGGCCAGTTGCTTGATACCGGACGGATATGTGGCCGAGAACAGCAGGGTCTGGCGACGTTCCGGGGTCTGGCTGACGATGTCGCTGATGGCGTCGACAAAGCCCATGTCGAGCATGCGGTCGGCTTCATCGAGCACCAGCGTGTTGACGCCGTCGAGCACCAGCGAGCCCTTGCGCAGGTGCTGCTGGATGCGCCCCGGCGTGCCGACGATGATGTGCGCACCGTGCTCCAGCGAGCCGATCTGTGGGCCAAAAGGCACGCCGCCGCACAGGGTCAGCACTTTGATGTTGTCTTCGGCACGCGCCAGGCGGCGGATTTCCTTGGCCACCTGGTCGGCCAGCTCACGGGTCGGGCACATGATCAGTGCCTGGCAGCCGAAAAAGCGTGGGTTGATCGGGTTGAGCAGGCCGATACCGAAGGCAGCGGTCTTGCCGCTGCCGGTCTGGGCCTGGGCAATCAGGTCCATGCCCTTGAGGATCACCGGCAGGCCCTGCGCCTGGATCGGCGTCATTTCGGCGTACCCCAGCGACTCAAGGTTGGCCAGCATGGCAGCGGACAGGGGCAAGGTGTTGAAAGCGGTTTGTGTCACGACGGTGAACCTGCAAGACAAAATGCTGCGCAGTGTATCAGGTCGCGCGCGCAACGCAGGCGGCGATACCGATAAATGGCTGACAGTACGAAACTGTATGGATGGCCGCTCAGCACTTGCGGTAATGAAGCAATCCCCTATCGCTGGTAATATTCACGGTTTTGTTGGCTTCTCAATGCTAGTCATGTAGATGCTCGGTTCAGACCGTTTGAATATCGGCTTCAAACGTAGGAAAAGGCTATTTCTGCCCTGCGAGGCTGTTTGGCAATCGACATGACAGATGTTTGCCAGCAGGATGACTGACATCACAGCGCTGGTACGGTTTTGTGGTTCGGGGAATACAGGCTTGAACAATTGTATTTATTAGAGAAAAGGAACGATGGCTGTTTTGGTTGGGAGAACGCGCAATGAAATCCGTTGAGCTGTTTGCGGGGGCTGGCGGCCTTGCTATGGGATGCGAAATAGCCGGCTTTTCACACCTCGCTGTCGTTGAATGGGACAAGTGGGCGTGCGATACCGTGCGTGAAAACCAAAAGCGTGGCTACCCATTGGTACAGCACTGGATGCTGCACGAAGGCGATGTGCGTGGTTTCAACTGGAGTAGCCTTCCTGAAGGCATCGATCTCCTCGCGGGAGGTCCGCCATGCCAACCCTTTTCCATCGGTGGCAAGCACGGTGCTTATGATGATGGCCGTGACATGTTCCCCGCGACCGTTGAAATTATCCGGACGTTGAAACCAAAGGCATTCATCATAGAGAACGTCAAAGGACTCACGCGCGCCGCCTTTACCAATTACTACCAGTACATTCTGCTTCAGCTTGAGTTCCCGGAATTACCGCGTCGGCAAGACGAAGGCTGGCATGAGCATTTGATGCGCCTTCAGGCAGAGCGGACCTCGGGTAAACGCAAAGGGAAAGGGCATACCTATAACGTGGTTCCGACTCTGGTCAATGCAGCCGATTATGGCGTGCCGCAGAAGCGTGAGCGTGTCTTCATCGTCGGCTTCAGGGATGACCTTGGGGTAGAGTGGTCCTTTCCAGAGCCTACCCACAGTTATGATGCTTTGCTGCATTCGCAGTGGGTCAGCGGTGAATACTGGGCGCGACATGGTTTGAACATGCCCGAGGTTCCGGCCAAGGTACTATCGCGCGTCCGAAAGCTGAAAAATGATCTTTTCCCTACGAATAAACTGCCGTGGAGAACGGTCCGTGATGCGATTGCCGACCTTCCTGATCCTGAAACCAAAGCTGCACAGATAGTACCTAACCACTCGTTTCAGGGAGGAGCCCGCTCATACCCTGGCCATACGGGCAGCCCGCTAGACGTGCCTGCAAAAACGCTGAAAGCGGGTGACCATGGTGTGCCGGGTGGCGAAAACATGCTGGTCAAGGACAATGGCGAGGTACGTTATTTCACGGTCCGTGAAAGCGCTCGTATTCAAACCTTCCCCGATGGTTTCCGGTTTCATGGAAGCTGGTCTGAAACCATGCGCCAGTTGGGTAACGCTGTACCGGTGTTGCTTGCGCAGCATGTGGCCTCAAGTGTTGCCGAAAAGCTGGCAATCGCCGAACTTGTTCGTATCCAGAAAACCGTCAAGAGGGTGGTAAACGTCGCATGACGGGTAAAGTCATTCCATTCAATCCGTTGGACAAGAAAAATCTGGGCGCCAGCGTGGCCGAAGCGCTGTTGTCAAAAGAGGTCCATCCGCTGGACGCGATACCGGCCTTCGAAGGGGCAGGAGTGTATGCGATTTATTACACGGGCAGCTTTCCTGCATATTCCCGCCTGGCTTCGTTGAATCGAAATGGGCAGTTCATGTTGCCTATTTATGTAGGCAAAGCTGTGCCGGCAGGGGCCAGAATGGGAGGTGCTCTTGAATCCTCACCGGGCAAGGTCCTTCAAAAGCGATTAAAGGAACACGCTGACAGCATTCGGGCGGCTGAGAACCTTGATATCAAGGATTTCTATTGCCGTTTTCTGGTTGTGGATGACATCTGGATTCCGTTAGGTGAGTCGCTGATCATCGCGAGATTTACCCCCGTATGGAACTCACTCATTGATGGTTTCGGCAATCACAATCCAGGAAAGGGTCGTCATGCGGGAATGCGTCCGCGATGGGATGTTTTACACCCAGGTCGCTCATGGGCGATGAGTCTGGCTGAGCGGCCTGAGCAAGCGCAGGATATTGAAAGCGATGCTGCCACCTATCTAAGAGAAAGAACTCCGAGTCTTTCGACACAGTTTATTCAGGCCGAAGGCGAATAGCGGGGGGCGGTCCTACGGCTTGGGTTTCTGCCGTCCGGGCAATTGCAGGAAGATTCCCGCCGCCAGCACCGACATCGCCCCGACACTGAGGAAGGTCAACTGGAACGCGCCCAGCACACTGCTGGCCTCACCGTCCGTGGCGTTGGTAAACCCGCCCAGCAACGCCGCCGCACACGCCACACCCAGGCTAAGTGCCAGTTGCGCGACCACCGACAACAGGCTGTTGCCGCTGGCGGCGCTGGCGTCGTCCAGATCGATCAGGGTCACGGTGTTCATGGCCGTGAACTGTAACGAGTTCACCGCGCCCAGCAGCGCCAGATGCACCAGAAGAATCCAGTACGGCGTTTGTGCATCGACCAGCGCCAGGCTGGCCAGCAGTATGCCGAGCAGCAGGGTGTTGCCGGTCAGGATCACCCGGTAACCCAGTGCGTCGATCAACCAGCGGGCGATGCCCTTGGCGAACATCCCGGCGGCGGCCAGCGGCAGCATGCTCATGCCGGCCTGCGACGGTGAATACCCCAGCGCCACTTGCAGCAGCAACGGCAGCAGGAACGGCAACGCGCCGCTGCCCAGGCGCGAGAACAGGTTGCCGAGGATGCCCACCGCAAAGGTCCGGGTGCGAAACAGCGTCGGTGCAAACAGCGGTGATTCCACGTGACCCGCGCGCAGCCAGTAGGCCGCCAGACAGCCCATGCCGGCGAACAGCAACAGCACCACGCGCAGCGGCGACAGGTGCAGTTCGCTCAGGCCCTCAAGGGCGATGGTGATCAACAGCATCGAGGCGCCAAACAGCAAGAAGCCCACGCTGTCGAAGCGTGTGCGCCCGCCGCCGGGAATGTCCGGAATAAAGTGATGCACCGCGTAGCAACCCAGGATGCCGACCGGGATATTGAGCAAAAAGATCCAGTGCCAGCTCATGTACTCGACCATCCAGCCGCCCACAGTCGGCCCCAGCAACGGCCCGAGCAGGCCGGGCACGGTGATGAAACCCATGATCCGTACCAGTTCCGAACGCGGATAGGCGCGCAGCACGATCAGCCGGCCGATCGGCAGCATCAGCGCGCCGCCCAGGCCCTGGATGATCCGTGCGCCGACCAGCATGTCGAGCGACCACGACACCGCGCACAGCAAGGAGCCGACGCTGAACAGCAGGATGGCGCTGAAAAAGATCCGCTTGATGCCGAAGCGGTCGGCGATCCAGCCCGACGCCGGGATCAGCAGGGCGATGGTCAGCATGTAGGCGATGACCACCGACTGCATGCGCAGCGGGTCTTCCTGCAGCGAGTGGGCCATCGACGGCAGTGCCGTATTGAGGATGGTCCCGTCCAGGCTTTGCATGAAGAAGGCGATGGCTATCACCCACGGCATCCAGCGCAGGGTCTTTTCGTCCAGCAGAGGTGTCGAAGTCGTCATGCGGTCGGCTATAGCGTCAAGGTCAGGCGGTTGATCAGGGCACCGGGCAACCGGGTCGAGGCTGTCTGGCGCTGCTCGTAGGTGCTGGTCGACAGGATCAGCTCGCGCTCGCGAGTCAGGGCTTCAAGCTGCTCGCCGAGCAGACTGTAGGCGCTGTCGTCGAAGCGCATGGTGCTGACCGGCGCAACAATCCGACCGTCCTCGACCCAGAAGGTTGCGAAGCGGGTCATGCCGGTCATGCGCGCCGCCGGCATATCGGAGAAGTTCAGGTACCAGAGATTACCGATGTACAGGCCGGTGCCAAGCCGCGCCAGAATCTGCTCATGTTCCAGGTCGCCGCCGGCCATGCTCAGCGCGCTGGGCGACTCGCCGGCATTGGCGCCGTTGGCCGCCAGGCTGTATTCGGCGGCGCTGCTGGAGTCGACCAGCCGCTCGTGGGCCTGGCCGTTTTTGATCAGGGCCAGATCTCGGCGCGGGTAGCCTTCGCCGGAGAACGCCGGCGACAACGAGCCGCTGACCTGCTCGTCCAGCGACACCGCCGGGTTGAAACGTGCTTCGCCGTCGTACAGACGCTGAAGCGGGCTGTGCTTGCTGGCAATCGCCTGTGCCGAAAAGCCGCCCCAACTGAGCATGCCGATGATTTCGTCCAGCGCGGCCGGTGCCAGATAAGCGCGGTACTGGCCCGGTGCGAGGGTCATGGCCGGGCGGCCGAGGTATTCCAGTTGCTCGCGGGCCTGTTCGAACTGGCGCTCAAACGCGGCGTTGTCCCAGTGATGGCCAGCGTAGTTGGCTTTTACCGCCTGGCCGTTTTCGTGGAACAGGCTCCAGTCGAGGTTGAAGCTATTGGCCTGATGCCAGCCCAGCGCGCCCCATGAACTGGCAAAGCCGCGATAGATCGGGCCGGCGGCATAGATGCCGACCAGGTCCAGGTCGCGGGCACGCTCGCCGATCTGCGCCACCACCTCGCTGCTGTCGGGCAGCGGCGGGGTTTGCCAGCTTTCGTTGTGCCAGGCTTCGGTGTTGGGCAGCAGGTACGGGTCTTGTGGCAGCAAGGGCAGGGCTTCGCGCACCTGGCGTATGGCCTGATCGAGACGCAGGCGGTCTTCGTCCGGGTCGTCGGCCAGGGTCAGCGTCAGGTCGGCATGCCGGCCGCCATGAATCAGCTTGAGGCTGACACTGGCCTGCTGCACAGAGCCGGCCTGGCGCACCTGACCGTGGTTGAAGCGAATGAAGTCCGACGCTTCGGCGTCATACGCCAGGGTGAACTGCTCGCCCGCTTGCAGGCCGGCCTTGAGTACGGCCACCAGTGTTTCAAACTGTTGTTGCCGGTCCATCAGGCGTCTCCTCCGAATACATCCACCGCACTGAACACACAGGCCGGCGACGCATGCCCGACCCGCACCACCTGATTGGGTTCGCCCTTGCCGCAATTGGGCGTGCCCAGCACTTCGACGGTGCTGGCGTTGCCGACCGCGCTGAGGTTGCGCCAGAACTGCGCCGACACGGCGCGGTAGTTGGGGTTCTTGACCACGCCCTTGAGCTGGCCGTCTTCGATCAACTGGCCCCATTCGCAGCCGAACTGAAACTTGTTGCGCGCGTCATCGATGGACCATGAACGGTTGGTCGACATCAGGATGCCGCGCTCGATACCACCCACCAATTGTTCGAACGACTTATCCCCGGCCTCGATATTGAGGTTGGCCATGCGGTCGATGGGTGCGCGGTTCCAGTTGCAGGCGCGGCTGTTGGCGACCCCCGGCAGGCCGCTGCGGTATTGCGACAGGGCGCCGCCGAGCGGGCGCTCCAGCAGGCCGTTGCGGATCAGAAAGTGCTTGCTGGCGGGGCTGGCGTCGTCGTCATGGCTGTAGCTGGCCAGTTGCTCCGGAATGTCCGGGTCGAAGGTCACGTTGAGCAGCGCCGAGCCGTATTGCAGGGTGCCGAAGTCCGATGCCTTGACGAAGCTGGTGCCGGCGTAATTGCGCTCGTCGCCCAGGATGCGGTCCAGTTCCAGCGGGTGGCCGATGGACTCGTGGATCTGCAGGATCATCTGGTCGGGCATCAGCAGCAGGTCGCGTGGCCCGCTGGGCGTGTTAGGCGCCTGAATCAGTTGCAGTGCCTGATCGGCAATCTTCGGCGCGGCGCCGATCAGCCCGCAGCGTTCGATGACTTCCGCGCCGCCTTGCTGGCCAAAATTACTGCCGCCCAGGCTACGAATCTGGCTGTCATGGCCGTCATAGGCGGTGACACTCATGCCGGGGTAAACGAAGCGCTGGGCCTGACGAATCTGCGCACCGGCGTTGTTGAGGTAAATCTGCTCGACCGTTTCCAGGCCCAGGCTGGTTTGCCAGTCGACCAGGCGTTCGTCTTTGGGTACGGCGGCGGACTCGTCCTGCAGCAGGGCCAGTACGTCGCCCAAGGCCGGAAACGCGGCGTCCAGGTTCGGCGACAGGTAGTCGGCGCAGGCGCTGGATACCGGCTGCTCGCCGAGGTTTAACAGTGCATGCGGCGCCAGTTGCCGGGCCAGCGCCTCGGCGCGCTCCAGCGCTGTTTGCAGGCCGCGCTGCGACAGGTCGTGGGTCGCGGCGTAGGCCTCGACGCCATTCAGGCGCACGGTAATCATCGCCCCCTGATCGAGGCCCTGCGACAACGGCTGCGCCACATTGCGGCGCACCGACAGGTGCTGATGCGTACGGCGCACATGGCGTATGGAAAAGAACGACGCTTCACTGCTGAGGGCTGCAAAGCGCTGTTTGAGCGTGGCATGGAAGTCGAACATGCGGGCGAGGCTCCTGCGCAGGGATAGCGGGTATTCAGCCCTGCGCCTTGGCCAATTGCAAATCGACATATTCCAAAGCAATACGCTGGGCCTGTTCGGTGTCGAACGCATCGCCCGACAAGGCGCCGCGTAGCCACAGGCCGTCGACCAGTGCGGCCAGGCCTCGCGCAGCGCTGCGGGCCTGTTGTTCAGGCAGTGCACGACGGAACTGCCAGCACAGGTTCGAATACAGGCGATGGTCGTTGATGCGTTGCAGGCGGTGCAGGGAAGGGTGGTGCATGCTGGTGGCCCAGAACGCCAGCCAGGTTTTCATCGCCGGGCCGTTGACCTGGCTGACATCGAAGTTGCCCTCGATGATGACCCGCAAATGTGCGCGAGGGCTGTCGTCGGCCAGTGACTGGCGACGGCTGGCCGTGTTGCTGCTCAAGGCGCCCATCAGGTGGCGCATGGTGGCTTCGATCAGGCCGTTCTTGTCTTTGAAATAGTGGCTGATGATGCCGTTGGACACGCCGGCCAGACGGGCGATCAGGGCAATGCTGGCGTCGCCCATGCCGACTTGATCAATGGCACTCAAAGTGGCCTGAATCAGTTGCTGGCGACGAATGGGTTGCATACCGACCTTGGGCATGAAGCAGAGTCTCCTGACGTGCAATGGGCTAAAAACGGCCCAGCAGTCTAGGTTTTTTCGGCGGGTCGATAAAACAATAAAATTTCAGGCGTGACCGGGCACGTTGCGTGTCCCGGCCAGTACGGTGCTATCAGTGCGATGCTATCAGCCGTGATTCTTGCCCAGCAGGGCGTGGTACAGCTCGGTGTCGCCGAGGATGCCGACCACCCGGTTGCCGTCCTGCAAGACCAGCTTGTTGCCGGTCTGGTAACGAATCTGCAAGGCATCGCGCATGCCGATGCCCGAGTCGACCAGGGTCGGGCGCCGCTCCAGGTGGCTGACGCCGTCGCCGGACTGCCAGTTCTGTAGCTGGATCGGTGCTACGCCCTGGCGGGCGCCCTTGATCACATTGCCTTCGGCCAGATCGAGCCACGAGTCGCCGCCCGGATCGAGGCACACCGAGCCGTTGATGCGCTTGCAGTTGTCCAGCGTGCGCATCAGGCTGCGGCCGCACAGCACATTGAGCGGGTTGGTGTGGGCGACGAAGTTGCGCACGTATTCATCGGCCGGGTTGAGCACGATCTCTTCCGGCACGCTGTACTGGATGATCCGCCCGTCTTTCATGATCGCGATACGGGTGCCCAGCTTGAGGGCTTCGTCCAGGTCGTGGCTAACGAACACGATGGTCTTGCTGAGCTTTTGTTGCAGGCTCAGCAGTTCGTCCTGCAGGCCCTGGCGAATCAGTGGATCGAGGGCCGAGAACGGTTCGTCCATCAGCAGGATGTCGGCGTCCATCGCCAGCGCACGGGCCAGGCCCACGCGCTGCTGCATGCCGCCCGACAGCTCGTCGGGCTTCTTGTTGCGCCACTGCGTCAGGCCCACCAGTTCCAGCTTTTCATCGACCAGCTTGCGTCGTTCTTTCTCCGGGCGGCCCTGCATTTCAAGACCGAAGCTGATGTTCTCGCGCACCGTCAGCCACGGCATCAGGGCAAACTTCTGGAACACCATGGCGATGCGTTTGGTGCGCATCATTTTCAGTTCGGCCGCCGTGCAGTTGGCGATATCGATCTGCGAGCCTTCATGCTCGACGAACAGCGAACCACGGCTGACGGTGTTCAGGCCATTGATGCAGCGCAACAGGCTGGATTTGCCCGAGCCGGACAGACCCATCAGCACGCAGATCTCGCCCTTGTTGATGTCAAGGTTGGCTTTCTCGACGCCGACGATCTGACCGATCTGCTTGAGGATCTCGCCACGGGTCTTGCCCTGGTCCAGCAACCTGAGCGCTTCGCGCGGGTCCTTGCTGAAAATGACGTCTACGTTGTCGAACTTGATGATGCTCATGCGTCGGACCCTGCCTTGGCTTCAGGTTGTTTGCAGATGCGGTCGAGCATGATTGCCAGCAATACGATCGCCAGACCGGCTTCGAAGCCCACCGAGATGTCGGCGGTGTTCAGTGCGTTGACCACCGGTTTCCCCAGGCCATCGGCGCCGACCAGTGCGGCAATCACCACCATTGACAGCGACAGCATGATGCATTGGGTGATGCCGGCGGCGATGCTGGGCATGGCGTAAGGCAGTTCGATACGGGTCAGCAACTGGCGCCGCGACGAGCCGAACGCCTTGCCGGCATCGAGCAGCTCTTGCGGTACATCGCGAATCCCCAGGTAGGTCAGCCGCACAGGTGCTGCAATGGCGAACACCACCGTGGAAATCAGCCCCGGTACCACGCCCAGGCCGAACAGGGTCAGGGTAGGGATCAGGTAAACGAAGGTCGGGACGGTCTGCATCAGGTCCAGTACCGGACGGATGCAGGTGTAGAACAGTGGCTTGTGCGCCGCGATGATGCCCAGTGGCACACCGATGATCACGCACACCAGGGTGGCGAACAGCACCTGGGCCAGGGTCTCGAGGGTTTCCTGCCAGTAATGCAGATTGAGGATCAGCAAGAACGACAGGATGACGAAAACGGTCAGGCCCCATTTGCGCTGGATGAAGTGCGTCAGCGCGGCAATCAGGCCGATCAGTACATAGGGGTTGAACCAGGCAAGGCCGGAAGTCAGGCCGTGGATCATCAGTTCCAGGGAATAGGCGATTGCATCGAAGTAGTTTGCGCCATGGCGAATCAGCCAATCGACGAAGGCAGCAATGTAATCGCCCAAAGGGAGTTTGTGATCAGTGATCATGATGTCGGGTGTCCGCTTGCGGGGTAGGAAAGGATGACAGGCGGGGCATACCCGCCTGTCATCGTGTTACTGAGCCAGTTTGGCTTTGGCAGCTTCCAGGCCCGGTTTACCGTCCACGGTAGTCACGCCGGCCAGCCAGGTGTCGAGCACCTGTGGGTTTTGCTTGAGCCAGGCGCGTGCGGCGACGTCAGGCTTCTGTTTGTCGTCCAGCACTTTGCCCATCAGGGTGCTTTCCATTGCCAGCGTGAACGACAGGTTCTTCAGCAACTGTCCGACGTTGCTGCATTGCTCGCTGTAGCCCTTGCGGGTGTTGGTGTAGATGGTCGCCTGGCCGAAGTTGGGGCCAAAGAAGTCGTCGCCACCGGTCAGGTATTGCAACTTGAAGCGGGTGTTCATCGGGTGCGGTTCCCAGCCCAGGAACACCACGTCGGTGCCGCGACGGCTGGAGCGGTCGACCTGCGACAGCATGCCCGCCTCGCTGGACTCGACGACCTTGAAGCCTGCGTCTTTCAGGTCGAAGGCGTTCTTGTCGATCATGCTCTGGATCAGGCGATTGCCGTCGTTGCCAGGCTCGATGCCGTAGATCTTGCCGTCCAGCTCTTTCTTGAATTTGACGATGTCCGAGAAGTCTTTCAGGCCCTTGTCATACAAGGCCTGGGGTACGGCCAGGGTGTACTTGGCGTTTTCCAGGTTGGCGCGCACCGTTTCGACGGTGCCGGCCTCGCGGTAGGACTTGATGTCGTTTTCCATGGTCGGCATCCAGTTGCCCAGGAACACGTCCATGTTCTTGCCTTCGGCCAGCGACTTGTAGGTCACCGGCACCGAAATCATGGTGGTCTTGGTCTTGTAGCCGAGCGAGTCGAGAACGGCGCTGGTGACGGCGGTGGTGACGGTGATGTCGGTCCAGCCGACATCGGAGAAATTGACGGTGTGGCATGCCTCTGGTTCTACGGCCTGAGCCAGCAACGGCAAGCCGAGCATGGCGGCCAACAACAACGACTGTGAACCTTTCATGGGTGAGCTCCTGTGATTTTTCTTCTCATCGCCATCCCGGCGCAGGGATGACGCGGCTATTTCGGCGAGGCTGGTAAAAGCCCATCACGGTGCCGTACGAACTGTCTGTCAGCGACATGCTTTCGATCATCTACCAGCCAAAATCAAACGCCTACAGGGGGCGTCGTATCCAGTACAGGAGGGGTCGTATCCAGTGTGAGCAAGGTCGTTTCCAGTTTCTTTTGGCCCCTCGCGGTCCTGTTCGGGTAGTTGAAAGCGGCTCGACCCCCCTGTTTTACGGCATGTGAGTGCCCATTACAGACGGCGGCGTTGCTGAGCATGATGGCGTCGGTGTGGGACGGCGCGTACGACCTGAAAACCCCGATGATGCCGGCATAACCGCGAATTGCGACGCTCTTTTGAGTCAAGGCTTGCCAGCGTGCACTGGCGCCAGGACAGATCCAGCGTAGCAGTGATGCTCATAAAAGCGCTGCCGCCTGGCGCGACCTGATGATGGAGCTTTGCAGCAATGGCAATCAGTGTTTTCGACCTGTTCAAGATTGGTGTCGGCCCTTCCAGCTCGCACACCGTAGGCCCGATGCGCGCCGGCGCCCTGTTCGTTCAGGGTTTGCGCGACGCCGGCCGGTTGCAAGGCATCGAACGCGTCGAGGTGCGGCTGTACGGCTCGCTGTCGGCCACCGGTATCGGGCATGGCAGCGACAATGCGGTGATCATGGGCCTGATGGGCGAATGGCCAGACGCTATCGAGCCGTCGAAGATCGAGCCTGCCATCAAGGCGCTCAAGGCCAGCGACACGCTGCTGCTCGACGGGCACCTGCCGATCTCGTTCGTCTGGTCGCGGGACATGCTGTTGCTTGACGAGAACCTGCCGTTCCATCCCAACGCCATGACCCTGATTGCCGAAAGCAAGAACGGTGAAGTGTTTCGCGAGACGTACTACTCGATCGGCGGCGGCTTTGTGGTCGATGAGGCCCAGGCGTGCAGCGGTGAGCTGGACAGCGACAAGACCGTGCAGCCCTATGAATTCTCCAGCGCCAAAGAGTTGTTGCAGTTGTGCCGCCAGCACGGCCTGCGCGTGTCGCAATTGATGATGGCCAACGAAAAGGCCTGGCGCAGCGAAGCCGAGATCAACGCCGGCATCATGAAGCTCTGGCGCGCCATGCAGGACTGCGTCGACAGCGGCCTCAAGCATGAAGGCATCCTGCCCGGCGGCCTTAACGTACGTCGTCGCGCCGCCCGCCTGCACAAGAGCCTGCAAGAGCTGGGCAAGCCGAACGTGATCGGCTCGACGCTCAGCGCCATGGAATGGGTCAACCTGTTTGCCCTGGCGGTCAACGAAGAAAACGCCGCCGGTGGACGCATGGTCACCGCACCGACCAATGGCGCGGCGGGGATCATTCCGGCCGTACTGCATTACTTCGTCAAATTCAGCCCCGATGTCAGCGAGGCCAACGTCGTCGACTATTTCCTCGGTGCGGCGGCAGTGGGCATTTTGTGCAAGAAGAACGCGTCGATTTCCGGTGCCGAAGTCGGCTGCCAGGGCGAAGTCGGTTCGGCCTGCGCCATGGCGGCGGCGGGCCTTGCCGATATTCTCGGCGCAACGCCTGCGCAACTGTGCAACGCCGCCGAAATCGGCCTGGAACACAACCTGGGCCTGACCTGCGACCCGGTGGGCGGGCTGGTGCAAGTGCCGTGCATCGAGCGCAATGCGATTGCGGCCGTTAAAGCCATCAACGCCGCGCAAATGGCCTTGCGTGGCGACGGCGAGCACTTCATCTCGCTCGACCGGGTGATCCGCACCATGCGCGACACCGGCGCCGACATGCACGACAAGTACAAGGAAACCTCGCGCGGCGGACTGGCGGTCAGCACCGTCGAGTGCTGAGCCTGCGGCGGTCCCGGTTCACCCTGAACCCGGACCGCCCGATTTTTGCTCACACTCCGCCCGTTTCGCCTTTTTATGGCGCGCAATTCTCCCCTCCAATCGTGCTTGCAGTGACACCTCTTTCTGTAGGGTTGTTTCTTCGCCTGTCCGAGTGCTACCAAATTGCTCATTGCGACATGCAGGCGCGGCGCTTTGTCGCATTTGAATAAGAGGGTCGCTGTCGTGCATACGCTCAGCGACGTCGTTTTTGGTTTTTTTGTAAGGGGATTTGATTTTCAGGCATGGGATTTGCGATGCAATGGCACAGCCCTACGGATTACAGGGCAATAAAAAAGAGCCTCGTTGCAGGCCACCCCCGCTCATGTGTGAGGAGATTCCGTGATGACATCGTTCAACCCAGGGGCTGGCCCCCAGAACCGCACGCCACAGTCCATCGGCTTCCTGCTGCTCGACAACTTCACGCTCATCTCTCTCGCCTCGGCGGTCGAACCCCTGCGCATGGCCAACCAGCTGTCGGGCCGCGAACTGTATCGCTGGACCACCCTGAGCCTGGACGGTAACCAGGTCTGGGCCAGCGACGGCTTGCAGATCACCCCCGATGCCGCGATGCAAAAAGCCCCGGCGCTGGACACCGTGATCGTCTGCGGCGGCGTTGGCATTCAGCGCACCGTTACCCGCGAGCACGTCAGCTGGCTGCAATCGCAGGCCCGCCAGTCGCGCCGTCTGGGCGCGGTGTGCACCGGCAGCTGGGCACTGGCCTGCGCCGGCCTGCTCGACGGCTTCGATTGCAGCGTGCACTGGGAATGCCTGGCCTCGATGCAGGAAGCTTTCCCCCGCGTCAGCATGAGCACCCGCTTGTTCACCCTGGACCGTAACCGCTTCACCAGCTCGGGCGGCACCGCGCCGCTGGACATGATGCTGCACCTGATCAGCCGCGATCATGGTCGCGAACTGTCGGCCGCGATTTCCGAGATGTTCGTCTACGAGCGCATCCGCAACGAACAGGACCACCAGCGCGTGCCGCTCAAGCACATGCTGGGCACCAACCAGCCCAAGCTGCAGGAAATCGTCGCGCTGATGGAGGCCAACCTCGAAGAGCCGATCGACCTCGACGAACTGGCGGTGTACGTTGCCGTTTCACGGCGCCAGCTCGAGCGCCTGTTCCAGAAGTACCTGCACTGTTCGCCGTCGCGCTACTACCTCAAGCTGCGCCTGATCCGCGCCCGGCAGTTGCTCAAGCAGACACCGATGTCGATCATCGAAGTGGCGTCGGTGTGCGGCTTTGTCTCCACGCCGCACTTTTCCAAGTGCTACCGCGAATACTTCGGCATTCCGCCACGCGACGAGCGCGTAGGTTCCAATACGGCGCAACAGGTGGCCATGCTGCCGATTCCGCAGGCCATGGTCCTGGCGCCGTTGTCCGGGCCGTTGTCGGCGCTCAACCAGGCGCGTAACGAATCGACGTTTGCCAGCGTAAGGGTCTGATCGACGCCTTTTCACCGGCTGTCTGCAATTGCCCCCGTTTACGGGGGCGATTGCGTTTCAGGCGTGGCTTTGCTTATAAGCCGCCAGTGCCGGCAACAGTTGCTGGTCGATTGCCTGGCGCACGGCCGGCAGAATGGTCGCGTTACTGCCCAGCACACTGACCACCAGGCCCTTCAATGCCGTGGCGCGCTCCTCGTTAAGGCCGCGCACCGCATGCGAGCAAGCTTCTTCGGGGGTGGCGCCCGAAGGTGTCGAGAAGCCCAGCGCCCGGAGTTTGCCAATCAGGTCGTCCTGGTCAATCAGGTCTGCGTGCATCATGACGGTGTTCCTTCAAGGGGATTGGTCAGTCGATTCTGTAAGCGCTTTCCGGCCCCCGCAATAGCCACTGTCGCGGATGGCAGGATTACCTAAGAACAGGTCGTTTTCGGCTAACCGCTGCGTGTGACGCGCGGGCAGACTGGCCCTGCAAAATGTGCAGCCATGGTTTGGTCACCTTCGGTCGCGCGGATGTTTCAGGCCCGGTTTTGTGACGGCTTTACCGGGCCTTTTTACGGCCACATTTTGTTAAACTGCGCAGCCCTGCAGGAGCTGCCATGAATTACCGTCACGCCTTCCATGCCGGCAACCACGCCGACGTCCTGAAACACATCGTTCTGACTCGCCTGCTCGCCTTGATGTCGCGCAAGGAGCAGCCGTTCGCCTACCTCGATACCCATGCCGGCATTGGTCTGTACGACCTGCGCGGCGATGAAGCCTCGCGCACCGGTGAGTGGATCGACGGTATCGGTCGCCTGTGGGACGCCACCGACCTGCCAGCTGCGGCTGAGGGTTACATGGAGGTACTGCGCCACATGAACCGCAAGACCGGCGAGCTGCGCTATTACCCGGGCTCGCCGGAACTGGCCCGACGCCTGAGCCGTGAACAGGACCGTGTGTTGCTCAACGAGAAGCACCCTGAAGACGGCCAGTTGCTCAAGGACAACATGAAATATGACCGCCGCGTGGCGGTGCATCTGGGCGAGGGCTGGCATGTGCCGCGTGCGTTGCTGCCGGTGGCCGAAAAACGTGCGGTGATGCTGATCGATCCGCCGTTCGAGCAGCTCGATGAACTCAAGCGCTGCAGCGTGGCGCTCAAGGACACCATCGGCCGCATGCGCCAGACCGTGGCGACCATCTGGTACCCGATCAAGGACCCGCGGCTGCTCAAGAGCTTCTATCAGGACCTGGCCGAAACCGGTGCTCCCAAGCTGCTGCGCGTCGAACTGTATGTGCACCCACTGGACACCCCGGCGAGCCTCAACGGCTCGGGCCTGGCGATTGCCAACCCGCCATGGGGGCTGGAAGAGGAATTGCGTGAGTTGCTGCCGTATCTGGCCGAGAAGCTCGGCCAGACCAAGGGCGACTGGAAGATGGACTGGCTGATCGCCGAGTAGAACCGACCAAGCGGCGATCCGTAGGACCGGCTTTAGCCGGGAAGCAAGCGACACCATTTCGCGTCGTGCCATTCGCGGCTAAAGCGGATCGCCGCCCGGCCGCTCCTACGAGGTAATGCGATTTCGTCCCGCAGTCACGCCGGCAGGCAAACACCTGTTCCGCCCAGCCCGCAATAGCCCTGCGGGTTCTTGGCCAGGTATTGCTGGTGGTAGGCCTCGGCAAAGTACACCGTCGGCGCCTGTTCGATTTCAGTGGTGATTTTGCCCAGGCCGGCCTTGTCCAGTTCGGCCTGGAAGGCTTTCTGGCTGGCCAGTGCCGCTTCGAGCTGTTCGGGTTTGGTGGCGTAGATCACTGAACGGTACTGGGTGCCGATGTCGTTGCCCTGGCGCATGCCCTGAGTCGGGTTATGGACTTCCCAGAACACTTTAAGCAACTGCTCATAGCTGATCTTTGCCGGCTCATAGACCACCAGCACCACCTCGGTGTGGCCGGTCAGGCCCGAGCAGACTTCTTCGTAGGTCGGGTTGGGTGTCAGGCCGCCGGCATAGCCGACCACGGTGCTGACCACGCCTTCCTGCTGCCAGAAGCGGCGCTCGGCACCCCAGAAGCAGCCCAGGCCGAAGATGGCGAATTCGACGTCTTCGAAGAACGGGCCCAGCAACGGCGTGTCATTGACGAAATGCTTTTCTGGCAGTTGCATCGGTGTTTCGCGACCCGGCAAGGCCTGGTCGGCGGTGGGCAGTACGTTCTTGTTCACTAGAATTTCCGAGCGCAGGGTCATGGACCAATCCTCTGGATAAAGGCGCACCTTTTATAAAGCCAGGGTGCTGTCATGAAACGGCCCAACAGTGTGCCCCAGACGATTGAGGCAGGGAAGACCCGCTCAGGGCTGCTCAGACGTGGGGCTTGCGCGGGTATCGATTGAGCTGTTCGATCAGATCCTTGCCGCTGATAGGCTTGTCGAACAGATAGCCTTGGCCTACATCGCAACGGTGGCGGCGCAGAAATGCCAGTTGCTCGGCGGTTTCGATGCCCTCGGCCACGACTTTGAGCTTGAGGTTGTGGGCCATGGCGATCACTGCCGAGGTGATTTCCATATCGCCTTCATCGTTCGGAATATCGCGGATGAAGCTGCGGTCGATCTTGATCACATCGATGGGGAATTTCTTCAGGTAGCTCAGCGACGAATAGCCGGTGCCGAAGTCGTCCATCGCCAGCGACAAGCCCAGGCGCTTGAGCGACTCCAGTTGCAGGCGCGTGTCTTCGGTGGCTTCCAGCAGCAGGCCTTCGGTCAGTTCCAGCTCCATCAGTGCCGGGTCCAGCGCTTCTTCCTTGAGAATCGCGGCGATGGCCGGCACCAGTTCGGGGTCCGAAAACTGTTTGGGGGATACGTTGATCGCCACTTGCAGATGACCAAAGCCTGCGTCAGTCAGGGCCTTGCTCATCTGGCATGACTGGCGCACCACCCATTTGCCAATCGGGATGATCAGGCCGGTTTCTTCGGCGACACTGATGAACTGGTCCGGGCGGATCATGCCTTTTTCCGGGTGGTTCCAGCGCAGCAGTGCTTCCAGGCCATTCAGGCGGCCGGTCAGCAGGCACAGTTTGGGCTGGTAGAAGACCTCCAGCTCATTCTGGGCCAGCGCACGGCGCAGGTTGTTTTCGACGAACAGCTTGTAGCTGGCTTCGGCGTTCAGTGCCTCGGTGAACACCTGAACCTGATGCTTGCCGTTGGCTTTAGCCTTGTGCAGGGCAAGGCCCGCGTTACGCATCAGGGTTTGCGGGTCGCGGCCGTGCAGCGGCGCGCAGGCCAGACCCACCGAGGCGGTCACGCTGATCAACTGGTTGTCGACGAACATCGGCTTGTCGAGGGTCGTCAGGACCTGGCTGGCAATGCTTTGCCCGGCTTCGGGACCGGTCTGGTCGAGCAACACGGCAAATTCATTACTGGCAAAGCGCGCCAGGATATCGGCCGGGCTCAGGGTGTTGCGCAGGCGCCGGGCCAGGCTGATCAACAGTTTGTCGCCAGTCTGGTGGCCGAGGCTGTCGTTGATGCGCTTGAAGTTGTCGATGTCGACCAGCAGCAGGCTCATGGGCGTGTCGCTGTCACGGGCAAAGCGCTCATCCAGGTTGCGGATGAACGCCGGGCGATTGCCCAGGCTGGTCAGGTTGTCGGTGTAGGCCAGGCGTTCGATACGTTGCTGGGCCAGCTTGTTCTGGGTGATGTCTTCGTAAATGCCGATGTAGTGGGTCAACTCGCGGTGATCGCCATACACCTTGGAAATCGACAGTTGGCCCCAGTACGGCTCCAGGTTTTTGCGCCGGCTCTTGAATTCGCCCTGCCAGCTATTGCTGTTGGCCAGGCTGGACTGCGCATCGAACAGGTTGCTGAGATTTTCCAGGGCCGGCAGTTCCGCCAGTTTGTGGCCGTGGACTTCGTCGGCGCTGTATTGGGTGATGGCGGTGAAGCTGGGGTTGACGTATTCGACCACGCCGTCGCAGTTGACCAGCAGAAAGGCATTGGCGCTCTGCTCGACCGCACGCTGGAACAGGTGCAAGGCACTGGTTGCGGCGCGTCGGTTGTGGTTGTTGATCACTTGCGCGAACTGGTCGGCGAGTTCGCCGGCGAAGGCGATTTCGTCTGGCAGCCAGTGACGTGGGGCTTCACGTTGTTCAAGGCACAAGACCCCGACCAGTTGACCATCGATGCGGATGCTGGCGTCGAGCAGGGCGTAAATATCGCGCGCTTGCAGACTGGGAGCCAGTTCACGGGTGCGCGGGTCTTGCCGGACGTCGCTGGCATCGATCGCGCGGCTGTCCTGCAAGGCGCTGAGGTAGTCTGGCGAGTCGATCAGGTCCAGCGATGCAGGCTGCTGATAGTCGCCGCTGTGGCGCACGTACTCGGTGAGCGGTTGCAGCACATGGCCCTCCAGGTTCCAGATGCTGGCGGACTCGACGTCGAAGATTTCGCAGGCACTGCGGGTAATCAGTTGCGCCGCTTCCAGCAGCGAGCCTGCGGTAAAGCGGTGCCGGGTCAGGCGCAGGATCAGTTCTTGCTGGGCGCGGGCGCGCTCCAGATGCGCGAGCTGATCGCGCTGGGTGCGCTGGTTGAACTCAAGGGTTGCTTGCAGTCGCGAGTGGCGAATCTGCAGGTCGGTCTCGTCGTCTGGCTCGCCATTGGCGTTCGGCCAGTCCAGCACGGTGAAATAGCCGCGCAGCAATTGACGGTTGTGCTGCTTGAACGCTTCGCCGGTTTCCAGCAGGCCCAGTGGCCCGTGGCTGGTGTGCAGGGTATAGCGAATCAGGTAATGCGAAGCCTTGCTCAGTTGCAGCTGGATATCGTCGTGCAGCCTATAGCGTGCTTCGGGTTCCATCAGGCTGGCGTAAGGCGAGCTGATCAGCGAGCACAGTTCGGTTGGCGGCAGGCCAAAGGCCTTTTCGCAGTTCGGATCGAGATACAGCAGCGCCCAACTGGCTTCGTTAAGCCGCTCGAAACGCAGCATGCCCAGGCGCGAAGGCACAGGCAATTGCGTCACTACCTCGGCTACCGTTCTGCCGGCAGCATCGGTCTGGCTTTTCATGAACAAACTCGCTTCCCGAATACTGATCGCGCGGGCACACCGCCCGGACTATTTTCGCGTGTGGCAAGGTTGCATGATGCAGCACGGCCTTACAAGAGACGGCACTGGCTTAATGCCACAAATGTAGCGGTCGAACGCATCCGTTCTTCACTGTGTTGGGACAAGACATGTCGAACGGGGTTTCATGTGCCATCACGGTATCTACTGTGTAGCGCATCGCTACGTTGCAGTGTGTGACACAACACAAATCCTGAGCAAAAAAAGCCCCGCCTGGGCGGGGTTGAGGTTCGAGCGCGGGCGCTCGCAATCGGTCGGCCGGCCCGCCTGTTGGCGAACCGGCACGTGTTGCTTACAGCAGGATGGTGCGGATATCGGCCAGCAGGTCGCTCAGACGCTTGGTGAAGCGTGCAGCGGCAGCGCCGTTGATGACGCGGTGGTCGTAGGACAACGACAGCGGCAGCATCAGGCGTGGCTGGAAGGCCTTGCCGTCCCAGACCGGCTGGATAGTGGCCTTGGAAACACCGAGGATGGCCACTTCCGGTGCGTTGACGATCGGCGTGAAGCCGGTACCGCCAATGTGCCCCAGGCTTGAGATGGTGAAGCAGGCGCCTTGCATGTCGTTGGCGGTCAGCTTCTTGTTACGGGCCTTCTCAGCCAGTGCAGCGGCTTCGGCTGCCAGTTGCAGCAGGTTCTTTTTGTCGACGTCGCGGATGACCGGGACCAGCAGGCCTTCCGGGGTGTCCACGGCAAAGCCGATGTGCACGTACTTCTTGCGGATCACAGCCTTGCCGCTCGGCGCCAGGGAGGCGTTGAACTCTGGCAGTTCCTTGAGCAGGTGTGCGATCGACTTGAGCAGCAGTGGCAGCACGGTCAGCTTGACGCCGGCTTTTTCGGCCACGGCTTTCTGCGCGACGCGGAAAGCTTCCAGGTCGGTGATGTCGGCCTGGTCGAATTGCGTGACGTGCGGAATGTTCAGCCAGCTGCGGTGCAGGCCAGTGGCGCCCAGTTGCATCAGGCGGGTCATCGGCACTTCTTCGATTTCGCCGAAACGGCTGAAATCGACTTCCGGAATCGGCTGGATACCCGCGCCGCCGGTTGCGCCGCCTGCGGCCGGTGCTTCCTTGGCCTTGAGCAGTTGCGCCTTGACGTAAACCTGCACGTCTTCTTTAAGCACGCGGCCGTGCGGGCCGGTGGCGGCTACTGCGCTCAGCTCGACGCCGAACTCGCGGGCCAGTTGACGTACCGCAGGACCTGCATGGACCTTGGCGCCGTCTTTGGCAGGGGCGGCCGGTGCCGGTGCAGCTTCGGCCTTGGCAGCCGGTGCCGCCGGGGCAGGAGCTGCTTCAGCCTTGGCCGGTGCGGCAACCGGTGCGCTGGCAGCCGGTGCAGGAGCGGCAGCAGGCGCAGCGCCGGCAATTTTCAGGCGCAGGATCAGGTCGCCGGTACCGACTTCCTGTTCCAGCTTGACTTCGACACTCTCGACCACGCCGGCAGCAGGCGATGGAATTTCCATGCTGGCCTTGTCGGATTCGAGGGTGATCAGCGACTGGTCGGCTTCGATGCTGTCGCCTGGCTTGACCAGCAGTTCGATGATCTTGGCCTTGCCCGACGAACCGATGTCCGGCACGTGGATGTCCTGGACGCTGGCAGCCGCCGGAGCGGCTTGTGCTGCAGGCGCGGCGGCTTCTGCCGGTTTTTCGGCGGCAGCGGCCGGTGCGGCAGCAGCAGGAGCAGCGGCAGGCTCGGCAGCCGGGGCTGCAGCATCGCCTTCGCTTTCCAGCTCAAACAGTTCGTCGCCTTCTTTCAGGCGATCGCCCAGCTTGACCTTCAGCGCCTTGATCACGCCACCCTTGGGTGCCGGGATTTCCATGCTCGCCTTGTCCGACTCAAGCGTCAGAACGCTCTGGTCGGCTTCGATGCGGTCACCGACCTTGACGAACAGCTCAATGACTTCGCCTTCACCGTTGCCGATGTCGGGTACACGAATTAACTCACTCACAATGTGTCTCCTTCGCAGAACCTGTTCTTTGTCGCAGGCACCGGGCCATTGCAACGAAACAGCCTCGCAGGCTGTTTCGTGCAGCAGGCCCGTACCATGGGCGATTCAGAGCAGGGTCTTAGCAGTCCAGTGGGTTGCGTTTTTCCGGGTCGATACCAAACCGGGCAATGGCTTCAGCCACGACTTTAGGTTCGATGTCGCCACGGTCGGCCAGGGCTTCCAGAGCGGCCAGCACCACGAAGTTGCGGTCGACTTCGAAGAAGTGACGCAGCTTCTTGCGGCTGTCGCTACGGCCGAAGCCGTCGGTGCCCAGCACCTTGTATTCCTTGGACGGGACCCACTGACGGATCTGGTCGGCGAACAGCTTCATGTAGTCGGTCGATGCGATCACAGGACCTTTACGGCCGCTCAGGCATTGCTCGACATACGTCTGCTGAGGCTTCTGGCCCGGGTGCAGACGGTTGGAACGCTCGACAGCCAGGCCGTCGCGACGCAGTTCGTTGAAGCTGGTAACGCTCCAGACGTCGGCGCCGACGTTGAACTCTTCACGCAGAATCTTCGCCGCTTCACGGACTTCACGCAGGATGGTGCCCGAACCCAGCAGTTGCACGTGGTGCGCGGCTGCCTTGGTGTCTTCTTCGAGCAGGTACATGCCCTTGATGATGCCTTCCTCGGCACCGGCCGGAATGGCAGGCTGGGTGTAGGCTTCGTTCATCACGGTGATGTAGTAGAAGATGTCCTGTTGTTCTTCGGTCATCTTCTTCATGCCGTCCTGAATGATCACCGCCAGCTCGTAGCCGTAGGTTGGATCATAGGTGCGGCAGTTCGGCACGGTGGCGGCCAGGATGTGGCTGTGACCGTCTTCGTGCTGCAGGCCTTCGCCGTTCAGCGTGGTACGGCCGGCGGTGCCGCCGATCAGGAAGCCACGGGTGCGGCTGTCGCCGGCAGCCCAGGCCAGGTCGCCGATACGCTGGAAGCCGAACATCGAATAGAAGATGTAGAACGGCAGCATTGGCTGGTTGTGGCTGCTGTACGAAGTACCGGCGGCAATGAAGGACGACATGGCGCCGGCTTCGTTGATGCCCTCTTCGAGAATCTGGCCTTTCTTGTCTTCGCGGTAGAACATCACCTGGTCTTTATCGACTGGCTCGTAGAGCTGGCCGACCGAGGAGTAGATGCCCAACTGACGGAACATGCCTTCCATACCGAAGGTACGGGCTTCGTCCGGGATGATCGGGACGATGCGCTGGCCGATTTCCTTGTCCTTGACCAGTTGCGCCAGGATGCGCACGAAGGCCATGGTGGTGGAAATTTCACGGTCGCCGGAACCGTCCAGAATCGCTTTCAGCGTTTCCAGTGGTGGCGTCGGGATGCTGAAGCTCTTGGCGCGACGCTGTGGCACGAAACCGCCCAGCGCAGTGCGGCGCTCGGCCAGGTAACGGGCTTCGGCGCTGCCTTCTTCCGGACGGTAGAACGGCAGGCTTTCCAGATCGGCGTCTTTGATCGGCACGTCGAAACGGTCACGGAAGTGACGCAGGCTGTCGACGTCGACCTTCTTGGTGTTGTGCGCGGTGTTCTTGGCTTCGCCGGCACCGGTGCCATAACCCTTGATGGTCTTGGCCAGGATGACGGTCGGCTGGTCTTTGTGGTTGACCGCCTGATGGTAGGCCGCGTAGACCTTGTACGGGTCGTGGCCACCACGGTTGAGTTTCCAGATCTCGTCGTCGGACAGGTCTTCGACCATGGCCTTGAGTTCAGGCGTATTGAAGAAGTGCTCGCGAACGAACGCACCGTCTTTGGCCTTGTAGTTCTGGTACTCGCCGTCGATGACTTCGTCCATGCGGCGTTGCAGGGCACCGTTGGTGTCCTTGGCCAGCAGCGGGTCCCAGAAACGGCCCCAGACCACCTTGTTGACGTTCCAGCCACCGCCACGGAACACGCCTTCGAGTTCCTGGATGATCTTGGCGTTACCGCGAACCGGGCCGTCGAGGCGCTGCAGGTTGCAGTTGATGACGAAGATCAGGTTGTCCAGCTTCTCGCGGCCGGCCAGGGCGATAGCGCCCAGCGATTCTGGCTCGTCGGTCTCGCCGTCGCCCAGGAAGCACCAGACTTTCTGCTTGTTTGCAGGGATATAACCGCGGCTTTCCATGTACTTCATGAAACGTGCCTGGTAGATCGCCTGGATCGGACCCAGACCCATCGAAACGGTCGGGAACTGCCAGAAATCAGGCATCAGCCATGGGTGCGGATAAGACGACAGGCCATTGCCATCCACTTCCTGACGGAAGTTGTTCATCTTGTCTTCGCTGATCCGGCCTTCCAGGAACGCACGGGCATAGATGCCTGGCGAGGCATGGCCCTGGTAGTAGATCAGGTCGCCGCCGTGTTCTTCGGTAGGCGCCTGGAAGAAATAGTTGAAGCCGATGTCATACAGCGTCGCACTGGAGGCGAAGCTGGAGATGTGGCCACCCAGATCCGGGTCGTTCAGGTTGGTCTTGACGACCATCGCCAGCGCGTTCCAGCGAACCAGCGAACGGATGCGGCGTTCCATGAACAGGTCGCCAGGCATGCGTGCTTCGTGGGTCACAGGGATGGTGTTGCGGTACGGCGTGGTGATGGCGTAGGGCAGTTGCGAGCCACTTCGTGTGGCCAGTTCGCCCATACGGGTCATCAGGTAATGGGCACGGTCTTCGCCTTCTTTGTCGATAACCGATTCCAGGGCGTCCAGCCACTCCTGGGTTTCGACGGGATCAAGGTCTTGCATGGCTTGCTCCAGAGCGGAAAGGCTTCCAGAATCGGACGCCTGAGTTCGCGACTGGCCTTGTGGGCAGTCGACATAAATTCTTGGATGGCCGGCGGTTGTGCCGGCGGCGTGTAGTTTTACTACAAATCGCCAACCATTTCAGCCTCTCGAATGATTCACCCAGTAGTAAAACTACAGAGAAATGGCCAAAACGCCACTCTGATGTTGTGAAGTAAAACGTTACTGTCGCGCCTAAACGAACACGCGAGGGTAAAAATTGCTATTTTCTGCCAATAAACATGGTTTATCAGCAATTTATTACTTTTGTTCGACAGCCGGTGTTGTCACTGCGATCTTACATTCATGGCACATAGCCCGTTGATTGCCGAACAAGGATAGACCATGAGCCTCCCTTTGCTGGCCGCCATTCCGGCCATCCTGCTGCCTGGCGTTACCCGTGCGCAACAGACCTTTCGTACCGCCCTTACCGGTGTATCAGCCGACGAGCAGGCGCGTTTCGATGCCTGGCCGCCCGAGCGGCAAGCCGCCTTCGAGCGCGTCTGTGCGGCCAGCGATTTTGTCACCGAACAGGTGGGCCGCGACCCGCAGATGCTGCTGGCGCTGGCCGATGCCGGTGAACTGGAACGCAGCCTGGGTGCCGGGCAATTGCGCGAACAACTGGCCGAAGCGGTGTTGTGTGCCACCACCGAAGACGAACTGGGGCGTAATCTACGTCGCCAGCGCACGCGTCAGCAAGTGCGCATTATCTGGCGTGACCTGACCCGCCAGGCCGACCTGATCGAGACCTGCCGCGACCTGTCGGACATGGCCGATGCCAGCATCGACCTGGCCTATGAATGGCTGTACAGCCGCCATTGCCAACAGTTCGGCACCCCGACCGGGCGCCGCAGCGGGCAGGCGCAGCACATGGTCATTCTGGGCATGGGCAAGCTGGGCGCGGTCGAGCTGAACCTGTCATCCGACATTGACCTGATCTTCGCCTACCCCGAAGGCGGCGAGACCGTGGGCGTCAAGCGTCCGCTGGATAATCAGGAGTTCTTCATTCGTTTGGGCCAGCGGCTGATCAAGGCGCTGGATCCTGTGACCGTCGACGGTTTTGTGTTCCGGGTCGACATGCGCCTGCGCCCGTACGGTTCGTCCGGCGCGCTGGTGCTGAGTTTCAATGCGCTGGAGCAGTACTACCAGGACCAGGGTCGCGACTGGGAACGTTATGCGATGATCAAGGCCCGCGTGGTCGGCGGCGATCAGGCTGCCGGTGCGCAATTGCAAGAGATGCTGCGCCCCTTCGTGTACCGGCGGTACCTGGACTTTTCAGCCATCGAAGCGCTGCGCACCATGAAGCAGCTGATTCAGCAGGAAGTGCGGCGCAAGGGCATGGCCGAGAATATAAAGCTGGGCGCCGGCGGCATTCGTGAAGTCGAGTTCATTGCCCAGGCCTTTCAGTTGATTCACGGCGGCCGCGACCTGAGCCTGCAACAGCGTTCGCTGTTCAAGGTGCTCAGGACCCTCGAAGGCCAGGGCTACCTGCCGGCAGCGGTGACCGACGAACTGCGCGAAGGCTATGAGTTCTTGCGTTACACCGAACACGCGATTCAGGCCATCGCCGACCGCCAGACGCAGATGCTGCCCGACAACGAGCTGGACCAGGCGCGCATTGCCTTTATGCTCGGCTTTGCCGACTGGGCCAGCTTTCATGAGCGACTGATGCACTGGCGTGGCCGGGTGTCGTGGCACTTCCGCCAGGTGATCGCCGACCCCGATTCCGATCCTGACGACGAGCAGCTCGACAGTGAAGTGGTGGTGGGCGGTGAATGGCTGCCTTTATGGCAAGAGTCCCAGGACGAAGAGGCCGCCTGTCGCCAGTTGCAGGAGGGCGGCTATCTGGATGCGCCCAAGGCGCTCAAGCACTTGCACAACTTGCGTTCCAGCCCGCAATTGCGCTCGATGCAGCGTTTGAGTCGCGAGCGGCTGGATGCCTTTATTCCGCGCTTGTTGGCGCAGGCGGTCGAACACGACAATCCCGATCTGGTGCTGGAACGGGTATTGCCGTTGGTCGAGGCCGTTGCCCGGCGTTCGGCGTATCTGGTGCTGCTGACCGAAAACCCCGATGCGCTGCGCCGTTTGTTGACCTTGTGTGCGGCCAGCCCGTGGATTGCCGAACAGATCGCGCGCTTCCCGCTGCTGCTCGATGAACTGCTCAACGAGGGCCGGCTGTTCAACCCGCCCCAGGCACCGGAACTGACGGCCGAGTTGCACGAGCGGCTGGTGCGTATTCCCGAAGATGACCTGGAACAGCAAATGGAGGCTTTGCGGCACTTCAAGCTGGCCCACGGCCTGCGCGTGGCCGCGTCGGAAATCAACGGCAGCCTGCCGCTGATGAAAGTCAGCGATTACCTGACCTGGCTGGCCGAAGCGATCTTGCAGCAAGTGCTGGCTCTGGCCTGGCGCCATACTGTGGCGCGCCACGGCACACCGCTGCGTCCGGACGGCACGCCGTGCGATCCGGCGTTTGTCATCGTCGGCTATGGCAAGGTCGGCGGCATCGAACTGGGCCATGGCTCGGACCTCGACCTGGTGTTTATCCACGATGGCGACCCGCAAGCCGAAACCGACGGCCCCAAGCCGATCGACGGCGCGCAGTTCTTCACCCGGCTGGGGCAGCGGATCATTCACCTGATCACCGCGCAGACCAACTCCGGCCAGCTTTATGAAGTCGACATGCGCCTGCGCCCCTCCGGTGCCTCGGGGTTGCTGGTCAGTTCGGTGGGCGCATTTTCCCGTTATCAGGAAAACGAAGCCTGGACCTGGGAGCATCAGGCGCTGGTGCGTGCGCGGGTGCTGGTTGGCAGCGCCGATGTCGGCGCGGCCTTCGAGCACGTGCGGGCCTCGATTCTGGGCCGCGAACGTGACCTGACTACCCTGCGTGCCGAGGTCAGCGAGATGCGTGCGAAGATGCGCGACAACCTCGGCAGCAAGGCCAGCGCCGCCGGGCGGGCGGCCAATGCCTTCGAGGCGAACATGCCGTTCGACCTCAAGCAGGATGCCGGTGGTATCGTCGATATCGAATTTATGGTGCAATACGCGGCCCTGGCGTGGTCGCGAGAACATCCGCAACTGCTGCGTCATACCGACAACATCCGCATCCTTGAAGGCCTTGAAGAGGCCCGATTGCTGCCCGGCGCCGATGCCGGCCTGCTGCGCGAAGCCTACAAGGCCTACCGCTCGGCGGCCCACCGCCAGGCATTGCAGAAACAGGCAGGTGTTGTCAGTGGCGACCAGTTCCACGATCAGCGCCGCGAAGTGATGCGGATCTGGGCAGCGCTGGGGTTGAGTTGATTGTTGGGCCGCTCGTGAGAACGCTGATCGGTCAATGACGGCTGAGCGAATTGCATATTTATAGACAGGGAGGCGGCAGGTTGTGTGTTCGTATCACGCAGCTTGCCCGGCCTCCCTGATCGTTTGTGGATTTGGCGATGAACATTTTGATCGTTGGACCTAGCTGGGTCGGTGACATGGTTATGGCGCAAACGCTGTTCCAGTGCCTGAAACAGCGCCATCCTGAATGCGCCATCGACGTGCTGGCCCCCGAGTGGAGCCGGCCGATCCTTGAGCGCATGCCCGAAGTGCGCACCGCGCTGAGCTTTCCGCTGGGTCATGGCGCCCTGGAACTGGCGACCCGGCGACGCATCGGCAAGTCGCTGGCCGGCCAGTACGACCAGGCGATTTTGCTGCCCAACTCGCTCAAGTCGGCGTTGGTGCCGTTCTTTGCCGGTATTCCCACGCGCACCGGCTGGCGTGGCGAATTTCGCTATGGCCTGCTCAACGATGTGCGACGCCTCGACAAGCAGCGCTACCCGCTGATGATCGAGCGCTTCATGGCGCTGGCCTACGACAAGGGCGCCGAGCTGCCAACGCCGTATCCACGTCCGAGCCTGCGTATCGACCCTGCAACCCGTACGGCGGCGCTGGCGCGTTTTGGCCTGGCCCTGGAGCAACCGGTGCTGGCCCTGTGTCCGGGGGCCGAGTTCGGTGAGGCCAAGCGCTGGCCCAGCGAGCATTACGCCAAGGTCGCCGATGCACTGATCCGCCAGGGCTGGCAGGTCTGGCTGTTCGGCTCGAAAAAGGATCATCCGGTCGGCGAGAGCATTCGCCAGGAACTGATCCCCGGCCTGCGAGAAGAAGTCACTAATTTGTGCGGCGAAACCTCGCTGGCCGAGGCCATCGACCTGTTGTCGTGCGCGCAATCGGTGGTGTCCAACGACTCAGGCCTGATGCACGTGGCCGCCGCGCTGAACCGGCCGCTGGTCGCGGTGTACGGCTCGACCTCGCCGGGCTTTACCCCGCCATTGGCCGATGAAGTCGAAATCGTCCGCCTGGGCCTTGAATGCAGCCCGTGTTTTGACCGCACTTGCCGGTTCGGTCACTACAACTGCCTGCGCCTGCTTGAACCCGATGCGGTGATCGAGGCGCTGACCCGCCTGGTCGGTACGCCGATAGAGGTGACCTGACCTTGCGGGTTCTGTTGATCAAGACCTCGTCGCTGGGCGATGTTATCCACACCTTGCCGGCCCTCACCGACGCGGCCCGAGCCGTGCCGGGCATTCGTTTCGACTGGGTGGTCGAAGAAGGCTTTGCCGAGATCCCGACCTGGCACCCGGCGGTCGACAGGGTGATTCCGGTGGCGATTCGGCGCTGGCGCAAGCACCTCTGGCAGACCTTCAAGAACGGCGAATGGCAGGGCTTCAAAAAACGCCTGCGCGAAACCTCCTATGACGTGGTGATCGACGCCCAGGGCCTGTTCAAGAGTGCCTGGCTGACCCGCTATGTCAGCGCCCCGGTGGCCGGGCTGGACAGCGATTCGGCCCGTGAACCTGTCGCCAGCCGCTTTTATGACCGCCGTTACCCGGTGGCCCGTGGTCAGCACGCGGTCGAGCGCTTGCGGCAACTGTTTGCCCAGGCCCTGGGCTATGAACTGCCCAAAGGGCTGGGCGACTACGGGCTTAATCCATTGCAGGCACCGGATGCCGGTCTTGAGGCGCCTTATGTGCTGTTTTTGCACGGTACCACATGGGCCACCAAACACTGGCCTGAAATGTACTGGCGGCAACTGGCCGAGCTGATGGCCGCACGCGGCCTGAATGTACGCCTGCCGTGGGGCAACCCTGCTGAAAAGGCCCGCGCCGAGCGCATCGCCGAAGGGCTGGATAACGCGCAAGTGCTGCCAAAGCTCAATCTGGCCGGCGTCGCCCGCGTGCTGGCCGGTGCCGAGGCCTGTGTCGCGGTCGATACCGGTATTGGCCACCTGGCGGCTGCGCTGGATGTGCCGACCATTTCGCTGTTCGGCCCGACCAATGCCGGGCTGACCGGCGCTTATGGCCCGTCGCAAGTGCACATGGCCAGCGACTGGCCGGCCTGTGCACCGTGCCTGCAAAAGAAATGCACCTACAACCCGAGCCCCGACGACCAGTCGCGGTTTGATCTCAAGCGCGAGTGGCCGTTGTGCTTCACTCGTCTGAATCCCGAGCGAGTAGCGAGCCAGTTGGGCGCGCTGTTGCTGGCAAAGGAACCTGGCTGATGCAACTGGCTTTTGTCCTCTATAAATACTTCCCGTTTGGCGGCCTGCAACGCGACTTCATGCGCATTGCCCAAGAGTGCCAGGCGCGCGGTCATCAGATCCGCGTTTATACCCTGATCTGGGAAGGCGATGTGCCGCCCGGTTTCGAGGTGCTGGTGGCGCCGGTCAAGGCGCTGTTCAACCATCGGCGCAATGAAAAGCTTACGGCCTGGATGAACGCGGACCTGGCCAAGCGTCCGGTCGACCGCCTGATCGGCTTCAACAAGATGCCCGGCCTTGACGTTTACTACGCCGCCGACGGCTGCTTTGAAGACAAGGCGCAAAACCTGCGCCACTCGCTGTACCGCAAGTGGGGTCGCTACCGGCACTTTGCCGAGTACGAGCGTGCGGTTTTTGCGCCCGAGGCCAAGACCCAGGTGTTGATGATCTCTGAGGTGCAGCAGCCGCTGTTCATCAAGCACTACAACACCCCGCTGTCGCGCTTTCATCTATTGCCCCCGGGCATTTCCCAGGACCGCCGGGCGCCGGCCGACGCGCCGCAGATTCGTGCCGCCTTTCGCCAGGAGTTCGGCCTGACCGAGGACGATTTGCTGTTGGTGCAAATCGGTTCGGGCTTCAAGACCAAGGGCGTCGACCGCAGCCTCAAGGCGCTGGCCGCGCTGCCGGCCGCCCTTAAAAAACGCACCCGGCTATTTGTCATCGGCCAGGACGACCCCAAGGTCTTCCAGTTGCAGAGCAAGGCGCTGGGCCTGGGCGAGCAGGTGACCTTCATGAAGGGCCGCAGCGACATCCCGCGTTTTCTGCTGGGCGCCGATGCCTTGATTCACCCGGCGTACAACGAAAACACCGGCACCGTGCTGCTCGAAGCCGCCGTGGCCGGGCTGCCGGTGCTGGTCAGCGCGGTGTGCGGCTATGCCCATTACATCAGCGAGGCCGATTGCGGTCTGGTGGTCGATGAGCCGTTCGAACAGGCGCAGTTCAACCGTGCGCTGGTAAACATGCTCGACGATGACGCTGCACGGCAGCGCTGGGCGCGTAATGGCCTGGCCTTTGCCGACAGTGCAGATTTGTACAGCATGCCGCAGCACGCGGCCGATGTAATTGTGGCGGAGCATGATGAATGAAGCTGTTCCTCGCTGAACCCTTCAAGACCCTCTGGGCCGGGCGCGATGCCTTTGCCGAGGTCGAGCGTCTTGAGGGGCAGGTGTATCGCGAGCTGGAAGGCCGTCGCACCCTGCGTACCGAAGTCGACGGGCGCGGCTATTTCGTCAAGATTCACCGTGGCATCGGCTGGGGTGAAGTGGCCAAGAACCTGTTCAGCGCCAAGTTGCCGGTGCTCGGCGCCGGCCAGGAATGGAAAGCCATCGAGCGCCTGCACCAGGCCGGTGTGGCGACCATGACCGCCGTGGCCTACGGCGAGCGCGGCGGCAATCCGGCGGCCCAGCATTCGTTCATCATTACCGAAGAGCTGGCGCCGACCCTGAGCCTTGAAGACATCAGCCTCAACTGGCGTCAGGAACCGCCTGAGCCACGGCTCAAGCGTGCGCTGATTGCCGAGGTGGCGAGCATGGTCGGCGGCATGCACCGTGCGGGCGTCAACCACCGCGATTGCTATATCTGCCACTTTTTATTGCACACCGACAAGCCGGTCACGGCGGACGATTTCCGCCTGTCGGTGATCGATCTGCACCGGGCCCAGACCCGCCGCGCGATCACCCCGCGCTGGCGCAATAAGGATTTGGCGGCGCTGTATTTCTCGGCACTCGACATCGGCCTGACCCGGCGCGACAAGCTGCGTTTTCTCAAGGCCTATTTTCGCCAGCCGTTGCGGCAGATTCTCAAGCACGAAGCGACCTTGCTGCGCTGGCTGGAGAAAAAGGCCGACAAGCTTTACCAGCGCAAACTGCGCTACGGGGACGCTCTCTGATGGCGGGCTGGACACTGGCGCCCGAATACGCAGCGCTGGCAGACGACTTCGGCAGCCTGGACGCGGTGTTTGCCCTGCAAGGCGAGCGCCTGACCCGTGATCCGTTATCGGAGGTGATCCGCGTCGAGCGGGGCGGCGTGCAGTATTACGTCAAGCGCTACTCCGGCGCCGGCAAGGGCTTGCGCCGTTACCTGGGCCGGCCACGGGTCAAGTCCGAGTGGCAGAACCTCAAGCGCTTCGCCAAGTGGGGCATTCCCACCGCCGACGTGGTGGCCTGGGGGCTGGAGCGCAATGGCGCGGTGTATGAGCGCGGCGCGCTGATCACCCGCGGGCTGCCCGACACCGAAGACCTTCTGGCGCTGGCGCAACGCAACGATGCGCGCCTGAGCGATCCAGCCTGGGTCGACAGCATCAGTCGGCAACTGGCGCGCTACACGCGCATTCTGCATGACCATCACTTCACCCATAACGACTTGAAGTGGCGCAACCTGCTGGTCGACGATCAGGCCCGGCTGTACCTGATCGACTGCCCCAATGGTGCGTTCTGGTGGGGTTTTCTGCTGCGTTACCGGATCACCAAGGACCTGGCGTGCCTGGACAAGGTTGCCAAATACCAGCTGTCGGCCACCCAGCGTTTGCGCTTTTACCTGCAATACCGCGAGCGTTCGCACCTGAATACCGCCGACAAGAAGCGCATCCGTCACGTGGTCAGTTTTTTCGAGGGGCGCGAATGAGCGTGTTCATTGCAAGCGACGAACAGGCGCTGCTGGAGCGTCACGGCCTCAGCGATTTTCAGTCGCTGTGGGACCTGGCGCTCGATGCGGTGGACGAGCCCAACACCGGCCGTGGTGGCTGGAGCAGTGTGTTTCGCCTGGACCTTGAAGGCCAGGGCTTCTACCTCAAGCGCCAGAGCAACTACCTGACCCATACGCTGCACCACCCGTTTGGCGAGCCGTCGTTTTCGCGGGAATTTCGCAACATCAGCCGCTACCGGAAAATGGGCATTCCGGCGTTGCAGGCGGTGTTCTATGGTGAACGCAAGGTCAACGGCGAACGCCGGGCGATCCTCATGACCCGTGCGCTGGACGGCTGGACCGACCTAGACGCCCTGCTGCATCGCTGGAACGAGCTGCCTGACCCCGAGCGCCGGGCGATTTTGCGTGCCTGCGGACAACTGGCGCGCACGCTGCACGGCGCCAGGCAGATTCACGGCTGCTTCTACCCCAAGCACATCTTTGTGCAAGCCCGCGCAGACGTGTACAGCGCCCAGCTTATCGACCTGGAAAAGACCCGGCCGTCGTTGTTCGGCCAGCGTGACCTGACCAAAGACCTGGAGCCGCTGTTTCGCCGTGCGCCTGTGTGGAACGAGGCCGAACAGCGCGAGCTGCTGGGGGCTTACTTGCAGGCGCCCGGCGACAGCCCGGCGGTGGATGCCTGGCTGCTACGCCTGAACCGGCGTGGCAAACACAAGCAAAAAGAGAACCGTTGATGCGCCTTAGCGAACTGGAACATGCCGGCCGTAGCCCGGCCTTGCCGTTGAACCTGACGCTTGCCGATGCCGCAGGCCCCGCCGAGCTGCAACTGCTGAGCCTGCTGCGCGTACTGCCGGGCCAGCGTTATGTCGGTGCCGGCGTGTGGCGCGGCCGCACGGTGCTGGCCAAGCTGCTGGTCGGCAACAAGGCGGCGCGGCACTTTCAACGCGAGCGCGACGGTGTGCTGTTGCTGGCAGAGCTTGGCATCACCACGCCCTTGTTGCTGGCCGATGGCTTGCAAGATGGCGAGGGCGGCTGGCTGCTGTTCGAGTTTCTGGAACAGGCCCCAAGCCTGGGCGCGGCCTGGGAACAGGTGCAGCACCTGCCGGCGCTGGCCGACGAGCAACAGCAGGTGCTGGGCGAGGCGCTGGCGGCGATCGGCCAACTGCATTTGAAGGGCTTGTGGCAGGAAGACCTGCACCTGGACAACCTGCTGCGTCACGCAGGCAAACTGTACTGGATCGACGGCGCCGGCATTTGCGTCGAACAACCCGGCCAGCCGCTTTCGCGGCAAAAGGTGCTGGACAACTTAGGGGTGTTCTTCGCCCAGTTGCCCAAGCGTTTCGAGCCGTTTACCGAAGAGTTGCTGGTGCATTACCTGCTCAGCAATGGCGAGCATGGCCTGCCGGTCGAAGCCTTGCAAAAGCAGATCGACAAGGTGCGCCAGTGGCGCCTGAAGGACTTTTTGAGCAAGACCTGCCGCGAGTGCAGCCTGTTCAGTGTGGTGGATAACGCCTCAGGCTTTCAGGCCATTCGCCGCGACGAAGTCGAGGCGATGTTGCCGGTGCTCGACCGCGCCGATGAACTGCTTGAGGCCGGGCACCTGTACAAGACCGGCGGTGCGGCGAGTGTCGGTCGAGTCGACGTGCAGGGCCGGCCACTGGTGATCAAGCGCTATAACATCAAGAACTTCAGCCACTGGCTCAAACGCTTCTGGCGCCCGAGCCGCGCCTGGCATTCATGGCGTGAAGCCAATCGGCTGATGTTTCTCGAGATCGCCACGCCAAAACCACTGGCGGTGCGCGAACAGCGCTTTTTCGGCTTGCGCCACAAGGCGTGGCTGGTCACGGAGTTTCTGCCGGGGCCGGACATCATCGAGCGCTTTGCGCCGTATGTAACGACCGGCGAAGTGCCCGAAGCCGAGTTGCAGGCGCTGGAGCAGTTGTTCGCACAACTGATTCGCGAGCGCATCAGCCACGGTGATTTCAAGGGCCATAACCTGTTCTGGCATCAGGACCGCTGGGCGCTGATCGACCTGGATGCGATGCAGCAGCACACCTCACAGGCGGCGTTCGCCGCAGCCTTTGCCCGTGACCGCGCGCGCTTCATGCGCAACTGGCCAGAAGGCAGCGCGCTGCACCAGTTGCTGGAGCAGCGCTTGCCGAATGTCGCGGGTACGGCTTAACCCACGCGCGTCAGGTTGATTTCCTCAAGGCCTGCCACCAGTGCATCCATGTCGTCGTAAGGCGTCAGGTGCACGGTGGCCCAGGTTGAGCGGTCCAGGTACAGCTTGCCTTCGGCATTGACCTGCACCGGGGTGCGATGAATCTGTGCGTCACGTGAACGGTGGACGATGGTGTGCTGGTTGCCTTCGCCTTGCTCGACCAGGAATTTTCCGGGCCGGTTGAGACGTTCCTCGATCGACAGTGGCAACGGCGGGCGAATGGTGGCAGGGGATCTGACTACCTCGATATCTACCCGATAATCGCCTTTGATCTGCACGGTCTCCTCACCCAGGTCGAACCTGACGAATTCGCCCGGGTCGCTGACCACGCTTGTCGAATGCCCAGGCGGTACATCGACCACCCGCAGGCCGATGCCGCCTTGCAACTCGGCCAGGCCCGGGACAATTTTCTGGTAGGTATTGGAGTGGCTGTTGCCGACCAGCGCGATCCACTTGTGCGCGCCAATCACTTCCTGGTGCCTGTCGATGGTCCGCGAGGCAAAGTAGCTCATCATTTGCTGGCGCGTGGTGGGCGTCGGTAAATCGATGGATTTGAGGTAATAGCTGGCCGAGCAGTCAATGGCGCGAACTTCCAGGCCGGATTGACGTGAGGTAAGCACCAGGCGCTCGAAGGTGTAGATTCCGCTGGGGTCGGTGTGGTGTCCGCGATCCAGCTTTTTCAGGTCATGCAGCAGCCTCTTGCTCATTTCTCCGGTTTCGAAGAAACGATCCAGATCCGCCTGATGCAGGTCGGTGAACAGGTGTTCCATGTACAGCGTCTTGACGTTTTGCTGCGACAACAGCGGCAGGTTGTCGATAATCAGCTTCTTGCTGGCGATTGAGGAGTGCACCTCGCCAATCACCACGGCATCGCTGTGCTGATACAGCGTTTCAAGCAAGTCGGGCAGGCTGATTTGTGGCGCGATGGCCGGCAGCGTGGGGCGAGCCGGCAACTCGGCAGTGATGATCGTACGGGCATCGGCTTGCAGCGTGCTGCGCAAGTCAAAAAAGTCTTTGCGTACCTTGGCCAGGGTCGGGTCCATGAACGCATATTGGTGGTCGAGGCCTTTATGTTCGAAGTTCGCCAGTTGATGCAAAGTGCTGCGTTGTGCCACCGGCATGTCGTAGGTCGCATCGGCCAGTGACTGCCCGATAGCGGTCAAGGGTTTGTCGGGTGTCCAGTGTCCGGGTTCTATCTGCTGCCAGCCATCGGTGTCGCTCCAGCGAAATCCGTAATCGCCACCCCAGCGCTCTGCGATGTCGTTGCCCGGTTTTTTGCTGCCCAATTCCTTGAACAGGGCCAGGTCCAGCGGCGTGCTGGGTGGTACCGGCTCGGCAATGATCTGCGGGTTGGCAAACTCCAGGGTGAAATCGAACCGGCCGGCCGCGCCTTGCGACGCCGGGGTAATCCGTATGGGCTGCCCGCCGGCAACGTCCTTGATCTGCACGCTGGGCACGCCTTGCAGCTCGGCAAGGCCCGGTAGCTGATCGTGAGTGCCGGCCAGTTTCTCGTCGAGCAAGGCGATCCAGCGTCTTGACGAGTCGCTGGCGACATCGCTGCTGATCAGCGTGTGGCCGAAGAAGTTGCTCATTTTCTGGCTGGCAAGCGTGTCGCCTGCCGCAGCACCGACCGGGTGATCGGCAAACGGATAACTGATCGAGGAATTGAAAGGGCGTACCTCGATGCCGCTGCGGTGCGCCGCCTTGATCAGGTGGTAATAGTCATATTCGGTGGTGTGGTTATCCAGTGCCTTGTCATTGAGTTGCTCAAGATGGTGCTTGATTTCATGGGAGCCACTGCGGCTTTTCTTGCCCACCTTGCGGTAGCGGGCCAGCTTGTGCAAATGCTTGTCGAGCAGCACATGTTCGATGTACAGGATCTCGACCTGCTGTTCGGCCCACAAGGGCATGTTGAGAATCAGCAGGCGTTTGCTGGCAACCGACCGGGGCGCTTCACTCAGCACCATACCGTTGCTGTGGGTAAAGACAGTTTCGACCAGGGTATTGAGGGTTACAGGCGAAGGGAGTGCGGGCAGCGCAGGTCGTGGCGGCAAAGGCGGATTGAGAAAAAACGCATGGGCGTCCTGGTAAAGCTTTTCGCGCCGCGCGGAAAATGTATCGCGCATGTTTTTGTACAGTGCTTCGAAATAATCCTCGAGGCCCAGTTCGGTGGGGTCAAAACGCTCTTTGCTGAGGATGATGTCCAGGTGTGGCTGCATGGACGCAGGCAACTGGTACTGGCTCAGTTGTGCGAGATCGGCGTTGCTGGCGCCCGCCTGTTCTGGCAACGGTCTGTAATTCTCTGGGCTGTTCAGGCCTCCGCCGCGCAACTGCTGGCGGTCGAGCAGTTGCCAGGTGCCCTGCTCATCGAGACGAACGGGCTGCTTGCCGAAAAAACTGAACGGGTTGTGCGGGTCGATGATTTGCCAGCATTTGATCTGCGCGTCGTAGTGCACCTGCCAGGTCTTGCCGGAGAATTCGATGTAATGCTTGCCGTTGACCGCGCAGACGCCTTTGCCGTGTGCCAGGTCCATGCGCGGCACATCCTGTAATGAAAGCTCGACGGGGCGGCCATTGCGTACGCCGGCGACGTTGGGTGCCGAGGCATCGAGCGGTGTCCCCAGTGGCTGCCAGGTGCCGCCGGCTGCCGGGCTGGCGAAGTGGCCGGTGGAGCGCAGCTCGGGCGATGAGGCGTTGACGGTACGTACCACCGGAAAATGCCCGTTGATGTCAGCCTTGCCAAGTAGAAACGGCTCGTCGTGCACGGTCACGGGAAACAGGTCTTCATAACGTGGCAAGGATGGCTGGCGCTGCAACGGTGGCAACGCCGAGGGCGTGCGAGGCGCCTGACCGGACTGGCGCAACAACCCGCCAAAGCCCTTGAGCCCCGCCTGCAGATCGCCCGCTGCCCCCAGGCCATTGAGCATGGCGGTCAGCAACCAGGCGCTGGCAGCTTCGGTGTCGCCGTCGCGCAAGGCCTGAAACGCACGCACGGTGTCATGCAGGTACAACAAGGCCCCGACCGCAAAACTGGCGGGTGGAAAGGGCAGGGTCACCACGGTGGCGATCACCTCGACGCTGGTCCAGATCAGCCTGGCGAGCATGTCGTTGCGACCGGTGGTGGTGTCTTCCACTTCGCGCAGCGTGCGCATGATGCGCCGATTGAAACAGGTGTCGGCAAAGTCGGCGATGGGGTCTTTCGGCAGGAACGGCGGTTTGTTGGCATTGCCTTGTTGCATGTCGCGCAGAAAGAACGACAGGGTTTTGCCAGCCTGGCTGCGGCAGCGATCCTTGTAGTAGTCGATCATGCCGGGGGTGCCGAGCGACTCGGTGAAATTGCTGAACAGACGCCACTCAAGGCCATCCGGCGCCTGCGGGGTGTACAGCAGCGCCGCCTGGCGCACGGTGGTCGGCAGCACGGCAATGCAGCCTTGTACGGTTTCGATATTGATCAGTTGAGTGGTGGGGATGACCAGTTGATCGATGCCGCCCACCTGTGAGCCGATAAAGGGTTTGTCCACGTGAATCTGCAAAGGGTAGAGCGGGTATTTTTCACGCGTATGCGCATCGTTGAGGTGGGTATGGTCGAGCGAGTCGCGCAGCCACTGATACTGCGTGGCATCGATGTGACCCTTGAGCAGGCTGCGCAAGGCCGCAGCCTGCATCTGCAGCCGGGTGATCAGCACGCTGCTATTGCGTCGGTATTGATAGCCGTCCGACAGGGCATTGAGCAGGGTGCCTTTGGTGAGGGCGATGTAATCGTCGGCCAGCCATCTACCGCGTATCGAGGCGGCGACGCTCATGGGCGACAACGGGCTCAGGTCGATACCTTCAGGGCCACTGAAGGTCGCCTGGGTGGCGACACCTGCGTTGATGAAGTCGATGCTGTCGTCGTAGCCCTTGAGCAGCATGTCGGTGTAGCTGACGCTTTCGCGTTCAGTGGTAATGATGATCCGGTCCGGGTCTGCGCGGCCCGTCGGTAAGCCCAGCAATTGGCCGATTTTCTGGCTGGCGCGGGCATGCACATAGTCCTTGAACGGTTGCAGGCGGGTGTGCGCCTTGGCCTCGTAGTTTTTCAGGGCGGCGCTGGCGCGGTCTTCCAGGGCCAGCAGCTCCTGACGCTGGGCGAGGCTGGCGTTGCGGTACCAGTCGGGCGTATGGCGGGCCTGTTCGGACAACGCCACGCGCACATGCTCTTCGGCGAGGGTGCGCAGGCCGCTGTCGTAGTCGGCAAGGCTGACCAGTTGCATGAAGTCCGGGGTCGGCTGTGGCTTGAGTTTCAGGTCGGCCAGACGTTGCGCCAGACCTGCACGGGCATCGACCTGCAACTGGCTGAGCAGGTACTGGGTCAGCGCGTCCGAGGTCGACCAGCCGACCAGCTCTTGCAGCAATTGCTTTTCAGTGTGGAACGCCCTGAATGGCTGCGTGTGAGGTGCATCGGTGGCGACCATGACCAGCCGCTCTGGTTGACCGGAGGCGGTTTCCTGGCGAAACACCAGCAGTTTGCTCAATACCTGGCCGCCCAGCCTGACGTGCTGGACGCTCAGGCCGCTGGCATTTGTGCCGGGTTTCAGTTGGGTCATGGCCTGCACGATGGCGAAGTCTTCAGGCTGGATATGCCCCTGCATCTGTGCTGCAAACGCCAGGGCGGCGATTTGCCGGCGGGTCAGCAGGCGCATCAGTTGCTGGTTATCGTCCTTGTGGTAATGCGTGTGCTGAAACGCCTTGAAGGCCAGGCGCAGATCGAGCTCTTCGACCAACTGTCCCAGATAGGCCGGGGTCAGCGATGAGTGGGCGGCTGAAAGGGCCGTGCCGGCAACGGTCAGCGTAGTGTGTTCGAGAAATTCCGAGCCCGCTGTGCGGTCGCCCGGGTGCAGGCCGTATAGGGCCAGGTCCACCAACGAGCGGGTCACGGTGAACGTTTCGCCGGTCACGGCCAGTGTGCGCCGGGTGCTGACGGTGATGGTCGCCGGATCAGGCACATCACCCAGGTCGTTGCTCAGGCGGGTACGCAGGTGCGCCAGGGCAAACTGCTCTGGCGAGGCGGCGGCGCCCAGCACGCTGAGCAGGGCGGTGCGGGCCTGGTCGTAATGCTGCAACGACTGGCCATAGCGGCTCAGGTCTTCTGCGCTGGCGCTTTTGATCCAGCCCGGCAGGCTTTGCCGGTAGCGACTTTCAAGGTACGCCAGTTCGCGCAGCTCCAGCATCGCAGCCGGGCCGAACAAACCTTGCATGGCGATGGCGCGATTGATTGATGCGGCCCGGTTGTCGACGTCGGGCAGAGTACAGGCGTGTCGCATATCCTCGCGCTGTTTATGGCACAGGCGGGCGATAGCGTGGGCATAAGGCGCGTCGCTGATCGGGCGCAACAGCAGGTGCGCGGCCGTGAATGGCTCAAGGTACAGGTCCGGGTCCTGATCGATGCGGGTCAGTAGTTGCTGATGGCTTTTTTCGACACAGTTGAGCAGGACGTCGCGCAATTGCGGGTCATTCAGCCAGCGCGCCAGGCTGGCCGTCATTTCGCTGCGGCTGGCAAAGCCGGTGGCACCGAGGCCGGGCAGTACCAGCAAGGTATGCCCCTGTTCATGGCTCATCACCAGTGCGCCGGCCACTTCGATCTGTTGCCCTGCCTGAAGCTGTATGTGCAGGGCAAAGTGCTGCGTGGCCATGGCGGGTTGATCGGCAGCACCCGGCAGGCACTGGGCATACCTGGGCTCAATGTTGCGCTCATGAATCTTGAGGCTCAGCTCATCGTGCAGCGCCTGCTGCAGGCCGTTCAGAAATACAACGCTACGGTCTTCCCAGTAATCGTCGAGGCGTTGCAGCAGGCTGGCCGTTTCGACGGCATCGGGTTGCGCATCGTCGACGGCGGGCAGGGCTCTCAACTCGACCATGATGCGAATATTCAGGTCGGCCAGGCTTTTCAGTGCGGCAACGGCCGCAGGCAAGGTGTCGGCAGGTCGCTGCGCGACAGCGGTGAAGGTTTGCATCGGTCAGTTTTTCCATTGAGCGCATCGGGCGCAGGAGGGGGATCGACGGCTGTGGGCCGACGGTGATGGGCTCAATCAATCAAAAGCAGGAGGTGGTGAGGGGCTAGATAGTTAGTGCACGTGCAGGGGCAGTAAATGCTGGGCGGCATAAACCGAAGAAGCAGCATTCTGTCCCCGCGCAGCCAAAATTCCGGTCATTAGGCTATAATCCCGCGCTTTAGCTGTCCCGGCCCGCTGTGCGGGGGGCACTCCTTTTCTCGGGCGCACAGCGCCCGCAAGCAGACTAAAGAGGCTAGACCCTAGTGGCATTGACGATCCTTGGCCTGTCTGGCGCCCTTAGCCATGATCCTTCTGCGGCCCTGTACATCGACGGCAAACTGATTGCCGCCGCCGAAGAAGAGCGCTTCGTGCGCGACAAGCACGCAAAGAACCGCATGCCTTACGAGTCGGCGAAGTTCTGCCTGGAGCAGGCCGGCATCAAGCCGTCGGACGTCGACGTGGTGGCGATTCCGTTCGCACCGATCAGCCTGTTCGGCAAGGCCCGCTGGCACTACGCCAAGCGCTACTGGTATGCACCGGACCGCGCCCTGGATGCGCTGTTGATGGGCAACCGCCGCTACAAGCGCTACCGCAACAAGATCGTCTGGTGCCTGGAGCAACTGGGCTTCGACCCGAAAAAGATCAAGATCGAGCCGGTCGAGCACCACCTGGCCCACGCCGCCAGCGCCTATCACTGCTCGGGCTTTACCGAGAAAACCGCGATCCTGGGCATCGACGGCAAGGGCGAGTACGCCACGACCTTCTTCGGTTATGGCGAGCACGGCAAGATCCACAAGATCAAGGAATTCTACGACCCCGACTCGCTGGGCGGCCTGTACGGCGCGATCACCGAGTTCCTCGGCTTCGAGATGCTCGACGGCGAGTTCAAGGTCATGGGCATGGCGCCGTATGGTGATGCCAGCAAATACGACTTCTCGCGCCTGGCGACTTTCGAGAATGGCGAGTTGGTGATCAACACCGAACTGGCCAACGTCATCGGCCTGCGCCGCTATAAAGAGAAGGGCAAGGGGTTCTACTTCTCGCCCAAGCTGATCGAATGGCTGGGCCCCAAGCGCGTCGGCGATGTCGCCGACGAGCCGTACATCCATTACGCGGCAAGCATGCAGGCGCTGTTTGAAAAGCTCGCCCTGCAGATGATGGACCACTATCTGGGCGACATCCTCAAGCAGACCGGCAAAATCGCCTTTGCCGGCGGCTGTGCGCTGAACGTCAAGCTCAACCAGAAAATCATCGCCCGTCCCGAAGTCAAGGAGCTGTTCGTGCAGCCGGCTTCCGGCGACGCCGGTACGGCGGTCGGTGCGGCAGCCTACGTGTCGCATGCCCGTGGCGTGCCGGTCGAGAAGATGGAACACGTCTACCTCGGCCCCTCGTACAGCAACGAAGACGTGATCGCGGCCTGCGCCCGTCACCCGAGCCAGCCCAAGTGGCGCAAGATCGACAACATGCCCGAGCGCATCGCGCAGATCATGGTCGACGGCAACCCGGTGGCCTGGTTCCAGGGGCGCATGGAGTTCGGTCCGCGTGCCCTCGGCGGTCGTTCGATCATCGGCTGCCCGAGCGTGCCGGGCGTGGCCAACCGCATCAACGAGCAGATCAAGTTCCGCGAGCGCTGGAGACCCTTCTGCCCGTCGATGCTCGACACCGTTGCACCGCAGATGATCACCATCGATCACCCGGCGCCGTTCATGACCTTCACCTTTGAAGTGGCCGAAGAATGGAAAACCCGCGTGCCGGAAGTCGTCCATGAAGACGGCACCTCGCGGGCCCAGGTGCTCAAGCGCGAATACAACCCGCGCTACTACGACATGATGAAAGCGCTGGAAAACCTCACCGGCAACGGCGTGTCGCTGAACACCTCGCTGAACCGCCGTGGTGAACCGATGATCTGCTCGCCGACCGACGCGCTGAACATGTTCTTCGGCTCGGACCTGGAGTACCTGATCATGGAAGATATTCTGGTCGTCAAAGACGGTGTGAAGGCTTATGACACTGCCGGCTGAGCGCCATGTGTTGCAGTTCTGCCACGGCTATGACGGGCCGTTCCTGGACTGCGCACGGCAGTACGCCAGTTTGTTCGCCGGCAAGGGCTACCGGGTGACCACGGTATTTCTGACCGGCGACTACAACCCGGACGTGATTGCCGACTGTGGCTCTGACGAAGTGCTGTTCATGCAGTTCAGCTCCAGCGCCATTCGTGGCCTGAAGCTGGGCGCCATCGCGGCATTGCGCAAGATCGCCGCCACCCGGCGCTTCGACTTTTGTATCGCGCACCGCTTCAAGCCGGTGTACATCGCCTTGCTGGCAACCCGGTTGCCGGTCATCGGTGTGCACCACGCTTTCGGCGACTACCAGCGCGGCAGCCGCCGGCTGTTCGCTAATCTGTTTCGCCAGCGCCTGAGCCTGCTCGGGGTGTCGGATGCGGTGCGTGACGACATGCGCAAGAGCCTGCCCAAGTGGCCGGCCGAGCGTATCGAGACGCTGTATAACCGCATCGACGTCGAACAACTGCAAGGCAGCCAGTTCAGCCGCGAAGACGCTCGTCGCGAGCTGAAACTGGCGCCCGACGCCTGGATTGTCGCCAATGTCGGGCGCCTGCACCCGGACAAGGACCAGGCCACGCTGCTGCGCGGCTTTGCCCATGTGCTGCCGGACCTGCCGGCAGGCAGTCAACTGGTGATTCTCGGCAAGGGCCGCCTGGAGCAGTCGCTCAAGGACCTGGCACTGGAGCTGGGCATCGCCGCGCAGGTGCTGTTTCTTGGTCAGGTGCCTGACGCACGGCGCTACTTCAAGGCTTTCGATGTGTTTGCCCTGAGTTCCGACCACGAACCGTTCGGCATGGTGCTGCTGGAGGCCATGGTCGCCGGCTTGCCGTTGCTGGCCACCTCCTGTGGCGGCGCCAAAGAAGTGGTCGAGGGTGTGGGTGTGTTGTTTCCGTTGGGCGATGCCGAGCACATGGCCCAAGGGCTGGTGCATCTGTCGCGGCTCGATGACGGCCAGCGCCAGGCGTGCGCCGAACAGATGCTGCAACGGCTGCAAACGCGTTTTTCCGATCATGCGGTGCGCAAGGTGTTCTGGCACCTGCCGCAGGTCACCCGGCTGGCTGTGGAGTCTTGATGCTCAATTTCTTTCAGGGCTTTCGCGAGCGCGGCTGGACCGCTGTCGATGCCGCCACCTACGAACAGACCTGGCAGCGTTATGGCGGCAGCGTGGCCACGCATCCCCAGGTGGTCGAGCGGCTTTCGGCACTGGCCGGCATTCCCGTGCGCTATCTGGCCTGGGAGCAGGGCGGCGAGCTCAAGGCGGCCATTGCTACCTGGGGCCGGGCGCTGGCGCTGGACAAGGGCGAACTCAAGCGGCATGGCAAAAAGGGTCTGTTCGACCTCGGCAATTCCGAGCTGATCGTACCGGTGGCCGAGGATGCACAGATAGCGCTGCGCCATCGCGGCCGCTACCTGTCGGCGCTTAACGAAGGCCGGATCAGCACCTACAAGGCGCAGGCCGAGTCGCTGGCCATGGCCCGTACGCCTGAGGACCTGTCAAAAAAGTTTCGCTATAACCAGCGTCGTGAATTGCGCCTGCTCGAAGAGGCCGGCGGCACGGTGCACGCGGTCAGCGAGTTCGACAGCGCGACGCTGGCGCGTATCTACTGCGACCTGTTTCAACGCCGCTGGGGCTTTGCCGCCACCGGTGCCGAACGCATGGTCGATGTGATCGAGCTGCTGCGCGAATGGCTGATCGGCTCGGTGCTGTTTCTTGACGGTGCGCCGATTGCGATCCAGCTGGTGTACCGCGTCGAGGCGCCACGCTGGGTCAGCGTCGAGTACGTCAACGGCGGCGTCGACCCGGAAAACCGCGCGTTCAGCCCCGGCAGCGTGCTGAGCTTCATCAACACCCAGAGCGCCTGGGAAAGCGCTCGGGCCCTGAACAAGCCGTTGCGCTTCTCGTTCGGCCGCGCCGACCGTGAGTACAAGGACCGTTGGTGCAACCCCGTCCCGGTATTTCAGGTGTGAGCCGCAAACAACAGTTACTCAAGCGCCATCGGCGCAACAAGCGCATCGCCTTGCTGGTGGTTCTGCTGGCGTTGATCGCCGCTGGCGTGTTGCTGGCCTGGTGGCTGGTGCCGCTGCTGGCCGTGCTGGTATGGATGGCCCATGAAGCCTGGTTTGCCGACCATCTGTTCTATGCGCCGGGCGACGACTATCAATACCGCTTTGCCGACCGTGACGAAGTGCCGGGCGTGCAACTGGACAAGGGCCGCTTGAGCGTCGCGCTGCCCGGCCCGTTGCAGGGCGATGAAACCCTGATTCTGGCTGTCAGCGTGCGCAGCCACTGGCTGGGGCGTTTTCTTGACCCTGCCGTGCACCTTCTCGGCAGCGACGAGGGCGATGTGCAAACCTTCGAACGCGGCGTCGATGGCGTGCGCTACCTGAACCTGACCGGCCTGGGTCGCTCGCTGGGCGAAGGCCAGTTGCAACTGCGCGGGCGCTTTTGCACAGTAGGCGGCACGCCGCGCCTATGGCTGTCACGGCATGCCGACGCCCGCCGGCAGCGGGTCATGGTCATTGCCCCGCATGCCGACGACGCAGAACTTGCCGCCTATGGCTTGTACAGCCAGGCCGATGAAGCCTGGATCGTGACCCTGACGGCTGGCGAAATCGAAGCCGGGCATTACCGGCGCATGGGCATGAACACCCACGAGGCGGCGCAACTCAAGGGCCGTTTGCGCGCCTGGGACAGCATTGCGGTGCCGCGCTGGGCCGGCGTGCCTGAGGCGCATTGCGTGCAACTGGGTTACTTTTGCCTGCAACTGCCGGCCATGCAGGCCGCCCCCGAGCAGCCGGTCGCTTCACGCGAGGCCGGGCTGGCCGATACCCGGCTGTTTCGCCAGTTCAACCGCCTGGCGCTGCCCGGCGATGACGGCGTGCCGAGCTGGAACAACCTGCTCGCCGACCTGCGCGCCGTGATTTTGCAGGCTCGCCCGCAAGTGCTGGTGATGCCGCAACCAAGCATCGACCCGCACCCGGACCATATCTGCGCGCAGGCGGCAGTGCGCGAGGCTTTGCAAGGCCTGGCCTGGCAGCCGGAGCTGATCCTCGGCTACGCCAACCACCTGCACGACAACGACCGCTGGCCGATGGGCAATGCCCATGAAGGCGTAAGCCTGCCGCCGGTGTTCGATGACGGGCAGACGCTGACGCCTTACAGCCTGGTGCTGCCGGCCGAAGTGCGCCGCGACAAGGCCATGGCGCTGGGCATGATGCACGACCTGCAACCGCCGATGCCGTTCAAGCGCAAGCTGCGCAGGCTGTTGCAGCGTGTGCTGGCCGGGCGGCGGGTGCCTGCCGAGGGTGAGAACGAATTTTTCCGTAAGGCTGTGCGGCGCCATGAACTGTTCTGGCGCAGCGACATTTAATTGCGCTTCAGCAGGCACTGCGACTGCAAGGAAACCCATGAAAGTTCTATTTCTGGTCCAGAAGGAACAGCGCGCCATTCTCGACCGCCTGTACGAAGGCATCGCGGCGCACTGCGAATGCGACCTGCGCTGGCTGAGTTCCGAAGAACAGCGCGACCTGCGCGGGTATTTCCGCCGCGAAGTGGACGTGAGCCGCTACGACCGGATCGTGTTCTTTCTGCGCTTCAAGCAAGAAGTGCGGCAGGTGGGCTTTATCCGTAGTTTGCCCAATCTGGTGATCCTGGAGCACGACGCCTACCAGAATTACATCCCGTGCAAATACACCGGCAAGTTCAGCGCCCATTACCGCAAGTTGCCCTGGGCACGGGTGATTACCTCGGGCTTTGTGGTCACCGAGCGGCTGCGCGCCGAAGGGTTCGATGCGGTGTTCGTGCCCAAGGGCTACGACCAGAGCCTGGTTCAAGGCCAGGGTCGCGAGCGCGATATCGAGCTGGCCTTTGTCGGCAGCACCAAGAGTGTGGCGTATAGCGGCCGCAAGGCCTTGCTGGACGAACTGGCCAAGGTCGAACCGCTGCTGGTGACCCGCACCAAGTCGGGCGAGGAATACTGCGCCACGCTGAACCGCATCCGCTTTTTCGTCAGTGCCGATGTCGGCATGGGCGAGTACATGATCAAGAACTTCGAAGCCATGGCCTGCGGCTGCGTGTTGCTGGCGTTCGATCAGGGCAGCGAAGAAAACCGCGCGCTGGGTTTCGAGGACATGCGCAATATCGTGCTGTACCGCGACATCGACGAGTTGCGCAGCAAACTGCAGCTGTTACGTGAAGATACAGTGCTGGCAGATGAAATTTCCCGTAATGGGCAGACGCTGGTAGAGCAACGCTATACATTTCATGCCCTTGGCAAGACCATCGTCGAGGCGTTGCAGGCTCCGTTGCGGCCCCGTCCGGCCCCCGGCCTGCTGGATCGCGTGCGGAGCTGGTTCGGTGCGTAACCTCAAAAAACCTACAAAGATCGGGAGCCCATGATGGTATTCAGCGAAAACAGCGAGATCACTCTGGTTGTCACCAGTTGTGGTCGTTTCGACCTGTTGAAGCGCACCCTGGAAACGTTCGACCGTTTCAATACCGCGCCCATCCGCCATGTGCTGATTACCGAAGACTCCGGTGACGAACAGGTCAGGGCCTGTATTCCCGAGCACTGGCAGGCGCATACCCGGTTTATCGTCAACAACCCCAAGCTGGGCCAGATGCGTTCGGTCGATGCCGCCTATGCGCTGATCGAAACGAGTTGGGTCTTTCATTGCGAAGACGACTGGGACTTCTATCGCCCAGGTTTCATCGAAGAGTCGATGACCCTGCTGGTCAACGACCCGCAGGCCTTGCAGGTCTGGCTGCGCAGCTTCAACCACGACTTGATGGTGCACAGCCCCTACGTGTTTCTCAACGAGCGCGAAGTGGTGCAAGGCATCCCGTTCTACAGACTGGGCTCGCACAAACCGGAATGGCAGGGTTTTTCCTTCAACCCGGGTTTGCGTCGTCTGACAGACTACAAAGAGCATGCACCGTATGCTGAGCACGGCGGCGAAAAGAAGCTGTCTCAGGTCTATGCTGCACAAAACCGCTATGCCCTGATTCTTGAAAACGACGCGGTTCTGCACACCGGCTTTGGCAGCCATGTGGTGGTGTCTCAGGAGCGTGTAGACAAACAACGCCGCAAGCGCCGCGAACGGGTCAAGCTGATCGCCACGCTGGTTGCGGGTCTGATAACAGGTTGGTTACTCCATAATGTCGGTTGATGGTCTGCGTGCCCCGCTCAGCAAGAGCCAGCTCTACTTCGGCACCGCCCTGTGCGCTTTTTTGCTGAGCTTCATCCTGCACGACTCGGCCAAGTTCACCAATAATCTGTTCTACGCCACCATGGCGCTGCCGGGCCTGTTCTTCCTGATCAAGGCCCGTGGCGCAAAAGTCTTCAGCCAGCCATTGGGGCGTGTCTGGGCCGCCTTCATGCTGTGGTTTCTGGTACCGGCGGTGTTCTCGGCCGACTTCCAGTTCTATAAGCACATTGTCTACGTCAGTCTGTTCGTGTTCATTATCGCGGGGCTTACGCCGACGACGCTGTTCAATGGCGGGGTGTTCGTGCGCGGGCTGTTCTGGAGCGTGTGCCTGTACATCTTCGTCGGCAGCCTGCACAGCTGGACGACCGGGCAGTTCGTGCTCGGCGAGCGGGTCGCGATTTTGCCGGGCCGTGTCGACAACGTGATCTACAGCAGCGCCTGGCTGGTCTGTGCGCTGGCACTGGCGATGCCGTTGTGGGTCCGGCAACGGCGCTGGGTCGAGGCCATCGCTGCCATCGCCCTGACCTTGCTGGCGGCCGCCTATGTGGTGCAGACCCGTACCGCGCTGGTCGGCCTGGGCCTGTTGCTGGGGTTGTGGGGCTTGTATACCCTTTACCGTTTTCCGCGTGCGGCCAGCGCCGCCTTGCTGGCAGTGGTCCTGATCACCGGCCTGGCGCTGTGGTTGTGCTGGGAAGAACAGTGGGTGCGGTTGTTGTTCGTGCGTGGCGACTCGTACCGCATCGAACTGTTCGAGATCATGACCGCCGAGTGGGGGCACTGTGGCTGGATTCTGGGTTGCGGCGTCGACTTCCAGACCACCCGCACTCTGACCGGCGGCATCCCGATTCAGCATCCGCACAATATCTTCGTCGCGATGGGGCTGTACACCGGCGGTGTATCGCTGGTGCTGTTCGTGGTGGTCATGGCCATGAGCCTGTGGCAAGCCTGGCGCCAGCGCGATGCCTGGGGATGTTACCTGGCCTGTGCGCTGGTGATGCTCAACTTCGACGGCAGCAAGCTGGTGGGCAACCCGGACGAACTATGGCTGCTGGTGCTGCTGCCGGCGGCGATGATTCTGGGGCGCCGGGTACAGCGCGCACCTGCACCGATCCTCGAGCGAACAGCGTAAAGCGGTCGGGCGTCAGCCCACCGCTTGCTTCAACTCTGCTTCGCTACACACGCTCTGCGCCGCCAGATAGGCTTCGATAAACGCAGGATTGTCTTCACCCAGCAGCCATTGGCGGTCCTGGGTGTAGCGCAGCATGTGTTTGAAGTTGCGCAGGCGCAACGCCTTGCGCAAGGGTTGGCGGTAGGTCTTCATGTCGGCGATGTCGATCAGGCCTAAGGTGCCTTCGGGCGTCAGCACCACATTGCCCAGGTGCGCCGAACGAAAATAGATGCCTTTGTGATGCAGGTCGGCGATAAAGCGCCCCAGTTGACGACGCAGTTCGTCGTCGCGGCTCACATCGTCTAGCAACTGGCGCAGGGTCTTGCCGGGCAGCGGCGTGTAATGCACCGCATCGCGCTCGATGGCGGCAATCCGGAACACACAGCGCACCTGCGGGCAGGGCACCGCCCGTTGCGCCAGGGTCTGGCAATTGTCGGCAAAGCGGGTGGCGTAGGGGTACCAGGCGGCCGAGCTGATCAGGCGCTTGCGGCGGAACAGCTTGAGCATCGAGCCGTCGAGCAGGCGCAAGACTTTATCGCCCGTGCCGTCGGCTTCGAGTACTTCTGCGCCCTGGACCAGGTCAAGGTAGCGGGCATGGTCAAGCGCTTGCATCGATACTCCGGATTCTGCGTCAGCCTGTCGAGGTCGGCCATGTTACCCCAGCAGGCAGCCACAAAAAGAGCTTGTGATACAATTCGGCCTCTTTTTGACTCGACGGATTCCCATGGCAACTTCCGAATCGTCCGCGCCGTCCAGCGTGAAGATCTATCTACGTCTGTTGACCTATGTGCGTCCGTATGTGGGCATCTTTCTGCTCAGTATCGTCGGCTTTGTGATCTTCGCCTCGACCCAGCCGATGCTGGCCGGCATTCTCAAATACTTCGTCGACGGCCTGAGCAACCCCGAAGTGGTGTTGTTCCCCAACGTGCCTTACCTCAACAAACTGCAATTGCTGCAGGCTGTGCCGCTGCTGATCGTATTGATTGCGGCCTGGCAAGGGCTGGGTTCGTTTCTGGGCAACTACTTTCTGGCCAAGGTCTCGCTGGGGCTGGTGCACGACCTGCGCGTCGAACTGTTCAACAAGCTGCTGGTGCTGCCCAACCGCTATTTCGATACCCACAACTCCGGCCACCTGATCTCGCGCATCACCTTCAACGTGACCATGGTCACCGGTGCCGCCACCGATGCCATCAAGGTGGTGATCCGCGAAGGCCTGACCGTGGTGTTCCTGTTCATCTACCTGTTGTGGATGAACTGGAAACTGACCCTGGTGATGCTCGCGATCCTGCCGCTGATCGCGGTCATGGTCAGCAGTGCCAGCAAGAAATTTCGCAAGCAGAGCAAGAAAATCCAGGTGGCCATGGGCGATGTGACCCACGTGGCTTCCGAAACCATTCAGGGCTACCGCGTGGTGCGCAGCTTTGGCGGCGAGCAATACGAGCAGGATCGCTTTGCCAACGCCAGCAACAGCAACACCGAGAAGCAACTGCGCATGACCAAGACTGGCGCGGTGTATACGCCGATGCTGCAACTGGTGATCTACACCGCCATGGCCACGCTGATGTTTCTCGTGCTGCTGCTGCGCGGCGACGCCACGGCGGGCGATCTGGTCGCCTACATCACTGCCGCCGGCTTGCTGCCCAAGCCGATTCGCCAGTTGTCCGAAGTCAGCTCGACGATCCAGAAGGGCGTCGCGGGTGCCGAAAGCATCTTCGAACAGCTCGATGTGCCCGCCGAAGTCGATTCCGGCACCTTCGAGCGCGAGCGGGTGCAAGGTCGTCTGGAGGTCAAGAGCCTCAGCTTTACCTACCCGGAAACCGAGCGGGTGGTGCTCGACGACATCAGCTTTGTCGCAGAGCCTGGGCAAATGGTCGCACTGGTCGGGCGTTCGGGCAGCGGCAAGTCGACGCTGGCCAACCTGATTCCGCGCTTTTATGGCCATGAAACCGGGCAGATTCTGCTCGATGGTGTGGACATCAACGACTATCGTCTGCGCAACCTGCGTCGTCACATCGCCCAGGTCAATCAGAACGTCACCCTGTTCAACGACAGCGTGGCCAACAACATCGCCTATGGCGACCTGGCCGGCGCGCCGCGTAGCGATATCGAACAGGCGGCAGCGGCTGCTTACGCCAAGGAATTCATCGACCGTTTGCCCGAAGGCCTGGACACCCAGGTCGGCGAGAACGGCGTGCTGCTGTCCGGCGGCCAGCGCCAGCGCCTGGCAATTGCCCGTGCGTTGCTGAAAAACGCGCCGTTGCTGATTCTCGACGAAGCCACTTCGGCACTCGATACCGAGTCGGAGCGGCACATTCAGGGCGCACTGGATCAGGTCATGCAAGGACGGACCACGCTGGTCATCGCCCACCGCCTTTCGACCATCGAAAAGGCCGACCTGATTCTGGTCATGGACGGCGGGCGAATCGTCGAGCGCGGCACGCACAACCAGTTGCTGGCGCAGAACGGCTATTACGCCCGTCTGCATGCCATGGGGCTGGACGAGCCAGCGCCAGGCGGGGCGATTTGAATACAGCGGCGGGCGGCTCCAACAGATTAAAAACCCTGTGCTAAGATTCCGCCCCTGTTCAGTTCTGGTACGAGTTTGTCTATGAAGTTGTCCATGCCGCGTTTCGACCAAGCGCCTGTCCTGGTGGTGGGTGATGTCATGCTCGACCGTTACTGGCATGGCGGCACCTCGCGCATCTCTCCCGAGGCCCCGGTGCCGGTGGTCAAGGTCGACCAGATGGAGGACCGGCCCGGCGGCGCAGCCAACGTGGCGCTGAACATCGCGGCCCTGGGCGCACCGGCCTCGCTGGTCGGCGTCACCGGCACAGACGAAGCCGCCGAAAGCCTGGCCAACAGCCTCAAGGCTGCCGGTGTCGTGGCGCGCTTTCAGCGCATCGCGCATCAGCCGACCATCGTCAAGCTGCGGGTCATGAGTCGTCACCAGCAGCTGTTGCGCATCGATTTTGAAGAACCCTTTGCCACCGACGCCCTGGCCCTGAGTGCCGAAGTCGATACCTTGCTCGAAGGTGTCAAGGTGCTGGTATTGTCCGACTACGGCAAAGGCGCGTTGAAAAACCACCAGGCGTTGATCCAGGCTGCCCGCGAGCGGGGCATTCCGGTGCTGGCCGACCCCAAGGGTAAAGATTTCTCGATCTATCGCGGCGCCAGTGTGATCACCCCCAACCTCAGCGAATTCGAAGCCATCGTCGGCCATTGCCATGATGAAGCCGACCTGGTCGCCAAAGGCGCGCAGTTGATGCATGAGCTGGAACTGGGCGCTTTGCTGGTGACCCGTGGCGAGCACGGTATGACCCTGTTACGCCCGGACCACGCCGCCCTGCACCTGCCGGCCCGCGCCCGTGAAGTATTCGATGTCACCGGTGCCGGTGATACGGTCATTTCTACACTGGCCGCCGCGCTGGCCGCAGGCGAAGAGCTGCCCAATGCGGTGGGCCTGGCCAATCTGGCCGCCAGCCTTGTGGTCGGCAAGCTGGGTACGGCGGCCATCAGCGCCCCGGAACTGCGTCGCGCCATCCAGCGTGAAGAGGGTTCGGAGCGGGGTGTGCTGGGGCTGGAGCAGTTGCTGCTGGCAGTGGATGACGCCCGTGCGCATAACGAAAAGATCGTCTTTACCAATGGCTGCTTCGATATTTTGCACGCCGGTCATGTCACCTATCTGGAGCAGGCCCGTGCGCAGGGCGACCGGCTGATCGTCGCGATCAACGACGACGCCTCGGTCAGCCGCCTGAAAGGACCGGGCCGACCGATCAACAGCGTCGACCGGCGCATGGCCGTGCTGGCAGGTCTGGGCGCGGTAGACTGGGTGATCAGCTTTGCGCAAGGCACGCCTGAAAACCTGCTCAGCCACATCAAGCCCGATGTGCTGGTCAAGGGCGGCGATTACAGCGTTGATCAGGTGGTTGGCGCCGACATCGTCAGCGCCTATGGCGGCGAAGTGAAAGTGCTCGGCCTGGTCGCAAACAGCTCGACCACCGCCATCGTCGAGAAAATCCGCGGTCAATGATCCAAACGGTCGGCATTATTTGGCCAGTCGCGAGCGCGCTCTTTGCAGCAGCTCCCTGGCCTTGCCGGTCAGGCGCGTCAGCCCGGTGCTCTTCGGCGGCGGTGTCAGGCCCTGCTGGCGCAGCCAGTCCTTCCAGCGAATGCGCTCTTCACTGACGACCCAGCCCTCCTGACGGGCGAAGCTTTCGGCCAGGTACAACCCGCGCGTACCCACTGGCGTCAGCCGGTCGCGCTTGAGGGTGTACAGCTCCGGCAGCGGGCTGCCGTTTTCCAGCGGCATCAGGTACAGGTCCGGTTTGCTGCGGTTCAGGCGCGCCACCAGGTGCTGGTCTTCAAGGCTCTCATCGACATGAAACAGGCTCACCGGCCGGGCCTCGCGTGGAATTTCCAGACGCATGTCGTAGATCAGTTGCAGCGAGGCGGTGGGCAGGTGCACATAGGCGCGGGGTCGCTCGATCAGCGTCAGGCTGCCGCTGCGCACCGGTCTTGCCGCGCCGGACAATGGGCTCAGACTGAATGGCATGGCCTCGCGGTAGTGCAGCGCTGCGGCATACGGCGCTGGCAGCCAGGTGTCTTTGTATCGCCCGCTGAGCCAGCCTTGCGGGGTCTCGATCAGGCACTCTTCGGCCACTTCCTGAATGGCGGTGTGCAGCGGCAGGCTTAGCTCGTGGGCTGGCACGTAGCCGGAAATCAGCTTGAGCACCACATCGCCGCGATCCTTGCGCCGTTGCCGGACCAATACCCAGTAATCGCGGTTCTGCCAACTGAGGGTCAGGCGGATCGACACGCCCAGGTTGGCAAGTTCGGTGGTAAAGCGCTCGTTGTCCGGCACCTCGATCTTGCGCCGGCGTTGCAGGGTCTGGGCGAAGTTGAGTGGCATGCCGACAGGTTCATAACCGAGGCCTTCCGGGGTGGCCTCGACCAGCAACGACAGGGTCTTGAAGTTGCTGGGGTTGTTGCGGATCAGGGTTCGCGGCATATCGGCTCCTTCTTGCGTTGGGGTCGGCCGCCGGCGTCAGGTTTGACGACGAATCACGGCTGCGGCACTGGCCACGTTGTGCGCCAGGTGTACAGGGTTGATGGTCCCGACGATGGCACTGGCAACGCCGGGGTGCCCGAAGAGTAACCCGAAACTGGCCCGTACCGGGTCGACACCCGGTTCCAGACAGATGTGACCACTGGCCAGCGCCTTTTTCACCAGAATCGCTTTGCCGTGAGCCGCAGCGTAGTCCAGAACCGGTTTTTCGCCTTGTTCGTTGAGGTTGTAGGTGACCATGGCGCAGTCACCTTCATGCAACGCCTGCAGGCCGCCTTCAACGGTTTTGCCCGAGAAGCCGAAGCTGCGGATCTTGCCCTCGCGCTTGAGTTCGGCGAGGGTCTGGTACACCGCCGTGTCGTTGAGAATGGCCAGGTCGTTGCCGTCGGAGTGCACCAGTACCATGTCGATAAAATCAGTTTCGAGACGTTTCAGGCTGCGCTCGATGGAGTACCGCGTATGCGCGGCGCTGAAGTCGTGGTGCGACAGGCCGTTGGCGAACTCTTCGCCGACCTTGCTGACGATGACCCAGTCCTGACGCTGGCCACGCAGCAGCGGGCCGAGGCGTTCTTCGCTGATGCCGTAGGCGGGCGCGGTGTCGAGCAGGTTGATGCCCAGCTCGCGCGCCTGGCGCAACAGGCTGGCGGCCTGCTGGTCATCGGGGATGCTGAAGCCGTTGGGGTATTTCACCCCTTGGTCGCGGCCCAGCTTGACGGTGCCCAGGCCCAGCGGCGAAACGCTCAGGCCGGTACTGCCCAGCGGGCGATGCAGGTCGTGCAGGGTTGGCAGGGTCATGGCAGCAGTTGGTCCCACACAGGTATGGCCAACGGTGGCCGGGGCAGGTCGGCAGGCAAGGCGTGTGCGGTGGGCTGGATGCCGTCTTTGTCCAGCGCGGCCAGCACCCGGTCAGCGAAGTCCGGGGCCAGTGCCAGCTTGGTCGGCCAGCCGACCAGCAAAGGACCCTGCACATCGACAAAGGCGTTGTCCGGACGCACCAGACCCGACTGCTCGGGCTCGGCGCGGTCGACCCGCAAGGTCGCCCATTGCGCCTGGTCGAGGTCAACCCAAGGCAACAGTTTGTGCAGTTCTTCGCGGGCAGTGGCGATTTGCGCGGCAGGTTCACGGGCCACGCCATCGGCTTCGGCGATATCGCCGCCCAGGTACCAGACATGCTGGCCATCGGCGGCCGGGTGGGTGGTCACGGTGATGCGCGGCTTGGGGCCGCCGCCCAGGCAGTGGGCAAACAGCGGCTTGAGGGTCGGGCCTTTGACCAGCACCATGTGCAGCGGCCGGCGCTGCATTTTTGGCTGGTTGATACCCAGCGCCTCAAGCAACGACGCGGTGCCGGCACCGGCACTGAGCACGATGCGCTGCGCATGGATGTCGCGGCCGTCGACACGCAGGCCGACCAACTGGCCGTCGGCGTGCAGCGGCTCGATGGTCTGGCCGGCCAGCAGGCTGTCGCCGGCCAGTTGCGCCAGACGCTCGATCAGGCTCGGGACATCCACCACCAGTTCGGCCAGGCGATAGACCTTGCCCTTGAATCTGGGGTTTTGCAGCGCAGGTGGCAGGGCGTCGCCCTTGACCTGGTCGACCCGGCCGCGCACCGCCTTGCTGGCAAGGAAACTGGTGAGGTTGCCGGCCAGGGTGCCCGGCGACCAGAGATAGTGCGCCTCGGACAGCAAGCGCACGCCGGCCAGATCGATCTCGCCCTGGCCGTCCAGCGCTTCGCGCCAGCGCCGTGGCATGTCGGCAATCGCCTCGGAGGCGCCGCTGAGCGCGCCGTGCAGCGCGTACTTGGCGCCGCCATGAATGATGCCCTGCGATTTCAGGCTTTGCCCGCCGCCCAGAGGGCCGCTTTCTACCTGCACGGTGGAAAACCCTTGGCGACGCAGGCGGGCATTGAGCCAGAGACCGGCAACACCACCGCCCACGATCAGGACGTCGGTGGAAAGAACAGATGGCATGGGCACCTCTCAGCTAAACGATGCCCGGCATTATAGGGGCAATCAGTGCCCGGTGGTTTTCGAGAACAACTGGATCACCACCACGCCCAGTACGATCAGGCCCAGGCCGAGGATGGCCGGCAGGTCGAGCTTCTGGCCGTAGATAAACAGCGCGGCGATGCTGACCAGCACAATGCCCATGCCCGACCAGATGGCGTAGGTGATGCCCACCGGAATGGTGCGCACCACGATGATCAGCATCCAGAAGGCGATGGCATAACCACAAATCACCAGCAGCAGCGGCAGCGGGGTGCTCAGGCCTTTGACGGCTTTCATCGAGGTGGTGGCGATGACTTCGGCGCAGATGGCGATGGCCAGCAAGTAGTAGGCATTCATGGTGAAACTCCTTCTTTGGATGCCCGGCATTTTAGAGGTTGGTCAGATGGGGTAAAGTCATTAACCATCTGCTAGGGAGATAGGTTGATGGCCGAACAGTGGAATCTGGAGCAGCTTCGCGTGTTTCTGCGCGTGGCTGAATTACGCTCGTTTTCGGCCGTGGCCCGCGAGCAGCGCAAGGCGCAATCGGCGATCAGCAACGCCATTGCCCTGCTTGAAACCGATCTGGGTGTAACCCTGTTCGAACGCAGCAGCGGGCGGCAGCCGCGCCTGACCGACAATGGCGAGGCGCTGTTGGCCGATGCCCGTGAACTGCTGCGCCAGTGCGAGCGCCTGGACGGCCGGGCGCTGGCGCTGATGCGTGGTCAGGAGGCACTGCTGCGCATTGCTCAGGATGAGGCCATGCCTTATCAACCGGTGATCGACAGCCTGAAAGAGCTGTCGAGCCGCTTTCCTTATCTGCAAGTGCAACTGGCCAGCAACGCCCAGGGCGATGTGGCGCGCAAGCTGGTGGAGCGCCGGGCCGACCTCGGTCTGTTTTTTCACCATGAGCACATTCCGGCCTCGCTGGAGCGGCGTACGCTGGGCAGCGTCGAGATGGTTACCGTGTGCGCGGTCGATCACCCGCTGGCCCGTGAACGCCATGTCACCCGCCAGCAACTGGCGTGTCATCGCCAGTTGCTGATCACGCCACAGCAGAGCGATTACCCCGGCGGCGAGGCGATCAGCCCGCTGATCTGGCGTGCCGACAGTTTTTACGCCATGGCCGAGTTGCTGATGCGCGGCCTGGGCTGGGCCTGGCTGCCGCGCCATGTGGTGCAGTACCCGACGTATCAGGCGCAGATGGTCGAACTGGCCAGCGAATGGCGCCCGCCGGCACTGGTCACCGAACTGGCCTGGCGCCGCGACGAACCGCTGGGCCCCGCCGCCCAATGGCTGGCCGAACGCTTTGCCGTGCATTTACAGGCCATCGGATAGGCGCGGTCGCCGCCAGATCCTTGTAAACTTCGCCGCCATGAACAGAACCCTTTATACCCTGCTGTTTCACCTGGGCCTGCCGCTGGTTGCGCTGCGCCTGTTATTGCGTGCGCGCAAGGCGCCGGCTTATCGCCAGCGCATCAAGGAGCGCTTTGCCTTCGGCCTGCCGCCCATGCAGCCAGGCGGTATCTGGGTGCATGCGGTGTCGGTGGGCGAGAGCATCGCCGCCGCGCCGATGGTGCGCGCCTTGCTCAAGGCCTACCCGGAACTGCCGATCACCATCACCTGCATGACCCCCACCGGCTCCGAGCGTATTCGTGCGCTGTTCGCAGGCGAGCCGCGCATCCAGCACTGCTACCTGCCGTACGACCTGCCCTGGGCGGCGGCGCGGTTTCTCGATCATGTGCGGCCACGGCTGGGCGTCATCATGGAGACCGAGCTGTGGCCGAATCATATTCACCAATGCGCCCGTCGTGGCATTCCGGTGGTGCTGGCCAATGCCCGCTTGTCCGAGCGCTCGGCACGGGGCTACGGGCGTTTTGCCGGTCTGACCCGGCCAATGCTGGCCGAGATGAACGGCTTTGCGGTGCAGACCGAAACCGAAGCCGAACGCTTTCGGATGCTCGGCGCGCGACCTGAATGCGTGACGGTAACCGGTTCGATCAAGTTTGACCTGAGCATCGACCCGCACCTGTTGGTGCAGGCGGCGCAATTGCGCGAGCAGTGGCAGGCCGGCGCGCGACCGGTGTGGATCGCGGCCAGTACCCATGCGGGCGAGGACGAAAGCATTCTGGCGGCGCATCGGCAGATTCTG
>NZ_BAAILM010000039.1:93467-156714 GCF_054589175.1 Pseudomonas sp. 3A(2025) | reverse complement strand
CCGCCGTGCTGCTCGGCGACACCATGGGCGAGTTGCTGTTTCTCTACGCGCTGGCCGATTGCGCCTTTGTCGGCGGCAGCCTGGTCGCCAATGGCGGGCATAACCTGCTGGAGCCGGCGGCGTTGGCGAAGCCGGTACTCAGCGGACCGTACTTGTTCAACTTCCTCGAAATCGCCGCCATGCTGCGCAGCGCTGGCGCCTTGCTCGAAGCCAGCGACGCGACAGCATTGGCGACAGCGGTGCAGAGCTTGTTCGACGATCCCGAAAAGGCCCGCCGCATGAGCGATGCCGGGTTGCAGGTGATGAAAGCCAATCAGGGCGCGTTGCAACGGTTACTGGATGTGATTGCCCGACTGGCCAAATAATCGCCCGTTATCAGCGTTTCGCCGGGCGCTCGAAATTCTTGCGCGCGGCTTCGGCCAGGTCCGGTGGCAAAAAGTCCTTGTCCGGGTTGTAGTCGGGCTTGAGGTAGCGGGCCAGGTCCTGCAAGTCATCCGGGCTTAATGTGCCGGCGGCCTGTTTCAGGCGCAGGCTGTCGAGGATGTAGTCGTAGCGGGTGTTGTTGTAATCGCGCACCGAGGCATACAACTGGCGCTGGGCGTCGAGCACATCGACGATGTTGCGGGTGCCGACCTGATAGCCGATTTCCGTGGCCTCCAGCGCGCTCTGGTTGGAGATGATCGACTGCTTGCGGGCTTGTACCTGCTCGACATCGGTGTTCACCGCGCGGTGCAGGTTACGGGTGTTTTCCACCACCTGGCGGCGCAGGCCCTCGCGGCGTTGTTCGCTCTGGGTCAGGCGCGCATAGGCTTCACGCACTTGCGAGCTGGTCAGCCCGCCGCTGTACAACGGAATGTTCAACTGCACGCCAATCGTGCGCTGCTCGACATCGCCGCCATAGTTTTGCCCGGTGTAGTTGGGGTTGGTCAGGCCCAGCGCATCGTTGTCGCCGCGCTGGTAAGTGGCCACGGCATCGACGGTCGGTGCGTGGCCGGCCTTGCGCTGGCGCACGGTCTGCTGCGCGGCTTCCACGGCATGGTTGCTGGCTTGCAGGTCGAGGTTCTGCTGGGCGGCGGTGTCGACCCAGGCCTTGGCGTCGTTGGGCGAGGGCGGCAGCACCGGCAGGCTGTGAACCATGCCCTCGATGGCGCTGTACTGGCGATTGGTCAGGGTGACCAGCGCCTGGAAGGCGTCGTCGACCTGGCGCTGGGCGATGATCCGGTTGGCCCGCGAGGTGTCGTGGCTGGCTTGGGCCTGGAGCACGTCGGTCTTGTCCGACAGGCCGACGTTGAAGCGTTCGTTGGCCTGGTCGAGCTGGCGCTTGAGTGCCGATTCTTCGGCCTTGGTGGTGGCCAGGTTGTCCTGGGCGCGCAGCACCGTGAAGTACAGCTGCGCCGATTGCAGGATCAGGTTCTGCTCGGTGGCCGACAACTCCAGCGCCGCCTGCTCGTTCACCGCTTCTGCAGCCTGCAACTGGAACCAGCGGTCGGCGCGGAACAGCGGCTGGCTCAGGGTCGCCTGATACACCGTGCCGCTGCGGCTGATGGTTGCCCGGGGCTGATCGATACTGGTGCGGGTGTTGTTGCTCTGCGCGCTGGCCGAGAGGTTCGGCAGCAGGCCGGCGCGGGCCTGCGGTACGCCTTCGCTGCGCGCCTGGTAATCGGCGCGGGCTGCCGCCAGGTCGGCATTGTTGTCCACTGCCTGCTGGTAGACATTGACCAGCCCGGTGCTGGCGGTGAGCGGGGCATCGTAGGCCCAGGCGTGGGGGCTTGAAGCAAACGACACAGCGATGACCCACGACAGTTTGCGCAGCATGAGGCGTTTCCTTTTCCTGAAAATAATGCAGTCGGACCGGGCTTGCGAGTGTAGAGCCTGACGTTGGGCGCAACAATCGGTCATATCGGCCATTTATCGCAGGTGTTGCAAAGGGGACTGGCGCTTGGCCCCCTGGCCGGCATAGACTGGCGCCGTTCTTGTCGGGGTGCCTTGCTATGAGGCTGAGATCGGTTAAACCGGATCCCGTTGAACCTGATCAGGTTAACGCCTGCGTAGGGAACAAGATTGCTCGCTCCCGGCGAGTCCTCTTGAGTGTCGTCCGGGGTCGTGCGTTCAATTTATTCGAACACCCGCCTTCTTGCGATGCTCTGCGTCTTTGTTTTTATAAAGCGCGCCCCCCGTCTGTTCAGGTCACTCCGACAATCAATCCGCCCAGGATGTCAGGAGAGACCGTGATGAGTACAAAATCAAAAAACGCACCCCATCTGAGTGAATCGGCCCAGGTCGACTCGGGCTCGGTATTGCCCTTCACCCGTTCGCAGAAAATCTATGTGCAGGGCTCGCGGCCGGACATTCGCGTACCGATGCGCGAAATCAGCCTGGACGTGACGCCGACCGATTTCGGCGGCGAAATCAATGCGCCGGTCACCGTCTACGACACCTCTGGCCCCTACACCGATCCCAATGTGATCATCGATGTGCGCAAAGGCCTGGCCGATGTGCGCACGCCGTGGATCGAGTCGCGTAACGACACCGAACTGCTCAGCGGCCTGAGTTCGAACTTTGGCCAGCAACGCCTCAACGATGCCGAACTGACTGCGCTGCGCTTTGCCCACGTACACAAGCCGCGCCGCGCCAAAGCCGGCGCCAACGTCAGCCAGATGCACTACGCGCGCCAGGGCATCATCACCGCCGAGATGGAATACGTCGCCATCCGCGAAAACATGAAACTGCAAGAGGCCCGCGCCACCGGCCTGTTGCAGCAGCAACACGCCGGGCACAGCTTTGGCGCCAGTATCCCCAAGGAAATCACCGCTGAGTTCGTGCGCGAAGAAATCGCCCGCGGGCGGGCGATCATTCCGGCCAACATCAACCACACCGAGCTTGAGCCGATGATCATCGGCCGCAACTTCCTGGTGAAGATCAACGGCAACATCGGCAACAGCGCGCTGGGGTCGTCCATCGAAGAGGAAGTCGCCAAGCTGACCTGGGGCATTCGCTGGGGGTCGGACACGGTCATGGACCTGTCGACCGGCAAGCACATTCACGAAACCCGCGAGTGGATCATCCGCAACTCGCCCGTGCCGATCGGCACGGTGCCAATCTACCAGGCGCTGGAAAAGGTCGGCGGCGTGGCCGAAGACCTGACCTGGGAGCTGTTTCGCGACACGCTGATCGAGCAGGCCGAGCAGGGCGTCGACTACTTCACCATCCATGCCGGCGTGCTGTTGCGCTATGTGCCGCTGACCGCCAAGCGCGTCACCGGCATCGTCAGCCGGGGCGGCTCGATCATGGCCAAGTGGTGCCTGGCGCACCATAAAGAGAACTTCCTCTACACCCATTTCGACGACATCTGCGAAATCATGAAGGCTTACGACGTCAGCTTCTCGCTGGGCGACGGCCTGCGTCCGGGCTCGATTGCCGACGCTAACGACGCGGCGCAGTTCGGTGAGCTGGAAACCCTTGGCGAGCTGACCAAGATCGCCTGGAAGCACGACGTGCAATGCATGATCGAAGGCCCGGGCCACGTGCCGATGCAGTTGATCAAGGAGAACATGGACAAGCAGCTTGAGTGCTGCGACGAAGCGCCGTTCTACACCCTTGGCCCGCTGACCACCGACATCGCACCGGGCTACGACCACATCACCTCCGGCATCGGTGCAGCGATGATCGGCTGGTTCGGCTGCGCCATGCTCTGTTACGTCACACCCAAGGAGCATTTGGGCCTGCCGAACAAGGATGACGTGAAGACCGGGATCATCACCTACAAGATCGCCGCTCACGCTGCCGACCTTGCCAAAGGTCATCCGGGCGCACAGATCCGCGACAACGCCTTGAGCAAGGCGCGCTTTGAATTCCGCTGGGAAGACCAGTTCAACCTTGGCCTGGACCCGGACACGGCACGTGCCTACCACGACGAAACCCTGCCCAAGGACTCGGCCAAGGTCGCGCACTTCTGCTCGATGTGCGGGCCGAAATTCTGCTCGATGAAGATCACCCAGGAAGTACGCGAATACGCCGCCAACCAGCGCATCGACAGCGTCGATGTGTCGGTGCAAGAAGGCATGCGCGAACAGGCCGAGCGCTTCAAACAGGAAGGCAGCCAGCTTTATCAGAAGGTTTAAACACACAACCCTTGTAGGAGCGAGCTTGCTCGCGATTGAGCGCGGAGCGCTCACAAAAATCGTCAAAGCTCTGAAAATTTACGGCTGCTAGCGCAGCCGATCGCGACCAAGGTCGCTCCTACAGGCCACCCACCCATTGAGATTCTGATGTGAACACACCCGGCACCTATTCCCCCGACCTGCCTGTCTCCGCCGAGCGGCGGGTGTTCGGTGGGCGCGATCTGTTTTCCCTGTGGTTTTCCCTCGGCATCGGCCTGATGGTTCTGCAAACCGGTGCGTTGCTGGCACCGGGGCTGGGCATGAGCGGTGCGTTGCTGGCCATTGCGCTGGGCACGCTGGTCGGTGTTTTGCTGCTGGCCAGCGCCGGGGTGATCGGCACCGACACCGGGCTTTCGTCCATGGCCTCGCTCAAGCTCAGCCTCGGGCGACGCGGGGCAGTATTGCCGGCGATCCTCAACCTGCTGCAACTGGTGGGCTGGGGCTCGTTCGAGATCATTGTCATGCGCGATGCCGCCAGCCTCTTGGGGGCGCGGGCGTTCGGCGAAGGCGGTCTGTGGACCAGCCCGCTGCTGTGGGCGCTGTTCTTCGGTGGCCTTGCCACCTTGCTCGCGGTCAGCGGGCCGCTGACCTTCGTGCGCAAGATCCTGCGTCAGTGGGGCATCTGGCTATTGCTCGGTGCTTGCCTGTGGCTGACCTGGAATTTGCTGGCCAAGGCCGATCTGGCGGCGCTTTGGGCACGTGGCGGCGACGGCTCGATGCCGTTTGCGACCGGGCTGGACATCGCCATTGCCATGCCGCTGTCGTGGTTGCCGCTGATTGCCGATTACTCACGCTTCGGGCGCAAGGCGAAACCGGTGTTCTTCGGCACCGTGCTAGGTTATTTCATCGGCAACTGCTGGCTGATGAGCCTGGGCGTTGGCTACACCCTGGCGTTTGCTTCGGATGGCGAAGCCAATGCCTTGCTGCTGGCGCTGGCCGGCGCCGGAATGGGCATTCCGCTGCTGCTGGTGCTGCTCGACGAGTCGGAAAAGGCCTTTGCCGATATTCACTCGGCGGCGGTATCGAGCGCCATGCTCTCGGGGCTCAAGGTCGAGCACCTGGCATTGGCGATTGGTGTGCTCTGTACGCTGATCGCCTGCTTTGCGCCGCTGGCGCAATACGAGAGCTTTTTGCTGCTGATCGGCTCGCTGTTCGCACCGTTGTTCGGTGTGGTACTGGTCGACCACTTCGTCCTGCGCCGACGTCGTTCGCCGGCTCAGGTGCCGGGCCTGCGCGGTTTGAGCCTGCTGGCCTGGCTGGGCGGGGTCAGCACCTATCACTTGCTGGCCAATCTGTACCCGGAGATCGGCGCCACATTGCCGGCGCTGTTCACCGCCGGCCTGCTGCAGTTGGTGCTGGGGCGCGGTGTCAGCCGCGACCGGGGAACAGCTCCGGCTTGATCACGCCATTGAGCTGCGGATACGGAATCTTCAGCTCGATATGGCCCATGGCATAGGGCGCAATGGTGGTCACCGGGTACTTGAGGATCACCGCGCCGTAGGTCAGGGCCACATTGGGGGTGCGCTTGAATGGCCAGGTCTTGATGAACTCAGGGTCTTCATTGACCTTGGTCGAGGTCATCCAGGCCTGGTGGGCGAGCTGGGCCTTGTCCCAGAACTCGGCTTCCTTGCCCGGCACGACCATGTCGGCCAGGGTCAGCACTTTCTGTTGCTGGCGCGAATAGCTGAACACTGCGCGACCCGGGTCGCCATGCGCGCCGCCGGTGTCCAGGTAGCTCGACAGCTCGATGACCACAATGCCGTCATGCTGCTCGCGGACCTTGGCCTGCAAGTAACTGCTGTTGCGGCCCTGTGCGCTGCTCAAGAACTGTTGTTCGTAGGCTTTGAGCGTGGCCGCCGGGGCCGTGCCTGCTTCGCTGCCGGCCATCTGCAGCAGGTTTTTCTGCACGATGGCGTCAAGCCGCGGTTCGGCGGGGAAGTGCACGGTATCGATGTTCACCAGCGGGCAATCGTCGCTGCTGCAGCCCGGCTTGATCTGCTCCCAGGCTTCGCGCTCCACTTGCAGCGGGGCACGCATATTGGGTGTGAACAGGCTTTGGCAGGCACCCAGCGTAACGGCCAGGCAAGCCAGTGCGGCGATCTTCGATAACGACATTGATGATCCTTGGCGGTTTCGGAAAAAACGCATGTGGCGTGCGTATGCAGGCTGCTTGGACTGCAAACCCGGCTTTCGGTTCGCCACTGGGCGGATTAGAAATGCTTTGGCGCCTGCGCGTCTACCCTGCATTTTGAAGGGGGGCTGCATCCGGTGGTCGATGCGCGTTAGGATGGCCCGAAGCCAAAGCGTCCTGCAGCGAGACCTCCATGACCCAAACCACTACCCGATCGACCCCGACGGCGTTTGAAATCACCCGCCGTGAAACCTGCTTTCAGGGGTTCTACAAACTCGACAAGCTTTACCTGCGCCATGAGCTGTTCAATGGCGGTACAGGCCGTGAAATCGGCCGTGAACTGTTCGTGCGTCACGATGCCGTTTGCGTGTTGCCGTACGATGCCAGGCGTGACGAAGTGGTGCTGATCGAGCAGTTCCGCGTCGGTGCGCTAGAGAAAGTCGGCAACCCGTGGCTGATCGAGCTGGTCGCCGGATTGATCGACAAGGACGAGCAACCGGAAGAGGTTGCTCATCGCGAGGCAGAAGAGGAAGCTGATCTGGCATTCCAGGCCTTGTGGCCGATTACCCGGTACTTTCCTTCGCCGGGCGGCAGCGATGAATATGTTCATCTTTTCCTGGGACAATGCGACAGCCAGGGCGCCGGTGGCGTGCACGGGCTGGAATCGGAGGGGGAGGACATCCGCGTTACGGTCTGGTCGTTCGACGACGCATTGCAGGCTGTGGCCGATGGCCGGATCATGAACGCGGCAACCATCATTGCCTTGCAATGGCTGGCCTTGAACCGCGCTGAAATAAGGGGGCTATGGTCGTGAATCTCTTGCGCGAGCGCTATCGTGTCGATCTTGCCGGCCTGCAGGCAGCATGCGAGGCCAACTATGCCCGCCTGATGCGCCTGTTGCCCGACATGCGCACACAAAAAAGCTCGCGTCGTGTAGCAGTGACTCAAGGCGAGCAAATGCTCGGCGTGCTGGCAGTCGAAGTCCTGCTCGACTGCCCCTATACCACCACCTTGCAGGTCAGCCAGGAGCACAGCCTGCCCTGGCTACCGGTGCCGCGCCTTGAAGTGCAGGTTTATCACGACGCGCGCATGGCCGAAGTGATCGGCGCCGAACACGCCCGGCGCTTTCGCGGCATCTACCCGTACCCCAATACCCACATGCACCAGCCCGACGAAAAGGCCCAGCTCAACCTGTTTCTGGGTGAGTGGCTGAGCCATTGTCTGGCGTGCGGGCATGAGTATGAGGCGGTGCGGTAGAAATCCCCCGCCGTCTTGGCGTCGCGCTGTCGCGCAGTAAACACAGATCATGATGTGGGAGGGAGCTCTGCTCGCGAAAGGGCCAGTAAAGTCCGCACATTGGCAGTAGCTTTACCTCCGTCATCGCGGGCAGAGCCCCCTCCTACCATTGACCGTGTTCCTTCAATTGATCGGTATTACTTGGCCGCATAGGTCTTTCGATAAGCCTGGCCGGAATTTTTACGGAGTGATCATGGACGCGAATCAAGCAAAAGTCCCTGTCAGTCGCCAGATTGCCGATCTTGATGCGCGTATAAATGCCAAAAAAACATTTGCGGCTCGAATCGGCCTCGTTCCCGCTTGTCTGGCGTTGCCGCACGGAGAATGTTTGCCAGTGTGACCGGCTACTCATTCCCGGTTTGCCGTACCCGATATCACCCACCATAATCGCAACGTATCGTTCCAGGGAGACGGCCGTTGCCGAGTTCATCTATCAAGGACTCCTCAGTCCTGCTGGTCCAGCTTTCCGACAGTCATCTGTTCGCCGAGGCGAGCGGTACGCTGATGGGTATGAATACCCGTGACGGCCTGGAAAAAGTGCTTGAGCTGGTGCAGGCCGAGCAGCCAGAAATCGATCTGTTGCTGATGACCGGGGATATTTCCCAGGACGGCACGGTGCAGTCGTATCAGACCTTTCGCCAGATGAGCGAGCCACTGGGCGTGCCGGTGCGCTGGTTGCCGGGCAATCATGACGAATGGGCGCAGATGCACGAGGCGGCGCACGGCACCGATGTGCTGGTGCCGGTGACCGACATCGGCGGCTGGCGGGTCACGATGCTCAACTCGGAGGTCGAGGGCTCGGTGTTCGGTCATCTGGAAGACGATCAGTTGCAATTGCTCGAGCAATCGCTGAGCGAGGCGCCTGATCGCCATCATCTGGTGTGCCTGCATCATCATCCCGTGCCTATTGGCTGTGCCTGGATGGTGCCGATCGGCTTGCACAATGCCGTGGCGCTGTTCGCCGTCCTGGATCGCTACCCTCAAGTGCGCGCAGTGCTCTGGGGCCATGTGCACCAGGCGTTCGACCAGGTGCGCGAGGGGGTGCGGCTGCTGGCGACACCGTCGACCTGCATCCAGTTTGCGCCGGGCAGCGAGGATTTCGGCCTCGACACGGCTGCGCCCGGCTATCGCTGGCTACGCCTGCATGACGACGGACGGCTCGAGACCGGCGTCAACAGGCTGGCAGCGGCGGATTTCGGCGTCGATTACACCGGCACTGGCTATTGATACAGTTGCAGTGCGTTTCTGTCCTCTGACTCCTGTAAACTACGCAGCTTTGCTCTGCTGCGAGTTACCGGAGGCATGACGTGACCGGCAATAACCCCTCTGTGCTTTATATACACGGCCTGAACAGCTCGGCCCTGTCGAAGAAGGCGACCTGGTTGACGACGCTGATGCGCTCGCTGGGCTTGCAAGCGCACCTGCAAGTGCCAGAACTGCATCACCACCCCCGTCAGGCCATCGGCCAGCTGGAGCAGGCGATTGAAGCCCTGGGTCGGCCGCTGCTGGTCGGCAGCTCGCTCGGCGGCTACTATGCGACCCATCTTGCGCAGCGCCACGGGCTAAAAGCCGTGTTGATCAACCCGGCGGTCAATCCGCACCAGTTGTTCGACGGTTTTCTGGGGACCCAGCAAAACCTGTACACCGGTGAGCGTTGGGAACTGACTCTGGACCATGTGCAGGCACTGGCCGATCTGCAGGTGCCGGCACCCAGCGACCCGCAGCAGATCCGGGTGTGGTTGCAGACCGGCGACGAAACGCTGGATTACCGCCGCGCCGAATCGTTTTACAAAGGTTGCAGCCTTGATATCCAGCAAGGCGGTGACCACAGCTACCAAGGCTTTGCCGCGCGTCTGCCAGAGCTGCTGGCGATTGCCGGTTTTGCCCCGCAGGTGCTGCAAGCGATTGACCTTTCACAGCTCTGAAAAGCAGGCATGTGAAGATGCGATATTTCATGAACCATTGATGACGAGACCCCATGGCCACTCCCAGCGCTAGTTCTTATAACGCCGATGCCATCGAAGTCCTCTCGGGCCTCGACCCGGTTCGCAAGCGTCCGGGTATGTATACCGACACCTCGCGGCCCAACCACCTGGCTCAGGAAGTCATCGACAACAGCGTCGACGAAGCCTTGGCCGGCCACGCGCGCTCGGTGCAGGTCATTCTTCACGCCGACCATTCCCTTGAAGTCAGCGACGATGGCCGCGGCATGCCGGTGGACATTCACCCTGAAGAGGGCGTGTCCGGGGTCGAACTGATCCTTACCAAGTTGCACGCCGGCGGCAAGTTCTCCAACAAGAACTACCAGTTCTCCGGTGGCCTGCACGGTGTGGGCATTTCGGTGGTCAACGCGCTGTCGACCCAGGTGCGGGTCAAGGTCAAGCGCGATGGCAACGAATACCAGATGACCTTCGCCGACGGCTTCAAGGCCTCGGATTTGCAGGTCGTCGGGACAGTGGGCAAGCGCAACACCGGCACCAGTGTGTATTTCAGTCCGGACCCCAAGTATTTCGACAGCCCCAGATTCTCTGTCAGCCGCCTCAAGCATGTACTCAAGGCCAAGGCGGTGTTGTGTCCGGGGCTGCTGGTCAGTTTCGAAGACAAGTCCACCGGCGAGAAGGTCGAGTGGCATTACGAGGACGGCCTGCGCTCTTACCTGCAGGATTCGGTCACCGAGTTTTTGCGCCTGCCCGACGAGCCGTTCTGCGGCAGCTTCGCCGGTAATAAAGAGGCCGTCGACTGGGCCTTGCTGTGGTTGCCCGAAGGTGGCGACAGCGTCCAGGAAAGCTACGTCAACCTGATCCCTACCGCCCAGGGCGGTACTCACGTCAACGGCTTGCGCCAGGGCCTGCTCGATGCCATGCGCGAGTTCTGTGAGTTCCGCAGCCTGCTGCCACGTGGCGTCAAGCTGGCCCCGGAAGATGTCTGGGAGCGCATCGCCTTTGTGCTCTCGACCAAGATGCAAGAGCCGCAATTCTCCGGCCAGACCAAAGAGCGGCTGTCGTCGCGTGAAGCGGCGGCGTTTGTCTCGGGTGTGGTCAAGGATGCCTTCAGCCTTTGGCTCAACACCCACTCTGACCTGGGCATGCAACTGGCCGAGCTGGCGATCAATAACGCCGGCCGCCGCCTGAAAGCCAGCAAGAAGGTCGAGCGCAAGCGCATCACCCAGGGGCCGGCACTGCCCGGCAAGCTGGCCGATTGTGCCGGGCAGGACCCGGCGCGCTCCGAGCTGTTTCTGGTCGAGGGCGACTCTGCCGGCGGTTCGGCCAAGCAGGCGCGGGACAAGGAGTTCCAGGCCATCCTGCCGTTGCGCGGCAAGATTCTGAATACCTGGGAAGTCGATGGCGGCGAGGTGCTTGCCAGCCAGGAAGTGCATAACATTGCCGTGGCCATTGGCGTCGACCCGGGCTCGACCGACATCAGCCAGCTGCGTTACGGCAAAATCTGCATTTTGGCCGACGCCGACTCCGACGGCCTGCACATCGCAACCTTGCTGTGTGCCTTGTTCGTCCAGCATTTCCGCCCGTTGGTGGATGCCGGCAACGTCTATGTGGCCATGCCGCCGCTGTACCGCATAGACCTGGGCAAAGAGATTTTCTATGCGCTGGACGAAGCCGAGCGCGACGGCATCCTCGACCGGCTGGTGGCCGAGAAGAAGCGCGGCAAGCCGCAGGTCACGCGATTCAAGGGCCTGGGCGAAATGAACCCGCCACAGTTGCGCGAAACCACCATGGACCCCAATACCCGGCGCCTGGTCCAGCTGACCCTGGACGACTTTGCCGCGACCACAGAGATCATGGACATGCTGCTGGCCAAGAAGCGCGCCTCGGACCGCAAGGCCTGGCTTGAGGCCAAAGGCAACCTGGCCGAGGTCCTGAGTTGAGGCTAGCCTGTCTTGCCGCGCTAATCCTGCTGGCGGCACCGGCCCACGCGCTGGTGCCGCTCGAACAGCTCCAACTGCTGTCCGAGCATCCGGTGGAGGGCATGGTCGGCGGCAATCTTTCAGGGCTGGCCCTGTGCAACGGGCAGTTGTGGACGGTATCGGACCGCGACGACCGGGTGATCTATCGCCTGGACCGTACGCAAACCGTGTGGCAGGCCGAGGCCGAACACTTCGAGGTGCCCGAGCCGCCCAGTAACTTGCCGGCCAGCCTGCGGGCAATGGCCAGTATGTCGACGGTGGTGCGCGGCGGTGGCATGGACTACGAGGGCGTGAGCTGCGATGCCGCAGGCAATCGCTATCTGGTCAGTGAAGCCCACGCCGCCGTCTTGAAGCTTCCGTTGCAAGGTGCTGCCAGCTGGCTGGCCTTGCCGCCGGCGCTGGTCGAGCAGGCCCGTGCAAAGGGCATGCTGCAACGCTTCAACGCCATTTTCGAAGGCATTGCAGTCAATCCGCAGGGCGACCGCGTCTGGCTGGCGGCAGAGCGCGAGGCGCGTGGCCTGCTGGTGGTCAGTCGTGACGGCGAGAAATGGCATTGCCAGCCGACGTGTGTACTGTATGCCGAGGTCGATCGTGTGCAGACCAGCAACCTGCGTCACCGGGACACATCCAGCGACTTTGCCGACCTGTCGTTGTACAACGGCAAGCTCTACACGCTTGAACGCTCGGTGTACCGGATATGCCGACGCGACCTGGAGGACGGGCAGATCGAGCGTTGCTGGGCGTTCAGCCGTGAAGCCCGGCAACCGCAGCGCCGCTACGATCAGCCGTATGGCTTGACCGAGGCGCTGGTGGTCGACGAAACCGGTGCCTGGATCGGCACGGACAACAACTTCGGTGCGCGCGCCGATGGTGAAAAACGACCCGTCGTGTGGCGCTTCGCAGCGCCCGCACGCGGCTGGAGTGCGCCATGAATCAAGCGGTTCCCGGCCGGCGTGCCGGCAAGATTCTGATGATCGTGGCCTGGGCGGCGGGGATCTTTTTGGCCACGCGCTTTTTTGGCGACTGGGAAGACAAGCAACACAACCCCAATAGCAGCATGGTCTCCGAGCATGCCAATGGCGCGATCGAAGTGCGCCTGGCGGGCAATCGCCAGGGGCATTTTGTCGGCACCGCGAAAATCAACGGGCGTGACGCGCAGTTCATGATCGACACCGGCGCCACCGATGTCGCGATTCCGGGCGAGCTGGCTGACGAACTGGGCCTTGAGCGCGGCGTGCCGGTCACCGTCAGCACCGCCAATGGCCGCGTGCAGGGCTTTCGCACCCACCTGGACCGCGTGCAACTGGGCGATATCGTCCTGCGCAATGTGCGTGCACTGGTCACCCCCAGCCTGGACGGCAACGAGATCCTGCTGGGCATGAGTGCCATGAAACAACTCGAATTCACCCAGCGCGACGGCACCTTGCTGCTGCGCCAGACGACCCCCTAATGACGAGGCCCGCATGAGCGACTCCCTTGACCTCAGCCTGGACGGCGTCGAACGCCGCTCCCTGGCGGACTTCACCGAACAGGCCTATCTCAACTATTCCATGTACGTGATCATGGACCGCGCACTGCCGCACATCGGCGACGGCCTCAAGCCGGTGCAGCGCCGTATCGTGTACGCCATGAGCGAGCTGGGCCTGGGCGCCGATGCCAAGCACAAGAAGTCGGCGCGCACCGTCGGCGACGTGCTCGGCAAGTTCCACCCGCACGGCGACTCGGCCTGCTATGAAGCCATGGTGCTGATGGCCCAGCCGTTCAGCTACCGCTACACCCTGGTCGACGGCCAGGGCAACTGGGGTGCGCCGGACGATCCGAAGTCGTTCGCGGCCATGCGTTACACCGAAGCGCGTCTGTCGCGCTATTCCGAAGTGCTGCTCAGCGAGCTGGGCCAGGGCACCGCAGACTGGGTGCCTAACTTCGACGGCACCCTCGATGAGCCTGCCGTGTTGCCGGCGCGTTTGCCCAATATCCTGCTCAATGGCACCACGGGTATTGCCGTGGGCATGGCCACCGATGTGCCGCCGCATAACCTGCGCGAGGTGGCCAATGCCTGTGTGCACTTGCTTGACGAGCCCAAGGCCACCGTCGAAGAGCTGTGCAGCTTCATTCAAGGGCCGGATTATCCGACCGAAGCGGAAATCATCACCCCGCGTGCCGACCTGCTGAAGATTTACGAAACCGGCAAGGGTTCGGTGCGCATGCGCGCCGTGTACCGGGTCGAAGACGGCGACATCGTGGTCACCGCGCTGCCGCATCAGGTTTCCGGCGCCAAGGTGCTGGAGCAGATCGCTGCGCAGATGCAGGCCAAGAAGCTGCCGATGGTCGCCGACCTGCGCGACGAGTCGGACCACGAAAACCCGTGCCGTATCGTGATCATTCCGCGCTCCAACCGCATCGATGCCGCCGAACTCATGCAGCACCTGTTCGCCACCACCGACCTTGAATCGAGCTACCGCGTCAACATCAACATCATTGGTCTGGACGGCAAGCCGCAGCTCAAGAACCTGCGGGTGTTGCTCAGCGAGTGGCTGACGTTCCGTATCGGCACCGTGCGCCGCCGTTTACAGTTCCGCCTGGACAAGGTCGAGCATCGCCTGCACCTGTTGGACGGTTTGCTGACCGCCTACCTGAACCTGGATGAAGTTATCCACATCATCCGCACCTCCGACCAGCCAAAGGCCGACCTGATCGCGCGTTTCGGACTGTCGGAAATTCAGGCCGACTATATTCTCGACACCCGTCTGCGGCAGCTGGCGCGTCTCGAAGAAATGAAGCTGCGCGGCGAGCAGGATGCCTTGCGCAAGGAGCAAGCCAAACTCAAGGCCCTGCTGGGCAGCGACACCAAGCTGCGCAAACTGGTGCGCACCGAGCTGATTGCCGACGCCGAAACCTATGGCGACGATCGCCGCTCGCCGATTGTCGAGCGTGCCGAGGCCCGTGCGCTGTCGGAAAACGAGCTGATGCCAACCGAGCCGGTGACGGTGGTGATGTCCGAGAAAGGCTGGGTGCGCTGCGCCAAGGGCCACGACATCGACGCCACCGGGCTGTCTTATAAAGCCGGCGACGGCTTCAAGACCTCGGCCATCGGTCGCTCCAACCAGTTTGCGGTGTTCATCGACTCGACCGGGCGCAGCTATTCGGTGGCTGCGCACACCCTGCCGTCGGCCAGGGGGCAGGGCGAGCCGTTGACCGGCAAGCTGCAACCGCCGCCGGGTGCGACCTTTGAATGCGTGTTGCTGCCCGAAGACGAGGCGCTGTACGTGATTGCCTCCGATGCCGGCTACGGATTCGTGGTCAAGGGCGACGACCTGCAAGCTAAGAACAAGGCCGGCAAGGCCTTGCTGACCTTGCCGGGCGGCTCGAAAGTCATTCCGCCGCGCCCGGTCGGCGACCGTGAGAGCAACTGGCTGGCGGCGGTGACCACCGAAGGTCGCCTGCTGGTGTTCCGCATCAGCGACCTGCCGCAACTGGGCAAGGGCAAGGGCAACAAGATCATCGGCGTGCCCGGCGAGCGGGTGGCCAGCCGCGAAGAGTATGTCAGCGACCTTGCGGTTATTCCTGAAGGCGCGACGCTGGTATTGCAGGCCGGCAAGCGCACGCTGTCGCTCAAGGCCGACGACCTGGATCACTACAAGGGCGAGCGTGGCCGACGCGGCAACAAGCTGCCACGGGGCTTCCAGCGAGTAGACGCGCTGTTGGTAGAAAACAGCTGAAAACAGTTGTTTATGGTCAGCGATCTTCGTTTTGCAGCGAAGATCGCCGCAGAATCGCTGGAGTCATGACCGATATTCGCGGATGATATGGGGTCTTTAAACAGGCGTGGCTCTGTGCCTGTATGACTTTGACGAGCTTTCAATTTGTAACCTGCCGCTCGCAGGTTCCTGGACGGGACGATGAATTTCCGACGCCTCCCCTTTATTTTGCTGATGACCGGTGTACTCGGCCTTGCCGGCTGCAGTGTGCATCAGCCTGCCGCGCTGTATCAGCTTGACAGCGGCGAGCCGGGCCAGCCCAAACAGGGCGCCGGGCTTGCGGTGTTGCTGGGCCCGGTTTCCATAGCCGACTATTTGCAACGTGAAACCCTGCTGCAACGCCAGCCCGACGGCACCCTGACCGCTGCCACCGATGGTCGCTGGGCCGGTAACCTGTCGTCCGATATCGATCAGTTATTGTTGCGCCAGATCGCCTGGAAGCTCGACAGCCAGCGCGTCGTCCTGGCGCCAGCGACGGGCGCCAGCTTCTCGCCCGACGTACAGATTCTGTTGTCCATCACCCGGCTGGACTCGGGCAGCAAGCAACCTGCAATCCTCGACGCTCAATGGCGTCTGCTGGACCGCAAGGGCAACGTACGCGACAGCCGTCTCGTGCATCTCGAAGAGGTGCACAGCGGAACGACAGCAGCACAGGTCAAGGCGCAGGGTATTCTGTTGCAGCGCCTGGCCGATCAGGTCAGCACCGCGATCAAGCCGATTGCCTGGCAGCCGCCTGAAGAACCGAAAAAGGCGCCTGTCGTGCGTACCAAACCGCAGGCCGAAAAGCCAAAGATCCCAATGGCCGCGCCTATCCGCACCGATCTTGAAGTGTTCCGCTTCTGATTGCACTCCCGTAGGGCCGACCGTACGGCGATCCGTCGGGCGGCCCCGTAGGACCGACTTTAGTCGGGAAGCAGGCGACACCGATTCGCGCCCTTCGCTGCTAAAGCAGCTCCTACGTACGGATTCGCCCTACACGTCGTGCATGCGTGCCAGCTGGCGCTCGAGCATCGACGGGTAGGGCTCCATCAAGCGTTCCACACAACACGCACCTTCGGGGCTGGCGATAGGGCGGATGCGTGCGCGCTGGCGAATCAGCTCATCGTCGTTGACCGAGCGTTCGACCAGCAGCAGGTTGCGGCTGTGTTGCGACAGGGCCAGGGCGTCCTGGGCTTTTTCGGTCAGCAGCAAGTCGATCTGGCTCAGTCCTTTCAGACCCTCGCCCAGTGTCAGGCCCAATTGCAGTTGCAGGGTGATGCCGCTGTCGGCGACTTCGACCTGCAAGGCGTGGCTCAGCGCACGCAGCAGCTCGCCACAGCAGATGGCGTTAGTGAGGTAATCCTCGCCACTGACCTGGCTGTGGAACAGCAACAGTGTGCTGCCGTCATTCAGGGTGTGGACTTCGCCATCGTACAGCGAGGCCGCCTGCTCCAGGCAGTCGCGATAGCGCTGCAGCAGGTCGTTCAGGCGCGCACGGGGCAGGCGTCGCAGTTGGTCCTGAGCCCCCAGTTGTGCGGCCAGAATTGCACTGTGTTGCGGTTCGTCATGAGCCGGCGCCACATAGGCCGGTGCTGCGACCGGCAGCGCGGCCAGGCGAGCGGCAGGCGCTGCATGCTCGCGCAGGTCGGCGAACGCCTCGTCATCGTCCAGGTCTTCTTCGGCAACGATACGTCGTGGCACAGGTGCTGCTGCCAGACGTGGCTTGACCGGTGGCTCGATGATTTCATCGTCACGGGCCGAAAACGACGAGTCGTCGAGATCGTCGTCGATCAGTTCAGGATCGTACTCCGGCTCCGGTGGCTGTTCAGGCTCGGGCGGTGCGAACGAGGCGCGCAGCTGGCGGGCCAGGTCACCGACTTCGTCCTGACGCTCGGTGCCCGGCGTATAAGGGTCGATATGGCGCAGCCACAGGCGCAACTGCAGCAGTGGCGTGGAAATATGCCGGCCCAGGCGCAGGCTGAGCGCCAGGGCCAGTGCCAGCAGGATCCCGGCCAGAATGCCCATGCTTTGCAGGCTGATGGTCAGCGGCTGCTGGAATTGCGACATGTCCAGGCTGATGCGCAGATGACCTGCCATCACGTCCTGAAAGGTGATCTTGATTTCGTACAGCCCCTCGGTTTCACCCAGCAGGCCGCTTTTGGGGCGCTGTCCGGCTTCGGCAAGGATGCGGTTGTCGACGCTGTAGATCGCCGCGTGTGCCACCAGCGGGTTCTTCACCAGGTTGCCCAGCAGCACATTGAGACTAAGGATGTCGTTGGACACCAGCAGCTCGGTGGCCGAGGTCGCGGTCTGGGTGGTCAGCGCCTGACCCAGGGCATCGGCCTGCTCATGCATGGCCTGCTTGAACTGCAAGCCCATGACGCCGGCGTAGATCACCAGCGCCAAGGCCACCAGAATCACGTTATGGCTGGCGATACGCAGGGCAATCGGTACACGGCGATGACGCAGGGCACGAAAGATCAGCAGGAAGAAGTTATCGGATTTGACAGGCGTGGGCCGGTTCACAGAGCACGGCTCTTTCGAAGAAGTTGCCGCGCAGTATAGCGAGCGCCCCTGAGACGGCAAAGCGCTGGCTGTGCCCGATAGGCCTTGAAAGCAGGTAGAATGCGGTTTTTTTCCATAGCGGGGGTGCGCCTTGCGCGAAATCGTCCTGATTAACATCACTGGTGAGGATCGTCCCGGTCTCACCGCAGCCATTACCGGCGCTCTCGCCCAGGGTGGCGTGAACATTCTCGATATTGGTCAGGCAGTGATCCACGACACGCTGTCGTTTGGCATCCTGGTTGAGATTCCGGATACGGTGCAGGGTTCCTCGGTGCTCAAAGAGGTTTTGTTCACCGCCTACAAACTCGACCAGCAAGTGCGTTTTACCCCGGTGTCCGAAGCCGATTACCAGCACTGGGTCGACGGCCAGGGCAAGGCCCGGCACATCGTCACGCTGCTGACCCGCAAGGTCACCGCCGAGCAACTGCAATGCGTCAGCTCGATCATTGCGCGCTATGGCCTGAACATCGATCAGATCGATCGCCTGTCCGGGCGCACGCCGCTGGATACCCCGGATGACAAGAGCAAGGGCTGCATCGAGTTTTCGGTACGCGGCGAAGCGGGCGATCTCAAGGCCATGCAGGCCGAGTTCCTGAGCGTGGCCCAAGAGCTGAACGTCGACATCGCGTTTCAGCAGGACTCGCTGTTCCGCCGCAATCGCCGTCTGGCGGTGTTCGACATGGACTCGACGCTGATCGAGGCCGAGGTCATCGACGAACTGGCCAAGGCTGCAGGCGTCGGTGAGCAGGTTTCGGCCATCACTGAGCGGGCCATGGCCGGCGAGCTGGATTTTCGCGCCAGCTTCAAGGAGCGCCTGGCGCTGCTCAAGGGCCTGGACATCAATGTGCTGGACGAAATCGGCGCGTCGCTGCGCCTGACCGAAGGGGCTGAAAACCTGTTCGCCGAGCTCAAGCGCCTGGGGTACAAGACGGCGATCTTGTCCGGTGGCTTCACCTACTTCGCCAGGCAGTTGCAGGAAAAGCTGGGCATCGACTACGTGTTCGCCAATGAACTGGAAGTGGTCGACGGTCGTGTGACCGGCGTCGCCGTCGAGCCTATCGTCGATGCTCAGCGCAAAGCCGACCTGCTGCGTGAACTGGCGCGCAAGGAAGGGTTGAGCCTGGAGCAGACCATCGCTGTGGGCGACGGCGCCAACGACCTGCCGATGCTGGCGATTGCGGGTCTGGGTGTGGCGTTCCGTGCGAAACCGCTGGTCAAGCAATCGGCCAAACAGGCGATTTCTACCCTGGGGCTGGACGGGATTCTGTACCTGCTGGGTTTCCGCGACCGCGAAGGCCGGAGCTAAGACGCAAGATACAAGCTGCAAGCGCTTGAAGCTTGAAGCTTGAAGCTACAGCGTGCCCCACAACGATTCGAATTCTTCGCCGGTACGGGACTTGTCCTGGCCGGCGACTTTCGGCGCTTCGAATATCTGATACTCGAACTGGTTGTAGCTGGCACTGGCAATGTGGCGGCCTTTGAGGGCCGCACGTTTCTCGTCGCCATTTACATTCATCATCACCTTGTTGCCCTCCTTGAAGGGCAGTCGCGGCGCCAGCACCGTCGGCGGTTTTTCCATCGGGCGTATCTCGGGCAGCATCAGGCTGCGCAGGTACTGGCTGTTTTGCAGTTCGCCAATCAATTGCATGCCGCAGGGCTGGGCGAACGGCGCGATCAGTTCGATGCCCATCTGCGTGCCACCGCTGCGCACCTGACGTATCCAGCGCACGATGGCGACACTCCAGCCGGGTCCGCTCTCATCCTGCAAGCCGATCACTTCGCCCGCCTGTAACTGGCTGGGCACCTCTTTCTGCCAGGCCAGGCAATAGCCGCCTGGGCTGTGGTTGACGATATTCAACTCATACGTCGGGAAATCATGCTGGGCGTTGCTGCCGTCAGCATCGCCCTCGGCTTGCGGGTATTCGATTTCCTCGAGCGGCAGCAAGGTCGATGAGGTGTTGCCGCGCTGAGTATCGAACGCTTGTGACCATGGGTCGTCGTTATCGTTGACCAGCTTGAGGCTGAAGTCCGCCGGCTTGCTGGCTGCCGGCAATTGCAGTTGCTCGCTGAACGACTTTCGTCCGCCCAGGTAGTAGTGCAGGGCGCTCATGCCCAGGCACAGTTTCAGCGTACCCTGGCCAGGGGTGCGCTGAAAGGTCCGTTCGGCCACATCGCCCCAGGCCACCGCCAGATGTTGCAGCAGGTCGGTGCTGATGCCGGGCGGTACCGACAGAGCCGCTTGCCCGCGTTGTTCGGCTGGCAGCTCGAGGTATTGATGGATTGCACTGGCCAGTTGCAGCGAGTTGACCCCGAGCAACTGCGGTATCAGCTCTTCGCCAAACAGACTGCGATAGCGCGGTGGTTTGTCGGCCGTGGGGTCCACGGCAAACAGACTGCCCTCTTTATGAGCATCCTGCAGTTGCACTTGGCTGCTCCAGGCCTCCAGCGCCTCGGCCAGTTTGCCGATATTGAGCTGGCGCATCTGGTTACAGCGTGCGTTGCCCATCATCAGGGCGATGACGTAGGTCTGCTCGATGCTCAGGCTGCGTACATGCAGCGCCTGGGGTTCTGGCACCTGAGCATTGTGCAACTGATACTGGCGAGCGATCTGATACATCTGGTGCAGTTCAAGCCACAGGCCGTCCTGTACCGGGCAGTACAGCTGGCTTGCGCGCACCAAGGGCCCGTTCAGGCAGTGCAAGGCGCGTTGCAGTGCTGTGGTGAACAGGGTGGCGCGTTCGCGGGTGTACTTCGGCGCGATGCGGTGGATGATCAGTTTATAACCGGTTGCCAGATGGTTTTGCAGGGCCTGGCACAGGTTGGCGACCTTGCGCGGGCGCTCGTCCAGAACGATGGACTGATTGAGAAAGTGGCGTTCCAGGTGCTTGCAGACGAAATACACTTCTGGGCGCAGCAACTCCAGCAACTGCAGGCGGTTTGCGCTGGGGGTGACCAGCAGGTTGAGCTCTGTAAGACCTTGATACAATTGCCGGGCCATTTCGCCCAGGTTCGCCTTGGGAAGGGTCGAGATCCAGCGCTTCAGGTCGCGCGGGCTGGCTTCACAGAAGGTCAGGCTCGACTGTGTCGGTGCTGGAACACGCAACAACAAAGGAAAGCTCAAGTTGCTCATGTGACAGGCAGACTCCTGGTATTACTGGCCCGAACGGTGGCATTCAAGGCGGGTAGTCGCGCACGGCCTTGATCCAGGCGGTGTGCGAGTACCGATTAAATGCAGAGTGTCCTACAACACCGATGGGCCGACTGTAACAGCATCAGACTAACATCGCAGCTTAATCTGGCTTTTAGCCATCGCAGGGGCCGATCAGAACCCGCTATAAAAACATACCGTCCTGATCGACCCTCCGGATCATACCTTCGTTGCGTGCGCGAGTGCCTGACCCATGTTGACCGCTGATCCGGCCGTCAGGTTTTCAGCCCATTTCACTTGCTCGGGGCCGAACAGGACGATGACGGTAGAGCCCAGTTTGAAACGGCCCATCTCGGCGCCTTTTTCCAGATGGATCGGTGCACGTGCGGCTTCGTCATAGCGTACGGTTTTCAGCGTGCGCTTGGGTGGCGTGACCAGCCCGGCCCAGACGGTTTCGACCGAAGCGACGATCATTGCGCCGACCAGTACCATGGCCATCGGGCCACGTTCGGTATCGAAAATGCAGACCACGCGCTCGTTGCGGGCAAACAGTTCTGGCACGTTTTCGGCCGTGGTCTGGTTGACCGAAAAGATGCGCCCCGGCACATAGACCATTTCACGCAGGGTGCCGGCCAGCGGCATGTGCACGCGGTGGTAGTCCTTGGGCGACAGGTACACGGTGGCGAATTCGCCGCCCATGAACGGCGCCGACAGGGCCGGGTCGCCGCCCAGCAGTTCAAGCGCGCTGAAGCTATGGCCCTTGGCCTGGAACAGACGGCCCTGTTCGATCGGGCCCAACTGGCTGATGGCGCCGTCGGCAGGGCTGAGAATCGCGTCGGGCGTGGTGTCCAGTGGGCGAGCGTCAGGCTTCAGGGCGCGGGTGAAGAAGGCGTTGAAGTGCTCATAACCGTGAATGTCTTCGACCTGCGCCAAGGACATGTCGATCTGATAGCGGCGAGCGAACCACGCGGTAAAGGCGTTCTTGAACCAGGTCACCCGGCACTCGGCGATGCAGCCGGCCAGGCGCGACAACAAATGATGGGGCAGCAGGTACTGGCTCAGAATAAACAGACGCTCTTTCATTAATCGTTCCTAACCTCTTGATGGAAGCCTGTGATGGAAGCCTGCGCGCAACGGGCGCAGGCTGCCGGTTTATTGTTCGACCGGGGTGTCGGGGTGATTGCCCCATTCGCTCCAGGAGCCGGCGTAAGCCTTGACCCGCGGGTAGCCCAGCGCCTTGGCGGCCAGATAGGTGAAGCCGGAGCGGCGATGGCTCTGGCAGTGGGTGATCACTTCCTTGTCCGGGGTAATGCCCAGCTCTTCCAGCGCCTGGCGCAGGTCCTGGCGGATGCGCAGCTGGCGTGCCTTGTCCATGCCGTCGGTCCATTCGAAATTGACCGCGCCAGGAATGTGCCCGCCTTTTGCCGACAGCACCTTTGCCCCGGAAAACTCCTCCGGTGCGCGGGCATCCCAGATCGCCAGGTCATCGGCGCCCAGGCGGCTTTGCAGGTATTCACGGGTGGCGGTGGGTTGCTCGTGCAGTTCCAGGCTCACCGGCGTCGTGCCCGCCGCCGGGGTGTCGGTGGACAAGGCCAGGCCGTCTTCGGCCCACGCCAGAACACCGCCATTGAGGTAGTGGTAGCGGCTGTGGCCGATGACGTCGAGCAACCAGATAAAACGTCCGGACCAGCCGCCGCCTTCATCGTCGTAGACTACGTAGACCGCATCGCTGCGATGGCCCAGTTCGCCGAACAGGCGCTCCAGGTCGGTCTGGCTCGGGGCCAGCCCGGGGGCTGGCGGTTGACCCAGCTGGGTGCGCTTGGGCTCGACGAAGCGGGCACCGGGGATATGTCCGGCGTCATAGCGCGCCTGATTGGTCAGGTCGACGAGAATCAGTTCCGGCGCCGTCAGGCGTGCCTGCAGGTCGCTGGGCTCGATGACCAGCGGCAAGTCGTTGAACACGGACATTTCCAGCCTCCCTTGATGAGCAAAGGCGCAAATTGTAGCCCAAGGCAGCGCTGAAAAGTGTCTGTAGGGAGTCCTTAAGTCGATAACCCTGTCCGCGTCAGGACTTGACCTGAACGAAATTGACCAATGCCCGCTCGATGCATTGCGCGGTTTTGGCAAAGGCCTGCACGGAAATCTCCGACAGCGGGCTGCCGCCCTGGTCTGCGATGGCCAGCATCAGCACCTTGCCGTTGCAACTCAGCGAGCGAATCAGCAGGTGCTGGCCTTTGAACAAGGCCTTGAACACCGGCGGCAACAGCGCGGCAAACTGTGCATGGTTGGCAGGGGTTAGGCGCAATTGCGTCGGCTGGCCGAGCAGGCGGGCCAGCACCTTGCTGTCCTTGAGCGGGAACTGCAAGGTGGCGTTGTCGTTGCTCATCCCGGCCAACTGGTGCACGCGCAGCAGGCTGGCGGTCTTGTCGGGCATCAACAGCATGACCCGCTGCATGCCGCAGGCCACCAGCGCATCGCGGGCCAGAGTGGTCAGGTGCATGGCGTTATTGAACGGGCTGGGCTCGACCAGAAGTTCTGCACACAGCTTGCGCCAGCGTTGCAATGCGTCGGCCGAAGGCGGCGGCGTTGGCTCGTGGTTATTGGCGATACGCCTGAAATCCCATGGCCACAGCAGAGACTCGGCCGGGTGCCACAAATCCTTGCTCGCATGCTGGCGTGCACTGCTGGCGGCATTCTGGTGCACCTGTTGCTGGACATCGGCCAGTGGCTGCTGCAGATACAGGCTGCTGAGCAACTCCCAGCGCAGGCAGTGCGGGCTGTTCCAGGCCTGCTGGGCGGCCAGTGCCAGGCCGTTGCCCATCAGCACGGTGTTGGCCGGCTGGTTGAACCAGCGTTGCAGGATCGGGTTGGCGTCCATGTTGCGTTGCTGCTGCAACGGTTCTTCGTTCTCGCGAGCGATGCGCAGGGCCTTGACCCATTCGCGACGCTCCTTGATCAGCACGGTATAGCCACGGGTAACCCACAGCGGCAAACGCCAGGTGTCGGCCAGTGCCAGGCACAGGTCGAGCAGCTTGATGCCGAACAGTTCCTGTTCGACGCTACGGCTCGACTCACCCTTGTGGATCACCCGCAGTTCCCACTCTTCGAGCAGCTTGGGGTGCGCCAGCGCCATCGGCCACAGCGGCGCGAGAAACAACAGGCTGCCCAGATGAATGTCCTGCCACAGGCGCGCCAGGCGGCTGGCAAACAGGCCGCTGGCCTGCTGGGTGGCGTGCTGGCTGATGAGGATCAGTTGTCGATAGGCCTTGGGGATCTCATCGGCCGGTTTTGCCGGCAGACGATTGAGCAGCACTTCGGTGCGCGCCAGCCCCAGACGATTGAGCGCCACCTCCAGGCTCTCGGCCTGTTCGGCCAGGCCATGGGTGTGCTGGTTGGCTTCGCGCAGGACGCTGAGCACCAGTGCCGGGCTCTCGTGCATCATGTCGGCGATCTCGCGCAACGAGCGGCGGCTGTCGGTCAGCGCAGAGCGCACATGTGCGTGGTTGTGCTGCGGGATCGGCAGCGCAAGGCCATCCAGTTGCTTGACCCAGGCATCGAGCGTTCGTGGGCGTGGGAAGTGTGGCGTTGTCGGCATACGGGGCGGCCTGTGCGGCTAATAGTCTGTCAGTGATGGGTTACGCTTATTCAGACCTTGCGATGTCATGTATTGTTACACCCTGAGTCAATGACGAAACAGGTTTTTCACGCGATCAGACTACAGTCTGGCTCAGTGAGGCCGATAAGTAGAACAGCAGTTTCATCGTTGCACCGCACATATCCCTGAATCCGACTGAACAAGTATTTTTTACCTATGGCTAAAATCATCGGCATTATTGTCGTTTTCGCGAGCGTTCTCAGCGGATACGTGCTGTCCCACGGTCAGATCATGGCGTTGTTCCAGCCATTCGAGGTCCTGATTATCGGGGGCGCGGCACTGGGTGCCTTCTTGCAGGCCAACCCGGGTCATATGACCATGCATGTGTTCAAAAAGTCGCTGAAGATGTTCAGTACGCGCTTTACCCATGCCTACTACCTCGAAGTGCTGGGGCTGATCTACGAAATTCTCAATAAAAGCCGTCGTGAAGGCATGATGGCCATCGAAGGCGACATCGAAGAGCCGGCGTCCAGCCCGATCTTCGCCAAGTACCCCGGCGTACTCAAGGATGAGCGCATGACCGCGTACATCTGCGATTACCTGCGCATCATGTCGTCCGGCAACATGGCGCCGCACGAGCTCGAAGGCCTGTTCGACATGGAACTGCTGAGCATGAAAGAGGAGCTTGAGCATCCCTCCCATGCCGTGACCGGTATCGCCGACGGCATGCCCGGCTTCGGTATCGTGGCAGCGGTACTGGGGATCGTGGTGACCATGGCCTCGCTGGGCTCCGGCGACAAGGCCGCGATCGGTCAGCACGTGGGTGCGGCACTGGTCGGTACCTTCTTCGGTATTCTGGCGGCATACGGCTTCTTCGGCCCGCTGGCCACCTCTTTGGCACACGATGCCAAGGAAGAGATGAACGTCTACGAATGCATCAAGGCATCGCTGGTCGCTTCCGCTTCCGGCATGCCGCCTTCACTGGCCGTCGAGTTCGGCCGCAAGGTTCTGTACCCGGCACACCGCCCCAGCTTCACCGAGCTGGAACAAGCCGTACGTGGTCGCTAAGCCATGGAAAATAATCAGCCGATAATCGTCAAACGGGTCAAACGCTTCGGCGGTGGACACCACGGCGGCGCCTGGAAAATCGCCTTCGCCGACTTTGCAACGGCAATGATGGCGTTCTTTCTGGTGCTGTGGCTGATGTCGGCCGCCACCCCTGAAGAGTTGGTCGCGATTGCCGGCTACTTCAAGGACCCGGTGGGCTTTAGCGACAGCGGCTCGCCGTATGTGATCGACTTGGGCGGTTCGCCGGAAATGGCGCCGGACCGCTCGCTGAACCCTGAGATCAAGAGCACGCCAAGCCCGGACACTGTGCCGATCGAAGCGGACGATGCCGAGGCCAAGGCTGATCAGGTCGAGAAAGAACGTCTTGAAATGCTGCTGCAAGAGCTGCAGAACAAGGTCGAAGAAAGCCCGCAACTGCAGAAATTCAAGGACCAGATTCTGCTCGAAATCACTCAGGACGGCTTGCGTATCCAGATTGTCGATGCCGACAACCGGCCGATGTTCGACTCCGGCAGTGCGCGGCTCAAGCCTTATTTCGAAGATATTCTGCTGGCCCTGGCCGACACCATCAAGGATGTGCCGAACAAGATCAGTGTCAGCGGCCACACCGATGCCAAGCCGTTTGCCGGTAGCGGTGAGTTCGGCAACTGGGAACTCTCGGCCAGTCGTGCCAACGCCGCACGCCGTGCGCTGGTGGCGGGCAGCTACCCCGAGTCGCAAGTGGCGCGGGTGGTGGGGTATGCCTCGTCGGCGCTGTACGATCGTGACAAGCCGCTGAACCCGATCAACCGGCGCATCGACATCGTGGTACTGACCAAAAAGGCCCAGCGGCTTATCGATGGTGATCAGGGCACCGGTACTGCGCCTGCCAGCACCCCGGCAACGCCAGCACCGCCGGGCGCATCGACCCGGGGGGCGGTCGACCCGCAGGCCGGTGCTCTACCGCACGAGGTTCGCCAGCGGCTGAACCTGTTCGAGCAAGGCAACGTACGGGCGCCGGGTCAGTAAGCGCCGATCAGTATTCATCCTGCGGCAAGCTGGCCAGGATCGAGCGGTAGCTGTGCATGCGCTGGGCTGAAATACGGCCCTCTTCAAGTCCCTTGAGCAGCGCGCAGCCAGGTTCGCGGTCGTGCTTGCAGTCGCGGAAGCGGCAAGTGCCGATCAGGTTGTTGAACTCGATAAAGCCGGCTTCCACGTCATGACGACTCACGTGCACCAGGCCGAATTCGCGGATGCCCGGTGAGTCGATCAGCTCGCCGCCATTGGGGAAATGGAACAGCCGTGCGGTGGTCGTGGTGTGGGTACCTTGCCCGGAAAACTCCGACAGCGGCCCGACACGGGTGCCGACGTCCGGCAGCAGGCTGTTGACCAGCGACGATTTGCCCACCCCGGATTGGCCGACAAACACACTGACTTGTCCGTTCAGGCGCTCTTCGAGTTGCTGCATGCCGTCGCCTTGATGGGCGGAGACTTCCAGCACCGGATAGCCCAGGCCGCGATACACCGACAACATTTCATTGAGGGCAACGGCGTTCTGCTCGTTGATCAGGTCGGCCTTGTTGAGCAGCAGCAGCGGGTGGATGCCGGCATGTTCGGCAGCCACCAGATAACGGTCGATCAGGTTGGCGTGCGGCTCGGGCATTGGCGCAAAGACGATCACGATCAGGTCGACGTTGGCTGCTACCGGCTTGAGCTGGCCGCGCGAATCCGGCCGGCACAGCTCGGTGCTGCGTGGCAGTTGCGCCACGATGACGCCGATACCCTGGTTGCCGGCCCGCCATACCACCTGGTCGCCGGTGACCAGCGCTGGCAGGTTGGCGCGCAAGTGGCAGCGGTAGGTCTGACCCTTCTGCTCGCCTTCCTGGGCTTCGACCTCGACCTGGACGCCGAAGTGGGCAATCACCAGGCCGACCTGTTCAGGGCCCAGATCGCCACCTTCAAGGATTTCGACTGCCTGGGATTCGCGTTTGGCGGCGCGAGCGGCGCGCTCGCCCTGGATCTTTTCGATACGCCAGTTCTGGCGGCGATTGAGTTGGCGTTTGGCCATGGGGACTTCCGATGTGTGAGGTCCAGGCCACGCCGTCTGGCAGCGACCGGCCCGCAAAAATGAACAGCTTGGGATGCAAGGGCCGATACTAGCACGCCGGGCTAGGCTAAACTGCGCGCCTACGCTGAGGAGCCCAAACATGCAGAGCAAGAGCAACCTGATCTGGATCGACCTGGAAATGACCGGTCTGGATCCTGATCACGACGTCATCATCGAGATGGCGACCATCATTACCGACAGCGAGCTCAATACCCTGGCCGAAGGGCCGGTGATCGCCATCCATCAGAGCGATGAAATCCTCGCCGGCATGGACGAGTGGAACACCCGTCAGCACGGCGGTTCCGGCCTGACCCAGCGGGTGCGCGAGAGCACTATCAGTAACGCTGAAGCGGAAGCCCTGACTCTGGACTTCATCAAACAATGGGTGCCAGAGCGCAGCTCGCCGATCTGCGGCAACAGCATCTGCCAGGACCGCCGCTTTCTGTATCGGCACATGAAAGGCCTGGAAAACTACTTCCATTACCGCAATCTCGATGTCTCGACGCTCAAGGAACTGGCCGCGCGCTGGTCGCCGGAGCTGAAATTCAAGAAAGGCAGCACCCATCTGGCACTGGACGACATTCGCGAATCCATCGCAGAACTGCGTTTCTATCGCGAAAACTTCATCAAGTAACGACTGGGTTCACAGGGGCAACGAATAAACCTCGTTGCACCCTTTCAGTGCGCCGGGCGGCTGGGTAGACTGCGCGCCTTTGTCGCCGGGGCTGCCGCCATGTTGTTGATGCTTTACCTGATTGCCATCACTGCCGAGGCCATGACCGGCGCATTGTCGGCCGGGCGCCGTGGCATGGACTGGTTTGGCGTGGTGCTGATCGCCTGCGTCACCGCGCTTGGCGGTGGTTCGGTGCGCGACGTGCTGATTGGCCATTACCCGCTGACCTGGGTCAAGCACCCTGAATACCTGGTGCTGACCAGTGTGGCGGCACTGGTGACGATCTTTATCGCGCCGTTGATGCGTCATTTGCGCTCGCTGTTTCTGGTGCTCGACGCTCTGGGGCTGGTGGCGTTCACCCTGATCGGCTGCATGACGGCGCTGGAAGCCGGCCACGGCATGTTGATCGCCTCGGTGTGCGGTGTGATCACGGGTGTGTTCGGCGGCATCCTGCGCGACATCTTCTGTAACGACATCCCGCTGATCTTCCGCCGCGAGCTGTACGCCAGCGTCTCGTTTCTGGCGGCGTGGTGCTTTTTGTTGTGTGGCTACTTCAACGTGCCGAACGAGCAGGCGATTCTGATCACTCTGTCGGGCGGGTTGCTGCTGCGGTTACTGGCCATCCGCTTCAAATGGGAAATGCCCAAGTTCGTTTACAACGACGATCACTAAAACGGTGATTGGAATGCCCGTAGGACCGGCTTTAGCCGGGAAAGCCGTTATGCGGTGCCTGCTTCCCGACTAAAGTCGGTCCTACGTGCGGGCAGCGTGCTGCCCGATAGCCCATTCGACGTGTTCTCTGACCATTTCCGAGGGGTAGTCGCGGCGCGCTTCAAGCGCTTGCAGTACGCTGATGGTCGAGGGGGCGTTGCCCAGGCCGACGGCGAGGTTGCGCAGCCAGCGTTCGTAACCGGCGCGGCGCAGCGGGGAGCCTTCAGTGCTGGACAGAAAGCGTTCTTCGTCCCACATGAACAGCTCGGCCAGGCCTGCGTTGTCGAGGTTGTGGCGCGGCTGGAAGTCGCTTTGTTCGGTGGGCTTGGCGAAGCGGTTCCACGGGCAGACGATCTGGCAGTCGTCGCAACCAAACACCCGGTTGCCAATCAATGGCCTCAGTTCCACCGGAATGGCGGTCTTGAGTTCGATGGTCAGGTACGAAATACAGCGCCGCGCATCCAGCACATAGGGGCCTACGAAAGCGTTGGTCGGGCAGATGTCCAGGCACGCCGTGCAGCGGCCGCAGTGTTCGCTGGCGTGGGGGGCGTCGACCGGCAAGGGCAGGTCGACGAACAGTTCGCCCAGAAAAAAGAAACTGCCGGCCTTGCGGTTGAGCACCAGGGTGTTCTTGCCGATCCAGCCCAGACCTGCCTGTTCGGCGATGGCCTTTTCCAGTACCGGCGCGCTGTCGACGAAGGCCCGAAAGCCGAATGGGCCGATGTCCTTTTGAATTCGCTCGGCCAATTGTTGCAAGCGTTTGCGTACCAGCTTGTGGTAATCGCGGCCCAGCGCGTAGCGCGATACATAGGCTTTTTCCGGTTCGCCAAGGCGCTGGTTCATCTCGGTATCGCCCGGCAAATAGTCCATGCGCAGCGACACCACGCGCAAGGTGCCGGGCACCAGTTGCTCTGGATGGGAACGTTTGCTGCCATGGGCGGCCATATAATCCATCTCGCCGTGATAGCCCGCGTCGAGCCAGCGCTGCAGGTGCTGTTCGTGCTCATCGAGCGCCAGCCCGCTGATGCCGACTTGCTGAAAGCCCAGTTCACGGCCCCAGGTCTTGATCGACTGGGCAAGGGCGGCAAGATCGTCGTCGGTCAGTTGTGCAGTAGTAGCGGGCATGCGAAAGGAGAAACCAGGGCCAAGGTGCGTATAATTCTGCCAGACATTGGAGTCCGTAAGCGCATGCCAGACACTCAAGCCCATTTACCCGACGCGCTGTACAGCGCAGCGCAGGTCCGCGACCTCGATGCGCGGCTGATTGGCGCCGGTACGCCGGGGCTGGAATTGATGCAGCGTGCCGCCCACGCCACCTGGCGCGCGATGCGCAGACGTTGGTCTGATCCGGCCGTTCTGAGCGTGCTGGCCGGGCACGGCAACAATGCCGGCGACGGTTATCTGGTGGCCGCGCTGGCGCACAAGGCCGGCTGGTCGGTGCGTGTGCTGGCGGTGGGTGATCCGGCGGCTTTGCGCGGCGATGCCGCTGCCGCTCATGCCGAAGCCCAGACGCAGGGTGTCGATATCGTGCAATGGCTCGGCCAGCCGCTGGCCGGCGTGGTGCTCGATGCGCTGCTCGGCACCGGGCTGGCCGGTGAAGTGCGTGAGCCCTACAAAAGCGCTATCGACGCCATCAATGCCGCCAACCTGCCGGTGGCTGCCGTGGATATTCCCTCGGGTTTGTGTGCCGATACCGGGCGGGTATTGGGCTGCGCCGTGCGCGCCGACCTGACGGTGACGTTTATCGGTCTCAAACTGGGTCTGTTCACCGCCCAGGCGCCCGATCTGGTCGGGCAGCTGGTGTTCGATGATCTGCAAGCGGACCCGCAATTAGTCGTTGATGTGCCTGTCAGCGCCACGCGCCTGGACAGCTTCAATCTGCCGCCGCTGGCGCCACGCCCGCCGACTGCGCATAAGGGTCAATATGGTCGGGTGCTGGTGATCGGCGGCGACCATGGTTTTGCCGGTGCGGCGCTCTTGAGTGCCGAAAGCGCCCTGCGCAGCGGCGCCGGCATGTTGACCCTGGCGACTCGCCCCGAGCATGTTCCGGCAGCGTTGGTGCGCATGCCCGAGGTGATGAGTGCCGGAGTGAGTTCGGCCAATCAATTGATGGGCCTGATCGCGGCGGCCAGCGTGCTGGTGGTCGGGCCGGGCCTGGGGCAGGGCAGTTGGGGGCGCAGCTTGTTGTCGGCGGCAGCCAGTAGCGACAAACCGCAAGTCTGGGACGCCGATGCCCTTAATATGCTCGCGGCCGGGCAGGCCAGCATTGCGCCCGGTGGTGTGATCACGCCGCACCCTGGCGAGGCCGCGCGCCTGCTGGGTATCGAAACCCGTGAAGTCCAGGCGGATCGTCCTGGCGCTGCGCGGGCGCTGGCGAAAAAGTATCAGGTTGTGTGTGTATTGAAGGGCAGCGGCAGTCTGATCGCCGATGCCCAGGGGCGTCTGGCCCTGTGCGATCGTGGTCATCCGGCCATGGCCAGTGCGGGGTTGGGCGATGTGCTGGCCGGTTTGATCGGTGCACTGCTGGCCCAGCACATGGCGCCGTTCGAGGCCGCCTGCCTGGGTGTCTGGCTGCATGCCAGCGCCGGTGAAGAGGCAGGTCGGGCCGGTCGGGGTTTGCTGGCCAGTGACCTTGTCGCTGTCATTCGTCGCTTGTTGGAGGAGCATCAACCGTGTCTGAAATAACCCTGCAGGTGAATGGTGAAGACGCCATGACAGCCCTGGGTGCGCAGCTTGCGCAGTGGGTCGGCGCCAAGGGCGTGATCTTTCTCGAAGGTGATCTGGGGGCGGGCAAGACCACCCTGTCACGCGGTATGATCCGCAGTCTGGGGCATCAGGGCGCGGTGAAAAGCCCGACCTTTACCCTGGTCGAACCCTATGAAATCGGTGCGCTGCGGGTTTTTCATTTCGACCTGTATCGGCTGGTCGACCCCGAAGAACTTGAGTTCATGGGCATTCGCGACTACTTCGACAGTGATGCTGTGTGCCTGATCGAATGGCCCGCGCTGGGTGCAGGCTTTTTGCCAAAGCCCGACCTGACCATTACCATTAGGCACCAAGGCCAGGGTCGCGCTGTGACCCTGAGCCCGCAAGGTTCGCGTGGCGAGAGCTGGTGTTCGGCTCTGGCGACGGAATTCAACCAGAAATGCCAATAGATATGGGGAAAAGTATGCGCATGCGCGCGCCGCTGGCGGTGCTTGGTTTGCTGTTGATGGCTCTGGCCGTGGATGTATGGGCGGCCGCCACCCAGGTACGCAGTGTTCGCCTGTGGCGTGCACCGGACAACACCCGTCTGGTGTTCGACCTCACAGGACCCGTGCAGCACAGCGTCTTCACGTTGACCTCGCCGGACCGTCTGGTGATCGACATCAATGGCGCCACGCTGGGCGGGCCGCTGAATATCGCCACGGCCAATACGCCAATCACCAGCATGCGCTCGGCGCAGCGTACCCCCACGGACCTGCGTGTGGTCATCGACCTGAAAAAGGCGGTCACCCCCAAGAGCTTTACCCTGGCGCCCAACCAGCAGTACGGCAACCGGCTGGTGGTCGACCTGTTCGATGACGCTGCCGATGCCAATCCGCCGCCCGCCCTGCCCGAAACCACGGTGGCCACTGCGCCGGCGGTGCCGATCAGCCCGGCCAAACCCGAGATCAAGCTGACCCCGGTGCCCAATGGCAAGCGCGATATCGTGGTGGTGATCGATGCCGGCCACGGTGGCGAAGACCCAGGCGCCTCGGGCGGCAAGGGCCAGATAGAAAAACACGTGGTGCTGTCGATTGCCAAAGAGCTGCAGCGTCAGGTCAACGCCGAGAAAGGTTATCGCGCCGAACTGACCCGTACCGGTGATTACTTCATTCCGTTGCGCAAACGTACCGAGATTGCCCGTGCCAAGGGCGCTGACCTGTTCGTGTCGATTCACGCCGATGCGGCACCGTCGAAGGCCGCATTCGGTGCTTCGGTGTTTGCCTTGTCCGACCGCGGGGCGACGTCTGAAACGGCGCGCTGGCTGGCCGACAGCGAAAACCGCTCCGACCTGATCGGCGGTGCCGGTGCGGTCAGCCTGGACGACAAGGACCGCATGCTGGCCGGTGTGTTGCTCGACCTGTCGATGACTGCTTCGCTGTCGTCGAGCCTCAACGTTGGCCAGAAAGTGCTGAGCAGCATTGGCCGGGTGACTTCGCTGCACAAGTCGCGGGTCGAGCAGGCCGGCTTCATGGTGCTAAAGTCGCCGGACATTCCATCGATTCTGGTCGAGACCGGGTTCATCTCCAACGCCAACGAAGCCAGCAAGCTGACCTCGGCATCGCACCAGCAGGCGCTGGCGCGTTCGATCAACACCGGCGTCAAGCAGTTCTTCCAGCAGAACCCGCCACAGGGCACTTATATCGCCTGGCTGCGTGACAACGGCAAGCTGGCCCAAGGCCCGCGCAACCATGTCGTAACCTCCGGCGAAACCCTGGCGATGGTCGCCGCGCGTTATGACATGAGCGTCGCGACCCTGCGCAGCGCCAATTCGCTGAAGACCGACGAGCTGCGCATTGGTCAGGACCTGCGAATCCCCAGCTCCGAGGTCGCCGCACAGCCATGACCGATCTGCTTGCTGACAGCCTGCCTGTAGACGCCTGCGAGAGCGCCACCGAGGCGGCACGCATCCAGTTGCTCAGCCCTCGGCTGGCCAACCAGATCGCTGCCGGCGAGGTGGTCGAGCGTCCGGCGTCGGTAATCAAGGAGTTGCTGGAAAACAGCCTGGACTCCGGTGCCCGGCGCATCGACGTAGATGTCGAGCAGGCCGGTATCAAGCTGCTCAAGGTACGTGACGACGGGCGCGGCATTGCGGCCGATGACCTGCCGCTGGCTCTGGCCCGCCACGCGACCAGCAAGATTCGCGAGCTTGAAGACCTTGAACGGGTCATGAGCCTGGGCTTTCGCGGTGAAGCGCTGGCGTCGATCAGTTCGGTGTCACGCCTGACCCTGACCTCTCGTACCCAGGGCGCCGATCAGGCCTGGCAGGTCGAGACCGAAGGCCGCGAAATGAACTCGCGGGTCCAGCCTTCGGCGCACCCGGTCGGCACCTCGGTCGAAGTACGCGACCTGTTCTTCAATACGCCTGCGCGGCGCAAGTTTCTCAAGGCCGAGAAGACCGAATTCGATCACCTGCAAGAAGTCATCAAGCGCATGGCGCTGGCGCGTTTCGATGTTGGCTTTCACTTGCGCCATAACGGCAAGAGCGTACTGAGCCTGCACGAGGCTCACGACGAAACTGCCCGTGCGCGCCGCGTCGGAGTGATTTGCGGGCCGGGCTTTCTCGAGCAGGCGCTACCCATCGACATCGAGCGCAACGGCCTGCACTTGTGGGGTTGGGTTGGCTTGCCGACGTTCTCGCGCAGCCAGGCCGACTTGCAATATTTCTTCGTCAATGGCCGTGCGGTGCGCGATAAACTGGTCGCCCACGCGGTGCGTCAGGCGTACCGCGACGTGCTGTTCAACGGTCGTCACCCGACGTTCGTGTTGTTTCTGGAGGTCGATCCGGCCGCTGTGGACGTCAACGTTCACCCGACCAAGCATGAGGTGCGCTTTCGTGACGGGCGCATGGTTCATGACTTTCTGTACGGCACCCTGCACCGTGCGCTGGGCGATGTGCGCCCGCAGGATCACCTGACCGACACCCAGGTCGAACCCGAGGCGCCGCGGCCTACCGGGATTGCGGCCGGTGAGTTCGGCCCGCAGGGTGAAATGACTCTGGCGGCCCATGCGCTGGAACGCCCGCAAGGCTCGGCCTATGGCGGCAGTGCAGGTTCCGGGCCGGGGGCGGGGTATCAGTACACGCCGCGTCCGACCTCCAGCCTGCCGACCGCCGAGACGCAAAACGTCTACCGTGAATTCTTTTCGCCGCTGCCGGGGGCAACCCCTGCCCAGGCTCCGGCCGCATTGCCGGAGTCCGGCGGCGATGTACCGCCGCTGGGCTATGCGCTGGCACAGCTCAAGGGGATTTATATCCTCGCTGAAAATGCCCATGGTCTGGTGGTGGTCGACATGCATGCCGCTCACGAGCGGATCATGTACGAGCGCCTCAAGGTGGCCATGGCTCAGGAAGGCCTCAGCGGCCAGCCGCTGCTGGTGCCCGAATCGCTGGCGGTCAGCCAGCGCGAAGCCGATTGCGCCGAAGAGCATCTCGACACCTTCCGCCAACTGGGCTTCGAACTGCATCGGCTGGGCCCGGAAACCCTGGTGATCCGGCAGATTCCTGCCTTGCTCAAGCAGGCCGAAGCCAACCGGCTGGTCAGCGATGTGCTGGGCGACCTGATGGAATACGGCACCAGCGACCGGGTGCAGGCGCACCTGAACGAACTGCTCGGCACCATGGCCTGTCACGGCGCCGTGCGCGCCAACCGGCGCCTGGCCATCCCGGAAATGAACGCCTTGCTGCGCGACATGGAACACACCGAGCGCAGCGGTCAATGCAACCACGGACGGCCCACCTGGACCCAGATGGGTCTTGATGATCTGGACAAACTCTTCCTGCGCGGTCGTTGAATGAACGCTTTACCTCCGGCCATCTTTCTTATGGGGCCAACCGCCGCAGGCAAGACCGATCTGGCCATCGAACTCACTAAAGTGCTGCCCTGCGAGCTGATCAGCGTCGATTCGGCGCTGGTTTATCGCGGCATGGACATCGGCACTGCCAAGCCTTCAAAAGAGCAACTGGCGCAGTATCCGCACCGGTTGATCGACATCCTCGACCCGGCGCAGAGCTATTCGGCGGCTGATTTTCGCCGTGATGCACTGGAGGCCATGGCGCAAATAACCGCACGTGGAAACATTCCTTTGCTGGTCGGCGGCACTATGTTGTATTTCAAGGCTCTACTGGAGGGCCTGGCCAACATGCCATCCGCCGATGCCGAGGTTCGTGCCCGGCTCGAAGCCGAGGCCAAGGCGCATGGCTGGCAGGCATTGCATGACCAGTTGGCAACGGTAGATCCGGTGTCCGCTGCCCGTATCCATCCCAACGACCCGCAGCGTCTGATCCGGGCGCTTGAGGTGTATCGGGTCAGTGGAATCAGCATGACGGCGCATCACGAGCAACAAATTGCGCAAAGTGCCGATGGATCAGCATCGGGACAGGGGCAATTGCCCTATACTGTCGCCAACCTCGCGATAGCACCGGCTGATCGCAAGGTCTTGCATGACCGAATCGCATTACGTTTTGTGCAAATGCTGGAACAGGGATTTCTGGACGAAGTACTGGCATTGCGCTCAAGGGCAGACCTGCATGCAGGGTTGCCCGCCATCAGAGCCGTTGGTTATCGCCAGGTCTGGGATCATCTGGATGGAAAGCTGACACGTGAAGAAATGCAGGAGAGGGGCATCATTGCCACGCGCCAACTGGCCAAGCGGCAGTTTACCTGGCTACGCAGCTGGGAGAATCTGCACTGGCTTGACAGCCTGGATCGCGACAATCTGCCACGCGCCTTGAAATACCTGGGATCGGTCTCCATATTGAGCTGAGTCCTTGCAATTGCCGTCTATCCTTGGGGGGTAGCGGTTCAAGCTCATCGAATTCGTTTTTCTTATTATTGATCCTTAAAGGAGTGCGGCACATGTCAAAAGGGCATTCGCTACAAGACCCTTACTTGAATACCCTGCGTAAAGAGAAGGTCGGTGTTTCGATCTATCTGGTCAACGGTATCAAGCTGCAAGGTACGATCGAGTCGTTCGATCAGTTCGTCATTCTGCTGAAAAACACTGTCAGCCAGATGGTCTACAAACACGCTATCTCCACCGTGGTACCGGTTCGCCCGATCCGTCTGCCAAGCGCTTCCGAAACAGAAGCCGGTGATTCCGAGCCTGGTAACGCCTGATAGGAGCCTGCCTTGTTCTTTGAGCGCCACAGCGGTGGTGAGCGGGCCATACTCGTTCATCTGGAAGGTCAAGACCCTGAGGCGCGTGAAGATCCGCAGGAGTTTCAGGAACTGGCTATCTCGGCCGGTGCCGATACCGTCGCGTTTATCAACGTGCCGCGTCATCGGCCATCGGCCAAATACCTGATCGGAAGCGGCAAGGTCGAGGAACTTCGCGACCAGATCAAATCCGGTCAGGTCGATCTCGTGATTTTCAATCACACCCTTACGCCCAGTCAGGAGCGTAACCTCGAACGTGTCTTCGAATGTCGGGTGCTCGACCGCACCGGGCTGATCCTCGACATCTTCGCTCAGCGTGCCCGTACTCATGAAGGCAAGCTGCAGGTCGAACTGGCCCAGCTTGAGCACATGAGCACCCGTCTGGTTCGCGGCTGGACCCACCTTGAACGCCAGAAAGGCGGTATCGGCCTGCGTGGTCCGGGTGAAACCCAGCTCGAAACCGACCGTCGTCTGCTGCGGGTTCGCCTGCGCCAGATCAAGGGGCGTCTCGACAAGGTGCGCAGCCAGCGCGATCAGGCGCGGCGCGGGCGCAAGCGTGCGGACATCCCGTCGGTTTCGCTGGTGGGCTACACCAACGCCGGCAAGTCGACACTGTTCAATGCCGTGACCGATTCGGATGTCTATGCGGCCGACCAGTTGTTCGCGACCCTCGACCCGACCCTGCGCCGTCTGCAACTCGACGACCTGGGGCCCATCGTGCTGGCCGATACCGTAGGGTTTATCCGCCATCTGCCGCACAAGCTGGTCGAGGCCTTTCGGGCGACCCTCGAAGAGTCGAGCAACTCCGATTTGCTGCTGCATGTGATCGACGCCCATGAGCCCGAGCGCATGGCGCAGATCGAGCAGGTCATGGCGGTGCTGGGCGAGATCGGTGCCGAGGGCTTGCCGATCCTCGAGGTGTATAACAAACTCGATCTGGTTGAGGGCGTCGAGCCGCATATCCAGCGCAATGCCGAAGGCAAGCCCGAGCGGGTCTGGCTGTCGGCGCGTGACGGTCGCGGTCTTGGGCTGCTCAAGCAGGCGATTGCCGAGTTGCTGGGCGAAGACCTGTTCGTCGCGACCTTGTGCTTGCCGCAGGCGCTTTCGCGTTTACGGGCCCGGTTTTTCGAGCTGGGTGCCGTACAAAGCGAAACGCACGACGATGAAGGGTCCAGCCTGCTGGCCGTTCGCTTGCCGCGTGTCGAACTCAATCGACTGGTGAGTCGCGAAGGATTGCAGCCGCTGGAGTTCATTGAGCAACACACTTTGCAATAAAAGCCCGGGAAAGCGATTGCACGGCTTTCCCGGGCATTCTGTAGCATGGGGCGGCGCGCCGAGGGCGCGTCTTTGCTTTATCAGATGGAGAGCGCTATGGCTTGGAATGAGCCGGGTGGCAACTCGAATAATCAGGATCCCTGGGGTGGCAACCGTCGTGGTGGCGACCGCAAGGGGCCGCCGGATCTCGACGAAGCCTTCCGCAAGCTGCAGGACAGCCTGAAGGGGTTGCTCGGTGGCGGTAAGAAACGTGGTGGCGATGGCAGTGGCAGCGGTGGCGGCGGCTCGAACAGAGGCGGCGGTTTCGGTCTGCTCGGCATCGGCTTGTTCGTGGTCCTGGCCTTCTGGCTGTACAACGCCATCTATGTGGTCGATGAGCAGGAGCAGGCTGTCGTCCTGCGCTTCGGCAAATACTACGAAACCGTAGGGCCGGGCCTGAACATCTACTTCCCGCCGTTCGATCGCAAGTACCTGGAAAACGTCACCCGCGAGCGCGCCTACAGCAAGCAAGGTCAGATGCTGACCGAAGACGAGAACATCGTCGAAGTGCCGCTGACCGTGCAATACCGGATTTCCAACCTCCAGGACTTCGTGCTCAACGTCGATCAGCCTGAAGTCAGCCTGCAGCACGCCACTGAAAGCGCGCTGCGCCACGTCGTGGGCTCCACGGCGATGGATCAGGTCCTGACCGAAGGTCGTGAGCTGATGGCCAGCGAAATCAAGGAGCGCCTGCAGCGTTTCCTCGACACTTATCGCACCGGTATCACCATCACCCAGGTCAACGTACAGAGCGCGGCAGCCCCGCGTGAAGTGCAGGAAGCCTTCGATGACGTGATCCGCGCCCGTGAAGACGAGCAGCGTTCGCGCAACCAGGCCGAAGGTTACGCCAATGGCGTGATCCCTGAAGCCCGTGGTCAGGCCCAGCGCATCATCGAAGACGCCAACGGTTATCGCGACGAAGTCATTTCGCGTGCCAAGGGTGAGGCCGACCGCTTCACCAAGCTGGTGGCCGAGTACCGCAAGGCGCCGGAAATTACCCGCGAGCGTCTGTATCTCGAAACCATGCAGCAGGTCTACAGCAATACCAGCAAAGTGCTGGTAAGCGGCGACAAGGGGCAGAACAACCTGCTTTACCTGCCGCTGGACAAGATGATCGACAACTCCCGCAGCGGCAACAACACCGCGTCGCCTGCGACCGGCAGTTCGTCTTCCGCGAACTCCGATGTCGGCACCCGGGCGACCGAGATCCAGCAGCGTGAGACGCGTACCAGGGAGAGCCGCTGATGAGCAATAAATCACTGTTCGCACTGATCGTGGGCGTGGTGCTGGCGATCGTCGCCTGGAACAGCTTCTACATCGTGTCGCAGACCGAGCGTGCCGTATTGCTGCAGTTTGGTCGCGTGGTTCAGGCCGATGTCCAGCCAGGTCTGCATGTGAAGGTGCCTTACGTCAACCAGGTGCGCCGTTTCGACGCCCGCCTGCTGACGCTGGATGCACCGACCCAGCGGTTCCTGACCCTGGAAAAGAAAGCCGTGATGGTCGATGCCTACGCCAAGTGGCGGGTCAAGGACGCCGAGCGCTTCTACACCGCGACCTCCGGTCTCAAGCAGATCGCCGACGAGCGCCTGTCGCGTCGTCTGGAGTCTGGCCTGCGTGACCAGTTCGGCAAGCGCACCCTGCACGAAGTCGTGTCGGGTGAGCGTGACGCGCTGATGGCTGACATTACCGGCTCGCTTAACCGCATGGCGGAAAAAGAGCTGGGTATCGAAGTCATCGATGTCCGGGTCAAGGCCATCGACCTGCCCAAGGAAGTCAACCGCAGCGTATTCGAGCGGATGAGCACCGAGCGTGAGCGTGAGGCTCGTGAGCACCGCGCCAAGGGTAACGAGCTGGCTGAAGGCATTCGTGCCGACGCCGACCGTCAGCGCCGTGTACTGCTGGCCGAAGCCTATCGCGAGTCTGAAGAGGCGCGCGGTGAGGGTGATGCCCAGGCCGCTGCCATCTACTCCAAGGCCTACGGCCAGGACCAGGAGTTCTACTCGTTCTATCGCAGTCTGATGGCCTACCGCGAAAGCTTTGCGAGCAAGAACGACGTGCTGGTGCTGGACCCGAAAAGCGAGTTTTTCCGCTACCTGGAAAAGGTCAAGCCTTGATCTGAATCACCCCGCTGGGCGGCAAAACCGTCTGGTGGGGTGATCGGATGCAAAAACGTGTGTATGATGCGGCAGCCGGGAATTTCCCGGCTTTTTTGCGTCTGCACGATTGATTGGTCGCAGCCCGGTGGGCAGGCGACAGGATTTTTCGAGGAGAGTGGTCCGAGGCCTGTTCTCGGGTATTTGTCGTGCCCGTCGTATGGCCCCGCTCTCTGCTTTACTCAAGGCTTGCCGCACGGCTTGCCGCCCGCACAAAGGGGAATGGCTTAATGGCAACGGTTGACCGCTGGCTGCTACCAGATGGCATCGAAGAAGTACTGCCACCGGAAGCTGCGCGCATCGAAGTCGCGCGGCGTCGGGTGTTGGATCTGTTCCAGAGCTGGGGCTATGAGTTCGTCGTCACCCCGCATATCGAGTATCTGGAGTCGCTGCTGATCGGCGCCGGCTCCGATCTGGACCTGCGTACCTTCAAGGTGATCGATCCGCAATCGGGTCGGCAGATGGGCTTTCGGGCCGACATCACGCCGCAGGTGGCGCGTATCGACGCACACACCCTCAAGCGTGAAGGGCCGACCCGCCTGTGCTATGCCGGCAGCGTGCTGCACGCCAGGCCGCGGGCGTTGTCCAATTCGCGTAGCCCGATCCAGCTGGGCGCCGAGTTGTATGGCGATGCCAGTACGAGCAGCGACGTTGAAGTCATCAGCCTGATGCTGGGCATGCTGCAACTGGCCGAAGTGCCGGATGTGCACATGGACCTGGGGCATGTGGGTATCTATCGTGGGCTGGCGCGTGCGGCCGGTTTGTCCGGTGAAGTCGAGCAACTGCTGTTCGACGCCCTGCAGCGCAAGGCCATCGACGAAGTGGTAGAACTGACTGCCGCTCTGCCGGCCGATCTGGCTGCCATGCTGCAAGCGCTGGTCAATCTGTGCGGTGGCCGTGAAGTGTTGGCAGATGCGCGTGAGCGCCTGGCCGCTGCGCCAGCGCCTGTGCTGGCGGCGCTGGATGACCTGCTGGTGGTGGCCGAGCGCCTGACCGCACGCTTCCCGGATCTGCCGTTGTACTTCGACCTGGGCGAGTTGCGCGGCTACCACTACCACACCGGTGTGGTGTTTGCCGCATTCGTACCGGGTGTCGGCGAGTCGATTGCGCAGGGCGGTCGTTACGACGACATCGGCGCCGACTTTGGCCGGGCGCGTCCTGCGACAGGTTTTTCCACCGACCTGAAAACCCTGGTTACCCTGGGGCAGGCCGAAATTGAATTGCCGTCCGGTGGTATCTGGGTGCCGGACAGTACCGATTCGGCGCTCTGGCAGCAGGTCTGCCAGTTGCGCAAAGACGGGCAGCGTGTGGTTCAGGCCTTGCCTGGGCAGCAGGTGAGCGCCGCGCACGAAGCTGGCTGCGACCGGCAATTGATCCAGCAGGGCGAGCACTGGCAAGTACTGCCGCTGGCCTGAGTTATTCCTGCCGGCGCCGCCGGTACCAAGTTTGCGTGAATGAGGACAAGTGTTATGGGTAAGAATGTCGTAGTCCTGGGCACCCAATGGGGTGATGAGGGCAAAGGCAAGATCGTTGATCTGCTGACCGAACATGCTACCGCTGTCGTGCGCTACCAGGGTGGCCACAACGCGGGTCACACACTGGTGATCGACGGTGAAAAGACCGTATTGCACCTGATTCCGTCCGGTGTGCTGCGCGAAGGCGTGCAGTGCCTGATCGGCAACGGCGTAGTGGTCGCGCCCGACGCGCTCATGCGTGAAATCATCAAGCTCGAAGAGAAAGGCATTCCGGTTCGCGAGCGTCTGCGCATCAGCCCATCCTGCCCGCTGATCCTGTCCTACCACGTCGCACTGGACCAGGCGCGCGAGAAGGCCCGTGGCGAGCTGAAGATCGGCACCACCGGTCGCGGTATCGGCCCGGCTTACGAAGACAAGGTTGCACGTCGCGGTCTGCGCATTGGCGACCTGTTCCACCGCGAGCGCTTTGCTGCCAAGCTGGGCGAGCTGCTGGATTACCACAACTTCCAGCTGGTCAATTACTACAAAGAGCCGGCCATCGACTTCCAGAAAACGCTCGACGAGTGCATGGAATACGCCGACCTGCTCAAGCCGCTGATGCTCGACGTCACTGCCGCCCTGCACGAATTCCGTCGTGACGGCAAAGACATCATGTTCGAAGGTGCGCAAGGCTCGCTGCTGGACATCGACCACGGTACTTACCCGTACGTGACCAGCTCCAACACCACCGCCGGCGGCATCGCCACCGGTTCCGGTTTTGGTCCGCTGTACCTCGACTACATTCTGGGCATCACCAAGGCCTACACCACGCGCGTCGGTTCCGGTCCTTTCCCTACCGAACTGTTCGACGACATCGGTGCGTTCCTGGCCAAGCGCGGCCATGAGTTCGGCTCCACTACCGGTCGTGCGCGTCGTTGCGGCTGGTTCGATGCCGTGATCCTGCGTCGCGCCATCGAAATCAACAGCATCTCGGGTATCTGCCTGACCAAGCTGGACGTGCTCGACGGCCTGGAAACCATCAACATCTGCGTCGGCTACGAAAACGAAGATGGCGCCGTGATCGATGCGCCAACCGATTCGGACAGCTACATCGGCCTGCGCCCTGTGTACGAGCAGATGCCGGGCTGGAGCGAGTCGACCCTGGGCGCCAAGACCCTGGAAGACCTGCCGGCCAATGCGCGTGCCTACATCAAGCGCATCGAAGAGCTGGTCAATGCGCCGATCGACATCATCTCCACCGGCCCGGACCGCAACGAGACCATCGTGCTGCGTCACCCGTTTGCCTGATTGACTGCTGTCGTATACGACAAAGGGCCGCTATTGCGGCCCTTTGTCGTTTCTGCTTGATCCGCGTCTTGTTACCGGCATGGCAATTGCTGTAGAAACGTCAGAAAAAGTGCCATCACTTTAATGGCGTTTAGTGCTGGGGGTGTCTCCTGTGTCAGCTGTCCTTTCTCTTCTGCGTAGTCGTCTGCTGCGTCCGGTCTTTATCGCGCTTGGTATCGCTCTTTTGGTGCAGGTTCTGATCGCGGTTGCGCTGACGCGAAGCACCGTCACAGCGCTGGAGGCCGATCTGGCGCAAAGTCTGGGGGTAGATTCGCAACAACTGTCCTCGCAACTGGAACAAGCCAGTAACGAAGTGGCGTCTAGTCTCAATGCCTTGTCGGTCAATACCCAGCAGCGCCTTAGCCAAGGCTTGTCCACTCGTCTGAAGGATGAGCAGGCGCAACTGCGCGCTACGCTGGAAAAGAGCCTGCGCGAGTCGACCAACGACATGGCCGAGCTGCTGGCGGCTGTGGCGCCGCGGGCCATGTGGGATAACGACACGCCAACCCTGTCGGAATTTGCCCGGCGTGCACAGCGCAATCCCAACGTACTGTTCGTGGTCTATGACGATGCGGCTGGCGAGCACCTGACCCGTTATCTTGATCGTGACAATGTCACGATCAAGAGGTTGTTGGCTGCCGGGCAGGGCGAGCGGGCCATGGACAAGGTGCTGGATGCGGCTAAGTCCGACCCGGGTGTTTATTACGTCGAAGCGTCGATCAGTCCCAATGGTGTCGAGATCGGCAAGGTGCGCATGGGTGTGTCGACCACCGCTGTCGAGGAGAATCTGGTCGCTCTGGACAAGCGCTTTGCTGCCCTGACCGCCAGTGGTGAGCAATTGGTCTCTGCCAGCCTGGCCAGTGCGTCGGCCGACAGCTCCGCTGCCTTGCGCAGCCGCTTGCAGGCGGCGCACAGCACGGCAGACACCATGGCCAGCAATACCCGGTTGGCGGTCAAGGATGCGGCCGAGTCGCTGCGCTGGAGAATTGGCTTGAGTCTGGCGCTGGTCGGGCTGGGGGTGCTGCTGCTAGTAGCAGTCGTGCTTGGGCATCGGGTGGTCAGCAAGTTGCGTCTGCTGATTGCGGCGCTGGACGATCTGGCGGCGGGTGAGGGGGACCTGACCAAGCGCGTCAAACTCGACAGCAATGACGAGATCGGTGACATGTCGGCGGCGGTCAATCGTTTCGTCGACAAGCTTCAGCCTATTGTGCGCGAGGCCGGTGAGGTGGCGCAGCGTACCGGTGTCGAGATCGGTGTGATGAGCGAACGCAATGCCGGCGCCGATGCGGCGGCCGAGTTGCAGCGTGACGAAGTGGCGGCCAGTTTGCAGGCACTGGAGCGCATGGCCGATGAGGCCCAGAACGAAAGCCAGGCCATGCAGGCGGCGCTGCGTCAGGTGGTCGGCATCAAGCAGGCGACCGACGAAAATACTCGTACTTCCAATCAGGTCGGTGGCTTGATCGAGGCGCTGGCCGGGCAGGTCGAAACCGGTGCCCAGGTCATCGAGCGGCTGGCTCAGCAAAGTCAGCAGATCGAGGTGGTACTCGAGGTGATTCACGGTATTGCCGAGCAGACCAACCTGCTGGCGTTGAACGCGGCTATCGAAGCGGCGCGTGCCGGTGAGACCGGGCGCGGTTTTGCGGTGGTGGCCGATGAGGTGCGGGCGCTGGCGAGCAAGACTCAGAGTTCGACCGGCGACATTCAGGCGCACATCGGTGCATTGCAGCGTGGTGCCAAAGAGGCGGTGGCGGCCATCGATCAGGCGGGGAGGCAGGCCAAGGAGGGGCTTGCCGTGTTGCGTGACAGCACCCGATTGCAGCAGTCGGTGCAGGAGTCGGTCGAGCAGGTGCATGCTGCCATCGGTCTGGCGACCCAGGCGGCCGTGCATCAGGCGCAGGGTGCGCAAGCAGTTCGCGGGCGGGTCGAGGTGATTCATGCTCAGGCCGAGCGTGCCGCCAGGGCGGTGTCGGAAACCACCGCCAGCGGCAAGGTGCTCAATGGGCTTGCCGCGCAACTGAAAGCCAGTCTGGGGCAGTTCCGCGCCTGATCGAAGGCGTTACCCGGCGTGGCCTTATGGCTGCGCCGGATTATGTTTTCACAGAACGAAGGCGGGGCGGGATAAAACCCATATGCCAGAAAGCACAAAACCGAGCGCTTGGCTCGGTTTTGTTTGAATTGGTGCCCAGGAGAAGACTCGAACTTCCACGACCGTAAGGTCACCAGCACCTGAAGCTGGCGTGTCTACCAATTTCACCACCTGGGCATGTGTTGCTTTTGAAGCTTTCGACCTGAATCGTAATCCTGGTCTACTTTTAAAACAAAGCGATGCTCTGTTTTTGAATTGGTGCCCAGAAGAAGACTCGAACTTCCACGACCTTGCGGTCACCAGCACCTGAAGCTGGCGTGTCTACCAATTTCACCATCTGGGCAACTCGTTGCTTTCAACAGCACTTTCGTTCGAGAATGCTGTCTGTTTCAACTCAACACAGCCTTGGCTGTCGTTGTGGTGCGCATCTTAGGGATGGCCTTATGGCCTGTAAAGCTCTTTTTCATGTTTTTTGAAAAAAAAGTGATTGAGAGGGCTGAAACGGCTTTTTCGCGTTTCAATCCTGTATATGCGAAACTGCGCCCTTCCGAAAAGGTGAATGAATACTAATGGCCGATTGGCAGTCCCTCGATCCCGAGGCCGCTCGTGAAGCGGAAAAATACGAAAATCCTATTCCCAGCCGCGAGCTGATCCTGCAGCACCTTGCCGAGCGTGGTTCGCCGGCCAGCCGCGAGCAACTGGTCGACGAGTTCGGCCTGGTCACCGAAGATCAATTCGAGGCTCTGCGCCGCCGCCTGCGGGCGATGGAGCGCGACGGTCAATTGATCTACACCCGTCGCGGCACCTACGCGCCGGTCGACAAGCTGGACCTGATCCTGGGCCGCATCAGCGGTCACCGTGACGGCTTTGGCTTCCTGGTTCCCGATGATGGCTCCGACGACCTGTTCATGAGCCCGGGCCAGATGCGCCTGGTATTCGATGGCGACCGTGCCCTGGCGCGGGTTTCCGGCCTGGACCGGCGCGGGCGCCGCGAAGGCGTGATCGTCGAGGTTATTTCCCGTGCGCACGAATCCATCGTGGGCCGCTATTTCGAAGAAAGCGGCATTGGTTTCGTCACCCCGGACAACCCGAAGATCCAGCAGGAAGTGCTGGTCACCACCGGTCGCAATGGCGGCGCCAAAGTCGGCCAGTTCGTCGAGGTGAAAATCACTCACTGGCCAACCCCGCGTTTCCAGCCGCAGGGCGATGTGGTCGAGGTGGTGGGCAACTATATGGCTCCGGGCATGGAAATCGACGTTGCGCTGCGCAGCTACGATATTCCTCACGTGTGGCCACAAGGCGTGCTCAAGGAAGCGGCACGACTCAAGCCTGAAGTCGAAGAGAAAGACAAGGCCAACCGCATCGACCTGCGTCACCTGCCGTTCGTGACCATCGACGGTGAAGACGCCCGCGACTTCGACGACGCCGTCTATTGCGAGGCTCGCCCAGGCAAGCTGCGCCTGTTCTCCGGTGGCTGGAAGCTGTACGTGGCGATTGCCGACGTTTCCAGCTACGTGAAAATCGGCTCGGCTCTGGACGACGAAGCTCAGGTGCGTGGCAACTCGGTGTACTTCCCCGAGCGTGTCGTGCCGATGCTGCCAGAAGAACTCTCCAACGGCCTGTGCTCGCTGAACCCGCACGTCGACCGTCTGGCAATGGTCTGCGAGATGGACTTCTCCAAGACCGGCGAAATGGTCGACTACGTGTTCTACGAGGCGGTCATCCACTCGCATGCGCGCCTGACCTACAACAAGGTCAGCACCATCCTGGAACACGCCCGTACCTCCGAAGCGCGCAAGCTGCGTGACGAGTACAACGAAGTGGTGCCAGACCTCAAGCAACTGTACGCGTTGTACAAGGTGCTGCTGGGCGCGCGTCATGCGCGTGGCGCAATCGACTTCGAAACCCAGGAAACACGCATCATCTTCGGTGCCGAGCGCAAGATCGCCGAGATCCGCCCGACCACGCGCAACGATGCTCACAAGCTGATCGAAGAGTGCATGCTGGCCGCCAACGTGGCGACGGCCGAGTTTCTCAAGAAACACGAGATTCCGGCTTTGTACCGCGTCCACGACGGTCCACCGCCAGAGCGTCTGGAAAAGCTCAGTGCTTTCCTTGGCGAGCTGGGATTGTCGCTGCACAAGGGCAAGGACGGTCCGTCGCCCAAGGATTATCAGGCCCTGCTGGAAACCGTGCGCGAGCGCCCGGACCATCACCTGATCCAGACCGTGATGCTGCGCTCGTTGAGCCAGGCGGTGTATACCGCCGACAACAACGGCCACTTCGGTTTGAATTACGAGGCCTACACGCACTTCACCTCGCCGATTCGTCGCTACCCGGACCTGCTCACTCATCGGGCGATCCGCAGCGTGATCCGCTCCAAACGCGAGACTTCGCACGTGCGCCGTGCCGATGCCGCCACGATTCCCAAGGCGCGCATCTATCCGTACGACGAGCCGCAGCTTGAGCAACTGGGCGAACAATGCTCGATGAGCGAGCGCCGGGCCGACGAAGCGACGCGTGACGTCGTGAACTGGCTCAAGTGCGAGTTCATGAAAGACCGTGTGGGCGAGTCCTTCCCGGGTGTGATCACCGCCGTTACCGGCTTTGGTCTGTTCGTCGAGCTGACCGACATCTATGTCGAAGGCCTGGTGCACGTCACCGCGCTGCCGGACGACTACTACCATTTCGACCCGGTGCACCATCGCCTGGCCGGTGAGCGCAGCGGTCGCAGCTACCGCCTGGGCGACACCGTCGAGGTCAAGGTCATGCGTGTCGACCTGGACGAGCGCAAGATCGATTTCGAAGTGTCGGCCAAGGCCACTTCGATCGCGCCGGCCAGCCGCGGCAAGCGCCGTCTGCATGAGACCACGCCGCCTGTCGAGAACAAGCCTGCCGCGACACCGGTACCGCCCGCTCGCAGCGACCGCCGCAAGACGGCCGACAAGTCTTCTGACAAAGCCTCGGGCAAACGCGCCGTCAGCGATGCGTATTACCCAAGCGATGCGGTGGCCAAGAATGCCGAGGTGCGCAAAAGCCGCGAGCTGAAACAGGCGCTGCTGGCTGAAGCCAAGGGTGCCGGCAAATCGTCGGGCAAGCCTTCGCGCAGTGAAGAGTCGTCTGCCAAGCCCAGCAAGCACCGCAAGGGGCCGTCACGGTCCAAAACCAAGGCCAAGTCATGAGTGATCTGGAAAAAGTCTACGGTGTGCATGCCGTAGAAGCGCTGTTGCGTCATCACCCCAAGCGGGTCAAGCAGATCTGGCTGGCCGAAGGTCGCAGCGAGCCACGGGTTCAGACCCTGGTCGAACTGGCCGGGCAAAATCGTGTGCAAATCGGTCAGGCCGAGCGCCGTGAAATGGATGCCTGGGTCGAAGGTGTTCATCAGGGCGTGGTGGCCGAAGTCAGCCCCAGCCAGGTCTGGGGCGAGGCGATGCTCGATGAGCTGCTGGAGCGTCATGAAGGCCCGCCGCTGTTGCTGGTGCTCGACGGCGTAACCGACCCGCATAACCTTGGCGCTTGTCTGCGCACGGCCGACGCGGCCGGTGCCCTGGCCGTGCTGGTACCCAAGGACAAGTCGGCAACGCTCAATTCGACCGTGCGCAAGGTGGCCTGTGGCGCAGCCGAAGTGATTCCGCTGGTGGCCGTGACCAACCTGGCCCGTACCCTGGAAAAGCTGCAGAATCGCGGGCTGTGGATCGTCGGCACCGCCGGTGAAGCCGAGCAAGAACTGTATGAGCAAGACCTGACCGGGCCGATCGTGCTGGTCATGGGCGCCGAAGGCAAAGGCATGCGCCGCCTGACCCGCGAGCATTGCGATTTTCTGGTGCGCCTGCCGATGGCGGGCAGCGTCAGCAGCCTCAACGTCTCGGTGGCCACCGGTGTGTGCCTGTTCGAAGCGCTGCGTCAGCGTGGCGCCAAGGCGGGCGGCAGGAAGTAAGGCTGACCTGATAAAAAATACCTCGACTGGATCGGGGTATTTTTTTGCCCGTATGAAACATCTCAGGGGCAATATTTACCGTTGGGCCCGGGTATTTCCTCTTGATATGTAGGACTTGTCTGTTTTTCTCTGAAAACTGGTTTTCATGGTGTTGGGCGCCTATCCATTAGTCATGCACACATGAAGTGTGACACTCCTGGAGAAAGGACTCTCATCATGAAAGAACAACAAGGCCCCGATCACGACGCTATTGCGTGTCTTGAAGATCTGTTTATCGAAAAGACCCAGAAGGCCCGGATCCGCAAAGGCCAGTGCCCGGTTCGGCGTCCGGTTTTCCTGAACCTCAATGGGGTCGCCCACGGCCGTTTCGATGTGCTGGATAGCCTCCCGGAATCCTTGCAGGTTGGGCTGTTTGCAAAACCGGGCACTTACCCTGCATGGGTCAGGTACTCCTGTGATATCCGCGATGACCAGCCTGTTTTCCGGGAAACGGTAGGGCTGGGAATCAAGCTGTTCGATGTGCCGGGCCTAAAGTGCCTGGTGCCGGACGAGAGCACGCCTACCCTGGACTTTCTGCTGCAAAACCATCCGGTTTTCTTCGTCAGGACGGCCAGCGATATGTGTGCGTTATTTCGCGATTTCGACGGCTGGGTTCGCGAGCATCCAGAAACCGGGGAGGTGCTGGATGCCATGAAAAAGAGTGTGCCCAGTGTGCTGCAAAGCGAGCTCTGGAGTGTGGTTCCTTATCGTTTTGGCGCGGGCTACTGCAAGTACAAGGTCGTACCGGAGTACATGCCGCCGGTAGAGGAGCCCGACTATGACGACCCTGCTTACTTGCGCAAGGACCTGCGTGAAAGGCTGGCGACCGGCGAGGCGCGCTTGCACTTCATGGTGCAGCGCTGGACGTCGAGTGACGCGGTGCCTGTGGACGATGCCATGGTGCTATGGGATGAACATTCAATGCCTGCCGTGCATGTGGCCACCCTGACATTGCCTTTGCAGGATATCGATGCGCGCAGCCAGACCGAATATGGCGAGGCGCTGGCCTATAACCCATGGCGAACACTCAAGGAGCATGAACCGGTCGGCAGCATCGCCCAGGCTAGAAAGGTGGTTTATCAGGCCTCGGCCAATGTGCGCAGAAACTACAACGGACAAACGCTGGGCGAGCCGCAGATTCCCAGGCCTGATCGGCTGGAATAAAGATTTTTTACAACAGACCTGACTCACAACGTTCAAGGACGAACAGCATGAATGATTTTACGATTCGCCCGGATTCTGTGGCACCTGACCTCGGCACGATTGTGCGGGCAGTGATTCACCCCGGAATCGGCATCGCCCGGCTTGGCAGCAGCCGCGAACACGACGGCTTTTTCATCGGCCCTGAAACCCTTGAGCCTGGCACCTATATGCTGGGCAATGCGCGCGACGATACGGGCGCCTTGAAGCGCCAGGCTGCACGCTTTCGCATTTATGGCTACGACGCCAATGACCAGGTGGTCGCGGAGCTGACTGCTGATCAGGCGCAGATCGACTGGCAGGTGCATCTGGCCAATCGCAAGGCTCAGTGGTACAGGTTCGAGATGGCGATGGACCTTCCTGAGGCCGGGGACCTGAAAATGGCGCTGCGCAACGATCACCTGAGCGGCGCTGCGCGAGAAGCGCTGGTCATCGATCCAGGTGCCCGATCCATCAGCGGCAAGAGTCGCAGCGGTCAGGGCTATCAGTTCGACACTGGACAATTCATGGGGGGCAAGGTCCCGCTGGGTGAGCTGCGCACCGACTCAGAGGGGCGTTTGCTGGTGCTGGGTGGTTTTGCACAGTCGGCGTCGCCCACCGGTAAACTGATTTACGACAAGGATGAGCCAGGCAGCTTTGCCAATGCGAGGGAGTGGTGCGATGACACCTCTGACGGCCCTGTCAGCGCCACCGTCGTACTTAATGGCAAGTCCCTGCCGGTGGAGTCGGCCTGGGTCGTTTCAGCGCAGCCCAGCTTCGCGCCGCATATCGTGGGCTGGCGAACGCTCTATGACTTGCTGGTTGATACCTATACCGAATGTGGCTGGCTGCAGCCTGTCGAGACCGTTTCCTTTCAGCGTGATGTCTTGCCAGTGCTGCAGCGCCTGAGTGGCTTGCAATGGGTCAACAAAGGCTTCGCCAGCCTGTATGGCTACGGCGCGCCGATGGACTTCACCAATCGTAAACTGCTGGCCAGATTGTCCCGGACCGACGAAGCCAGCAGCCACCTGCGGCGCACGGTGTTCAACGCTTTTCGGGCGACCGATAACAGTGTCCACGAACAGCGCACCTGGCCCTGGCTGTACGGAGATACCTTCGGTGGCGATGAGGATTTGCCCGGTAATCATCTGGCGCCTTCAGCGGTACGCAGCAACCTGTTGAAGCGCTGGGTTGCCGGAGACTTCATCAATGACTGGCTGGCAGACCCCGAACCGGTAGGCTCGCTCGACAGGTTGCCAGTGGCCATGCGGCCGGCGATGCTCGATCAGGCAGCACTGCATTTTTGCGTGGCCGACGCGTTTCACCCTGGCATCGAATTGAGCTGGCCCATGCGCCACGCTTCGATCTATCGCGCGCCCTTCCGGATCAAGGCGCTGCCGGATGGTCAGCCCGCGCCCGAGTATGGGGCGTTGCTGGATCAGGAAAAGGCTTTGAGTGCCCAAGGGCCCTTGCATGCTCAGCCTCCCGGCGGTCTGAGCCGCTGGATGGCGCTGCCATGGCAGGTCGACGCAGTGGGCTGCCGCTCCGGCTACGACAAGGATTATGATCCCTTCCTGCCGACGTTCTGGCCTGCCCAGGTGCCGAATCAAGTATTGAGCGAGGCCGATTACAAGCGGGTGATCGATGACTCGCAACCGCGAGAAGAGCGTCTGGCATTGTTCAATCGACGGAGTCGATGGGGGCGACAAGCCTCTGGGACATTCGTCAGTCAGGCCATGCAGATGGTCGCCGATGTCAGCGCTCTGGGCGTCGTTGAAGCGCGTCCCGGTATTGCTGATGACGATGATTTTCCTGCTGTCATGCAGGTCGAGATCGAGCGTCGCGGTGCAGCGGAAAAAACCATGGCATCTGTTGGGCTGGACGTTCCCGAACCAGAGTTACAAAGCCTGATTCTCGCCGGCTGGGACAGTGCCGAGCAATACGAAGAGTTTTGTCGGATCCTTGGGCGTTGACGGTGATCGATGTTGCCGTCATCGGCGCTGGCCCGGCCGGGGCGGTGGCCTCGCGGCAATTGGCGCTGTACGGGTATCGGGTGATGTTGATAGACCCGCTGCCCGAGGTGGCGCGAATAGGCGAAAGCTTGCCGGGCGCGGCGCGGCCCCTGTTGCGTGACCTGGGACTGCTGGATCATCTGGAGCGCAGCCTGCCGCAGGTGTGTATCGGAAATTGCTCGGCCTGGGGTGAGGCGCATTTGCGCACGCACGATTTCATGATCGACCCGCAGGGTTCGGGCTGGCATCTGAATCGTGCCCGCTTCGATGAGGTCTTGCGTGAGGCGGCCTGGTCGGCGGGCGTTCAGAGTTGGCGTGAGCGCTTGGGTCGGCTCAGCCGAACGGCACACGGCTGGCAGTTGCAAGGGGCACAAAAAAACATCACTGCGCGCTGGCTGGTCGATGCCAGCGGCAGGGCATCGATCCTGGGTCGACGTCTGGGGGTAGGGCGGGTAAGAGATCAGGCGCTGGTGGCAGTGTATGCCTGGGCGCAAAGCGACAATCAGGACCTGCGTACCTTGATCGAGTCGGTGAGCAAGGGCTGGTGGTATCAGGCGCAGTTGCCTGATGGCCGCTGTGTCGCCGCCCTGCATACCCGTGCCGATGAGGCCGCTGCCCTGCAGGGTTGTCGGCAATCCTGGCTTGAGCAACTGAAGGGCACCCAGCATTTGCAATCGCTATGTCGGGCCAGCCAGTGGAGTGTGCCTCGTGCCTGTGATGCCAGTGGCGGTCAGTTGCAACAGTGCTCTGGCGATGGCTGGCTGGCGGTGGGCGACGCAGCTCTGGCATTTGACCCCTTGTCCTCCCAAGGGCTGTTCAATGCGTTATACACCGGGTTGCGTGGTGCCGAGGCTGTGCACAGGGTCTTGCAAGGCGAGCCACAGGCACTGGCACCCTATCGGTCTGTACTGCAAAGCGTTCGTCAGGCTTACCTCAAGCAAATCGACTACCACTATCGACGTGAGCAGCGCTGGCCGGATGAGCTGTTCTGGCAGGCGCGAAACGGCGATGGCCGTCGATGAAAAGCGGCAGTCGGCGCCATTGGCGCGTGCTGCTCAAATAATCACCAATTGCCTTGCGCCGCACCGGTCCCTTCTCTACAATTGCGCCCCTTGCTGCCACGGCAGGCCATCATGTGCCCGTGCGTGAGCAAGGCAAACACGAGTCATTCACTCCTTGTCTGACCACACTTCGTGGCAGGCTACAACCCGTAAGGAGCATTCATGCGTCATTACGAAATCATCTTTTTGGTCCACCCGGATCAAAGCGAACAAGTCGGCGGCATGGTAGAGCGTTACACCAAGCTGATCGAAGAAGACGGTGGCCAGGTTCACCGTCTGGAAGACTGGGGCCGTCGTCAACTGGCCTATGCAATCAACAATGTTCACAAGGCTCACTACGTGATGCTGAACGTTGAGTGCACTGGCAAGGCCCTGGCCGAGCTGGAAGACAACTTCCGTTACAACGATGCCGTGATCCGTAACCTGGTCATCCGTCGCGACGAAGCCGTTACTGGCCAGTCCGAGATGCTCAAGGCTGAAGAAAACCGCAGCGAGCGCCGTGAGCGTCGTGACCGTCCTGAGCACTCTGACAGCGCCGATGGCGATGACAGCGACAACAGTGACGTTAGCGATAACGCTGACGAGTAATCCACGGACCTTTTGAGGAGCCTATTACATGGCACGTTTCTTCCGTCGTCGTAAATTCTGCCGCTTCACCGCTGAAGACGTGAAAGAGATCGATTACAAGGATCTCAACACTCTGAAAGCCTACGTATCGGAAACCGGCAAAATCGTTCCAAGCCGCATCACCGGTACCAAAGCTCGTTATCAGCGTCAGCTGGCCACCGCTATCAAGCGCGCCCGCTTCCTGGCCTTGCTGGCTTACACCGACAGCCACGGCCGCTGAGACCGGGTAGTCGACAAGACGTAACAAGGGATAGATCGCATGCGCGCCTTAGCTGAATTGATCATGCGCGGTCGTATGCAGGCCACTTTGATCGTGGCCGGATGTGCGGCATTGCCGCTGCTGTTCTGGTTGAGTGCTGCCGCAGGATGCCTGGTGCTTCTGCGACGCGGGTTCAGTGATGCCGCCGGCATCCTGGCCTGGGCTCTACTGCCGGCTTTGGCCTGGTGGTATTTCGGTGAACCGCGCACCGCTATGGTGCTGGTCGGTTCGCTAGGCCTGGCAATGGTTTTGCGTGCCAGCGAGTCCTGGGTCCGTGTGCTGCTTGCAAGCGTAGCGTGGGGATTGTTGTACGCAGTGATTCTGGGGTCGGTGTTTCGTGAGCCGATCGAGATGTTGTCGCAGGAGCTTCAAAAGCACCTGCCGGCAATGCTTCCCGGTATCTACGATCAGATGAGCGTAGAAGAACGGGCCCGCCTCGGATCACTGATTGCACCGGTTCTCAATGGCCTGATAGCGGCTTTGTTGCAGATCGTCAGTGTGCTGACCCTGATGCTGGGGCGTTACTGGCAAGCGTTGTTGTACAACCCTGGTGGTTTCGGGCGTGAATTTCGCGCCGTGAGACTGCCGCGAATACCGATGCTGGTGCTGTTGGTGTGCATGCTGGTGGGGCCGAACTTCGGTCCGCACATGGCCATGTTGACACCGTTGTGCAGCGTACCGCTGGTGTTCGCGGGTGCCGCCCTGATTCATGGCCTGGTCGCTGAAAAGCGTCTTGGCAAGTTCTGGCTGGTGGGGATGTACATCACGCTGCTGTTGTTCATGCAGCTGATCTATCCGTTGCTCGTGGTCTTGGCCATTGTCGACAGCCTGATTGATTTTCGCGGCCGCCGGGGGTCGAAAGACGCCGGTAACGGTTCTGCGAACGGTGAAGGTTAAAAGTTAGAGGATTTCCACATGCAACTGATCCTTCTGGAAAAAGTCGCCAACCTGGGCAACCTGGGCGACAAAGTAAACGTTAAGGCCGGCTACGGTCGTAACTACCTGCTGCCTTACGGCAAGGCCACCCCTGCGACCGCTGCCAACCTGGCTGCGTTCGAAGAGCGTCGTGCCGAGCTGGAGCAGCTGGCTGCCGACAAGAAAACTTCGGCCGAAACCCGCGCCGCCCAACTGGCCGAGCTGGAAGTGACCATCACTGCCACCGCTGGCGACGAAGGCAAGCTGTTCGGTTCGATCGGTACTCACGATATCGCTGACGCACTGACCGCCTCGGGCGTTGAAGTGTCGAAAAGCGAAATTCGTCTGCCGAATGGCACCATCCGTAACGTCGGTGAATTCGATGTTGCCGTGCACCTGCACAGCGACGTTGACGCAACCGTTCGCGTTGTCGTGGTGGCTGCTTAAGCTGCACATGATCGTCTGGCGGCCTGGCTGCCAGAGGATTAACATCGGGCACGATCCTGTTCACAGGTCGTGCCCTTTGTCTTTCTGCAAGCCTGATTGAGTACTCCGAATTCTTGTGGCCATGAACGATATCTCCGCCCCCGAGCAATACGATCTGCAAACCGCTGCCCTCAAGGTGCCGCCTCATTCCATCGAAGCCGAACAGGCTGTACTCGGTGGCCTGATGCTGGACAACAACGCCTGGGAGCGCGTGCTCGATCAAGTATCCGATGGCGATTTCTATCGACATGACCACCGCCTGATCTTCCGCGCCATTGCGCGCCTGGCCGATCAGAACCTGCCCATTGACGTGGTGACCCTGTCCGAGCAACTGGACAAGGAAGGCCAGGCTTCGCAGGTCGGTGGCCTGGGCTATCTCAGCGAACTGGCCAAGAACACCCCGTCGGTGGCCAACATCAAGGCCTATGCGCAGATCGTTCGCCAGCGGGCCACGCTGCGCCAGTTGATCGGCATCAGCAGCGAGATCGCCGACAGCGCCTTCAACCCCGAAGGCCGCACCGCCGAAGAAATCCTCGACGAGGCCGAGCGGCAGATCTTCCAGATTGCCGAGGCGCGGCCCAAGACCGGCGGCCCGGTGGGCGTCAACGACCTGCTGACCCGGGCGATTGACCGCATCGATACGCTGTTCAACAGCAACAACGCCATTACCGGTCTGTCCACCGGCTACACCGACCTGGACGACATGACCAGCGGCCTGCAGCCGGCCGACCTGATCATCGTTGCTGGCCGTCCGTCGATGGGCAAGACCACCTTCGCCATGAACCTGGTCGAAAACGCCGTATTGCGCAGCGAAAAGGCCGTGCTGGTCTACTCGCTGGAGATGCCAGGCGAATCGCTGATGATGCGGATGCTGTCCTCGCTCGGTCGTATCGACCAGACCAAGATTCGTTCCGGGCAACTGGATGACGATGACTGGCCGCGCCTGACCTCGGCGGTCAACCTGCTCAACGACCGCAAGCTGTTCATCGATGACACCGCCGGCATCAGCCCCTCGGAAATGCGTGCCCGTACGCGCCGGGTGGCGCGTGAGCATGGCGACATCGGCATGATCATGATCGACTACCTGCAGTTGATGAAAGTCCCGGGCGCTGCTGGCGACAACCGCACCAACGAGATCTCCGAGATCTCGCGCTCGCTCAAGGCGCTGGCCAAGGAATTCAACTGCCCGGTCATCGCCCTGTCGCAGCTCAACCGTTCTCTGGAGCAACGCCCGAACAAGCGCCCGATCAACTCCGACCTTCGTGAGTCCGGTGCAATCGAGCAGGACGCCGACGTGATCATGTTCGTCTACCGTGATGAGGTGTATCACCCGGAGACCGAATACAAGGGCATTGCCGAAATCATCATCGGCAAGCAGCGTAACGGCCCTATCGGTACTTCACGCCTGGCGTTCATCGGTAAATACACCCGCTTTGAAAACCTCGCGCCGGGCAGTTATCAGTTCGACGACGATTGATCGCGGGTTCGTCGGGCGCTCTCTCATAACCCGACCAAACCCGTCGGGTTTGATCATTTTTTGTGCTATATTGCGCGCCCGCGAATTTCCATGCGCGATCAGCCTCCCCTGACACCAACACCGGTCACCGCCCATGCAAGCAGCCAAGCCGTTATTTGACTATCCCAAGTACTGGGCCGAATGTTTCGGACCAGCGCCGTTCCTGCCCATGAGCCGGGAAGAGATGGATCAGCTTGGCTGGGATTCGTGCGACATCATCATCATCTCCGGTGATGCGTACGTCGACCATCCGTCCTTTGGCATGGCGATTATCGGCCGGCTGCTGGAGTCGCAGGGCTTTCGGGTCGGCATCATTGCCCAGCCCGACTGGACCTCCAAAGACGACTTCATGAAGCTGGGCGAGCCGAACCTGTTCTTCGGTGTCGCGGCCGGCAACATGGACTCGATGATCAACCGCTACACCGCCGACAAGAAGATCCGCTCCGACGATGCCTATACGCCGGGCGGCATGGCCGGCAAGCGTCCTGATCGCGCCAGTCTGGTGTACAGCCAGCGCTGCAAGGAAGCCTACAAGCATGTGCCGATCGTACTCGGCGGCATCGAAGCTTCGTTGCGCCGTATCGCGCACTACGATTACTGGCAGGACAAGGTTCGTCACTCGATTCTGGTCGACGCCTGCGCCGATATCCTGTTGTACGGCAACGCCGAGCGCGCGGTGGTCGAAGTCGCCCAGCGCCTGTCCTATGGGCAGAAGATCGAAGACATCACCGATGTGCGCGGTACGGTGTTCATTCGCCGTGACACGCCAAAAGGCTGGTACGAGGTCGACTCGACCCGTATCGACCGTCCGGGCAAGATCGACAAGATCATCAACCCGTATGTGAACACTCAGGACACTCAGGCCTGCGCCATCGAGCAGTCCAAGGGCGAGGTCGAAGACCCGAACGAAGCCAAGGTCGTGCAGATTCTCGAAAGCCCGCGCATGACCCGCGACAAGACCGTGCTGCGTCTGCCGTCATTCGAGAAAGTGCGTAACGACCCGGTGCTTTATGCTCACGCCAACCGCGTGCTGCACCTGGAAACCAACCCGGGCAACGCCCGTGCGCTGGTGCAGAAGCACGGCGACGTCGATATCTGGCTCAACCCGCCACCGATTCCGATGACCACCGAAGAAATGGACTATGTGTTCGGCATGCCGTACGCCCGCGTGCCGCACCCGGTGTATGGCAAGGAAAAAATCCCGGCCTACGACATGATCCGTTTCTCGGTGAACATCATGCGCGGCTGCTTTGGCGGCTGTACCTTCTGTTCGATCACCGAGCACGAAGGGCGGATCATCCAGAACCGTTCCCATGAATCGATCATTCGCGAGATCGAAGAAATCCGCGACAAGGTCCCGGGCTTCACCGGGGTGATTTCCGACCTCGGCGGGCCGACCGCGAACATGTACCGCATTGCCTGCAAGAGCCCGGAAATCGAATCCGCGTGCCGCAAGCCATCGTGCGTGTTCCCCGGCATCTGCCCGAACCTGAACACCGACCACTCGGCGCTGATCCAGCTGTACCGCAGCGCCCGTGCGTTGCCGGGTGTGAAGAAGATTCTGATCGCCTCCGGCCTGCGTTACGACCTGGCGGTCGAGTCGCCGGAATACGTCAAGGAACTGGTGACCCATCACGTTGGCGGCTACCTAAAGATCGCCCCGGAGCACACCGAGGAAGGACCGCTCAACCAGATGATGAAGCCGGGCATCGGCAGCTATGACCGCTTCAAGCGCATGTTCGAGAAATACTCGAAAGAGGCGGGCAAGGAACAGTACCTGATCCCGTACTTCATCGCTGCGCACCCCGGCACCACCGACGAAGACATGATGAATCTTGCGCTGTGGCTCAAGCGCAACGGCTTCCGCGCCGACCAGGTACAGGCGTTCTATCCGTCGCCGATGGCCTCGGCGACCGCCATGTATCACTCGGGCAAGAACCCGCTGCGCAAGGTCACTTACAAGAGCGACAACCTGACCATCGTCAAAAGCGATGAGCAGCGTCGTTTGCACAAGGCTTTCTTGCGCTACCACGATCCGAAGGGCTGGCCGATGCTGCGCGAGGCTCTGGAGCGTATGGGCCGTAGCGATCTGATCGGGCCGGGCAAAGAGCAGTTGATTCCACTGCACCAGCCGGCGACCGACAGCTACCAGAGCGCGCGACGCAAGAACTCGACGCCGTCGGGCAGTCACAAGGTCGGCAAAGACAGCAAGAAAGACACCGGCAAGATCCTGACCCAGCACACCGGCCTGCCGCCGCGTGCCAGCGATGGCAGCAAGCCATGGGACAAGCGCGAGCAGGCTAAAGCTGCCGCTGAAGCCCGCAACAAGCAGGCCGCCCGCGATCGTGCACAAGCCGGCAAGAAAGGCGGCAACAAGCCGGCGCGGCAGCCGGTCGTGCCGCGCTGATCGTGTTTGTCTGAATACATGACGCCAACCTTCGGGTTGGCGTCATGCGTTTGGGGAACCCGGGATATGTCAATCCTCTCGATTGACCTTGCCCTCTTTCCGTGCGTCACCACGCACGTGCAATGAACTCTGGCGCCGTTATGGTGCTCTGCTGGTCTTTAGGCGCATTATCCATGCCTTGGGCGCCGCGCATGTCGCTGGTGGCATAAGTCTTGCGCGGCCCGAGAACTTGTTCAGGCTCGCAGGAGGCACGCCGTGTCGATTCATATCGCCTTGCACCACGTCACGCATTACCGTTACGAACGCGCCGTCGAACTGGGGCCTCAGGTGGTTCGCTTGCGTCCGGCCGCCCATAGCCGCACGCGGGTGTTGTCCTATTCACTGAAAGTGCAGCCGGACAACCACTTCATCAACTGGCAGCAAGACCCACAGGGCAACTACCTGGCGCGTCTGGTGTTTCCCGAGAAGACCCAGGAGTTGCGCATCGAGGTCGATCTGGTCGCCGAAATGGCAGTATTCAACCCGTTCGACTTTTTCCTTGAGCCTTACGCCGAAAAGATCCCGTTCACCTACGCCAGCGAAGAGCTGCGCGAGCTGGCGCCGTACCTCGAAAAACTGCCGCTGACGCCAAAGTTTGCGCAGTACCTGCAAGGCATCGCGCGCGAACCACTGCCCAGCATCGACTTTCTGGTGGCGCTCAACCAGCGGGTGAACAGCGACATCGGTTACCTGATCCGCATGGAGCCGGGCGTACAGACGCCTGAGCAAACACTGGGCAACGCTTCCGGTTCATGCCGCGACTCGGCCTGGCTGCTGGTGCAGATTCTTCGTCATCTGGGACTGGCGGCGCGTTTCGTGTCCGGCTACCTCATCCAGCTCAAGGCCGATGTCGAGGCACTGGACGGGCCATCGGGCACTGACGTGGACTTCACCGACCTGCACGCCTGGTGCGAGGTGTACTTGCCGGGCGCCGGCTGGATCGGTCTGGACGCCACCTCGGGTCTGCTCGCCGGCGAAGGGCATATCCCGCTCGCATGCAGCCCGGAGCCGTCTTCTGCCGCGCCGATCAGCGGCCTGGTCGAACCATGCGAAAGCGAGTTCAGCCACGAGATGTCGGTGACCCGTATCTGGGAAGCGCCGCGCGTCACCTATCCGTACAACGATGAGCAGTGGGGCGAGATTCTTGCGCTCGGCCAGCAAATCGACCGTGACCTCGAACAAGGCGATGTGCGCCTGACCATGGGCGGCGAGCCGACCTTTGTGTCCATCGACGACCGTGATGGCGCCGAGTGGAACACCGCCGCCCTCGGGCCGAACAAACGACGCCTGTCGGCGCAACTGTTCCAGCGCCTGCGTGAGCATTACGCCCCCGGCAGCCTGGTGCATTTTGGCCAGGGCAAGTGGTACCCCGGCGAGCAATTGCCGCGCTGGTCGCTGAACTGCTTCTGGCGCAAGGACGGCCAGCCGGTGTGGCGCAATCCTGAACTGATCGCCGATGAAAACCGTGACCATGGCGCTACCAGCGAACTGGCCGAACGTTTTCTGGCCAGTGTCGCCGAGCGTCTTGGCGTCGCGTCGCGCTTTGTGTTTCCGGCTTACGAAGACAATTTCTATTACCTGTGGCGCGAAGGGCAGTTGCCGGTCAACGTCAGCGCCGAAGATGCGCGCCTTGGCGACGAGATGGAGCGCGCGCGGCTGCGCAAGGTGTTCAATCAGGGGCTCGACAAGGTCATCGGCCAGGTCCTGCCACTGGCGCGCACCGCTGCCGGTGACGAGTGGCAGAGCGGGCGCTGGTACCTGCGCGACGAGCATTGCCGGCTGGTGCCGGGCGACTCGGCGCTGGGCTATCGCCTGCCACTGGCTTCGCAGCCATGGGTCAAGGCCGCCGAATACCCGTACATCCACCCCACCGATCTCAATCAGTCGTTCCCGGCGCTGGGCGATGCCGCAGGGTCGGCTCCGTCTGCTGCGCCAGAGATCGAGCGGCCACCGAAGATCGACGAGTCCGCCGACTGGCTGACCCGTACCGCGTTGTGTGCCGAAGTGCGCGACGGGCGCTTGTACCTGTTCCTGCCGCCATTGCAGAAACTGGAAGAGTTCCTGGAACTGGTGGCCGTCATCGAAGCCACTGCCGAGGAATTGAAGTGCCCGGTGTTGCTCGAAGGTTACGAGCCGCCGAGCGATCCGCGCCTGGCCAACTTCCGCATCACCCCGGACCCGGGTGTGATCGAGGTCAACGTGCAACCGTCCGCCAGTTGGGATGAGCTGGTCGAACGCACCGAATTTCTCTACGAGCAGGCACGGCTGACGCGCCTGACCACCGAGAAGTTCATGATCGACGGGCGCCACACCGGCACCGGTGGCGGCAACCACTTCGTGCTGGGGGGGGCTGTGCCTGGCGATTCGCCATTCCTGCGCCGTCCTGACCTGCTGCGCAGCCTGATCAGCTACTGGCACAATCACCCGTCGCTGTCGTACCTGTTTTCCGGGTTGTTCATCGGCCCGACCTCCCAGGCACCGCGCATCGACGAAGCGCGCAACGACTCGCTGTACGAGCTGGAAATCGCCTTTGCGCAAATGCCTGCGCCGGGCGAGCAGGTCGCGCCATGGGTGGTCGACCGTTTGCTGCGTAACCTGCTGATCGATGTCACCGGCAATACCCACCGCGCCGAATTCTGCATCGACAAGCTGTATTCGCCCGACAGCGCCAGCGGGCGTCTGGGCCTGCTGGAACTGCGCGCCTTCGAAATGCCGCCGCATGCCCGCATGAGCCTGGCCCAGCAACTGCTGCTGCGTGCCCTGGTCGCACGCTTCTGGCGCGAGCCTTACCAGCCGGAGCGGCTGGCGCGCTGGGGCACCGAACTGCATGACCGTTTCATGCTCGCGCACTTCATCGAGCAGGATTTCGCCGATGTCATCACCGAACTCAATGAGGCCGGTTATCCGCTGAAAGCCGACTGGTTTGCGGCGCACCTGGAATTCCGCTTTCCCAAGGTGGGCGATTACGCGGTCAACGGCATCGAGCTGGAGCTGCGTCAGGCGCTCGAACCCTGGCATGTGCTGGGCGAGGAGGGCTCGGGCGGCGGTGCGGTGCGTTACGTCGACTCGTCGCTGGAGCGGCTACAAGTGCGTCTCAAGGGCCTGGCGCCGCAACGCTACGTGCTGACCTGCAACGGCATTGCGGTGCCGCTGCAAGCCACCGGCACGGTCGGCGAGTTCGTGGCCGGGGTGCGTTATCGTGCCTGGCAGCCGGCCAACTGCCTGCAACCGACCATTCCCGTGCATGCGCCGCTGGTATTTGACCTTGTCGACACCTGGATGCAGCGCTCACTGGGTGGCTGCGAGTATCATGTCGCGCATCCGGGCGGGCGCAACTATGAAACCCTGCCGGTCAACGGCAACGAAGCGGAAAGCCGGCGCCTGGCGCGCTTCTTCCGTTTCGGTCACACACCGGGCAAGCTC